>CACMAB010000039.1:0-2131 GCA_902611635.1 uncultured Pelagibacteraceae bacterium | reverse complement strand
TCGAGTCTTTCTCGGCCCACCAAATTAAGATTAAGGGGGATTAGCTCAGCTGGGAGAGCGCCTGATTTGCATTCAGGAGGTCAGCGGTTCGATCCCGCTATCCTCCACCAAACACTTAGTTATAAAAAATCGTAAATAAAATAATTAATATCAATATCTATATCCGAACATTAGTAATGTTATTAGCTAATGTTCAAAATAAAAATTTGATTCAACACAGAATTTTTTTCTGTGCATAAATCAAGCGTTTAAGGGCGTGTGGCGGATGCCTTGGCACTGAAAGCCGAAGAAGGACGTGATATACTGCGATAAGTTTCGGGGAGCTGTATGTAAGTTTTGATCCGAAAATTTCCGAATGGGGAAACCCACCACTTTATGTGGTACTTTAAATTGAATACATAAGTTTAAAGAGACAACCTGGAGAACTGAAACATCTAAGTAACCAGAGGAAAAGAAATCAATTGAGATTCCGTTAGTAGTGGCGAGCGAAACCGGATTAGGCCAGCAGTTTTGATAAAAAAATTTGAATAGTTTGGAAAAGCTAACCATAGAGGGTGATAGTCCCGTAAAAGTAATGTTTGTTAAAATTCATGAGTAAAGCGGGACACGTGAAATCCTGCTCGAATATAGGGGGACCACCCTCTAAGCCTAAATACTCTTCAGTGACCGATAGTGAACTAGTACCGTGAGGGAAAGGTGAAAAGAACCCCTATTAGGGGAGTGAAATAGAACCTGAAACTGCATGCCTACAATCAGTCGAAGCTCTTTTTAGAGTGACGGCGTACCTTTTGTATAATGGGTCAGTGACTTAATTTATTTAGCAAGCTTAAGCCATCTAGGTGTAGGCGCAGCGAAAGCAAGTCTTAATAGGGCGAATAGTTAAATGAATTAGACCCGAAAACGAATGAGCTTACCATGAGC
Organism: uncultured Pelagibacteraceae bacterium; assembly: GCA_902611635.1. Lineage (GTDB taxonomy): Bacteria > Pseudomonadota > Alphaproteobacteria > Pelagibacterales > Pelagibacteraceae > Pelagibacter. The sequence goes on along the minus strand of CACMAB010000039.1, from coordinate 1,210 downwards.
AGGTTGAAAGCAAGGTAACACTTGCCGGAGGACCGAACCAGTTGACGTTGAAAAGTCTTTGGATGACTTGTGGTAAGGGGTGAAAGGCCAACCAAATTCGTAGATAGCTGGTTTTCCGCGAAAACTATTTAGGTAGTGCGTTGAGTAAATAGATGTTTAGAGGTAGAGCACTAAATGGGCTAGGGGGAAGAGATTCTTACCAAACCTAATAAAACTCCGAATGCTAAACATTGTTCCTCAGCAGACAGACTGTGGGTGCTAAGGTCCATGGTCGAGAGGGAAAGAGCCCAGACCACCAGATAAGGTCCCAAAATTATGATTAAGTGTGAAAGGATGTGGAAATTCCTTAACAGCCGGGAGGTTGGCTTAGAAGCAGCCATCCTTTAAAGATAGCGTAACAGCTCACCGGTCTAATAGAGTTTCTGCGCCGAAGATGTAACGGGGCTAAAATCATATACCGAATCTGTGGATTTACAATTTTTTCGAAAATTGTAACTGGTAGCGGAACGTTCTGTAAGCCTGTGAAGGGATACCTGTGAAGGATCCTGGAGGTATCAGAAGTGCGAATGCTGACATAAGTAACGATAAAAGAAGTGAAAAACTTCTTCGCCGAAAATCCAAGGGTTTCTGCGCAAGGTTAATCCGCGCAGAGTTAGTCGGCACCTAAGGCGAGGGCGAAAGCCGTAGTCGATGGAAATAAGGTTAATATTCCTTAACCAGGTGGTAGTGACGGATCTTGTAAGTTGTAGGTTCTTAATGGATTGAACTTGCCGCGAAAAGGTTCCAAGAAATAGCTCCATCATTAGACCGTACCCTAAACCGACACAGGTGGATTAATAGAGTATATTTAGGCGCTTGAGAGAATGATGTTGAAGGAACTCGGCAAAATGCTTCCGTAACTTCGGAATAAGGAAGACCTTTTTTTAGGCAACTAGAGAAAGGTGGCACAAGCCAGGGAGAAGCGACTGTTTATCAAAAACACAGGGCTCTGCTAACACGTAAGTGGATGTATAGGGTCTGACGCCTGCCCGGTGCTGGAAGGTTAATGCGATGGGTGCAAGCTCATTTCTGAAGCCCCAGTAAACGGCGGCCGTAACTATAACGGTCCTAAGGTAGCGAAATTCCTTGTCGGGTAAGTTCCGACCTGCATGAATGGCGTAACGATTTCTCCGCTGTCTCCAACATCAACTCAGTGAAATTGAATTCTCCG
>CACMAB010000038.1:0-2378 GCA_902611635.1 uncultured Pelagibacteraceae bacterium | reverse complement strand
GCATTTTACGAGTAAGTTTAGCGATACGTTTTTGAACGCCTTCACTATATTCTTTTAACTCGTCTTTTTTATCTTCTGTTTTTTCAAGTTTAGTTTCTCTTTCATTTTCAAAAGTTTTATCTTCTGAAGATTCTGAAACTTGCTCTACTTCAATCTTCTCTTCCTTGGGCGCTTCAACTTTTTCTGGTTCGCCTTTATCATCTAAATTAATTTCAGCTCCTTTGTCTTCGCCTACATCAATGAGATCATCTGCTTTATGTGCGTTTTCCGTCGGCATAGTTTCCTTCCTATGTTAAATGTAATGAAGAACTGATTCAGGATCACCTATGGTCCCTAACACTTCATCATCGTTTAGTATTCGCACTTCTCCACCTTCTATTGGTAAACGTGAACCAGCATATCTGGCAAACATTACCCAATCTCCTATTTTGCACCAAGGTTTATTAAATTTTTCTTTATCCTTGTATGCAAGATCTCCCATTTTTAAAACATAACCACAAGTAGTTGCAATTCTTGCTTTATCTAATTGTTCTTGGGAAAATAATATTCCACCTTTAGTTTTCTCTTTTGGTGTAAAAGGTAAAACTAAAAGTCTGTACCCAACAGGTTCTGGTAATTGATTTACCATTTCTTTTATATTGTCAGGATCTAATCTTTTTGCGTGTGGTTCTTTTGGTTCGTTTTTATATTTTTCTTCTAGCGCTAGTCTAGTTTTTGGTACTTCCTTTGATGTCGATAACGTTTCCGTCATTTTGCTCCTTTTCATCCTCTTTTTGCAGGTTAGAGATTTCCTGTATTACTATTTGGTAGGCTGCTGCCTGTCCTAACATATATTTGTATTTTTCCATGCTGTCAACCCCACCAGTAATCATACTGTCTCCAATTTGTTGTAGAGTTGCATTTATTCTTCTTTTAAGCTTTTCTATTATTTGTTCTCCTGATAGCATCTTTACCTCTTTTAAATATTGCAGCGACTTGTTTTTTACCCATAACTTTGGCACGCTGTTCTCCAACAGTTAAGATTTGGATTTTTCTTGCAAACGGTTTAGATATCTTTTTAACTTTTGCAACCGTCTTACGAGCATCAGTAGGGGTCGCAAACTTAATTCTAACAGTATCTTTGGGATTCTCATCGGTGTATAACCTCCTACCAGAACCTTTTGGTTTTTTTCCTGTACCTACTTTTGGATCGCTCATAATTTAAATGCCTGTAGTTCTTTTAATTTTTCTGCTGCATCAACAATTTTTTGTAATTGTTTATCTATTTCTTCTATGTGTTGTGGATGTTCACCAATACCAACAGAATGATCTAAATAAATTTTTATTGTTGCATCCGCTTCAGAAATTTGTGCGTTGTATTTATCTTCTAGTGCTTGTAGTATTGCTTGTCTCATTTTTTTCTTCTCCTCCTTAATATTTTTACTCTAGTCTGCCACAACCAAGAAGTCAACTGGACAGCATAATGTTCTATCCAAGAAAGAATATTATCTATGATATCAAAAAATTTTAAGAAAAATCGATCTAGCACTTCCACCTTCTTCTAGCTTGACGTAGTCTAGAATTAGGATTCTTTGCTGCTTTAGGAAATTTTTTCATTTGACCGGCGCTTCTTGCGCAGAAGGACTTACGTCTCTTCGCAGCTTTGGATCCAGGTTTTACTTTACCCGTCACGGCTGTTTTTAATTTTGAGCCAGGGTTTTTTCTTCTATATGCAGCAACGCCAGCTCTTGTCATTCCTGCACCTTTTTCCGTAGGACGGAAATTTTTTTTATTTCTTGCAGGCATTCTATCCTGTCTTCTCATTATAACATTCCTTTATAATATTTTTTATAACTTGGGTTACCAACCTTTACACCACCTAAACTTCCAGAAATGTAACTACCTTTATAATCTCTTTGTGCTTGCTTGATCATTGAATTACCAACTGAACCTCCATCTGCTTTTTTACTTCTTTTTGCAAATGTTGCGACGTTAGTTGGTTTTGGTCCCACATTGGCAGCTGCCCGTTTCCTTGCAACGGCAGATTTTCTTTGGCCTTCTGACATTGATCTTGCTTTCGCAAGTGGGACACATTTGGGATACTTTCGTTTGGCGTCCTTTTTCTGTTTGGAACGGCCACACTTTGCGAAAGAACCATCCTTTCGCTTGCTCCCAATATCTACCCATTTTTGTTTGAACCATTTATCAAGACCATTCTTTGCCATTACATCATCTTTGTTTTTTTACGTCTGTTAGACATGATAGCACCACACCCTCTGGCAACCTTACCGCCATTTTTATAACCTCTATCTGGTCTGTTGAGTTCACCCATCAAACCACCTTTGGCTTTGCTTCCTCTAAAGTCTTTTCGTTTTACTCCAGAGGGATCTTTAATTTTA
>CACMAB010000037.1:0-2703 GCA_902611635.1 uncultured Pelagibacteraceae bacterium | reverse complement strand
AGCTTTTTTAATTTTAGTATTATTGCCAACAACTTTAAATAAAGCCATTTCTTTAAATATTACTCCTTTATCATTCCTTTTAAAATCCGCTACTTTATGGACCGGAACTAGTTTTTTTAATTGCAATTTAATTTGATCTATTACTTGAGGTGTCCCAGTCGTGACTATTGTAATTCTTGATATACTTTTTTTTGCATCCACTTCAGCTACAGCAAGTGACTCGATATTATAACCTCGTCCAGAAAATAATCCTACAACCCTTGCTAAAACACCGGCTTCATTGTCTACCCAAACAACAATAATATGTGTATCCGATTTTTCTTTTTTCGAAGAAACACTATATGCAGATTTTGGATTTGCCATAATTAAACCAAAGCTTTACCTTTGCCAGTAATCTTATTTTCCTCTTTTTCACTTGGTCCTAATATCATCTGGTTATGAGGTTTTCCTGAGGGGATCATTGGAAAACAATTTTCATTAGGATCTACTCGGCAATCAAAAATGACAGGTCCATCAAACTCAACCATCTCTTTAATTTTTTCATCTAATTCCTCTGGTTTTTCAGCTTTTATACCTTTGCAACCATAGGCTTCTGCCATCTTTATAAAATCAGGTAATGCCTCAGTATAACTTTCAGAATAATTTTTTTCATGTAATAGCTCTTGCCATTGCCTTACCATTCCCATGTATTGATTGTTCAAAATAAAAATTTTAATAGGTAGATTATATTGAACTGCTGTAGACATCTCTTGCATTGTCATTAAAACTGATGCTTCACCTGCAATATCAATTACTAATTTTTTTGGATGGGCTATTTGGACACCCACAGCGGCAGGTAATCCATATCCCATTGTTCCAAGTCCTCCAGAGGTCATCCAACGATTTGGTTTATTAAATTTATAATGTTGAGCTGCCCACATTTGATGTTGACCCACCTCAGTCGTGACATAAGTATCTTTGTGTTTTGTAAGCTCGTATAATCTCTGAACTGCATGTTGAGGTTTTATGGTTTCATCACTGTTTTTAAAATGAAGTGAATTTTTTGTTCGCCATTTTTGTATCTGTTCCCACCATTTAGCAATTTGTTGCTTGTTTGATTTTTTCAAATCTAAGTTTTTTTTCTTTAGAGTTTTTGTAATTCCTTTTAAAACCTCTTTAACATCACCAACTAATGCTAAATCAACTTTAATGATTTTATTTATTGATGAAGGATCAATATCGATATGAACTTTTTTGGATTTTGGAGAGAACTCATCAATTTTACCAGTTATTCTATCATCAAATCTAGCACCAATATTTATTAATAAATCACAATCATGCATCGCGTTATTGGCTTCATAGGTTCCGTGCATACCAAGCATGCCTAAAAATTGATTATCATCTCCTGGATACGCACCCAAACCTTGCAGTGTTGAAGTGATTGGAAAACCTGTAAGCTCTACAAGTTCTCTTAAAACATTGCTCGCCTCTGGTCCAGAGTTTATAACTCCACCACCAGAATAAATGATGGGTTTTTTTGATTTATTCATAAGACCAATCAAAGTATCAATGTCCTTTTGTGAAAAATGATTTAAAGATTTTCCATTTAGTTTTTTTTCAATTTTGGGTTTTGAATAACTAATTTTAGCAAACTGAATATCTTTAGGTATATCGACTAAAACTGGCCCCGGTCTTCCTGTTGTTGCAACTCTAAAAGCCTCATGAAGAGTTTTTGATAAATCTTTAATATCTTTGACTAACCAATTATGTTTTGTACATGGTCTTGTAATACCTGTTGTGTCACATTCCTGAAATGCATCTGTTCCAATTAAATGTGTTGGCACTTGTCCTGATATACAAACTAGTGGAACAGAATCCATATATGCATCTGTTAATGCGGTAACAACATTAGTTGCTCCAGGACCAGAAGTAACAAGTACAACACCTGGTTTGCCAGATGATCTCGCATAACCTTCTGCAGCATGACCTGCACCTTGTTCATGTCTAACTAAAATATGCTTAATGGTATTATGATTTTTTAACTCATCATAAATTGGTAATACTGCACCACCCGGATAACCAAAAATAAAATCCACTCCTTGATCTTCTAGACATTTGAATACAATTTCAGCGCCTGTATATAATTTAGACATTCATCCAATCTAGCTGAAGTTGTGCTTATTGGTCAAGAATTACTACGTGATATCTAAATTTTTTTTAAAAATTTATTTAGGTCCTCTGACTTTATTTTGTTCCAATCCATCATATTGCCTCTTGCCCAAGTAGATTGTCTCTTTGCATATTGCCTAGTCTTTATTGATATTTTTTGAATTACCTCTGATATCTCAATTTTTTTCTTAAGATATTCTCTAATTTCTGCAATTCCGATAGCCTTTGAGGCAGTTTTAACTTTTGGAACCTTTAATTTTATAAATTTTTTTACCTCTGAAACTGCTCCATTTTTAATCATATCTTCTGTTCGATCCTCAATTCTCTTAATTAATTCAGCTCTTGGATAATCAATATAAATTTTAAAAAAAACATCTTTTTCATAATCTGATCGTGTACTTTTAAACCAATCGTAAATTGATCTTTTTGTAAATGATTTAACTTCATAAGCTCGAATTACCCTCTGAGTGTCTGAAGGTTTAACAAAGTTTTTTGATATGGGATCTAGCTTAATTAATTCTAAAAAAAACTTCTTTGTTCCAATTTTTTTATGCA
>CACMAB010000036.1:0-2784 GCA_902611635.1 uncultured Pelagibacteraceae bacterium | reverse complement strand
ATAATGTGAGGACATAACTTCAACCTCAATAGAAGTGTTTTTAAGTGGAGAGACCGCGAAAAGCTTTTTTCCTATCATATTTTTTCCATCTTTTAATATTGCAAGAGAAAAAGGATTATTGTTTTCAACACTCCAACAAGATGAAGAAACGTGACCAAGTTTAGGATTTGGTAGTTTTGCATTTTTATTTTCTACTAAATGAGATCCCTCTGGAATACTTGATTTCCTGTCCAATGGGACTAAGCCAACAATTTTTTGTCTATCTGCTTTATTAAATGCTTCTTTAGCTAAAGATCTCTTTCCAATAAAATCTTTTTTCTTTGATACTAAACCTTCTAACGAAACATCGTAAGGAATGGTTCTTCCATCAAGTTCTGGTCCAGCTACATGGCCCATTTCTATTCTTAGTGTCGATAATGCTTCTGTACCATAGGGTTGAACATTAAATTCTTCACCAATTTCAATTATTTTTTCCCACATAAATAATCCAAAATCAGATTCAACATTTATTTCGTAAGCGAGCTCGCCTGAAAAGGAAATTCTAAAAATTCTTGCTTTAACGCCAAATAAATCTCCCTCTACATATCCCATAAAAGGAAGTGCCTCATTGCTAACATCTATTTTAGGAAAAAGCTTTGCTAACAAATCTCTTGATTTAGGTCCTGCAATCGCCGCGCCAGCCCATTGTTCGGTTGTTGAAACAACATTAACATTTAATTCTGGCCAAACAATTTGCAGGTAATATTCCAAATGTGATAATACGTTTGCAGCCTGTGCGGTAGTGGTTGTCATATGATAATGATTTTCTGAAATTCTGGTTGTTGTTCCATCATCCATCACGATTCCATCTTCCCTAAGCATAACTCCATATCGAGCTTTACCTACTGGAAGTTTTAACCAAGCATTAGTGTAAACTCTATTCAAAAACTCTGCAGCGTCTGGACCTTTAATATCAATTTTCCCTAAAGTTGTTACATCACAAACGCCCACGTGATCTCTAACGTTTTTTGCTTCTCTTTTTGATGCCTCGAATAAATTTTCATTTCCTCTTTTGTAGTATCTTGGTCTTTTCCAAGCACCAGCATCTACCCAGACAGCATTATTTTTTTCATGCCAATGGTGCATTGGTGTTTTTCTTGTAGGCATATATTCTTTGCCTATCTCCCTTCCAACTATTGTACCGATAGTAACTGGTGTAAAAGGTGGTCTAAAAGTAGTGTGACCTACTTGAGGAACAATTTTTTTTTCAACATTTGCAACTAATTGTAATCCGTTTAAATTACTTGTCCTTCCTTGGTCTGTTGCCATTCCCAATGTTGTATATCTCTTAACATGTTCAATTGATCTATAGCCTTCTCTTAAAGCAACCTCTATATCAGAAACTGCTACGTCATTTTGGAAATCTACAAATCGTTTGTAATTTTTACCTTTAGGAAGTGGAGAACACCAAAATTTATCATGAGCACTATATTTTCGTTCATTCGTATTAGGTATTTGTATTTTTTCATCTTTTTTAGTTATGCTTTTAGAAACTTCTGACCCAGTATTAAAACTATTTTTTAAGGTATCTTGTAATGTAAATGTTCCATTAGCAGCACCTAAAGAATGTTCATTTTGTTTTGATTTGTCAGGTATAAAAGCATCTATTGAGTCGTTAAATTTCAGTTTATTACCTGATTGAGATGCTAAATGAACAGTTGGTGTCCAAAACCCAGATACACAAATAGAATCACAATCTATTTGTTCTGTATTTTCAAAATCTATCTTCTCTTTATTTAACTTCCCAATTGTTGCTGATTTTACTTTTTTATATCCATGAGCAACTATCACTGCATAAGAAAACTTGATCTTTATATCTAAATCTTTAGCTTCATTAATTAACTCAGAGTTTTGATCCTCTCTAGTATCTAAAACTATTGGATTAACACCATTCTTTTTAAACTCAATGGCTGTTTCATAGCCGCTATCGTTGTTAGTGAAAATAATTGGTTTTTTACCAATTAGAACACCATAAACTTTCATATATTCTTTTGCAGCAGCTGAGAGAAAAACTCCTGGTGTATCATTATTTCCAAAAACAATTGGTCTTTCAATAGATCCTGTTGATAGCAATACTTCTTTTGCTCTTATATACCAAAGTCTTTGTCTTGGTGTATACTTAGGTTTTTTTTCTAAATGATCTCCTGTTCTTTCAAACATTACCATCATATTATGATCATAGTATCCAAAAACTTGAGATCTATTTTTAACAATAACATTAGGCATCTCTTTTAATTCAGATATAATTTTTTCTGACCAATCTTTTCCAGATAAATTATCTATCGTAACGTCATCTGTTAAAAGCGTCCCTCCATATCTAGGTTTATCCTCTGCTAATATTACTTTTGCTCCGTTTTTAGCAGCTGCATAAGCACTTGCTAAACCAGCGGGTCCAGAGCCAGTAACTAATAAATCACAATATTCATATTTATGCTCATATCTCTCTTTATCTTTTTCGAGAGAAGCAATTCCTAACCCTGCTGCTTTTCGAATAAAAGGCTCGTACACTCTATACCAAAAACTTTTAGGCCACATGAAAGTTTTGTAATAAAAACCAGCTGGAAAAAAACGATTTAAAAAATTATTTATTGCACCGATATCAAAATTTACTGATGGCCAACAATTTTGACTAGATGCTGATAAACCATTTACTAGTTCTATTTCAGTTGCATTAATATTTGGTTCTGAACAACCATTGATCTCAACTTGCATTTTTGCATTTGGTTCATCAACTCCTGCACCAAA
>CACMAB010000035.1:0-2801 GCA_902611635.1 uncultured Pelagibacteraceae bacterium | reverse complement strand
TGGATCAGTTAAAGATAGAGCTGCTCTTGCTTTAATTAAAGATGCACAGGAAAAAAAATTAATTTCAGAGGGGGGAATTGTAGTTGAAGGCACTGCTGGAAATACTGGAATTGGTTTATGTCTTTTAGGAAATTCTTTAGGTTATAAAACAATTATTGTAATGAATGATAATCAAACACAAGAAAAAAAAGATACTTTAAAAAACATAGGTGCAGATCTTAGGTTGGTACCACCCAAACCATATAAAGATGATGGTAATTATGTAAAAGTCGCAGGTCGTCTTGCTGAAGAATTAAAAAGTACAAATAATAATGGTGTAGTTTGGGCTAATCAATTTGATAACACTGCCAATGCAAAAGGTCACTATGAAACCACAGGACCAGAAATCTGGGAACAAACTGACGGAAAAGTAGATGGTTTTGTTTGTGCTTCTGGAACAGGTGGAACTATAGGTGGTGTAAGTAAATTTTTAAAAGAAAAAAATAAAGATGTTAAAATTTATTTATCTGATCCGACAGGTTCTGCTCTTTATAATTATATTACGAATGGTGAATTAAAAGCTGAAGGAGGATCAATTACTGAAGGAATTGGTTCAAGTCGAGTAACTAAAAATTTTGCTGAGGCAAAAATTGATGGTGCTTATTCAATTAGTGATGAAGAGTCCTTACCAATACTTTATGATTTAATTCAAAATGAGGGTTTAAGTTTAGGAACCAGTTGTGGTGTAAATATTGCAGGTGCAATTAGACTTGGAAAAGAACTTGGCCCAGGAAAAACTATTGTAACTATTCTTTGTGATAAGTCTGATAAATACAACTCAAAGATGTTTAATAAATCTTTTTTAAAGGAAAAAAACCTTCCAATACCTAGCTGGTTATAATATCGCATATCAGCCATGTAACAAAACAGTTACATTTTTAGAATAATATTAATTAACATCGAGGGGTCATGAAGAAATATATAGCAGTAATACTATCCTTATTAATTTTTACATCTGCACATGCAGGTATGAGTAAGGATGATAAATCTAAAGCCTGGGATTGTATTGGAATTTATATGGCAAATTACTTTTTACCATCTGGTGAAAAATTTGAATATGGCATGAAAGAAAAATCTATTTCAACAGTAAAAGTTTTAAAAACGTATGCTCTTGAAATTGGTATTCCAGAAAAAGAATGGGATGAAGGAGTAAATAAAGCAGTTGATAAGCATTATGGCTCCAAATACGACCAAGCTAAAACTGAAAAATGTCATACATTTGTTGAAGCTTTAGTTCCGAATGGAGCTGAACGAGTAAAAAAAGTAGTTCAAACTTTATATTAATAAAAAAGGAGAAAAAAATGGAAAAAGAAATGTTAGTACTTCTTAAGCTTAAAGAGGGTAAATTAGAAACTTTCATGGGTTGGATGCAATCAGATGAAGGGATGGGTGTTAGAAAAAGTGTTGCCTATCCAGAAAAAACTGTTGGAGCCATGATTCCAGATAAAAGTGGGATGTTATTTAAAGTTAATGTTCATAATGAAGCTGGAATGAAAGAATTTGTAACTGGGAATAACCCTACTGCAAAGGCTATTTACGCAGAATGCGTAGAGAGTGCTAAATTATATGAACTATCTGAAGTAAATTTATAAGGAGTATAAATGAAAAAAATAATGTTAACGCTTTGTTTGATCTTATTTATGAGCTCAGCATACGCAGGTTCGTGTCCGATGTTAGTTAAAAATATTGATGATAAGATTAAAAAAGCTCAAGAACTTAAAGATCAAGGTATGGATGCCCATAATAATGGTGATCATGCTAAGTCTGAAAAACTTTTAAATGAAGCACTTGCTTTATTTAAAAGCTAAACACAAAGGAGAAAAATGAAAAACTATATAGTTACGCACACTTTTAAATCAAAAGAGGCAAAAGCTAAAATGATAGAAGTTACTGGTTCAATGTCTATGGAAGATATGACTAAAGCAATGACAAGTGATAATGCAAAGTGTCAAATGAGTTGGAATACACCTGGAGACAATCTAACAATGTATTGTTGGTGGAAAGGTACTGATCCAGATGCAATTAATAAACAATTAGAGTCTATGAACGACTTCTATGAACCTCATAAATTTGTTGAGTGTACAGATGATGTTATAGATTTTAATGCTAAATAAAAATGCCTAAATTTTTACCAAATGAGGAGAAACAATGAAGGTAATTTATACTAGAACAATGAGAGTAAAAGATGACGGCCTAGGAAAAGCAATGGAAATAGGAAAAGGTTTAGCGGCAGTCAGAAAAAAACATTATCCTAAACATGATGTCTATTTTTCTTTTCAAATGGGTGGAGATCCAAGAACAATAAGAGAAACTTTAATTGGAACTATGTTTGAAGGTGATAACGAAGCTGACGCTAACATGTCGGCAGATCCTGAATATATAAAACTTTTAGATCAATTAAAAGAAGTCGCCATAGAAGGAACTATAAAGGACGAGATAAGACCAATATTTAGTGAAGGAGACTAAATAATGTTAGAAAAATTTAATGGAATATTTTATTTAGCAGTTTTTATAATCCATTTTATAGGATTTGCTTATTATGGATTTAGATGCGTTTTCCAGACAAAGTCCTTTTTGGATAAATATGGTATCGACGATACTGGTGCAGGAATGGTTAGATTTTTTGGATCAATATTTCTTGGTTCCGTAGTTATGGCTATTTATGTTGGTTTTATAAGACCTAATGGTTTAGAGACAACATGGGCATTCTTTAACTTGATCTTTTTGCAAAACTTATCTGCATTTATTGTTGGCTTTTATAA
>CACMAB010000034.1:0-2810 GCA_902611635.1 uncultured Pelagibacteraceae bacterium | reverse complement strand
GGAAATTTAATTTGGTCAAAAAAAAGTGAATATCCATTTAATTCAGAAATCAAAATTTTTAAGGACAAATTTTTTGTAGTTGATTTCAAAAATACTTTGAGATGTTTTTACATAAAAGATGGTACGGAGTGTTGGAATATAAAAACTGAAGATTCTTTTACTGTTTCCAATTCAAAATTCTCAATGTTAATAAAAGATAATTTAGTGATATATAATAATTCTCTTGGGGATATAACTGCAGTTGATATTTCATCTGGTTTAATTGAATGGCAGCTCCCAACACAAACAAGTAGTATTATGAATGAAACATATAGTTTTAATTTTTCAAAACTAGTCAGTGATGGAAGCTCAATTTATTTTTCTAATAATAAAAATCAATTTTACTCTGTGGATTTAAAATCAGGTACCACAAATTGGATGAGTGAAATAAATTCTATTCTTACACCATTTATAATTGGAAATTTCATTTTTACCGTGTCTGAAAACGGCTATCTTTTTACAATTCAAAAGAATGAAGGGAATATTATCAGAATTAATGATATTTATAAAAATTTTAATTTAAAAAAGAGAAAAAGAATAAAACCAACAGGTTTTACCATAGGAGCAAATAATCTTTATCTTACAAATTCTGATGGAAATTTAATTGTTATAAGCTTAAGTGCCGGAAATGTTATAAAAATTGAAAAAGTTGGCAGAGATTTAATATCAAAACCTTTAATATATGATGAAAATTTATTTATTGTTAAAAATGGCTCTATAACCCAATATGATTAGTTATGTTTTTAAAATTTTTAGACAAAATAGGAAGAAAAAAAGTTGTTTTAGATAGGGGTCCTTCACATCCTAAGTATCATGAAGCTAAACCATGGATGAATAGATATTATCTTATCTTTCGACACAGACCGAAGTGGTTTCCGTTTAATATTCTAATTCATGAAATGTTAGCGGATGATCATGGCGAAGGTGTTCACAATCATACATTTCCATATATCACCATAATACTTAGAGGAGGATATTGGGAGACATTAAGTACAGGAAAATTCTGGCGACCGCCTGGTTATATAGGATTTAGATCTGCAAATAATTTACATAGAGTAGACTTAAAACCTGGGACAAGACCTTTAACATTATTTATATCTGGTCCGTTTGGACTAAGGAAAGGACCAAGATCTGAATATGGAATTGATTTTAAAAGTAAAAAAAATTAATGTCTTTAAATCTTGAGGAAAAATTTAAAACTCATTGTAATACACAAAATCTTGAGTTAAATCCAAATCAAATAACTTTAGTAAAACAATTAGATAATTTTTATAAAGAAAATTTTAGAAGCAACTTGTTGAATTTTTTTTCCAAAGAGTCCTCAAAAAAAGGTTTTTATCTTTATGGTGGTGTTGGTGTTGGAAAAACTATGATTTTAGATTTTTTTTTTAATCTAGTTAATCAAAAAAAACAACGTCTTCACTTTAATGAATTTATGTTAAACTTTCATGATTTTGTTCATGATAATAAGGATCAAAATGAGGAAAATGTAATTACTGTATTTGTCAAAGATTTAAAATCAAAATTTTCACTCATCTTCTTTGATGAATTTCAAGTTACCAATATTGTCGATGCTATGATATTAGGCAAACTATTTCAGGAAATATTTAATCAAAATATTAAGGTTATTGTGACCTCAAACACAAAAATATCAGAGCTATATAAAGATGGGCTACAAAGAGATCAATTTAAACCCTTTATTCAAATAATGCAGGAAAAATCAATAGAGCATGAGTTGATAATTGATGATGATTACAGAAAAAGCAAAGAAACCGAAAAACGAAGATATTTCCATCCTTTAAACCAAGAAACTAATTTTAAGATAAATAAGTTTTCTAGAATAATTACTAAAAATAAAAAATTATCTCGCAAAGTTTTGAATATCAAAGGTAGAAATTTCGAAATTAAAAATTTTTATGAAGGGATTTCAAAGTTTCATTTTGATGAATTGTGTGATCAAAACCTAGGTGGAGAAGATTATTTAAAAATTGCTGAAAGTTCTGAATTTATAATAATTGAAAATGTACCAGAATTTAGTGATATCAACTCAAATCAACAACAAAGGTTCATAACCCTTATTGATGTAATTTACGATAAAGATAGAGCAATAGCAGTAACTGCTGAGCAAAGTTTAGAAAGATTGTCGAGCTCTAAGTCTTTAGAAAAACCATTTAAACGTACAATTAGCCGTTTATTTGAATTAACATCAAAAAATTATTAATATGAAACAAGAATTTTATAATCTTAAAATAGATACCAATGGTCAACGATTGTATGAATTTACTGATCAAACATTAAATTGGATTGAAAAAAATAATTTTAAAAATGGAATTTTAAATATAAGTATTCAGCATACGAGCGCCTCGATTATTGTTCAAGAAAATGCTGACCCAGATGTGCAGACTGATTTAATTAATTATTTTGATAAATTGGTGCCAATGAATAATAAATTATATATTCACACCACTGAGGGAAAAGATGATATGCCGGCACATATCAAGTCTGCTCTTACTAATAACCAAATTTCATTAAGTATCAAAAATAAAGAACTATTACTAGGTACTTGGCAAGGAATATATCTTTTTGAACATAGATTGAATCCACAAACAAGAACTATAATTCATCATTTTTTTGGTGAAGCTTAATTTTTTAAGCTTTGGAAAGCTTTAAGAGCAGCAGCACGAGCTTCTTCGTGAATGACAATGGGTTTTGGATAATTTTTTCCAATTATTGTTTTGATAGTCTCTTGATAATTAATTTCCATTTCCCAA
>CACMAB010000033.1:0-2991 GCA_902611635.1 uncultured Pelagibacteraceae bacterium | reverse complement strand
TGAGGGTAGTGCTCACGTTCTAGATATTCCAGGTTTAAAAGTTTCATCAATCAAATTCTGGAGCCTTTGGGAAAATGATAAAATATTTGGTTGTGGGGCATTAAAGTTCTTAGACAAAGATCATGGTGAATTTAAATCAATTAGAATACATGACGATTTTAGAAATCAAGGCAATGGTATCAAAGTCATCAAACATCTCATTGATGAAGCTAAGAAATTAAAAATTAAAAGAATTAGTTTAGAGACTGGCGCTGGAAAATTTTTTGATCCAGCGAGAAAATTATTTAATAAATGTGAATTTACACCATGCGAACCATTTGCCCATTATAAAGAAGATGTTAATTCTATCTATTTAACTAAGCTAATTGACCACGAATGATAAAAAAAAGTCTAATTGTGCACTAAATTAGTTGACAAAACCCTAATATTTATAAACAAAGCCAACATTACTTAATTATAAGTAATAAATTAATATAACAATAAGTAAGAAGAAAAAATATGAGTCTACAAGGTAAAGTAAAATGGTTCAATCCAACTAAAGGTTTTGGTTTTATTGAACGTGACGACAAAGAAAAAGATGTGTTTGTACATGTTTCAGCTGTAAGAGATGCTGGTATGAACGGTTTAGATGAGGGTCAAGCTTTGACTTTCGATGTTGAAGATGGTCCCAAAGGTCCTTCAGCAGTTAACTTAAAAACTGCATAATTTTCACATAAAAAAATTGGCTATAGATTTAATTAATTTTTTAATTAAGAATTAATTTATTTTTATAGCCAATGAACTATTCTACAAACAATATTTAGAAAATAATTTATGATTGGCATTTTAGGTGGAATGGGTACGCAGGCAGGTTTAGATTTTTGTAATAAGCTGGCAATTTTATATAGAGGTAAGATTGATCAAGATTACCCTTTGTTTATACTTTATAACAAATCAAATATTCCTGGTAGACCTGAGTCAATTGGTATCCATACCGGTAAGCTATCAAACAAAATAAGTAATAAAAAAACTAAACAAAAATATTTATCTGTTTTAAAAAGTTTAATTTATGGTTGTAATCTTTTAAAAAAAAGTAATTGTAAATTTATAGTCATACCCTGTAACACAGCGCATTATTGGTATGATGATTTAAAAAAACGAATTAACTTACCAATAGTAAATATGCCTAAAGAAGTTTTTGTGCATGCTAAAAAAAAATGTAAAAAACATTCTTCTATTGGTTTACTTGCTACAGAAGGAACTTTAAAAACAGGTGTTTATAACAAGTTTTTTGATAAAGATTATAATTTAGTGTTTCCAAATAACTCTATTCAAAGTAAGTCCGTTAACAAAGCTATTAGGCTTGTAAAAATGGGAAAAGTGAAACTAGCGAGCAAAGCTATAAAACCAGCAATAAATTATTTAATCAAAAAAAAATGTAAAAAAATTATTCTTGGTTGCACAGAACTCCCTATTGCTATTTTTGCCTATAAACCGTTTAAGACAATTAAATCATCAAAAATATTTTTAGACCCAAATTTAATTTTAGCTAACGCTGCTATGAGGAAATACCAAAATAGATAATGTCATCTAAAGAAAAGCCTTATGTGTTATTGGTTGCAGAAGTAATTTACTCAAAAGTTTGTGAGATTAAGAAAAAAAATCCTGAGCTGACAACAATCAATGCAATCGAAAACTTTATTGGAACAACAACCTACAATGATATAAGTAGTGGAAAATTCCATGATGAGCTAATCGAAAAGGTATCAAAAAAGAAGGTGCCTGAGGAAACTTTAAGATTACTTCATATTCAAAAAGATTTATCAGTTAAGCAGCTAATTCAATATCCTGAATTATATTATGCAAAGAGCCATTATCCATTGGAATTATCTCAACGAGCATTCGATCATTTATGGAGAATGTGTGAAAGTTATGAATTGTGGTGTAAAGAAACTAACCAAAAAAAATTAGTTATTTTAAATCTTACCGACTAATTTTTTGCTGTATTAGCTTCTTATGAGTTAATTTAACTCTTTTTTCAACTAAAAGTTTAAATTCTTTATCAATTTTATTTTGTTCTTTTAATTTTTTGTGAGTTATTTTTACTCTTTTTTCAATCAAATTTTTAAAATCTTCATTAATTTGATTTTCTTTATTATTTTTTGATACCTCCTCTGTAATATAATTAAGGGAGCTTTTGCCTGTTTTTTTTTTAAATTCATAGTCGAATATGAATTGAGCAGTGGCTTTAGCCAAATTTCCTGATGTAGCTATTGTAATTGCAGGACCCATTACAGCCTGTAAATGAACAAAACCTGTCAAAAATAAAAATGTCGTAAGGTATAAACAAATTTTAAAAAATTTTAAAATCATCTAATTAAGTTATTTGATTAGGCTAGGAGCTACAATTAATAAATTGTCCAAAATAAGTTTTATTTTTTTTAAAATATTGTGGTAATTCATTACATTTTACTGCATTTTTTAATATGATCAAAATTTTCCCTTTTATTTTTATCATTCTTTGGTCATCTGCATTTATTACCACTAAACCAATCATTGATAATAGTGATCCGTTTGCTGCCTTAGCTTTTAGATTTTTTTTTGTAGCAATCGGGTTTTTGTTATTCTCAATTTATTCTAATTATTCAATTATAATTAAAAGAAAAAACTTAATTGAGTCAATTCTAAGTGGTGTTCTTTTCCATGGCTTATATTTAGGAGGGGTTTTTTACTCAATTTCAATTGGAATGCCGACCAGTTTAGCTGCTCTAATCGTGACACTTCAGCCAATTTTAACAAATATTTTGAGTGGACCACTTTTAAATGAAAAAGTTACATTGCAACAATGGGCAGGTGTTTTATTGGGTTTTGTTGGCGCTTCTTTGGTACTAGGGATTGATGTTGGTTCAGGTATTCCTATACTAGGTTTGATCGCAACTTTAATTGCACTTTTATCTATAACGTTTTCTACTATTTGGCAGAAAAAATTAAGTAATAACTTACCATTATCTG
>CACMAB010000032.1:0-3216 GCA_902611635.1 uncultured Pelagibacteraceae bacterium | reverse complement strand
CCCAAATAAGGGATTTTTAGGACTTTATGGTTTATGTTTTTATCGACCTACGAAAACAAATTGGACAAAAAAGGAAGGGTGTCAGTGCCTGCAAGCTATAGATCATATTTGTCTAACCTAGGTTATAATGGTGTAATCTGTTATCCATCATTTAACAATCAATCAATAGAAGCATGGCCTCAAGACAGATTAGAAAAAATTTCAAATTCTATAGACTCTTTTAATCCTTTTGAAGAAAAAAGAGATTTTTTTGCAACATCAATTTTATCTGAAAGCACAAATTTACAATTTGATAGCGAAGGAAGAATTTCACTCACTTCAAAATTATTAAAACATGCAAAAATCAAAAATAGCATGGTGTTTGTTGGTCAGGGTAAAACATTCCAAATATGGGAACCAACAATATTTGAAAAATTTAAGGTCAATGCAAGAAAAAAAGCTAATTTAAATCGAGCTAGCCTTAAATGGGAGCATCAACTAAATAAATAACGGGGGATAAAATAATGACAATTAATTTTAAGGTACCAGAAATAAAAGAACTTCAACCAAGGCTATTAGTCATGGGAATAGGTGGAGCAGGTGGAAATGCCATAAATGAAATGATTGACAACGGAATGCAAGGTGTTGAATTTATAGCAGTAAATACTGACGCTCAAGATTTAAAACATAGCAAAGCAAAATCTAAAATTCAAATTGGTTTAAATTTGACTAAAGGTTTAGGAGCAGGTGCAAAACTTGATATAGGTCAAGCCGCTGCTGATGAGTCTCTAAATGATATCGTAAATATTCTACAAGGTGCGAATATGGTCTTCATAGCTGCTGGTATGGGCGGTGGAACAGGTACAGGTGCTGCACATGTAATTGCAAGAGCTGCCAAGGAATTAAATATTTTAACAGTTGGAGTTGTTACATTACCGTTCTTATATGAAGGTCCTTCAAGAATGAGAAGAGCTCAACAAGGTTTAGAGGAATTAAGAAGACATGTTGATACAATTATAGTTATTCCAAATCAAAATTTGTTTAAAATCGCAAATGAACAAACTACATTTGAAGAGTCATTCAATCTGTCAAATAATGTTTTAATGCATGGTGTTCAGAGTATTACTGATTTAATGGTAAGACCAGGATTAATTAATCTTGATTTTGCTGATGTAGAGTCTGTTATGGCTTCAATGGGTAAAGCTATGATGGGTACCGGTGAGGCTGAAGGAGAAGGAAGATCTATGAAAGCAGCCGAGATGGCTATTAGTAATCCTTTAATTGATGATTATACATTAAAAGGAGCAAAAGGATTATTAGTTAATATTACTGGTGGAAAAGATCTAAAATTATTTGAAGTTGATGAAGCAGTCAATAAAGTTAGAGCAGAAGTAGATCCTGAAGCTGAATTAATTATTGGCGCTATCACAGATCCAGAACTTGATGGAAAAATGAGAGTTTCAATTGTGGCCACATCTTTAGATGGTCAACAACCAGAAACAAAATCAGTTATTAACATGGTACATCGTATTCAAAATCGAAATCCTGGCTATTCTGATTTTGGAAAAACTGCAGGTACAACCTCTTTTAATTTCCAGAATACTAATTCTAACCCAATTTCTGATGGTGCAACTGCACTTAAACTTGAAAATGAGATAGTATCAGAAGGTATTCAGAGTCAGTCAGTTGATGAAGTAAACAATCAGTATCATGAAGAATTGTTAAAAAATCAAGAAGCTGAAAATATTGTAGAAAACATTTCAGAGGATAATGATACTTCTTTTTCACAAGAAGCATTAAGTTCGTCTAATACTGAAGAATCTTCAAATGATTTGAAGGAATTTGGTGTGGATACAGATGAACCAGATCTATTTAATACAGAAAATCAAGCTTCAACATCTGAAGATTTGCTTGGATCATCAGATGAAGATCAAGAAGAGGATGATTTAGAAATACCAGCATTTTTACGAAGACAAAAAAATTAATGGTCTTCGAAAAAATAAATGGAAGCCACCATGTTATCGGATGCTCCAAAACATTATCCGGTATTGCTTAATGAAATAATTAGCATTATTACCCCTCAACATGGTGGCACATTTATTGACTGTACTTTTGGTCAAGGTGGTTACACAAAAAAAATTTTAAGTTATAAAGATACTCAGGTAATTGCAATTGATAGAGATATAGAAAGTAAAAAAATTGCAGATAAAATTTCTGAAAAGTTTCCAAACAGATTTATTTTCAAACATAAAAAGTTTAGTCAATTAGACAAACTCAAACTTAAAAATGAAAAAATCAAAGGGATACTCTTAGATTTAGGTTATTCTTTTACTCAAATCAAAGATCCAAAAAAAGGTTTATCATTTAATTCTGTTGGAGATCTTAATATGCAGATGGGTTTAAATAATTTTTCCGCAAGTGATGCAATAAATAATTTGGATGTTAATCAACTAGAGAAAATTTTTAAGTTTTTTGGTGAAGAACTAGAAGCCAAAAGAATTGCTTTTAATATTGTTAAAGAGAGAAAGACAAAAAAAATTGATGCAAAAAAATTAGTTGAATTGGTAGAAAAATCAAAAAAAAGAAAAAGTTTTAAGACAAACAACTCCACAAAAACTTTTCAAGCTCTTAGAATTTTTGTCAATAAAGAAATTAGTGAATTAATATATGGTTTAATTGCGGCTACAAAAGTATTAAAAAAAAATGGTATATTGGCAGTTGTAACTTTCCATTCACTAGAGGATAAAATCGTAAAATATTTTTTTAAAAGTTTATCTGAAAAAAAAAGTATATCCCGTTATATGCCCAATATAAATCAACCTGAAACATTATTTAGTATGGTTGAGAAAAAACCAATAACACCATCAGCTAAAGAATTAAGAGAAAATACTCCATCAAGATCAGCAAAACTCAGATACGTAATAAAGAAAAATGATTTTTATAATTTTGAGACAGATATAGTTAAAAAATTTAAAATACTTTTAGATATTGAGAATTTTGGTGAAAAATTATGAAAAAATTTTTTATTACTCTTTTTGTATTTTCTTTAATTTTCTTAACGGCAATAGTTAAAAATTCAACAAAAAGGATTGATGATGAAATATTTGTTTTAAAAGAAAACATCAGAGATTTAAAAAAAAATTTGGAAAATACTAGATTGGAATTTGATTATTTAAGTTCTACTGAAAAATTACTTCAGTTCCAAAACCTGTACTTTGACAATGAATTAATAAAATT
>CACMAB010000031.1:0-4013 GCA_902611635.1 uncultured Pelagibacteraceae bacterium | reverse complement strand
TTCTGTAGGTCTCAATGATGGTCTTAATAAAATCGGAAAAAAATCTATCGTCTGTTTAAGAGAACCGAGTTTAGGTCCATCTTTTGGTATGAAAGGTGGAGCTGCTGGTGGTGGCTATGCTCAAGTTGTTCCTATGGAACAAATTAATCTTCATTTTACAGGTGACTTTCATGCAATTACATCTGCACATAATCTTTTATCTGCATTGATAGACAATCATATCTATTGGGGAAATAAACTCAATATAGATGTAAGAAGAATTGTTTGGAAAAGAGTTTTAGATATGAATGATAGAGCATTAAGATCAATTAATATTAATCTTGGTGGTGTCGCTAATGGATTCCCAAGGGAAGATGGTTTTGATATTACAGTTGCTTCAGAAATAATGGCTATCTTTTGCTTGGCTAATAATTTGGAAGATTTAGAAAATAGAATTGGAAATATTACTGTTGCTTACACAAGAGAGAAAAAACCAATATATGCTAAAGATTTAAAAGCACAGGGACCTATGACTGTTTTGTTGAAAGAAGCTATAAGACCAAACATAACTCAAACATTAGAAAATAATCCTGCTATAATTCATGGCGGGCCTTTCGCTAATATTGCGCATGGTTGTAATTCTGTAATCGCAACTAAAGCTGGACTTAAATTAGCTGACTATGTAGTAACTGAAGCCGGGTTTGGTGCAGATCTTGGTGCTGAAAAATTTCTTGATATTAAATGTAGAAAATCTGATTTAAAACCAAGTTGTGTAGTTATCGTTGCTACAATTAGAGCATTAAAAATGCATGGTGGTGTAGCCAAAGATGATCTTAAAAATGAAAACATTGAAGCGTTAAAAAAAGGTTTGGTCAACCTTGAAAGGCATGTTGAAAATGTAAAAAAATTTGGTCTTCCTGTAGCGATAGCTGTAAATCATTTTATAAAAGATACTGACGATGAGGTAAAAGCTTTAGTTGATTTTTGTAATAAATTAGGAATAAAGGCAAGTCTTTGTACCCACTGGGCAAATGGAGGAGAAGGTACAAAAGAATTAGCTTCACATGTTGCTGATTTATGTGAAAAAAATGAAAATAAATTTAAATTTTTATACGAAAGTAAGACACCATTGTTTACAAAAATTGAAACAATAGCAAAAGAAATTTACAGAGCTGATGAAGTTATTGCTGATACAAAAATTAGAGATCAACTTAAAAGTTTTGAAGAAGCAGGTTATGGAGAATTACCAATTTGTGTAGCTAAAACTCAGTACAGTTTTTCAACTGATCCTAATCTCAAAGGTGCACCTACAGGTCACTCATTACCAATTAGAGAAATAAGGCTTTCCTCAGGAGCTGAATTTATAGTTGTTGTCTGTGGAACAATAATGACAATGCCTGGATTACCAAGGGTACCAGCAGCAGACTCTATTAAACTTAATAAAAAAGGTGAAATCGAAGGGTTATTTTAATTTAATTCGTTAAGCCAATTTTTAAGCTCTAACATTCTCTTTTCTTTATCTGAAACTGAAATTTCTTTTTTGATAAAAGCAATGTGTTTTTGAACTTCAGTGTCATCTTTAAATACTTTTCTACTTTCAATTAATCTTTCTTTTCTAAACTCAATAAGATTAATCATTTTTTCATAAGTTATTTCTGGATGGTATTGTAGCCCCCAAATTTTTGTCTTATTAACCTCAAAATATAAACCTTGAACTTTATTAATCTTATTTGAGGCTAAACAAATTCCTTTATCAGGTATTTTTACCACCTCATCAAAATTGAATGCTGGGGAATTAAATTTTTTATCTTTATTTTTATAAAGCGGATGTTTTATCCCACTTTTGTTTATCTCTATTTCATTTGCTATACCAATATGTGAATTATCCGCCTTTTTGACTTGGCCACCTGCTGCTGTGACTGCTACTTGCATGCCCCAACAAATTGCCAAAATTTTCCCTACTTTATTTTGACAATTTTTCATGAATTCAATTTGTCTTCTAATTTCTGGAGTATCATTATAAATATTTAAACTACTTCCACCCCAAATAAGACCATCATACTGCTCGAGTTGATCTGATATCAATTGAATATTTTGATCTGAAGAGGGGTTAACAACATCAAATGAAAGTTCATCAGTAAAATGGCTTAAGCTGTCCTTTAAGCTTTCTGTATGTGTTTGAATACCATTTTCTGAAAAGCTCTCATTTTCTTCTCTTAAATTTCCCTCTACAATTAATATTTTTTTCATTCAAACAATTCTCCTGAAATGCTATGCTGATACATCAGTTTAAGATCCTCTTGATTGATTTTTTTTGGATTACCACTAGTAGATGGATCTTCTAAAGCCATTAGAGATAATTTATTTAAATCTAGTTTAGAACAATCCATAATGTCAGATAGCTTATGGGGGATTGCTAAATCTTTTCTTAAATTCAAAATCCACGATAAAAAACTTTCAAAATTTTTATCTAAATCTAGATAATCACAAATTGAGATAATTTTTTTTTCTATAACAGATTTATTAAAAGTTAATACATACGGCATAAAAATTGCATTACTCAATCCATGATGAATATTATATTGAGCATTAACAGGATGGCTCAATGAATGAATTGCACCTAATCCCTTTTGAAAAGCTGTTGAACCCATTGACGAAGCTGCTAAAAGATTTTGTCTGGCCTCAATATTTTTTCCATCTTGGTATGCAACAACAAGTGAATTTTTAATAAGTTTCATTCCCTCCAAAGCAATACCATCTGCCATAGGATGAAAGTTTAGTGTACAGTATGCCTCAAGATTATGGGCTAAGGCATCCATCCCTGTTGCAGCAGTTAACCTTGGAGAAAGTTCAATAGTCAATTTTGGATCAAGAATAACAATTGAAGGTAAAATTTTTGGATGAAATATAATTTTTTTAACACCTGTTTTTTTATTGATGATTGCAGATGCTCGACCAGTTTCAGATCCTGTTCCTGCAGTAGTCGGAATTGCAATTATTGGAAAAATATTTTTATCATTAGCTCTTTTCCAATAATCTCCAACATCCTCAAAATCCCAAATGGGTCTACTTTGACCTGACATAAAAGCTATAGCTTTCCCAACATCAATTGCACTTCCTCCACCAATCGTAATTACACCGTCACAATCATTCTGTTTAAATTCTTTCACACCCTCATCGACATTCTCACCAAATGGATTTCCTGTAAAATTTGAAAATAATGTCAATTTTTTAAACTTTTTTTTAATTTCACTAATTACCTCCTTAATAAATGGAAGATTTGCTAAATCTTTATCAGTAACAAATAATGGATTGTTAATCTTTAAATTATGGCAAGCTTCAACTAAATCTTTAATTCTATCTTTGCCCACCCAAACTGTAGTTGGATAATTCCAATTAGATTTCATATTTTTTTAAATGATTGTAAGTTTTTTATTATTCAATATTGCTCTAAATAAACTAATCATTAAAGGAATTTTTTTCTTATTAATTTTTCTCATAATATATGGGGCAATTTCTCTAACTAATTGTTCTCCTTCAACAGTGTCATTAGGCATAAATCTTTTTTTTGCATTTTTAAATGTATATCCTTTTCCTAAGTAACTGCCCATTTTACTATTTCGACCACCCGCAGTGCTAACATATAAATCACCAACTCCTGCAAGCCCAAGTGTACTTGTTTCTTTTCCTTTAAAATATTTTGTCAAATATTTCATTTCATTAATTGATCTTTGAAATAAACTTGATGACGTATTTAGACTTTGACCAGCACCTATAATCATTGCATATATATTTTTAATTGCTGAGCAGACCTCAACACCAATAATATCTCTTGAGAATTCATTTAAATAATATTTTGTAGAAATTCTTTTTCCTATTTTTTTTGCAAAATTTATATTTTTATTTGCAATTATTACACTTGTTTGATGTTTTCTCGCCAATTCTTTTGCTAAGCAAGGACCTTTTAAAACTGAAATATTTTTTATCCCAGAAACTTTTTGAAGTTTTTCAGAAATAGTAAAAATTTTCTTACT
>CACMAB010000030.1:0-4752 GCA_902611635.1 uncultured Pelagibacteraceae bacterium | reverse complement strand
TTACCATTTTCATCACACTAGGTAACAAATCATCACCACTTCTAATCTTTAAAACTTTATCTTCAAATCTTTCAGTAATATCTTGTTTTGCTTTGTCATACTGATCTTTTAATTGTAAAAATGCATTCTCATTTTTTGAGTTTGAAATATTTAATTTAAAAAGATCATTGATTGTTATTTTATTAATGGTTTCAAAACCTAATTTAGAACCAGCTTCAACATCTTTTATTTTCTTAGAAAGGGTCTCTCCAGATAAAATTTGAGCAGCTCTTTGTTTAATACTTCTCTCCAAAATTTCTTCCTCAACAATTTTATCCTGTTGCACTTGATCAATTTCAGCTCTTTCAATTGTGATAGATCTTTCATCTTTTTCTATTCCGTGTCTATTAAACACTCTTACATCAACTACAGTACCACTGCTTCCTCTAGACATTCTTAAAGATGTATCTGTCACATCGATTGCTTTTTCTCCAAAAATTGATCTTAACAATTTTTCCTCAGGACCTGATGCTGAATCTCCTTTAGGAGTTACTTTTCCTACTAGGATATCACCCGCATTCACCTCTGCGCCAATATATACTATTCCTGACTCATCCAAATTTTTTAAAGCTTCCTCATTTACGTTTGGTATGTCCCGTGTTATTTCCTCTTCACCAAGTTTAGTATCTCTTGCCATTATCTCATATTCAACAATATGTACTGAAGTAAACACATCGTCGGTTACACATCTTTCTGAGATTAAAATAGAGTCCTCAAAATTATATCCTTGCCATGGCATAAACGCTACGGTAACGTTTTTACCTAAAGCTAGTTCACCCAGTTTTGTAGATGGTCCATCGGCAATTATATCACCAGTTTTTACTTTATCACCTACTCTAACTAGAGGTCTTTGATTAATACATGTGTTTTGATTTGATCTTTTAAATTTTTGTAAATTGTAAATATCGACACCAGATTTTGAGAAATCAGTTTCCTCTGTGACTTTTATAACTATTCTCTTACCATCAATTTTATCTACTACCCCGTCTCTTTTAGCAACAATAGTAACCCCTGAGTCTAATGCAACATCACTTTCTATTCCCGTGCCAACTAGAGGTGCCTCAGGTTTTAATAAAGGAACTGCTTGTCTCATCATGTTAGAACCCATTAATGCTCTGTTTGCATCATCATTTTCTAAAAAGGGTATTAAAGAAGCAGCAACAGAAACCAATTGTTTAGGAGATACGTCAATATAATCTATCGTTTCAGGTTTTGATAAAAGGAAGTTTAAATTTTGTCTACAAGAAACTAACTCCTCCACTATTTTACCATTTTTGTCAATTTTAGTATTTGCTTGAGCTATGGTAAATTTTGTTTCCTCCATTGCTGATAAATATTCTACTTTATCTTGAACAACACCTTCTTTTACTCTCTTGTAAGGACTTTCAATAAAACCATATTTATTAATTTTTGCATAAGTAGATAAACTATTTATTAAACCAATATTTGGACCTTCTGGAGTCTCGATCGGACAGATTCTTCCATAATGTGTTGGATGCACGTCTCTAACCTCGAACCCAGCTCTCTCTCTTGTTAGTCCACCAGGGCCTAAAGCAGAAACTCTTCTTTTATGAGTAATTTCTGAAAGTGGGTTTGTTTGATCCATAAATTGAGAAAGTTGAGAACTCGCAAAAAAATCTTTTAGTGAAATTGTAAGTGGTTTTGCATTTATCAAATCTTGTGGCATTGCTGACTCTATATCTAAAGTAGTCATTTTTTCTTTAATAGCTCTTTCCATTCTATAAACACCAATACGAGCTTGATTTTCAACTAACTCGCCTACAGATCTAACTCTCCTATTTCCCAAATGGTCAATGTCATCAACATCATCTTTACCATCTCTTAAGTCCAACATTTTACGAATAATTGCTAAAATATCATCATTTCTTAATATTGTAATTTTATCTGAGCACTCTAAATCTAATCTAGAATTCATTTTAACTCTTCCTACGTCAGACAAGTCATATCGGTCTGAACTAAAGAATAAATTATTGAAAATTTGAGTTGCTATTTCAATTGTTGGAGGTTCACCAGGTCTTAACATCTTATAAATTTCAGTAATTGCCTCATCTTTAGTATTATTTTTGTCATTCAGGATTGTTGTAAGTAAATAAGGACCTTTGTTTATAGAATTTGTTACAGAAATATCTAAACTTGTAATATTTGCATCTAAAATTTGTTGAATGATTGTTTCATTTAACTCAGTACCAATTTTTAATAATCCATCCTCTTGATCATTTAATTTGATATCTTTATGTAAAAACTTTCCAAATAATGACTCTTTCGCAACTAGTATATCTTTTAAACCATCACTAGATAATTTTTTTGCATTTAAATAATTTATCTTTTCTCCTAATTTAATTACAACTTTTCCTGATTTAGCATCAATAACTTCTTCAGAGAAATTTTTAGCTTTATAATTTTCAGGGTTAAATTTTGTTTTCCACTTTTTTGATTTTGTATCAAAAATAAATTTTTCTGACTCATAAAATTCATTTGCTATTTCACTTTTTGAATAACCAAGAGCAAGTAATAAAGTAGATGCAAGAATTTTTTTCTTCCTGTCAATTTTAAAATATAAAAAATCTTTAACATCATATTCAAAATCTAACCAAGACCCTCGATTTGGTATTACTCTGCAATTAAACAAAAGTTTACCACTTGCATGAGTTTTACCTTTGTCATGATCGAAAAAAACTCCTGGACTTCTATGCATTTGATTTACAACAACCCTTTGAACACCATTTGTTATGAATGTACCACTATTAGTCATCATAGGTACTTCACCCATATACACTTCTTGCTCTTTTGCTGACAAAATATCTTTAGTATTCGTTTCTTGATTTATTTCATAAACAACTAGTCGTAATGTACATTTTAAAGCAGAGGAATAAGTTAAGCCTCTAGCAATACATTCTTCTACATCAAATTTTGGTTTTTCAAGTCTGTATGATACATATTCTAAAGTTGCTTTATCGTTAAGATCTTCAATAGGAAAAATACTTTTAAATACTCTGTCAAATCCTTTAGTTAAATCACCTGCTTCAGGGTTAAAAAATGTTAATTCGTCGTAAGAATTTTTTTGAACTTCTATTAGATTAGGTATGGATAAACTTTCTTTAAGTTTTCCGAAACTCTTTCTAATATTTTTCTTTTCAGTAAAAGATATTTGCATCTATGTCTTAATACTGATTAAATTTAATTAACCAGTACTTAAAAATTTCCTGTTAATTTATTTAAGTTCTACTTTTGCCCCTGCAGCTTCTAACTTAGCTTTAATTTCTTCTGCTTCTTTTTTCGGTACACCAGCTTTTACTTCTTTAGGTGCGCCCTCTACCAGGTCTTTTGCTTCTTTAAGACCAAGAGAAGTTGCTGCTCTTACTTCTTTAATTACGTTAATTTTTTTATCCCCTGCAGAAACGAGCATGATTGAAAAGTCATCCTTTTCTTCTGCTGCTGCCGCTCCTCCTGCTGCTGCTGGAGCTGCTGCCGCCATTGGCGTAACACCCCATTTTTCTTCTAGTTGTTTTGAAAGATCTGCTGCTTCAGCAACAGTTAAACTTGATAAGTCTTCAATAATTTTATTTAGGTCTGGCATAATTTACTCTTTAGGTTGTGTTTCAGAATTTTCTGGAGGTAAACTACTCATTTTTTCCGATCGTGCAAGCAAAATACTTACTAATTTTGATGCAGATGCATTCAAAATACCCACAATATTAGCCCTTGCTTCGTCTAAAGTAGGTAAATTTGCTACATTCATTACTCCAGCTTGATCAAGAATTTCATTTTCCATCATTCCACCAATCAGTTTCAGATTCTCATTATCTTTTGCAAACTTGGATAAAATTCGTGCTGACATAATTGCATCTTCTCCAAATGCAACAGCTGTTGGGCCAGTAAATAAATTTGATAAATCTTTACATTTTGTTTTTTCCAATGCTAATTTTGTAATTCTGTTTTTTGTAATTTTAAAAATTATCCCATGTTCTCTCATTTTTGATCTTAATTCATCTAATTGAGTCATTGTCAGACCTTGATAATGAGTAACCATAACCGCTTTACTATTTTCGAATTGCGTTGTCATTTCAGCAATGTAATTTTTCTTTTGCTCTTTATTCATCATAACTTAAATATTTTTTCCTAATTTTAATTTATATGAAACACCCATTGTTGATGTCACAAATGTGGTTCGAATTAGATCTCCTTTTACTGTATTATTTGATTTTTCTTTCTCAAGTGTATCAATGACAGCATGAAAATTTTTAATCAACTTCTCATCACTAAAAGATTTTTTTCCTATACTTACACCTATA
This sequence comes from uncultured Pelagibacteraceae bacterium, assembly GCA_902611635.1. Taxonomy (GTDB): domain Bacteria; phylum Pseudomonadota; class Alphaproteobacteria; order Pelagibacterales; family Pelagibacteraceae; genus Pelagibacter. Next base: position 400 of record CACMAB010000030.1, on the reverse strand, counting down.
TTTCCATCTTTATCATTTCTAATTTCTACTTGACCAGATTTTGCATCTGAAATCGCTGTTTTTAAATTTTCTGTCACAGTACCTAACTTTGGATTGGGCATTAAACCTTTTGGTCCTAATACTTTTCCTAACTTTGATAATTTAATCATCATAGAGGGAGTACAAATTAATTTTTCAAAATTCATTTCACCATTTTTAATTTTTTCAATAAATTCATCACCACCCACAATATCTGCACCAGCATTTTTTGCTTCATCAAATTTTGTATCCTCACATACCACAGCAACTTTTATCTTTTTACCAGTTCCTCCAGGAAGATTTACTACAGTCCTAATATTTATCTCATTTTTTTTTTGTTTATTGTTGATCTGAAAACTCAAATCAACTGACTCATCGAATT
>CACMAB010000029.1:0-4755 GCA_902611635.1 uncultured Pelagibacteraceae bacterium | reverse complement strand
GCAAAGAAGGCTAAGAAAAAAGCTAAGAAAAAAGCTAAAAAAAGAAGAAGAAGATAATTACTTAGTATTCTTTATTAAAAACGCTTCTCATAACGATTTACGTGTGAGAGGCGTTTTTTTTTATTCCTCTATATCTTCTTCATTTTCTGAAACAGCCTCTTCTTCAGGTAAATCTGGTGAAGCTTGCTTTATTGGTGCTGCCTCTGGTTTAGGTTGAGTATTTAAGTTTCTTTTTAAAGCTTTATCTAATTTTTTTTGAGTATCCTCTAATGACAGATTTAGAATTATTTGAAATTCTGAAAGGATTCTTTCATATGCTTTTTCAAACAATTGTCTTTCACTATAAGATTGGTCAACCATCAAATCATCCCCCTTATTAAGGTCTCTTACTACTTCAGCTAACTCATAAATCTTACCTGATGAAATCTTTGCTTCATATTCCTGTGCTCTCCTACTCCACATAGATCTTTTTATTTTAGGCTTACTTTTTAATATTGAGATGCATTTATTTACCTGATTAATAGTAGCTAATGGTCTTAAGTGTAATTGTTTATTAACAGGCACCATTCCATTTGCTTTATCTTTTTCAAATTTTATAACGTAAGTTTCAACGTCTATTCCTCCAATATTTATTTTTTTGAATTCAGTAATTTGCCCAACACCATGTTTTGGGTATACGACGTAATCTTTGATTTTATATTCTCTTTTTTCTGTTTCTTGTTTTTTTACTTTTTTAATTTCTGGTTTAGCCTCATTATTTTTTGTAATTCTTAAACCATCACTTTTCTGTTCTGTAGTTTTGACTTCAGATTTTATAGATTTTTTTAAAGGTATTTTTTTAGTCTTAATTAATTTTTTTGGTAATTTATTTATCTTCTTTTTTACTTTTTTTAATTTAACAATCTTTTTGGTTTTTGCCTTTTTTTTTGATTTAGTAGCTTTATTTTTTTTAAAGGTTTTCTTTAAAATACTTTTCAAACTTATTTTGCTCATCTTTATATTTTTCGTGATCCGATGGAGGATCTTTCTTAACTGTTATATTTGGCCAGATTTCGGAATATTGTTTATTGATCTCAAGCCATTTATCAGACCCTGGCTCTGTATCAGCTTTTATTGCATCAACAGGACACTCAGGCTCACAAACGCCACAATCTATACACTCATCAGGTTTAATTACAAGCATATTTTTTCCCTCATAGAAACAATCTACAGGGCAAACTTCAACACAATCCATTAACTTACATTTAATGCATTTGTCATTAACTATATATGTCATTATTGATTTTCTTTTTTAATTTTTTCTTTGATATCTCCCATGATCTTATTGTCAATATACAATAAGCCTGCAAGTCGTCTCATCAAATTAGTTTCAAACATATCTGCCTCTTTATTTGAGTAAATTATTCTCCAAAGGGTTTCTATAATTTCAATTTTTTTTTTATCATCCATATTTTTAACTTCCCTTGTAAAATCCAAAATTTGGTTAGAGTTTTCTTCTATTTCTTTACCTTCTTTTAAAATATTGTCTAAATTATCTTGGTCTGCACCTATTTTCAAAAGTGCCTTACTTATTATAACCTCTTCTTCTTTTGAGAAGTTCTCATCAATTTTTGCAGCATGAATCAATAATGCCGCAACTCTTGCTAAATCACTAGTTTTAGTATCTCCTTTTTTTTCTTTAAAAAACATTACTTACTGGTTTAAATTTAAATTTTTTAACACTTTAAAAGGACTTTCTTTAATGAATTTTTTATTTACTTTTTTTGAGCTTTTTCTTGGATTGTATTTAAAAAATATATCATTATTTTTTTCAAAAACTTTATAACCCATAATTTTTAAAAGCTTTTTAAAGTTGTCCTTATTACATCCAAGTAAATTCAACATTTCAGGAATTAACTTAATTTCATTCTTTTCTGTGTTTGAATTAATAATTTGAACAAATAATCTTTCTAAAATATCAATCCTTACGTAAAAATTGTCAAATTTCTCAAATCCACAAAGTAACATAAAATTTCTGTTTTTAATTTTGTCGTTTTCTAAAAAATTTAAACCAAACACAGGAGGTTTTAAATTAAAATATTTTTGATGATAATTTTTCCAAAGTAAAGTTCTTAAGGACACAGCCTCTGGTTTGATTAATTTGTGTAAAAATACATGATATCTTCCAAATTTTACTCCTTGATCTCTCAAAAATTTCCTCTCATTTTGTCCTAATATTTTTAGATAATCTGTTACTTGATTTCTTTGAAGGACTCCATTGTTTTCATACAATTGATATGCAAGAGCTTTAATTGATGAATTTTTTTCCTTAAGATTTCTCAAATCAATTAAACTGCTCAAAACATTTTGTATTTTATTTTTTAGCCATTTAACTAAATAATTATTTAATTTTTTTAATTGATCTGTTTCCAGAATATCATCAACCATAAGAACAATATTTGGATTTAAATAATCTCTACCTGGTTGCAATTTTGCTATTGGAGATTTTCTCCAATAAATTTTAAAATCTTCGTTTAGTTCTATTAAACCTGTCTCGATTATTGTATATATTCTTTTTTGAAGTTCTGGACCAACTGTCTGTCTTGCTGCTTTTTTGAGCGATTTGATATCTGTTTCTAAAGCACCCTTTTTTAAATCTAGTTCTAATTTAAGTCCATTTATCTTTCCAATAAATTGATCATCAATCATTACTTCGTTATTTTCTAAAATTTTAGTATCAAATTCCATATCTTGCTTTAAGCCTCTTGCTAGGACACTTGCTCTTTTGTCAATAAAAGTTTTTGTAAGCTCCTCATGTAATCTATCTGATAACTTATCCTCTAAGTGTTTTGTTTTTTCTATCCAATAGTTTTGATTTTCTATCCAATTATTTTTATTTGAAACATATGACCAAGTTCTTACATTTGCAATTCTATTTGATAAAGAATCTACATTTCCATCTAATTTATCAAGTTTGACGAGCTGAAGTCGCATATAATCATCTGTAATTTTACCCTTTTCACTTGTTAAATATTTGAAAACATTTTCAATCACTTCATAGTGATTGCCATAGGTTTTTTTAACAAAATCTGGTATTTGGCAACATTCCCATAAAAGACTTAATTTATCTTTATCAAATTTAATATTTTCTAAATTTTTATCTCTTAAAAAAAATTTTAAGGCTTTTTCATCTTCGCACTCATGTATTTTTCTTAACCATCTTCTACTAGGCTTCTCCTCTAAAGACTTTAATAATTTAAAAGGACTCTCAAAGTTTAAATTTGAATTTCTCCAAAATAAAGATTGGATTTCCTCAAATTTATGATTTTCCAATAAATCTACTTCATCAGCATTTATTTCTTTACATTCTCCTGTTATACCAAAATTTCCATTGTTCAAATATCTTCCTGCTCTACCAGCTATTTGGCCAATTTCTGCTAAATTTAGCTTTCTTAATTTTTTTCCATCAAATTTTTTTAAATTGGAAAAATAAACGTGATCAAGATCCATATTAATTCCCATACCAATAGCATCAGTTGCTACTAGAAAATCAACATCTCCAGATTGATACAGCTCTACTTGTGCATTCCTTGTCTTTGGGCTTAGAGATCCCATAACAATAGAAGCTCCTCCTTTTTGTCTTCTTATAAGTTCAGCGATGGCGTAAACTTCCTCTGCAGAAAATGCTATAATTGCAGTTTTTCTTTGAATTCTTGAAATTTTTTTATGACCAACATAAGAAAGTTTTGAAAGTCTAGTTCGATTTATAAATTCGATGTCATCATCAAGATTAGAAATAATTGGTCTCATGGTATTTGATCCCATTAACATTGTTAATTTTATTCCTCTTAAGTTCAATAATCTGTCTGTAAAAATATGACCTCGCTCATGGTCTGCGCACATTTGAATTTCATCCACACCTACAAAATCTAATTCTTTATCAATAGGCATAGATTCAACAGTACACAGATAATACTTTGCATTTGTAGGAATTATTTTTTCTTCACCAGTAATTAATGCAACTTTATCTAAACTTACCTTTTTAATTACCTTGTCGTAAACTTCTCTAGCTAACAATCTCAAAGGAAAACCTATCATTCCAGTGTCAAACGACAGCATAGTCTCAATAGCAAGATGAGTTTTACCTGTATTTGTTGGGCCAAGGACAGCTGTAATTTTATTTTTTGTCATTTCTATCTTTGGTATATCTTAATTTTTATCTACCAGATCTAGTTGTTGTTAAAGAACAAAAATAGACTAAAACATGACCGAATCGATGGATAAAAAGTTCTCATTTTTTTTTAAATAATAATTTAACTTAACATAATTAAATTAATTATAAAGATTATGCGCTGAATGCTTAGTCAGTTGTTTTGATTTTTAAAATTTTCCAAATTCCTGATGCTGACGTAATTATCTTGCCATTACAATTTAACTCACAAAATAAAAATACAAGAGTTTTTGTTTTTTTTAATATTTTAACTTTCCCGTAGATTTCATCATTAACTTTTGATGATCCAATAAACTTTATATCTAAAGAAATTGTCACGCAGGGTGCATTATCAGCTGATCTATGTGCTGCTGTGCCGGCACCAGCATCTATCAGCGCAGACAAATAACCCCCATGAGTAATTCCTGCAGCATTTAAATGATTATTATTAATCGTTGATTTAAATTCGTATTCATTTTCAGAGATATTTCTAAATAAAAGGCCTCCGTTATGTTTCATAAAACCTGGTTTGAGACTGATTTGTTCAAATTGATTAGACATAATTT
>CACMAB010000028.1:0-4852 GCA_902611635.1 uncultured Pelagibacteraceae bacterium | reverse complement strand
TATCGGCATTAATCCTGCTTGATACAAAATCAACTTCACCTGAAAAAGTTTTATCTTTAAAACTAGATAATTTTACGTCAACTGGAAGACCTTTTTTAATAGATGCCGAATAATTCTCTGGAATTTTAATGTCTGAGTAAATAGTTGAATTATCATCTAATGTTATGATGAATATATTATTAGATACAAGAATATCTTCTGTAAGACCAGTATAACCAAGTACTCCGCTGAATGGAGCTATAATATTTCCACTTTTCAATTTGATTAATACATCTCCTTTTTTAACAAAGTCTTTCAATTTTAAATCTTCAAAAAGATCATCTTTTTTTATTTTGAAAGTTTCAGATTTTTTTGAGATTGCAGTACCAAAGGTCTCTATTGTTTCAGCAAATTCCTTTTTTACCACTTCGGTGACAATTATTCCCGGAGGGGGCCTTTTACTAAATTTTTTTTTAAAATGATTTCCAATCATCGTTCTACCAATAATTACTGTTGCAATGATTAGAAAAAATATTAAAATAATTGATATAGTTTTAGTCGATCTTTTCATTTTTTTAAATTAACCCGTATTCAGCCCAAGAGCCATCATAAATACAGGGTCGATATTTATCATTTATTAAAGAATAAGCTAGTGCCAAAACACACGCGGTTACCCCAGATCCACATGAAAAGACAATATTTTTATCATTTAAGTTTTTTAAGGAAGATTGAAAAATTTTTTCAAGTTCTTGTTTATTTCTAAAAGTTCTATCCTGATTAAGACAAGAGCCAAATGGTATGCATACAGAATTTTTAATACTTCCACTTTTTAATCCCTCCCTAGGCTCAGGAACCTTCCCTTCAAATCTTTCTTTGCTTCTCGCATCAACAACCTTAAAATTTTGGGTTTCTATATTTTGATTAATTGAATCTTTGTTTTTAACTAATTCATGATTTTCAAAACTTTTGTAGTCTGACTTCAAAACTGTAGATAAATTATTTGTTACTTTTCTTTTTTCTTCCAACCATTTTTTTAAACCTCCATTTAAAACATGAACTAGTTTAGGATCATGACCATAATAGATAAAATTAAACCAACAGCGACATGAGCTAACAACATCAGAATTATCATAAATAATAATCATATCCTCATTTTTGATTCCCATCTTTGAGACTATTTTTTCCCATTCATTTTTATTCACTAACATATGTGGAAGATTTGTATTTTTGTCAGAATTATCATCTAGGTTAAAAAAAATGGACTCCGGGATATGTTGAGTTTTATACTCTTCAAAACCATTTCTTTTCGTTTGTGGCATGTGCCACGAGCAATCAATTATTTTTACTTTGTCTTTATTATTTTCGAGCCAATTAGTTTCTACTAATGACATTATCTCTTTTCTAAATATTTTTGATGATATTCTTCAGCAATACAATAGTTTTTTAGATGGGAAATTTTTGTTACAACTTTCCCTGATAACTTTTTATTGACCTGGTCCAGAACATCTTCTGCAATTTTTTTTTGATCATCATTCAAATAAAAGATTTCACTTCTATATTGTGTACCAAAATCTGGTCCTTGAGAATTTAGCGTAGTTGGGTCATGAATTTCAAAAAAAATTTTTAAAATTTCTTCATAAGTAATTACCTTCTCATCAAAATCAATTTTAACAACTTCAGCATGATTTGTACTTCCTGTGCAAACTTCTTTATAGGTAGTTTGTGGACTATTACCACCGCAATAGCCAACTTCAGTTTTGATAACACCATTAATTTTGCTGAATTTGATTTCAGGCCCCCAAAAACATCCAAGTGCTAAAACTGCTATTTCCATTGATTATGATTTAAATTAATTTACAAATTATTCGTATGCTCAGTAAAAATCAATTGGGATTTTTGTACATGTTTATGTCTGTTTGTGCGTTCTCACTAATGGATATAATTGTCAAGTGGTCAGTCGATTATCCAATTGGACAAGTTTTATTTTTTAGAGGGTTTTTTGGGATACTATTTTATTTTTTCATTATACCGAGAGATAGACTTCACAATTTTTATCAAACCAAAAGACCAGGCTTGCATGTTCTAAGATGCTTGTCGGGTTTAATTGCTTTAGTAGCAATTTTTATTGCTTTAAGAAAATTACCCCTCGCAACTGTGGTAAGTATTTCTTTTGCTGCTCCAATTTTTACAACTATATTTTCAATTTTTTTATTAAGTGAAAAAGTTGGAATTTATAGATGGTTAGCTGTGATAGTTGGTTTTATAGGAATATTAGTAATCACTGAACCAGGGATAAGCGAACTTAACATTTATTATATTTTTCCCATAATATTTTGTCTTGGTCTATCTTATGTAGCGATATCAATAAGACAGTTATCGACCACAGAACCAGTTTGGTTAATTTCATTCTATTTCTCCTTATCAATAACCTTATTGAGTTTTTTAACTATCCCACAAGGATGGGTTATGCCTAATTTACAGGATTTTATTTTATTATCTTTTGTTGGCATTTTTGGAGGCGTTGCAAATTTATGGTTAGGTCAGTCATATAAATTTTCAGAGGTTTCTTTGGTAACTCCTTTAAAATATTTAGCTCTTTTGTTTGCAATAATTTTTGGATATTTCATTTGGGGTGAGGTTCCAACAATCAAAACTCTTCTTGGAGCCTCTTTGGTAATTATTTCAACATTAATTATTTTTAGAAGAGAAATTTACAATAAAAAAATAATCACCTCTAAAACAATCAATGACTAAAGTTCCAAAATATTGGAATAAAGCTAAAAGATATTTATCCAAAAGGGATAAAATAATGTCAAGATTAATTAAAAATTATCAAAGTCCTAATGAAACGATTCTTACCTCAAGAAAGGATATTTTTTTTTCATTATGCAAAAGTATTATTGGTCAGCAAATAAGTGTTGCTGCAGCAAATTCAGTTTTTTTAAGATTTAAGAAAAAATGTAAAAATAAAATTAATCCTAAAACTGTATCTAAATTGACCTCAATACAACTTAGAAATTGTGGATTAAGTAGGCAAAAAGTCTTAGGAATAAAAAGTTTAGCAAAACAAATCATTAATAAATCCTTTAATCCTAAATTAATAGAGAATATGAGTGATGAGGAAGCTATAGTTTATTTATCTAATTTAAGACAAATAGGTAGATGGTCGGCTGAAATGATTTTACTTTTTACTTATAATAGATCTGACATTTGGCCTATACAAGATATTGGGCTTTTGAGAGCGATTTCTAAAAATTATAATAAAAAATATTTTCCACCAGAAAAATTTGTGTCTTTACTTCAAAAAAGATTTTCACCTTATTGCTCAGTAGCTACATGGTATTTGTGGAGAAGTATAGATCCTGAGCCTATTCAGTACTAAATCCCTCAACGATTTGCATATGTCTTTTAGTGGTTTTTTTGGCTAAATCCCAACCAGCCTGATATTCTTTAGATTGATGACATTTTAAAGCTTGCTCGTAATTTGGAAATTCCCAAACCACAGTTCTTAAAAAATCATCACCATCGAAAGTTGTATGTTTGCCACCTCTAACCAAAGGTAAACCACCATAACTTTTAATAATTGGAGTTACTGTCTCTGCATACTTTTTTAAATTTTCTTGGTCATTAACTTTAGTATACAAACTTATCCAATAAGCCTTCATGATTTCTCCTTTTTAATTATTTTTAATTATGATAATAAATTTCATGGCAGAGAAATTAATTATCAGTTTTGATGAATATACTCAAATTGTTGAAAAGTTAGCAATACAAATTCATGAAAAATATAAACCAACTGTATTAGTTGGTATTATGAGAGGGGCAGCTCCTATTATTGATATTTTATCAAGAATTTTGAAATTACCAATCGCATATATTGTTATTCAAAGTTATTCAGGTAAAGGTTTAGAGGATCAACAGGGCCAATTGATGTTTGCAAGAGAAATAAGTTCTTTGGCAAATAACAAAGATTTTAATAAGGTTCTTCTAATAGATGATCTCTCCGATACCGGTTTAACACTTAATAAAAGCATTGAGTGGTTAAAAAATTATGGCCCAACTAAAGATTATATAAAAGAAGTAAAAACTGCTTGTTTATGGAAAAAGAAATCGTCAACTTTCGAACCTGATTTTTGTCCTATCAGATTAGACTCAGATCCGTGGATTGTTCAACCTACAGAACATTATGAAGAATTTTCTATTGAGGAGATTGTGAAAAAAAATAAACAGGGCTAGTATAAACTAGCCCTGTTCAATTAATATTTAAGCAACTGCAAAACTTACAACACTCAAAATTGCTATTACCCAAATAGCTGGTGAAGTAGTTGCAAATTTACCAGTGAATATCTTGATCAAAGCATACGATACGAAAGCTAGAGCAATACCATTGCTGATACTATAAGTTAAAGGCATAGCGATCATCGCAAGAACTGCTGGAGCAGATTCTGAAACATCATTCCACTCTATGTCAGTAATATTTCTAATAAATAAAACTGAAACAAAAAGTAAAGCAGCACCATCAATTTGCTTTGGCAAACTAGTTGCTAAGGGCGCAAAAAATATACATGCTAAAAATAATATACCAATAACCAAAGAGGTCATTCCAGTCTTTCCACCAGCTTTTACCCCAGCCCCAGACTCAACGTAACTAGTTACAGTTGTAGTTCCCATTACAGCTCCTGCAACAGTACTAACGCTGTCTGATAACATTGCTTTATTGATGTCTTTAACTTTTCCATCTTTGCCCACTTTTCCAACTACATTGGCAACTGAAGTTAAAGTTCCTGCAGTATCAAAAAAGTCAACAAACAATAGAGTAAATATGACTGTAGACATTCCAGCTGTCATAGCTGCAGATAAATCAAATTCAAAA
>CACMAB010000027.1:0-5022 GCA_902611635.1 uncultured Pelagibacteraceae bacterium | reverse complement strand
CAACACATACGTGAAAATTTTCTATGTCAATTTTCATATTAAGTCATTATTTTATTTTAAATTTTAATATTTTGTTAGTAAAATAAACTTAATTTTTATTAAATCTTATGAGTAAAGTAGCTATTATCGGTGCAGGTCCATGTGGCTTATCAATGTTAAGAGCATTTGAGCAAGCAGAAAAAAAAGGTGAAAAAATTCCTGAAGTGGTTTGTTTTGAAAAACAAGAAGATTGGGGTGGCCTCTGGAATTATAGTTGGCGAACAGGTTCTGATCAGTATGGAGATCCAGTTCCAAATAGTATGTATAGATATCTTTGGTCTAATGGACCCAAGGAATGTTTAGAGTTTGCTGACTATTCTTTTGATAAACATTTTGGCAAAGCAATTCCGTCATTTCCTCCAAGGGAGGTACTATACGACTATATTGTTGGAAGAGCTAAAAGTGGAAATTTAAAAAATAAAGTTAAATTTAATACAAGGGTCATTAATACAATCTTTAAAAATGAAAAATTTGAAATTAGCTATCAAGATAAAGTAAATGATAAAATTTTAAAAGAAAATTTCGATTTTGTAATTGTCTCAACTGGTCATTTTTCTGTTCCATTTATTCCTGAATATGATGGAATGAAATCATTCCCAGGAAGAATTATGCACTCCCACGACTTTAGAGATGCAGAAGAGTTTAGAGGTAAAAATATTGTGGTATTAGGCAGTAGTTATTCAGCTGAAGATATTGCGCTTCAATGTAATAAGTATGGAGCAAAAAGTGTAACTATTGGATATAGACACAACCCAATGGGATTCAAATGGCCAAAAGGCATGAAAGAAGTCCATTACCTAGATAGACTAGATGGAAAGAAAGCTATCTTTAAAGATGGTACTGAACAAGAAACCGACGTTATAATTTTATGTACAGGATACTTACACCATTTTCCATTCTTAGAGGAAAACTTACAACTGAAGACAAGAAATAGACTCTATCCACCAAAATTATACAAAGGTGTAGTCTGGCAAGATAATCATAAACTTATGTATCTTGGCATGCAGGATCAATTTCATACATTTAATATGTTCGATTGCCAAGCTTGGTATGCTCGTGATGTAGTTATGGGTAAAATAAAAATGCCTGATAGTAAAGAAATTGAAAATGACATAAGCAAATGGGTTGCAATGGAAGAAAAACTTGAAAATCCTGATCAAATGATTGATTTTCAAACAGAGTATACCAAGGAGCTACATGAAATGTCTGATTATCCTAAAATTGATTTTGAATTAATAAGAAAACATTTTAAAGAATGGGAACATCATAAAGTTGAAGACATATCAACTTATAGAGATAAATCTTTCTCATCTCCGGTAACAGGATCTGTTGCACCGGTTCACCACACACCTTGGGCAAAAGCAATGGATGATACTTTGAAAACTTTTTTGAATAAATAATTAAGTTTTAATCAATACCTAGGTGTTTTTTTCTTTTTTCAACCCAAGATCTAATCAGATTATCAAATATAAGAGCTATAAAAGCTACACAAATACCAAGTGTTAACCCAATCCCAGCACCTTTTTTATCTGATAGTGCTTTTAATATATATTGTCCTAAATCTTCAGTACCAATGAAAGCTCCAATAATTACCATGAATAAAGCAAATACAATTGTTTGATTTATACCAAGCATCATGTGAGGAAAAGCTAAAGGAAATTCTATCTTTGTTAATCTTTGAAATTTATTGACACCAGACATAGTTGCAGCATCGTGTAAACCAGCAGGAACACTCCTCAATCCCTCAATAGTGTATCTAGTAGCAGGTATTGTTGCATAAACTATAACAGCTATTAAAACAGATGTATCCGTAATACCAAATAACATCATCACTGGAATTAGATAAACAAATGATGGGAATGTTTGAAAAATATCACATACTCCTAACATGAATTTAGCAGAGTTTTTATTTTGAAAACATAATGTACCAACTGTAAATCCAATAGTGCAAGATACAATTACTCCAAATGTTGCCATATAAGTCGTTACTAACGCCCTATCCCACCAGGGACTTAAAGCAATAAATAGTGTTAATCCGCAAACGACTAAAGCTGAACGAATTCCACCAATTAGATATCCCGCACCAACAACTAAAACTATAGTTGCTACAGCTGGCATCCTTAAATATAAAGCCCTCATCGGCTGAAGCACCTCTTGAATGAGCCATGTATTAAATGCTTTAATATAAACAAAAAAAGTATCAAAAATCCAATCAACCCCTTTATTCCAAAAATCAGCTGTTGATATTCCTTTATTATGTGGAACTTCAAATAGATAATTAAAACTACCTTTAAATAAAAAGGTTCCAATATAAGCCAGTACTATTCCAACAATTATTGTTGCTGCAAAAAATAAGATATTTTTATTTCTTTGAAAGAATGTCAAATTACCAAAATAATCTGTTTGTTTATTAGCCCAAGCTAATGACATTTTATCTAATAAAATCGCAATTAAGCTAATACATAAGCCTGCTTCTAGTGCCAATCCAATATTTAACTGATTTAGTGCTAATAGCAGATTAAATCCTAAACCTTTTGCACCAATAAAAGCTGAGATTACTGCCATGGAAAAACAGACCATAATGACTTGGTTGACACCAATTAAAATATCTCTTCTTGCAGTTGGAATTAAAACTTTAAACATTAATTGCCAATTGTTACATCCGCTCATTCTACCAGCTTCAATAACTTCTGGAGGTACTGCTCTTAAGCCTAATATGGTTAGTAATATCATTGGTGGTATAGCGACAACCATAGTTATTATAACTGCAGCATGATCACCAACTCCAAAAAGAACTAAAGCAGGAACCAATACCGCATATTGTGGCATAGTCTGCATCACTAATAATATTGGATAAATAGCTTTCTCGACACGTTTACTTTTAAATGCTGCTATTCCTAAGCCTAACCCAAAAATAAACGACAAGGGCGCTGCCACTAATATAAATGAAAGAGTTTGCATAGATGGTTTCCATTGACCAAATATTGAAATATAAATCATCGTTAAACCAGCAAACAATGCTAGACCTTTCCCACTCACCTTATATGAAAGGATTGCTGCACCTGCTGCTACAATAGTCCATGGTAATCCTGGAAGTTCAGCCCAAGGATTTTTATCGATCCAATCCCAACTGCTAAATGCCACTATAGTTTCAAGACCACCTAATAAAACCTCTCTTATTAATTGTATTAAGAAAGTCATAAACGCTGTTAAATTTCTACTTATTTGTAAAACTATAGGACGACTTTTAAACTCTTGTGTATCTTCATTCCAAACCTCAATTGGCATCCATTCATTCATTAAGAAAAATAAAGAGTCGTTTATCCAAATAGGTAGCCATCCAAGTAATGGCGGTAACCGCCAAAAAACATCAAAGGCATAATATCTCACCTCTTTACCTAAAAACACATAACTACTCTGATTTGGATCTTTTACAAATTCTGCTTGGCCACGGATAAATTTATATGTTTCTGGAACTTCAATAGCAAAACATAAAGCAAAAAATACAATTAATAAAAATAACCATTGAAATGTTTTGGGGTATTTTTTTAAAAATTCCATAATTAATTATTATTTTTTCTTCCTCCAAAAACTGTATTAATAATTTTAGTTGGGTTTATTGAGCCCACAATTTCATTTTTACTATCGATCACAGCTACGGCTTTTTCTTGAGTAAGAATTTTTTCTGCAACATTTTCGATTATTTCATCCTTTGAGACTTTTAAATCACCTAAATCATTTTTAGATGCATCCATTACATCTTCAATTAATAAAACTTTTTCTCTTGGGACCTCTTCTGTAAACTTTCGTACATACTCTGTGGCTGGATTTAAAACAATATTAGCGGGAGTATCTAATTGCTCAATTATACCATCTTTCATAATTGCGATACGATCAGCAAGTTTTAAAGCTTCATCAAAATCATGAGTTATAAACATAATTGTTTTTTGTAATTTTTCTTGAAGTCTTAAAAATTCATCTTGCATTTCTTTTCTGATTAAAGGATCTAAAGCTGAAAATGGTTCATCTAAAAACCAAATATCTGGTTCGACTGCTAGAGATCTAGCGATTCCTACTCGTTGTTGCTGTCCTCCAGATAATTCTCTTGGAAAATAGTTTTCTCTTCCATCAAGTCCAACTAGCTTGACCATATCCATTGCCTTACTAATACTGTCCTCAGTTTTGACACCTTTAATCTGAAGGGGAAAAGCGATGTTCTCCACAACTGTTTTATGAGGCAGTAAAGCAAAGCTTTGGAAAACCATACCCATTTTATTTCTTCTTAGCTCAATAAGCTCTTTGTTGTTTAGTTGTAATAGATCTTGTCCTTCAATGAAAATTTTACCACCTGTTGCATCTGTTAATCTAGATATACATCTTAATAATGTTGATTTACCTGAACCAGATAAACCCATCACAACTAACATCTCACCTTTTGAGACTTCAAATGATGCATTGTTTACACCTACGATACATCCATTTTTTTGAAAAGTTTTGGCATCAACATTTCCATTTGACTCTTGAAGCATTTTTTTGGCATTTGATCCAAAAATTTTGTAGACATTTTCACATTTGATTACTGTCTCAGCCATAAATCTCAATTAAGTTATATGAAAATAAGGTAAAATTAAATCCATAATATTGTAACCATTTCCCCTTAAAAATTTTTAATAAAATAAACTCTAGTATCAATTCCAGTACTTAAGAAACTTAGGGCTTCACCACTAACAGTTATCGACTCATTTACTCCTACATTGTTTCCACTTACCGTAAAACCTGCAAAACACTTATTTTTTGTGTCATCCCATTTTACAAACGTCTCGTCAATTTTATTTCCGTTAATTGTATAAATTTCATGAGCTCTAAAATTTAAAAAATTTGCACCCATTATCGCACGTTGTGGGATCAACTTTGTTGCCTTACAAACTTGTTCATATACTTCATCACTTAGTTTAAAATGATCAGTGCCATCAAATGTAACTA
>CACMAB010000026.1:0-5260 GCA_902611635.1 uncultured Pelagibacteraceae bacterium | reverse complement strand
TGTTGCTGCAGCTGAGGCTGCAATTGGTCTTGCGATCATAGTTGTTTATTTTAGAAACTCTGGAACTATTCGAGTAGAGGAGATAGATAAACTTAAAGGTTAAAATGGAAGTTTCAATTATAACATTACCATTAATTGCTTCAATTATTTCAGGATTTTTTGGAAAATTGATAGGAGATAGAAGTTCAGAAATAATTACCAGCCTATTGGTATCTATTTCAGCAATTTTTTCTGTCCTCGTTTTGTATGAGGTTGTTGTTAATCAATATCAAGAGAATATCATAATTGCGACATGGATTAGCTCTGGATCACTTGAAGTAAATTGGTCAATGAAAATTGATTCATTATCTGCTGTGATGTTAGTTGTTGTTACATCAGTTTCTGCCTTAGTTCATATTTATTCAATCGGTTACATGTCTCACGACCCGCACAAACCAAGATTTATGGCTTACTTATCTTTATTTACATTTGCAATGCTGATGTTAGTTACTGCAGATAATTTCATTCAATTATTTTTTGGTTGGGAAGGTGTAGGCTTATGTTCGTATTTTTTAATAGGATTTTGGTTTAAAAAAGAATCAGCTAACAAAGCTGCAATTAAAGCATTTGTAGTGAATAGAGTGGGTGATTTTGGATTTGCTCTAGGAATATTTTTAATTTTTTATTTATTTGGAACTGTAAATTACACTGAGGTTTTTGCTGAAATTCCAAACATTACAGATAAAAATTTGATATTTTTAGGTATCACATTTAATGCTGTAGATTTGATTTGCTTACTTTTATTCATTGGTGCAATGGGTAAATCAGCGCAAATTTTACTTCATACTTGGTTACCAGACGCTATGGAGGGGCCAACACCTGTTTCTGCCTTAATTCATGCAGCCACAATGGTTACAGCAGGAGTTTTTCTAGTTGTAAGGTGTTCACCAATTTATGAATACTCTGATTTAGCTTTAAATATCATTACAATTGTTGGTATGAGTACCGCATTCTTTGCTGCAACAGTAGCTCTGGTACAAAATGATATTAAAAAAATAATTGCGTACTCTACTTGTAGCCAATTAGGTTACATGTTTTTTGCCACTGGCGTGGGAGCATATAATGTTGCAATGTTTCATTTATTCACTCACGCGTTTTTTAAAGCACTATTATTTTTAGGATCTGGTTCAGTTATTCATGCTTTTAAAGACGAACAAAATATAAATAATATGGGCGGAGTGTGGAAAAAACTTCCATACACCTATTCACTAATGATTATAGGAACGCTAGCTTTAACGGGGTTTCCATTTTTATCAGGTTTTTATTCTAAAGATGCAATAATTGAATTCGCTTATTTGAGAGGAAATACAACAGGTTATTATGCTGCTGGTATAGGTATTTTTACAGCATTTCTTACATCAATTTATTCTTGGAGATTAATTTTTAAAACTTTTCATGGTGAGTATAATAATAAAGAGATTAAGATAGATGAGACGCACGAGTCTCCTATCGTGATGTTGATACCTCTAGTTTTATTATCAATTGGTGCAATATTTGCAGGATTTTTATTTAAAGAATTATTTATCGGTTATGAAGGTCTAAATAATTTTTGGCGTGACTCAATATTTTTTCTAAAACCATTAAGCACTGATCACCCACCACTATGGTTTTTATTACTTACTCCAACTTTGGTAATATTATCTATTCCACTAGCATATTATTTATTCCTTAAAAATAGAAATTTACCTGAACGATTGGCTAGTATAAATAAACCGCTTTATCAGTTTTTATTAAATAAATGGTATTTTGATGAACTTTATGATGTTTTATTTGTTAAACCATCAAAAAAATTAGGTTTATTTTTATGGAAGTTCTTTGATTTGAAAATTATCGATGGGTTTGGTCCAGACGGTATTTCGTCGATGATCAAAAAATTTTCAGTAAAAGCTAATAAATTTCAAAGTGGGTACATATATCAATATGCTTTTGTAATGTTACTTGGTTTTTCTGCTTTATTAACATTCTTAATTGTAAAATAATGAACTTTCCTATTCTTTCCTTTTTGATTTTATTACCATCAATTGGAGCTTTATTCTTATTTTTTACCAAAAGTGATAAAAAAAATAATTTTACTGGAAAATATGTTGCTTTATTTACTTCAGCAGTAAATTTTTTTTTATCAATTTATCTATGGATATTATTTGATCCAACAACTTCTGAGTTTCAATTTGTTGAGGAAAGGATTTGGATTAAAGATTTAATAAATTACAAGGTAGGTGTTGATGGTATTTCAATTTTATTTATTTTACTCACAACATTTATTACACCCCTTTGTATTGTATCGGTAAATAATTCAATCAAAGAGAGACTAAGTGAATTTTTGATAGCTGTACTTATCATGGAGTCTTTTATGATCGGTGTATTCTGCTCTTTAGACCTTGTTATTTTTTATTTATTTTTTGAGGCAGGTTTAATTCCCATGTTTTTAATTATTGGTATCTGGGGTGGTGCCAGAAGAGTTTATTCAGCATTTAAATTTTTTTTGTATACTTTGCTTGGTTCAGTTTTAATGTTAGTAGCTATAATTACAATTTATTGGCTGAATGGAACTACAGATGTAGTTGAACTTTATAATTCTGGAATTGATATAAAGTACCAAAATCTTTTATGGTTAGCTTTTTTTAGCTCTTTTGCAGTTAAAACTCCTATGTGGCCAGTTCATACATGGTTACCAGATGCTCATGTTGAAGCACCAACAGCAGGATCTGTTTTATTAGCAGCTATATTACTAAAAATGGCAGGTTATGGTTTTATAAGATTTTCTCTTGGATTATTTCCGGCAGCATCAGAAATCTTCACCCCATTGATTTACACACTCAGCGTAATTGCGATTATTTTTACTTCTTTCATAGCTTTAATGCAGGAGGATATGAAAAAGCTAATTGCTTATTCATCAGTTGCCCATATGGGTTACGTTACTTTAGGAATTTTTACAATTCAGCAACAAGGTATTGAGGGAAGTATTATTCAAATGATCAGTCACGGACTAGTTTCTGCAGCACTTTTTTTATGTGTAGGTGTTGTTTATGACAGAATGCATTCAAGACTTATAAATACTTATGGTGGAATCGTAAGTATTATTCCAAAATATTCTATTTTATTTATGTTATTTACTTTAGCAGCTCTAGGCCTACCTGGAACAAGTGGTTTTGTTGGGGAGTTTTTAATTTTGATGGGTGCATTTAAGGATAATTTTTTAGTAGCTGTGATTGCTAGCTTAGGGGTAATTATTGGCGCTGCATATATGCTTTGGTTATACAAAAGAGTAGTTTTTGGAAAATTAATAAATACAGATTTAAAACAGATGTTTGATTTAAATAGATCTGAGTTATTTATTTTATCTTGTTTAGCTGTACCAACACTATTTTTTGGATTTTATCCAGATCCTCTAATTAACACAATTGAGGTTTCTATCTCAGATTTAATTGATCAATATAATTTTAAATTAGCAAGTAAAACATAATGGAAAATTTACAATTAGTATTACCCGAAATATTTTTATCTTTGTCGATAATGTTTTTATTAATATTAGGTGTTTTTAAAAAAAATAGCTCAAGACTTGTTCAGAGTTTTTCTTTAGCTGTTTTGATTATAACCGCTGTTATTACTTTTAATGAAACAATTGGTATCAATGAAACAAAATTATTTAATAATAGTATTATTATTGATTATTTATCTTCTTTAATGAAGATAATCACTTTATTAGCTGCTTTCTTAGTCCTAATCATTTCTTCGAACTATCTTAAAACTTTTCAAATCTTTAAGATTGAGTATCCAATATTAATTTTAAGTTCTGTATTAGGAATGATGGTTATGATTAATTCTAATGACTTAATTGTATTTTATATGGGCCTTGAGCTTCAGTCGTTGGCCTTATATGTTTTAGCTACATTCAATAGAGATGAAATCAAATCTTCTGAAGCGGGACTTAAATATTTTGTTTTAAGTGCTCTATCCTCCGGTTTGTTGCTCTATGGTTGCTCTTTAATATATGGATTTACTGGCTCTACCAATTTTAATGTAATAGCTGATCAATTAAATTCAAATGAGTATGCTTTGACATTTGGTATCGTATTTATTTTAGTGGGACTAGCCTTTAAGATTTCTGCTGTTCCTTTTCATATGTGGGCTCCAGATGTATATGAAGGTTCACCTACTTCGGTGACATTATTTTTTACAATGGTTCCAAAAATAGCAGCACTGACAGTATTTATAAGATTTTTATATGTACCATTTTTAAATCTGATTGATCAGTGGCAAATGATTTTAATTTTTTTATCAATCGCATCAATGCTATTTGGTGCTATCGCAGCCATAGGACAGACAAATTTGAAAAGGCTTGTTGCTTATAGCTCCATAGGTCATGTTGGTTACGCTCTAGCTGGTGTAGCAGCAGGTACGAATGATGGCATTCAAAGTTCAGTAATTTATATAACTATATATATACTAATGAACTTAGGATTATTTTCATGCTTGTTAATGTTAAAACGAGACAATAACTATTACGAAAAAATAGATGATTTGTCAGGTTTATCTAAAAATCATCCAATGCTAGCGTTATCATTACTAATAATTTTATTTTCACTAGCTGGGATTCCTCCTTTGGCTGGTTTTTTCGCTAAGTTTTATGTTTTTAAAGCAGTCATTGAACAATCAATGTATTTTTTAGCAATCGTTGGTTTATTATCAACAGTCGTTGCAGCTTTTTATTATTTAAGGTTAATTAAAATTATGTATTTTGATGAACAAAAAGAAAAATATGATACTGATCATGGTTTTTGGTTAAAATTTTCTTTAACAGCATCTACATTGTTAATTCTGATATACTTCATATTTCCCAGTCAATTAATAGAGGTAGTTTCCAGAATTAACATAATTTAATGAAATTCAGAATTTTAAGATTTAAAAAATTAAGAAGTACGAATGATACAGCCATAAGAATGGTTAAAAGTTCCAATTTAAATTATGGAATGATAATCGCTGATAGCCAAAGTAATGGACGTGGGCAGTACGGACGAAAATGGATTTCATTTAAAGGAAATTTGTTTGTAAGTTTTTTCTATAATTTAGAAAATATGGATTTAAATTTAACTAAAATTACAAAATTAAATTGTATATTAGTAAAAAAAATAATTTCAAAATATTACAAAAACAGAATTGTATATAAAAAACCAAATGATTTGTTAATCAAAGGAAAAAAAATTTGTGGAATTCTTCAAGA
>CACMAB010000025.1:0-5977 GCA_902611635.1 uncultured Pelagibacteraceae bacterium | reverse complement strand
GTCATAGTTGCAGCTTTGGCAGGATTATTTACAGCAATGATTTTAACAATGAAAAATAAAAAAGCATGAGTAACTGGGCATTAATTTTATATTGTGGATTGATCACTTATCTAACAAGATTTTCCATGATAGCTTTAATTAAAAAGGAAATGTTCAATGATAGAATTAGAGAGATATTATCATTTGTGCCATCTGCAATATTTCCTGCGATAATTTTTCCAGCAATTTTTATTAATGACAAAGGCTTGTTTGAAATAGATGATAATCCAAAGATATTAGCAGCAATAATTGCAATGGTTATTGGTATTTTCTCAAGGAGTATAATTGCGACAATATTTTCAGGTTTAGCTTCTTATTGGTTTTTAATATTTGTTGTATAAACAATCATGAAAAAAATTTTAACTTTTTGTTTTCTTTTATTTGCATTCAATGTCAATGCGATGGAAAAGGAAACAACTTTTAAAAAAGAATTATTTGATAAGGCACAATCTGAGGGTAAGGTTGTAGTAGTGAGTTCTTGGATTAAGTATTGTATGTCCTGTGCTAGTCAAATGAAAGTTTTGCAAAAAGCAAAAAATGATTTTAAAAATATTGAATATTTTGCATTTGATGTCACCAACAAAGAAATTGCTAATTTTTTTAATGTACAATATCAAACTAAAGATAATAAAGAAGTTTATCGAAGTCTTGGAGAGACTACTAAAGAACTAATCTATAAAGCTTTAGAGTCCTCGATTTAATTTAAACACCTAAATTAATATTTTTAGATACATTGAAATCAATCTGAGCAGGTTTTTTTAAATTAAGATTGTTCATGATCTCAATATATTCATCAACACTACTTACTTGTAATCTTGGGTTTTGTTTTTTTTCTTTACCAATCGTGCTTACTTTTTCACCTTTATAATCATGAGCAGGGTACAAAAGAGTTTCCTCAGGTAATTTTAAAAGTTTATTAAAAATTGAATTATAAGCATCTTTCGAACTACCATTTTGAAAGTCTGTTCGACCAGTTCCGTTAATTAGTAGTGTGTCACCTGAAAAAAGATAATTATCCATTAAAAAGCTATAACTATCTGAAGTATGTCCAGGAGTATACATCGCTCTAATTTTAAGATTATCTAGACTAATATATTCATCATCTTTAACTTTTATTTCAACAGCATCTGCAGGAGTATGGGCGCCCATAATTGTAGAACATTTAGTAATATCTTTAAGCTTAGATGCCCCTGTTACATGATCTGCATGTATGTGGGTATCAATTACTTTTACTAATTTTAAATCTAACTCCTTTAGTAAATTTATGTATTCGCCAACATTTTCTAACACAGGATCAATAATTAACGCCTCTCTTCCTTTTCCAGATGAAACTAAATAGGTATATGTAGAAGAATTTTTGTCGAATAATTGTTTGAAAATCATTTAATTATAATAACACATAAGTACAAATTGACCCATTGTAAAAATAATACCAAGGATTACTTCTACACACATTATGAAAATATTTAAATTTTTAGTTATCTTTATATTTACTTATACATTTGCCTATGCTGATAAAAATATGAAAATAGGCTCTAAAGGTAAAGAAAGTGAAATCTCACGTGTAGTTAAAGTTGTGATGTATGACAACTATTATGAACCAAGTTCATTTCAAATTAAAGCTGGTGAAACAATTAAATTTGAAGTGGAAAATGCTGGTATGCTTGTCCATGAATTTAATATTGCAAATAAGATGATGCACATGAAACATCAACCAGAAATGATAAAAATGGTTGAAAATGAAATTCTATTAGCTGATTCCATTGATAAAGAAAAAATGAAAAAAATGGCAAAAATGGATAAAGCTATGGCCCATTCACATAGCAATAGTGTTTTGCTTGAACCAAAACAAAAGGGAGAAATCATCTGGAAATTTGATAACGCAGTTAACATTGAAGTAGCTTGCAATGTTCCTGGTCATTATCAAGTTGGAATGATTGCTAAAGTTGATATAAATTAACTTAATGGACACAACTGCGAAGGCTAATTTTCATTGGTCATGCAAACATACTTGGAAAAGAAGTGCTAAAAACACCGCTTGGTGTTTATTGGGTTGTGCGATCGGAGATTTGGGTACAATTTTATTTTTTCAGCTAACACAAATTCCATTTCCTGTTCTAGGAATTATGATTTTAGCTATCATTAATGGTTTGATTACAAGTATTATTTTGGAAACAATTATATTAATGAGACAAAGTTTTGATTTTTCAAAAGCTTTTAAAACTGCAATTGGAATGAGTTTTATATCAATGATAAGTATGGAAGTTGCAATGAACTTAACTGATTACTTTTTGACTGGTGGTGCAATATTAACATGGTGGGTTGTGCCAATTATGCTCTTAGCTGGTTTTTTAACTCCTTGGCCCTATAATTATTGGCGATTAAAAAAATTTAATATTGCGTGTCATTAAAGAATTGGGACAATAAAACTTGGCTTTCATCAACCAGTTATATTAAATCATTTAACAAATTCTTAATCAAAGAAACTAAACTCAATAAGAATTCTGAAATTTTAGATATTGGATGTGGCAGAGGTAAGATATTAGGAAATCTAACTTCTAAGCTTAGATTAATTAAGAAGCCAATAGGTATTGATATTGAGCAACATAAAGATCGAGATAAAAGAATTATTTTTAATAAAACTGACGCAATAAGTTACTTAAAAAAGAATAGAAAAAAATTTGATTTAATTTTACTAAAACAAACAATTCATTTTTTATCACTTAAAGATATAAAAAAACTACTTTTACTATGTTTGAATTGTCTTAATTTTGGTGGTCGGATAGCAATATTTACCTTGGCCACATCTAAAAATGAAATTCCAACTTTTGTAATAATGAAAAAAAAATTAAGTAAATCGCTTAAAAGAGATCAAAAGATACTGAGATATATAAATAGTTTATATCCTGGAAGTGTTTCGAAGACGTTTTCTTTCAAAGTAAAGATATCGAGAGAGAAATATGTGGAAATGATTAAAAATCGATACATTTCAACATTATTGAATTTAAGTAGTGCAGATATTTTAAAAGGAATAAACGAAATCAGCAGGAAATATAACAAAAGACTAAATTTTAGAGATAAATTAATTTGCCGAATTTTAAAAAAGTAAATTCAATTCACTTAAGGGGTTGCCCTTTTGCTCTCCAGCCAAAAGAGCTCCCTTAAGTCGCCTTGATGGCATTTAAGTCCGAATGGACTTTAAGTTTTTTGTTTTCGTTTTTATGAAATATAAAGCTACCCAGCTAAGTGTCAGGTGGCATTTGATTCATTAAAACTACCTCCTTAATTAGAAGTTAAATTTCAGCTAGGTTGTATTCAAGATATTTATTTGCAAATTAATTAAATATATTTCTTGAATACAACCTAACTATTTATTAGTCTTCCCACATCTTAAAAAAACTTCACTTAAAAATAGAAAATTAAAAATTGCATTGAGTTTTAATATCTATATTGTTTCATTATGAAATATGTAAAAGGATTAATTAACTTACTTGTAAGCTTAATTGTCTCTACGATAATTATTTACGCTATAAATATTGCAGCAGGTTTTGCTGGAGCTGATTACACATTTAGTCATGGGGAAACATTTGTAATTTGGATATTAATGGCAATATTAGTAAACAATTGCTTTAACAAATAATCTATATATTGAATTT
Source organism: uncultured Pelagibacteraceae bacterium (assembly GCA_902611635.1). Taxonomy (GTDB): domain Bacteria; phylum Pseudomonadota; class Alphaproteobacteria; order Pelagibacterales; family Pelagibacteraceae; genus Pelagibacter. The sequence goes on along the minus strand of CACMAB010000025.1, from coordinate 2,282 downwards.
TCTTTTCAGGTGTTTGAGTTTTCCCTCAGTGCTATCATAATCTATATAGCAACCTTGTAAAAATCGATTACCTTCATTAGCATTATATTCGGTTCTGCCGTGAAGAAGTCTATAGTTATCCATCATCAATAGATCACCAGGTTTTAATTTAAATTCAATTCTGAATTTTTCTGAGTTGTACATTTCTGATATTTTGTTTCTAGCTGCGTAATATAATTCTAATTTTCCCTTATCCATTAAGGGGACAAAATCTAATCGAGGACTAAATCTGACTTGTTTAAGTCTTTTGTTTTCATCAAGTTGGATCATCTCTGCCCAGTCTTCTAAAACAACATTATCATCGACAAATTGAAATCTGACTTTTATTTCAGTTAAAATTTGGAAAAAACTAGGATGTTCTTTTTTTAACTCTTCCGTTACGGCAAGACCATCAACCAATGTGGATAAGCCACCACCAACTTCATTTTCGATGCAATGCAGCAATTGTATACAAGGTACTGGTTTTCTATAAGGATTGTCAGTATGTGGTGCTAAAGGCAATGAAGTATAGGCAAGATCATTTGGATTTGGTTTTGATTTGACATTAAAAAACTCACCGAAATTTGTTCGTCTAATACTCCCGATTGAATTAGCGAAATTGACAATAAAGTTATCTTGGGTAGGAACATTTTCAAATATAACAAATCCATATTTGTAAAAGTTTAATAAAGACTCATACATTATTTTTTCCTCAAAAAAGTTTTTATTAAACTTATAAATATTGTTATTTTGAAAGTCTGATTTCCATGAAATTTTATCAATAAAGTATAATTCATTATCTTTCTCAAACTCTTTAAGTATATTTTCGATAACTAGTTTTGCGTATGAACCATCTTTAAAACTTACCTCAAGAAATTTATCTGAAATATTCACTTTTGAAATTTCTGAGCTATTTTTAAGCATTGTTGGATCAAATAATCTTTGTTGAGTTTTTTGGTCTAAAAAATTCTCACTATTCACCCGTTCTCTTAGCCAGAAAGGGTGAATTTCTTTTTTTGCACCCTGTTTTTCAAAAAACACTTTGTTATCGTTTAATTCTATTTTCATACAATAATAAGAGAATTATTTAAAATTTTACTTTAATCAATATAAATTAAATAGTAATAGTCCCATGTGTCAAAATTAAATTCATCAGATTTTAAAAGGTATTCTAAGTTTGTTGATGGCTTAGCTAGAAAACTTACTAAGTTTTATTATTCTAAACTTAATAGAACTTTTAAAGTCTCTAACAAATTAAAAGGCAAGGGATTCGATCCTGTTACAACCTCAGATAAAGCTTTTGAAAAATTTATCAGGAAAGAGATAGGAAAAAGGTTTCCTGGTCATCAAGTTATAGGTGAGGAGTTTGGCAAAAAGAAAACTAAAAGTGATTTTACTTGGGTCATTGATCCAATCGATGGAACCAGGTCTTATGTAATTGGTAATCCTACTTGGAGTAACTTGATCTCTTTAAATTATAAAGGGAACCCTGTTATTGGACTGGCAAACTATCCTGTTCTTAAAAAATATTATTTTAATGCCTCAGATAAAGTTGCATATGTTGTGGATCAAAGAAAAAAAAGAAAAATAAAAGTTAATAAAAAAATCTTATTCAAAAATATAAAGATGTCTGCTGCTTTTCATGGCATGTTATCTTTAAATAAACAAAAAAAAATACCAAAAATTTTAAAACTAATGCAGTTTCCTTGTGCAGATGCTCTTAGTTACTCACATCTTGCAGAAGGTAAAGTTGATGTGGTTATTCAATGTGGAAATAAAATTTGGGATATTCATCCTTTAATACCAATTATAAAAGCAGCTGGTGGAGTTGTTAGTACATGGAAAAATACAGATGCGGTTAAAGGCGGAAATATTGTTGCTTCAGTTAATAACAATATTCATAATAAAATTTTAAAAATGCTTAGACCAATAACTAAGTAGTTTTACCAAGAGTATTCAAAAGAATTACACCGACAACAATTAGAGCTATTCCAATAATACCATAGAGATTTGGTATTTGATTGTATTTAAACACACCAAATAAAGTTACTGCAGTAATTGTTAGTCCCCCGTACGTAGCATAAGTGAAACCTACAGGAATGATATTCATTGCTTTTGATAAACAAAAAATACAAGCGATTATTGATATTGCACAAAAAATTGTCGGGCCAATATTGGTAAATCCATTAGTTGATTTTAAAAAACCATTTGAAGTAATGCCTAAGATAATTGCCAGTAAAAGAAATATATATCCAGATAAATTA
>CACMAB010000024.1:0-7000 GCA_902611635.1 uncultured Pelagibacteraceae bacterium | reverse complement strand
TTACTAGCATTAATGAGTTGTCTAAAAATTTTTTAATTTTTACTTTATCTGCTTTAATTCCTTTTACGCAATATAAAGCAAAATTTTTGGTACTGTCTGCGAGAAGATCAATAGATTGTAAAATGTTGTGAGCAATTAATGGTTTAAAAACATTAAGTTCAAAATGTCCATGAGAACCTGCCATTGTTATCCCATTATGATTACCAATTACTTTAACACAAACCATTGTCACTGCCTCTGATTGTGTTGGGTTTACTTTTCCAGGCATAATTGATGAACCGGGTTCATTTGCAGGCAAAATTATTTCACCATATCCAGCTCTAGGTCCCGATCCTAAAAATCTTATATCATTTGCAATTTTCATTAAACTAACGGCAGTAGTATTTAAGGTTCCAGAAAAATTTACTATCTCATCATGAGCTGCTAATGCAGCAAATTTATTTTTGGTTGGCTTGAAGGGTAATTGAGTAATTTTTTTTATTTCATTAATTATTTTTTTATCAAAACCTTTTTTACTATTAATTCCTGTGCCAACTGCAGTACCACCTTGAGCTAAATAATAAATTTCGTTTAAAGCATTTTTAATCCTAAAAATACAATCCTCTAATTGAGATTGATATCCTGAAAACTCTTGCCCCAATGACAAAGGAGTTGCGTCTTGAAGATGAGTTCTTCCAACTTTTACAATATTTTTAAATTGGGAAACTTTTTTTTTCAATTCCTTATTCAAAAGCTCAAGAGACGGTAGCAACTTATTTTTAGTTTCCATAGCTATAGCTATATGCATTGCTGTAGGAAATACATCATTGGTAGATTGTGATTTATTTACATGATCATTTGGATGAACTGGTTTTTTTGTGCCTTTTCTTCCGGCTAAAATTTCGATTGCTCTATTTGCAATTACTTCATTTACATTCATATTAGTTTGAGTACCAGAGCCAGTTTGCCAAACTTTTAATGGGAAGTGTTCATCTAATTTACCACTTATTACTTCATTGGATGCTTTTACAATGGCATTAGAAATTTTTGGTACAATCTGTTTTTCTTTTCTATGAACTATAGCAGCAGCTTTTTTTATTATTGCGATAGATTTGATTAAAACTGGTCTTACTAAAAACTCTCCAATATCAAAATATTTTTTTGATCTTTGTGTAGAAGCTCCCCAATATTTATCATTAGGAACATTAATTGCTCCAATACTATCGAATTCTTTTCTAAATTTCATTGATTAATAGGCAAATATTAAATTACTATAAATATACATTAATTTTATAAAACTTACAGGAGCATTATGTCAAATTTTAGTAAGGTTGGAATTTTTATGAAAACCTTTGGTCAAGAGGTCAAAAATAAACCTTCATTTAGTACAGATAAAATCAATAAACTGCGATTAGATCTAATAAAAGAGGAATTGAGTGAGTTAACAGATGCAATGAATAACAAGGATTTATTAGAGGTTGCTGATGCTTTAACTGATATTTTATATGTAACTTATGGGGCAGGACATGCTTTTGGAATTGATTTAGATAAGTGTTTTGATGAGGTTCAAAATTCTAACATGAGCAAGTTAGACGAGAATGGAAAACCAATTTATAATGAAAACGGCAAAGTAATGAAAGGTCCAAATTACTTCAAACCAGATCTCTCAAAATTTGTTATTTAAATTTCTAATTTAAAATCAATCGCTGGTGCGCTATGAGTTATGCTGCCAACAGAAATTCTATCTACACCAGTTTTTGCAATCGATTTAACTTTTTTGAGATTTATATTTCCTGAGGCTTCAGTTTGATAATATTTTTTTGCAAGCTTAACTCCTAATTTTAAATTTTTAATACTCATGTTATCAAATAAAACACGATCAAATTTTAATCCAATTATTTTCTTAAGCTGTTTAATCGTGTCTACTTCTACAGTTATTTTCTTTCTTTTTTTATTTTTGATTGCCAAAATGACTAATTCCCTTATGTTTGAATTTACAATATGATTGTCTTTTATTAAAAATTCATCACTTAAATTAAATCTGTGATTAGTTCCTCCACCTAATTTTACTGCATATTTTTGTATAACTCTTAATTTAGGTATAGTCTTTCTTGTGCAACAAATTTTACATTTTTTACCTGCCAATTTTACAAATTGATTTGTTTTTGTAGCTATACCGGAAATATGCGATAAAAAATTTAGTGCAACTCTTTCTCCCACTAAAATATTTTTTTTATTTCCTTTAATAATTGCAATTGTTGAATTTCTTTTAACAAAAGATCCATCTTTCGTTTTTAAAGTGAACTTAATTTTTTTATCGATAAGTGAAAACGTATATTTTAAAAATAGTAGTCCACCAATGATAGCATCCTGGTTAGATATTAATTTTGCTTCAATAATCTTATTATTTTCGATTAAACCAGAAGTAATATCGCCTGATGGATATAGATCTTCATTGAGAGCAAGTTTAACGTTACTTTTTATAAAATTTTCACTGAGTTTTATTTGAGACACAAAAAGTTATCTACCAATGGCGACCATTTTTTCCACTGACATTCTTGCTTTATTGATTGTTTCTTGATCCATAAAAATTTCACCAGTCTCATTTTCTAAACAATCTAAAATTTTTGGTAAGGTTATTTTTTTCATATGAGGACACATGTTGCATGGTCTGATAAATTCTACATTTGGATTTTCGACTTGAATGTTATCACTCATTGAACATTCGGTTACCATCATAACTTTCTTTGGTTGATTATCTTTAACATAGTTTATCATTCCTGAAGTTGATCCAGCAAAATCACTTGCTTTGATTACATCTGGTGGACACTCAGGATGAGCTATGATTTTAATCCCTGGGTTATTCTTTCTAATGCTTTGAATTTCTTTTTCGTTAAATTGATCATGCACAATACAAATTCCTTTCCAAGAAATGATCTCAACATCTGTTTGAGAGGCAACATATTTTGCAAGATAATCATCTGGAAGAAAAATTACTTTCTTAACTCCTAAGGATTTTACAATCTTTACAGCATTTGCAGATGTGCAACATACATCTGTTTCTGCCTTTACATCTGCAGAAGTATTGACATAAGAAACTACTGGAACACCAGGATATTTTTCTTTTAATAATCTTACATCTTTTCCTGTAATTGAAGATGAAAGAGAACAACCTGCTTTCATATCAGGTAGTAAGACTTTTTTATTTGGACTCATTAGTTTTGCAGTTTCAGCCATAAAATGTACACCAGCCATAACAATTATATCTGCTGAAGTTTTTGAAGCTTCCACAGCAAGAGCTAAAGAGTCTGCTGAGAAATCTGCAATACCATGATAAATTTCTGGGGTTTGATAATTGTGAGCTAAGATTACTGCATTCTTTTCTTTTTTAAGTTTATTTATTTTATGAATGTAGGGGGCATGCACAGACCATTCAATTTCAGGCATAACCTTAGAGATCTTTTTATAGATAGGATCGGTTGCTTGTTTTACTTCTTGATTAAATTCCATAATAAAAATTTATCAATTTGAAACCTACTTGTCATTGATTTAATGTGGGTCAAATTTGCGGCTATGCTGAAATTGGTAGACAGGCACGGTTGAGGGCCGTGTGGACTTAGTCCATGAGAGTTCGAGTCTCTCTAGCCGCACCAAAAAATATTTATTTAAAAGGATATTCTGTAATCAATTCTGTAGTGCGTTATGTCAAAATCAGCATCGTAACCATTTTCCATACTTCTAATTTGATCATTTTCACATTCAAGAAGCAACCTTTCAATAGAGAAACCATAACCTTTTAGAAATCCAGAATTTACAAAAAAACCTAAATTTGGAGTTACACCTAAACATCTTACATATGTGTGTGGCCCACCCTCACCATATCTTGGACCAAGATATTGAGTGTCTGATTGTTTACCTAAAAAATAAGTAGCATTTAAACTTGCATAGGGTGTTAGATTAGAAATTTCTTTAAATCTATAACTTGGACCCAAATCAAAAATTAAACCATAAAAATATATATCTGGAAAAGAAGAATTATATCCACCATCAAATGTGATAGATGTGTCATTAGTACTATGTTTAACTAATGATATTCCTGAATTTAGATAGAGATTGTCTTTAAGATTTTTATTATAATCAAAATTTATTGAGATATTTGTATTTAAACTATCATCATCTAAGACCAAACCTTTAATCGTTGTGCCCGCATTACCAGTAACGGGATCATGTAAACCTTTTACGTTTTCCATTATACCCTTACCCATTGCTACACCAAATGATATTTCATCATTAGCTGCACTGGCATTAGTGCAAAATAATAAATAAATTAAAGCAAAAGCTTTATAAAAGATAAGTTTAACTTTCATCAAGTACTCCATAACAAACTATGAAGGTATTTCAAGCCAATCTGGGATTAATACTTTTATTGAACCATTTTTACATCTGAAAATTTTATCTTTATCGAAGTTTTTGTCTAAGAATTTGATTAAAGCAAAAGGATATTCTTCGCTAATTAGAACTTTACCAATTTCAGTGTCATCAGCAAAAATTGTATCATTCTCATTTAATTTTCCATCGATAACCTCTATTGGGAATAATCTTTTTGAAAGTTTATTTTTTAATTTAATTCTTGCAGTATTTTCTTGGCCCACATAGCAACCTTTTTTAAAATCAATTCCATTTAATTCTTCGTAATTGCATTCAATACCAAATAATTTATTTTTTAATTTATTAAAATTTTTGGGGACAATTCCGAGTTTATAACTTTTGATATGATAGTTATTTATTTTAGAGTCTTTTAAACTGAGTTTTTTTAAAGATAGATACAATTTCTCTAAGTTTATAATAAGTCTAGCCCCTAATAGTTTATTCCTTGGATCTAAAAAAATTGGATCTTCTCTGTATTTAAAAGTAAATCCCAATATATTTTTCGAACCTTCAATTGATAAATATTTTTCATACCCAAAGCAAGCAACCACAAATTCGTTACTTAAATTAAGAATTTCTACTTTTGATCTTATTTTATAAAGATTTAATTGTTTAAAAATTTCCTCAGATTGCGATTTTTCACAATCAATAAAGTAACCTGACTTATGTTTAATAACCATAAATTCATAGAGAAATTTACCTTGAGGGGTAAATAATGATGCAAAACAACTTGAATTATCTGTGACTTTATTAATATCATTGCTGATAAGATTTTGTAAAAAATCTTTTGAATCAGAGCCATTAATATAAAGTATGGCCCTATCATCTAATATATAAACATCATTATTCATATTTGATTAGTCTTTAATTTTAATATAATTACTTTTCGCACAAATGTTAGATCTAATAATCAAAAATGGAAAATGCTATATTAATGGTGATCTCAAAGAAGTAAGTGTAGGTGTTAAAGGTGGTAAAATTGATAAGATTGGTGAAATCTCATCTGATGCTAAAGAAACTATTGATGCTAAAGATTTGTTAGTTTTACCAGGATGTATAGATACTCAAACTCATTTTAGAGAACCGGGTTCAACAGACACAGAGGATCTTCATTCAGGAAGTAGAGCTGCAGTTGCGGGAGGTATCACTGCAGTGTTTGAAATGCCAAATACTAACCCACCCACATCAAACATAAAAGAATTTCAAAGAAAATTAGATCTTGCGAAAAATAGAATGTATTGCAATTACGCTTTCTATTTTGGTGCAACAGCTGAAAACGTCAATCAATTAGCAGAACTTAAAGATTTAGAAGGATGCTGTGGTATTAAATTATTTGTGGGGTCATCAACAGGTAATCTTTTAGTAGCTCTTGAAGAAGACATTGATAAAGTCTTTCAACATTGTTCAAAAATAGTTGCAGTACATTCAGAAGATGAGGAAATTTTAAACAGGAATAAAAAATTAATTAAAAATGGAGATGTGCATTCGCATCCTGTTTGGCGAAGTGAAGAATGTGCTATTTCCTCAACCAGAAGGATTGTTAGAATTGCGAAAAAGTATAATAAAAAAGCTCACGTTCTTCATATCACAACAAAACAAGAAATAGATTTTTTATCTCAACACAAAGGTAATATCACTTTCGAAATTACCCCACAGCATTTAACGATCTATGCTCCAGATTGTTATGACAAACTTGGAACCTATGCACAAATGAATCCGCCAATTAGAGATAAATCTCATTACGATCGATTATGGTATGCTGTAAAAAATAATATTAATGACACCATTGGTTCAGACCATGCACCCCATTTAAAGGCGAATAAAGATAAAGAATATCCTAATTCACCTTCAGGTATGCCTGGTGTACAAACATTAATGCCAGTGATGTTAAACCATGTAAATGATGGAAAACTATCACTCAATCAATTGATGAATCTGGTGTGTGAAAATCCAATTAAAATTTTTGGCATCAAGAATAAAGGATTTATAAAAGAAGGTTATGATGCAGATTTTACTATCGTAGATATGAATAAGAAGATTGTTATTAAGAATGAAAATATTGAGAGTAAATGTGGCTGGTCACCTTTCAATGATGTTGAATTTAAAGGCACTCCTGTAGCCACTATTATTGCTGGAAAAACTAAAATGAAAGATGGAAAAATTTTAGGAGATCCAGAAGGAAACCCATTAGAGTTTAATTCAGCTTTATTGTAAAACTATTTACTAAGACTACTCCAATTACAATTAGAAATAATCCTAATATTGCTTGCCAAGCTAAAGTTTGCTTGAAAAAAATATACCCCAGAATTGCAATTGTAAATATTCCAAGACCACTCCATGTAGCATAAACAATTGCTATTGGAAGCTTGTTCACCACAAAAGTTAGTAGATAAAAAGCAGTCAAATAAAATATCGCAAGAAAACTCGTAGGAATAAGTTTGGTGAAATTTTGCGAAACTGGGAGTAGCATAGTACCAGCTACTTCACAAAAAATTGCACCGATTAAAAATAAATAAGTTTTAAGCACTTTTTAGAATATTATTTTTGATTAAATCCTCTTTGATCTCATCTAAAATTGCAGGATCATCAATAG
>CACMAB010000023.1:0-8699 GCA_902611635.1 uncultured Pelagibacteraceae bacterium | reverse complement strand
AGGTCAAAATTGCTGAACATATCCTAAAAGAAATTAATGAAAGATTAAATTTTCTTTTAAATGTTGGTCTTGATTATCTTACATTATCAAGAGAGTCTGGTACTTTATCAGGCGGAGAAGCGCAAAGAATTCGTCTAGCATCTCAAATTGGCTCTGGTTTAACTGGAGTGTTATATGTTTTAGATGAACCATCTATTGGTTTGCATCAAAAAGATAATGTAAAACTGATCAATGCTCTTAAAAGATTACGAGATTTAGGAAATACAGTAATAGTAGTTGAGCATGATACTGAAACGATGGAAAATGCAGATCATATTATTGATCTTGGTCCTGAAGCGGGAAACAAAGGTGGTGAAGTTGTTGCGCAAGGAACTTTTGACGAGATTACAAAAAATAAAATTAGTATCACAGGAAAATATCTTTCAAACAAATTAAAAATTGATGTTCCCAAGAAAAGAAGATTAGCAAAAAATGGAAGGTTTCTCGAAATAACAGGTGCGACTGGTAATAATTTAAATAATGTTAATTTAAAAATACCTTTAGGTAGTTTAACTTGTGTTACCGGTGTATCAGGAAGTGGTAAGTCAACATTAATCTTACAGACACTATACAACGCATTAAACTTAACTTTGAATAATAATAAATCTAGAAAAATTCCAAAACCATTCAAAGGTTTCAAAGGCACAGAATTAATCGATAAGATAATTGATATTGATCAATCACCAATTGGTCGTACCCCAAGATCAAATCCAGCAACTTATACTGGAGCTTTCGGGCCAATTAGAGATTGGTTCACAGGATTACCTGAGTCAAAAACAAGAGGATATAAACCAGGAAGGTTCTCTTTTAATGTCAAAGGAGGTAGGTGTGAAGCTTGTGAGGGAGATGGAGTTATTACTTATGAGATGCATTTTCTCCCGGACGTTTATATACAATGTGATGAGTGTAAAGGAACCAGATATAATCGAGAAACATTAGAGATAAAATTCAAAGATAAAAGTATTGCGGATGTTTTAAACATGACTGTTGATGAAGGTTGCGAATATTTTGAAAATATTTCAAATATAAAGACTAAATTGCTAACTTTAAAAAAAGTTGGTCTAGGTTATATAAAAATTGGTCAACAAGCTACAACTCTATCAGGGGGTGAAGCACAAAGAATTAAATTAGCTAAAGAATTATCAAAAAGATCGACGGGAAGAACAATGTACATTTTAGATGAACCGACTACTGGTCTTCACCAACACGACATCAAAAAATTATTAGAAATTTTACATACATTTGTTTCATTAGGTAACACAGTGGTTGTTATAGAACACAACTTAGATGTCATAAAAACTGCAGATTATATTGTCGATATGGGTCCTGAGGGTGGTGTAAAAGGTGGAAAAATTATCGCTGAGGGAAAACCTGAGGAAATTTGTAAAGTTAATGGAAGTTATACGGGTAAGTTTTTAAAAAATCTTTTACAATAAATACCATTGTCATCTCACTCTAAATCAGTATAAAATTATGTATGGGTAATTTACTTTCATCTTTATCAAAAACTATTCACGTTTCTTTAGCCATTGCAGTTCTGTTATTTTTAGGCTTATTTTATCAAAATGATGGTTTTAGTTTTGATGCACTTTTTTGGAGTTGGTTTGCGAGATTTGTGCATGTGGTAGTTGGTATAATGTGGATTGGCTTGTTATGGTATTTTAATTTTGTTCAAATCCCAAACATGGCAAAAATTCCAGATGAACAGAAACCAGCTATTGGTAAAGTAATTGCGCCAGCTGCATTATTTTATTTTAGATGGGGTGCAGCATTTACAGTTCTATCAGGTTTAGCACTTGCAGGTCTTAATGGATATTTGCATGATGCAATGACTTTAAGTATAGGATCTGGGATTCCAAAACACACAGCCATTGGAATTGGTATGTGGTTGGGCTTAGTTATGGCATTTAACGTGTGGTTTGTAATATGGCCTAATCAAAAAAGAGCTTTGGGTATTGTTGAGTGTGAACCTGATCTAAAAGCGAAGTCAGCAAGAACAGCTATGTTATTTTCGAGAACTAATACTTTGTTGTCAATACCAATGCTGCTTACTATGGTAGCTGCTCAAAACCTTTATTAACTATTTTCGTCTTCTCTTAAAACAGTTTTTTGTGAAACTCTAAGTCTAACTAAGACTGTATTGGCAATATAGATAGATGAATAAGTTCCAAAAATTACACCAAATATCATAGCCAAAGAAAAACCTTTTAGTATCTCACCACCAAAGAAAAATATTGATAGCAAAGCTAATAAAGTCGTTATTGATGTAATCAAAGTTCTAGATAATGTTTCATTGATAGAGATATTAGTTAAATCGTAAATTTTAATGTCAGAATATTTTCTTAAATTTTCCCTTACTCTATCAAAAATAACCACTGTATCATTCATGGAGTAACCAACAATAGTTAATACAGCTGCAATAATAGATAAATTGATTTCAAGACCGAGCAATGAAAATAGACCTAGGGTTACCAACACGTCATGAAACAAAGCTAATATAGCTCCTAAACTAAATTGCCATTCAAATCTGATCCAAATGTAAATTAACATTAAAGTTAATGCCACTACGATAGCTATTACTCCAGATTTAAGTAACTCAGCACTTACTTTCGGTCCTACATTTTCAACTCTTCTAAAATCAAAAGTATTGCCAAATGATTTATCTAAATTTGATTTAATTTCCTCGATAATATTTTTGTTATTATTAATTTCAAATTTAATAAGAAAGTCTGTCTCATTGCCAAAATTTTTTACTGAAACATCACCCAAATTCATAGAATTTAAATTATCTCTTAGAGATGACACATTAATTTTGCTGTCAGTTGATCTTAATTCAATTAACGTTCCGCCCTTAAAATCTATTCCAAAGTTAAGACCTTTGAAAGTCAGTAAAAATAAAGAAATAACGACTAAGGATATAGAGAGTATATTAAATTGATTATAATATTTGTTAAAAGCAATCATTTAAATTAAACCTTCTTTTTCTTTATTTCTGTACACATACAAAACAGTCAATAACCTTGCTATGAAATAAACTGAAAATAATGTTGTAAATATTCCAATCCCAAGTGTAAGTGAAAAACCTTTGATTGGACCTGAGCCCATAAAAAATAAGATAATAGCTGCTAATAATGTTGTTATATTTGCATCAAGTATAGCGGTTCTAGATTTTGTGTAACCACTATCAAAAGCTATTAAATTATTTTTTTCATTTTTTAGCTCTTCTTTAATTCTCTCAAAGATTAAAACATTTGCATCGACTGCCATACCAACTGTCAAAATTATTCCAGCGATCCCTGGAAGAGTTAAAGTCGCCTCGAATATAGTCAATATTCCAATGAGTAAGAAAAGGTTAAGTATTAATGTTATATTGGTAATTAAACCAAATACCTTATATTTAACAAAGATAAATACTATTACTAATACAAAACCAATTGCTAATGCAATCATCCCTGCATTAATTGAGTCTTGTCCTAAGTCGGGACCAACTGTTCGTTCCTCAATAATATTTAAAGGTGCAGGTAATGCACCAGATCTTAATAAAAGAGCTAAATCTGTTGCTGATTGAAAAGTAAATCCTCCACTGATTTGACCTGATCCACTTGCAATTGTATCTCTTATAACCGGTGCACTTATAATTTTACCATCCAATACTATTGCTAATTGTTTACCAATACCAGTCGATGTAGCTTTACCAAATCTTTTAGCTCCAACTCTATCAAGTGTAAATGTAACCACTGTTTCATTCGTCTCACTATCCATTCTTGGTTGAGCATCTAGCAGATTGTCTCCACTTAAAATAATTCTTTTACTTACCAGAGCATCTTCTTCAGAATCATCTTCATAACTAAGTTTTTCCGCTCCAAAAGAGTCTTGATCGTTATTAGTTACAAATCTAAATGTAAGATTTGCAGTTTTACCAAGCAATGATTTAATTCTCATTGGATCATCTAATCCAGGTAATTCAACAAGAATTCTGTCGTTTCCTCTTTTTAAAATATTTGGCTCATTAGTTCCTATCTCATCAATTCTTCTTCTTACAATTTCTAATGCTTGATCTTGAGAAGATGTTTTTAGTTTAACAATACCTTGTGTTGAGTAATTGACAAAAAAAATATTATTTTCCTCAGTGATATCTAATTGATGAGATTTAAATCTTGGATAATAAGGATTTAATTCACTTTCCTCATCATTAAACGTATCTAGAATAGTTTGTTTAAAGTTTTCATCTACAGAAAAAGATAATTTTTGTCCTAAAATTTTTAAATTTTTAATTCTTATATTTTTGTCTTTGAAATAATTTCTAATGGAAATTGAAAGATTTTGTATTTTTTGCTCAATAACTGGATTATTATCAATTTCGAGTAGGAGGTAAGAACCTCCCTGAAGATCTAATCCAAGATTAATTTTCTTATTTAGAAAGTTATTTTCAAACTTAAATAAATTTGATGAGGCAATTAAAATAAAAAATAGAGAAATTAATATTACTGATATTATTCTGAATTTTGAAAAATATAACACTTTACTTTAACAAAATTACTTTTTAACTTCTTGAGAGTTCATCAGACTTTGTACACCTGTACCTCTGATAACTTCAACAGTCACATTTTCAGCAACCTCAACTTCTATTTTATCGTTGTCTACAACTCTGGTTATGGTTCCTGTAATACCACCTGAAGTTACAATCTTATCACCTTTTTTTAAACCCTCGACCATAGCTTTATGCTCTTTAACTTTTTTTTGCTGTGGTCTTATCAAGAAAAAATAAAAAATAACAAAAATTAATATTAGTGGTATAAATTGACCTATTCCTGAACTTTCCATAAAACTCCTTAATTAAAAATGAATTTTTATACTATCTCTTAAGTTAAAACAACTTTAATTCAGACTAATTTTTTCTAGATTATTCATATAAGGTCTAAGCACTTTTGGAATACTTATAGACCCATCCTTTTGCTGAAAATTTTCTAATATGGCAATAAGAGTTCTACCCACTGCTAAACCACTTCCATTAAGCGTTCCAACAAATACTGTTTCTTTATTTGAATTTTTATATCTAGCTTTCATTCTTGTTGCTTGAAAAGTTGAACATGATGAACATGAAGATATTTCTCTATATTTGTTTTCTGAAGGTAACCATACTTCTATATCGTAAGTTTTTTCTGCACTAAATCCCATATCTCCACTACATAAAATCATTTTTCGATATGGTAACTCTAACAAATCCAAAATTCCTGTGGCACAATTTGTCATTCTCTCTAATTCTTCAAGACATTTATTTTGTTCCACAATACTTACTAATTCAACTTTATAAAATTGATGTTGTCTAATCATCCCTTTTGTATCTTTACCATAACTGCCAGCCTCTTTTCTAAAACATGGGGTAGATGCAACAAATCTCATCGGTAATGTTTTAAGATCTAAAATTTTATCTTTTACAATATTGGTTAAAATAACTTCTGCTGTTGGAATTAAAAATTTTCTACCACTTCCCTCTTCTAATTTTACTTCAAATTGATCATTTTCAAATTTAGGTAATTGACCAGTTCCGAACATTGTATTTTCTGATGCTAATAAAGGTGGTGAAATTTCCTCATATCCATTTTTTGAAGTATGTATATCAAGCATAAAATTTGAAATTGCTCTTTCAAGTAATGCTAATTTATTCTTAACAAAAACAAACCTTGAACCAGTGGTTTTTGTGGCAAGATCAAAATCTAACATGCCAAGTGTTTCACCTAATTCGTAGTGTGATTTTGGAGTAAATTCAAAATTAGGAATCTGACCCGAATTAGTTAATTCAACATTTTCATTTTCATTAGATCCTACAGGCACATCATCATGAGGTATATTTGGAATACTTGATAAAATTTCATCTAAGTCTGATTTAATTTTTGATTGTTGATCAGTAATTTTATCGATAGATTGGGTAATTTCTTTTGACCTTGAAAATAAAGCCTTATCTTTTGTTTTTGAAATATCTTTCTTTTCTTTTTCTAATGTTTCTTTTTTTTGAATTAAATCTCTATTATCTATATCTAATTTTTTGAGTTTATTGAGATCTATATCGATTGATCTTTTTTTTAATGCTTTTGAAAATGCATCAAAATCTTTTCTAATTTCTTTAATGTTATGCATCAGAATTTTTTAAATTTTTATTCTCAATAAGTTTTACTGAAAATATTGATAATTCATATAGAATTAATAATGGTATCGCTAAACCAATTTGTGTGATGGGATCTGGGGGTGTGAGTAAAGCTGCGGCTGCAAATATAATAACCACAACATATTTTCTTCGTTTCTTTAAAAAATCAGAATCAACCAACCCTACCCTCGCTAATAAACTCAACACAACAGGTAATTGAAAACTTATGCCAAATGCAAATATAAGTTTCATTACCAATGAAAGATATTCGTTTACTTTTGCTTCTAATTGAATTGGTAAATTTGTTGAAAGACCAGAACTTTCAAAAGATAAAAAGAATTTTATCGCTAGGGGCATTATTAAATAATAAACCAACATACCTCCTAGTAAGAATAAGATAGGGGTTAAAACTAAATAAGGTAAAATTGCAATTTTTTCATGTTTATAAAGACCAGGAGCAATAAATTTCCAAATCTGCATCAAAATAAATGGACAAGTAACAAAAAAAGCAGTGAAAAAAGATACTTTCAAATAGGTAAGAAAAGTTTCTTGTAAAGCTGTGAAAATAAGTCGTCTATCAGTTCCATCATCTTTAACTGCTTGTGCATATGGCTCTACTAAAAAACCATAAAGATGTTCAGCAAAAAAATAACATCCTACAAAAAAGATTATTAGAAAAATAAAACTATGAATTAGTCTTTTTCTTAACTCAGCTAAATGACTTACAAAGCCACCTTCATTTTCGTCATGACTCATCTTTTTTTTCTTCTTTTTTTTCTATCTTATTATCCTCAAGATCAATATTTGAGACTTCATTTTGAATATTATTGACATATTTTTTTGCAGAGCCGATCCATGAACCAACTTTTTTGAGCATTATCGGAAAGTCCTTTGGTCCCAAGACTACAATAGCTATTGCAACTACAATTAAAATCTCAAACCAACCAATAGTAGGCATGTGATTTATTCTTTTTTGTTCGAATCTTGATTATCGTCAGAAATATTTTTAGGTTCATTGTCATCAGTTGCATCTGATGCCATACCCTTTTTAAAACTTTTTATTCCTTTTGCTACATCGCCCATAAGGCTAGAAATTTTTCCTCTACCAAATAATAATACCACAAGTATTACAACGATTGCTATTTGCCAAATTCCAATGCTCATAGAAAACTTATAACCTTTTTATCAATAATTGAAAAGTCTAATTTGTAGGCTTAGTTCTTCTCATCCGAGTCAAGAGTGCTACTTAACATTTCATCAATATTTGAATAAATGTCCTCTTTTTTATCATCTTGTTTTTCTTTATAGAATTTTCCAGTACCAAAAATAGCGTTATCAATATTGGTACTATCAATTAAACCTGCAGCTCCAAGTTCGTCTACTGTTGGTAAATCAGATAATTTTTGCAAATTAAAATGGCTTAAAAAATCATCCGTCGTGACATATTGAATAGGTCGACCAGGGACATTTTTTCGTCCACCAGGTTTAACCCAATTTAATTCCATTAAAATTTCTAATGTGTTTGTTCCAAAAGCTACTCCTCTTATTTCTTCTATCTCTGCTCGAGTAACTGGTTGATGATAAACAATTATAGCAAGAGTTTCTATTGCAGCTTTTGATAATTTTTTTTCAACAGTTTTTTCTTGGGTCATTAAATTTGAAAGATTAGGTGAGGTTCTAAAGGACCATTTTTTAGAAATGCAAACTAAGTTAATACCTCGATTTGAATATTCAGCTTGTAATTTTAACAAAATTTTTTCGACATCTGTTTTTTTAGATATCTTATTTTCAATAGTTTCAATATCTAATGGTTCTGCAGCAGCAAAAACAATACCTTCAATTTCCTTTTCAATTGAAGATAATTTAGTTGGAAAATTAATAATATTATCTTTTTTCTTAATCTTTTTTTTTATCATTTGTTTTCTTTTATATAAATATCATCAAAAAGGTTTTCTTGTTTTATACTTAGATTGCCCTCCTTGACTAACTCAAGAGACCCTGCAAATATTCCTGCTTTACCAGTTCGTTTATATTTTGATCCACTTTTAAAATTTTTCGGTATTAAATCATCTAATTTTTTCCAATCCATTAATTTTCCAAAAAAATCTTTTATAGTTTTTATACCTTCTTCTGTTGTAAAAACTGGTAATTTTGGAATATTAATTCTCTGAAAATCTTTAGTCATAATTATAGTGGAGTATGTTTTCATGAGGTCAAATAAATTTAATTTATACTCACTATTGTAGATGGGCCTTATGCCTGCTCTCATACCTCTAGTTCTAATTTCTCTGCCTAATCTTTTTCTTTTAAGCATCTGTTCAGATAATAACCTTATTAATTCAAGTTTCTTAAGTTGAAGTTTTAATTTTTCAGCTACTTCTTGAACTTTAAATTCTTCTTCAGGGGTACCTGGTAATAGTAATTTTGATTTTAAATATGCTAACCATGTTGCCATTAATAAGTATTCTGATGCAATCTCTAAATTTAATTTTTTTTCTTGAGTAATAAAATCATG
>CACMAB010000022.1:0-8864 GCA_902611635.1 uncultured Pelagibacteraceae bacterium | reverse complement strand
AGTTCCTCACTAATTTTTCAATTTAATTGATTGTTTAATTTTGAATAATGAAAGTATAAATAATAATAAGGCAGCGGTTATAATTGATGGACCCGAGGATGTATTAAATTCTAAAGATGTGAACAGACCTATAATGACAGACAATAATCCTCCTATAATTGAATAAATAACCATACTTTGTGGACTTGATGATAAATTTCTGGCCATTGCGGCAGGTATAATTAACATCCCTGTTATTAATAACAATCCTACCATTTTTATTGAAATCGCAATAATTGCTGCCATTAGGATTGTAAATATTGCTTTAGCTCTATCAGGGTTTAGACCTTCAGCTTCTGCTAGTTCATAATTTACCGTTGAGGCAAATAAAGATTTCCAAATGAATTTTAAAGTTAATAAAATCAATGCACCTCCTATCCAGATAATTAACAAGTCGTCTACTGAAACTGCTAAAATATCTCCAAATAATAATCCCATAATATCAAACCTGATAAATGTTAAAAAACCAATCACAACAAGTCCCACCGCAAGAGATGAATGAGCTAGAAGACCCAATAAAGCATCACCTGGTAAATTCGTTTTTTTTTGAAGTTGAATCAAAATTAAAGCTATCATTGAGGAAATAACAAATACTGAAATAGCAATATTAAATTCCATAGTAAAAGCTAATGTCACCCCCAATAGAGCAGAGTGAGCCAAGGTGTCACCAAAATAAGACAATCTTCTCCATATAACAAAGCAACCAAGAGGTCCTGTTACAAAAGCAACTCCTATTCCTGCAACCAAAGCTCTTATAAAAAAATCATCAAACATCTAATTTTTTTTAATTTCACCTTCATTTGTATGAATATGGTCATGCTTATGCTCATATCTAGACAATATTTGAGAAGCTTGTTCTCCAAATAAGGCTTTATACTCATTGTTTTTTGCAACATCCATTGGAGATCCTGAGCAACAAACATGGCCGTTTAAACAAACAACAAAGTCTGTTGCACTCATAACTGTATGTAAGTCGTGTGAAATTAATAAGATCCCACAACTTAATTCATCAGAAATTTTCTTAATCAGTTCATATAAAGCTATTTCACCAGTAAAATCTACTCCTTGCACTGGTTCATCAAGCACTAATAGATCAGGTTTTTTTGATATAGCTCTAGCAAGTAGTACTCTTTGAAATTCACCACCTGATAAATCTCCTAGATTCTTGTCTTTCAGATGAATGACGCCAGTTAAAGATAGAGCTTCATCTATTGTCTCTTTATTAAGACTTTCTGTTAATATCATGAAATCATTTACTCTTAGCGGTAACGTCCAATCAATTGAAATTTTCTGTGGTACATATCCAACTTTGTTGGTATATTTTTCAACTGAACCATCGATCTTTTTGTAAATACCTAAAGCAATTTTAGCTGTTGTGCTTTTTCCTGATCCATTTGGACCTATGAGAGTAACTATTTTTCCTTTTTCAACTTGTAGTGAAACACCTTTAACTAGCCATTTGTTATTCAATTGTAAACCAGCGTTATTTAATTTTACCAATATATTTTGATCGGTGCTCATTTTTTTTCTTGACTAATAAGTGTTATATTATTACATCTTGTTATATTATAACAATTTAAATATAAAACATATGAAAAACTTAAAAAAATTACCATTAATTCTATCACTATTATCATTCTTAACAATTTTTGTACCAGCTAACGCTGAAATTAAAGTAGTTGCAGCAATAAAACCAATCCATTCTCTTGCAAGTTATTTAATGGATGGTGTTGCTAAACCAGATTTAATTGTTGATGGTTATGCTTCCCCACATGGATTTGCACTTAAGCCATCACACGCAAAAATGATACAAAATGCTGATATTATATTTTGGGTTGGTGAGGATATCGAAACCTTTTTAGAGAAACCATTAAAAACAATTGCAAAAGATGCTGAAAAAATCGAATTAATGGAAATTAAAGGTTTAACTAAACTTAAATTTAGAGAAAGAAATATTTTTGAAGGTCATGATGATCATGGTCATAAGGAAGATGATCATGACGATCATGCTAAGAAAGAAGATGATCATGATGACCACGACCATGATAAAAAAGAGAAGGAACATGGTCATGATGAACACGATCATGATAAAAAAGGTCATAAAAAAGATGATCACGATGACCATGGACACGAGGG
Organism: uncultured Pelagibacteraceae bacterium; assembly: GCA_902611635.1. Lineage (GTDB taxonomy): Bacteria > Pseudomonadota > Alphaproteobacteria > Pelagibacterales > Pelagibacteraceae > Pelagibacter. Next base: position 6,689 of record CACMAB010000022.1, on the reverse strand, counting down.
ACATGCTCACGGAGAGTTTGATCCACACATATGGCTTGATCCGATGAATGCAAAAATAATTTTAAGTGAAATGGCAGAACACTTAATTGAAAATGATCCAAAAAATGAGGCAAAATATAAAGCAAATTTAAAAAACGCTCATAAAGATTTAGATAAACTAACTAAGAAAGTTAAATCTGAATTAAACAAAGAATTCAAATCAATAGTTTTTCACGATGCCTATCAATACTTTGAAAAAAGATTTGGGATAAATATTCTTGGGGCATTTACAGTGAACACTGATGTTATGCCAGGTGCTGAACAATTAGCTGAAATCAGAGAGGTAATTGAGCATGATAAAGTTAGTTGTATATTTTCAGAGCCTCAATTTAATCCCAATATTATTAAAGCTGTAGCAAAAGATACTAATGTTGCAACAGGTGTAATCGATCCATTAGGAGCTACACTTGATCCAGGTAAGGATTTATATTTTGATTTAATTGGCAATATGTCAAAATCTTTCAAAGGTTGTTAATTAGAAATTGATCTTTAGTTATAAATAATATTTAATAATGGGATGAGTACAGTTTCCCTTACATTAGATGAAATTTTTGATTTAGCCAAAAAAACTTTATTAGCTAATGGTTGTGATGATGAAACAGCTTCTATTCTGTCTGACCTGATTAGAAATGCCGAACGGGATGGATCTTTATCTCATGGTTTGTTTAGGTTACCTGCATATGTAAGTGGTTTAAAAAGTGGAAAAATTAATGGTAAAGGAAAGCCTGAAATTAAAAAAATTTCTTCATCAGTTATAAAAGTTCAAGGGAATAATTGTTTAGCCCCAGTAGTTTTAAATAAAGGGTTGCCTGAATTAGCTAAGGCCGCAAAAGAAAATGGCGTAGCAGTGCTCGCAATAAATAATTCTCATCATATGGCAGCGATGTGGCCTGAAACAGAAAAGTTAGCAGAAGAAGGTTTGGTTGCTTTTGCATGCACATCATACAAACCTGCTGTAGCACCTGCTGGTGCAATCAAACCATTGTTTGGAACAAATCCGATTTCATTTGCTTGGCCGCGACCTGGTAAAACTCCAGTCGTTTATGATATGGCCACAGCATCAATGGCAATGGGAGAAGTCCAAGTTGCTAAAAGAGAAGGGCACAAGGTTCCACTTGGAACTGGTTTAACTAAAGATGGTAAAGAGACTACTGATCCAGGTGCAATTGCAGATGGTGGTGTATTACTTCCTTTTGGCGGCTATAAGGGTTCAGCAATAGCTATGATGGTTGAGTTAATGGCTGGTGCTTTGGTTGGTGATAATTTTAGTTTTGAAACAGCGGCTAAAGATAATAATGATGGTGGACCACCAAGCGGGGGAGAATTTATCATTGCAATTTCACCTGACAAAACCTCAGGAACAAATTGGCAAAAACATGCAGATGAATTTTTTGGTAAAATGAAATCTTTTGATGGAGTTAGACTTCCAGGTGAAAGAAGACACAAAAATAGATTAGATAAACGCCCTCGAAATATTAATGAAGACTTGGTTAATAAAATAAAATCTCTAAGCTAAAGTAATTTCAATCGGTGTATGATCTGAAGGTTTTTCACGACCTCTTGGATCTTTATTAATATTTATACCTTTAATTTGATCAATCAAAGAATTTGAAACTAAGAAGTGATCAATTCGCATCCCATTATTTTTTTGCCAAGCACCTCTCATGTAGTCCCAAAAGGTATAACCTTCCTTAGTTTCATTAAAATGTCTATAGACATCACTAAAACCAAGGTTGATCATTTCTCTTAATTTTTTTCTTATTTCTAATCTAAACAGAGCATCATCCTCAAAACTTTTTGGATTATAAACATCTTCAGGTGCTGGAATAATGTTAAAATCTCCAGCAAGAATAATATTTGAATTTTTTTTACTTAAACTCTTTAATTGTTTAATTAAATCATCCAACCATTGTTTCTTGTATTTATATTTATCCGTATCTACAGGATTTCCATTAGGTGTATAAATGTTTATTAATTGAATATTTTTCTTTTTATATTCCAGTTCAGCTGAAATTATTCTCGATTGCTTCAGTTTATCTTTGATTAAGTCAGTTTTAATATTTTTTAATTTACCTTTAGATATAATTGCAACCCCATTATAACTTTTTTGGCCAAACACGTGACTTTCATAATCCATTGCAGAAAAATCATCATAGGGAAAGTTTACATCCTCTGTTTTGATTTCCTGCATCATTAGGATATCTGGTTTATATTTTAAGAGATAACTTTTGATATTATCTATACGGGCTCTCACAGAATTTACATTCCATGAAGAAATAATCATTAAAGAGAAAAAGAAACACCACAACCACAAGATGACTTAGTTTGTGGATTTGTTATCTTAAATTGTTCACCAATTAATTCTGAAACATAATCAACTTCAGAGCCTTTTAATAAATCTGCTGAAGTTTTATCAATTAAAATATTTTCAAAGTTTAAATCATCTTTTGATTTTTCTTTATCAAAAGTGAATTCGTATTGAAATCCTGAACAACCACCACCTTTAATGGCGATTCTAAAAAAAGACCCTTTATCTTTTTTAGACAGCAATACATTGATCTGTTTTAGTGCTTTATCAGTAAATTTAATTTCTTTAATCATAATTGATCACTGGTATTAGTAATATAATACTTAATATTTTATTTTAAAGGATGAAAAAATACTCAAAGATAGGTCAATTCAAAAGTAAAGGTAGGATATTTAAGGAATCTTTGTCAAAATATAGATCACCTTATCAAAGAGATAGAGATCGTATTATTCATAGTGCTTCATTTAGAAGATTGAAACATAAAACGCAGGTATTTGTGAATACTGAAGGGGATCATTATAGAACTCGAATTACTCACTCTATGGAGGTTGCTCAAATAGCAAGATCCATTGCTAGATATTTCAGTTTGAACGAGGACTTAGCAGAAACACTCAGTTTAGCGCACGATTTGGGCCACACTCCTTTCGGTCATGCAGGTGAAGATGCTTTGAATGAATGTATGAGCATTCATGGAGGGTTTGATCACAATTTACAAACATTAAGAATTGTTATGTTTTTAGAAAATAAGTATTTGAAATTTAGTGGCTTAAATCTTTCTGTTGAAACATTAGAGGGACTTTTAAAACACAATGGTCCAGTTGAAGATTTTCATTTAGTTGATGAATTGATAGGTGTTAAAAAATTTAAAAACATGATTAATTTTAATACCTTTCCATCACTAGAGGCTCAAATTTCATCTATATCTGATGATATTGCTTATAATAACCATGACATACAAGATGGCATCAAAGCGAACTTATTTAGATTAGAAGAGTTAGTAGAAATAGATTTTTTTAAAAATATTTATAGAAAATATAAAAAAAAGATTAACAAAAAAAATTACAAGATTGCAACTTACCAGATTATAAGAGACTCAATTGATTTAATGATCAAAGATTTAATAAGTAATACCATCAAAAATCTTAATCAAAATAAAATTAAAAGTAGAAATGATTTGAATAAAACTGATTTTCTTATGGTTGATTTCTCTGATAAAATTAAAAATTCTGATAATGAAATTAGGTATTTTTTAAGGTCCAAAATGTACAATAACAAGAATGTGCTAAATAAAAATAATAAAGGTAAATTAATAATTAAAAGATTGTTTGCCAAAATAAGTAAAAATCCGGCAAAATTTATTTCAAAAGAGCATTTATCTAAAAACAAATATCGATCAGTTTCTGATTTTATTTCTGGTATGACTGACAGATATGCTATCAACCTTTACAACGATATCAAATGAACATTTTTGATCAATACTTAGACAAAATAAAAAAAATTATTTTAGATTTATCGAAAAAGGGTAAAATAATTTTGCCAGATAATTTAGATGGAATAAACACAGAAATTCCACCTGAGAAATTTAATTGTGACATTTCTACAAATGTTGCGATGGTTTTGTCAAAAATAAATAAAAAACCTCCTTTAGAATTAGCTGAAATATTAGCAAAGAGTCTTGAAAATGAGGACAAGTCAATAAAAGAAGTATCAATCGTAAAACCCGGATTTATAAATATCAAATTTCAACCTGAGTTTTGGACAAATTTTTCAAAAGAAATCATTAAGAACGCTAAAACATTTGGAATAAATACAAACGAGCAAAAGAAAAATTATTTAATTGAATTTGTTTCTGCCAATCCAACAGGACCTTTACATGTGGGTCATTGCCGAGGTGCTATCTTAGGAGACGTAATTTCAAATGTTTTATCATTTAATAATCATAAAGTTACTAAAGAATATTATGTAAATGACTATGGCAATCAGATAATTAATTTCACAAAATCAGTATATTTTAGAATAAGAGAAATCAAATTTAATGAAACTTTTCCAACAGATAATGAGGATCTTTATCCTGGTGAATATTTAATTGAGTTTGCTAATAATATCATTTCTTCAAATCCAAAAATAGATTTTACTAATTACGATGCAATATCTGAACAATTAACGAGTCTGTCTATAGACGAGGCAATAAAATTAATAAAAAAAAATCTTAGTAGCCTTGGTATAATTCACGATAATTTCGTCAGTGAAAAAAAATTAGTGCTTAATCAAGAAGTTGAAAAAGTAGTAGAAAATCTTCAAAAAAATAAATTTGTTTATAAAGGTAAAATTAAAGCTCCAGCTGGTGAGGATGATAATAATTGGGTTGAAAGAGAACAATTACTTTTCAAATCAACTGATTTTGGTGATGACAAAGATAGAGCATTACAAAAATCTGATGGTGCTTGGACTTATTTTGCCAGTGATGTTGCCTACCATAAAGATAAATTGGATAGAAAGTTTGACTATTTAATAAATATTTTAGGCGCGGATCATGCGGGTTATATTAAAAGAATTACATCCTCTGTTGATGCTTTATCAAACTCTAAAGTAAAACTTATTTGTAAAGTTAGTCAACTTGTAAAACTTATAAAGGATAAAAAACCATTTAAAATGTCAAAACGTAAAGGTGATTATATAACTGTCGATGATTTAATTAATGAAGTTGGAAAAGATGCTACTCGATTCATTATGTTAAATAGAAGTAATGATGTCGAACTCGATTTTGATTTTGATAATGTAATTGAAAAATCAAAAGACAATCCTTTGTATTATGTACAATATTGTTATGCTCGAATTTCATCTGTTTTTAGACATTTGGAAATAGATTTGAAAAAAGATTTAAAGATTGACGAATACAATTTTGAATATTCTGACCATGAAATAAATATCTTAAAAAAAATATCTGAGTGGCCTAAGTGCATCGAAATCTCAAGTAAGAAGCTAGAACCACATAGAATTCCAGTTTATCTTTATGAACTAGCCTCTCTCTTTCATTCTTACTGGAACTTGGGAAAAGATAATCCTGAAAAAAGATTTATAAATGAGAATAAGAAGATATCGAATGATAAGTTAGTTTTATTAAAACTTGTTTCAAATGTTGTTAAATCTGGGATGAATATTGTAGGTGTGTCTACTCCTGAAAAAATGTAATGTTTAAAGAAATCAAATATATTATTTTTGTTTTTATTATTGGTCTTTTTATTTTTTTTACAGCAAAATATTATTTTTCTGATGCCTATAAAAAAAAATCTTATAGATCACTCAACAATATCGAAAATAAGATAAATACTTACTCAGAAAAATTACCAATTTTAGAAGATGATACGAAAAATATTATTGAATACGTTGAGCAAACAAACAATAAAAAAAAGAAAAAATTTAATTTTTGGAAATTATTAGAAAATAATGAATAAACGTCGATCTTTTATTATTGGAATCAAATCAACAAAACTTTCAGCAAAAGAAAAGTCATTTCTTAAAAAATATAAACCTTGGGGAGTTATCTTATTTACAAGAAACATTAAAAATATAGATCAAACAATAAAACTCACCACGTCAATAAGAAAATTATTCAAAGATAAAAAATATCCAATTTTAATTGATCAAGAAGGGGGTAAAGTTAATCGGTTAAAAAATATTATATCATTCGATAATTTGACTTCAGAATTTTTTGGAAAAAAATACGTTAAAAATGTAGATGAATTTAAATTTTATTATAAATTATTTATTGATAAAACTTCATATTTATTAAAATCTCTTGGTATTAACATTAATACTTCTCCGGTCTTAGATTTAAGAATTAAAGGTGCATCAAATATCATTGGGAATAGATCTTTTTCCAATAATCCCAAAATTGTATCTAAAATAGGAGATTATTGTATCAATTATTTCCATCAAAATGGTATCGGAACAGTCATAAAGCATATTCCAGGACATGGTCTTGCAAAAGTAGATAGTCACCATTTTACTCCGATGGTAAATAAAAAATTGAGTTATTTAATCAAGAAAGATTTTCTTCCATTTAAAAATAAAAAAACTTTTTTTGCTATGACCGCTCACATAATTTTTACTCAAATTGATAAAGAAAATTGTGTTACTCACTCAAAAAAATTTATTAAATTAATTCGCAATAAAATAGGTTTTAAAAATATTTTGATTTCTGATGATTTATCCATGAAAAGTCTTAAGGGTAATTTAAAAGAAAATACAATCAAAACGTTTAGTGCAGGTTGTAATTTAGCCTTACATTGTAATGGAAATTTAAATGAAATGAAAATTGTAGGAAATAATTCACCATTGA
>CACMAB010000021.1:0-9223 GCA_902611635.1 uncultured Pelagibacteraceae bacterium | reverse complement strand
GAAACGGATGTCTTGAAATAATTTCTTTACTAAGTTTTAGTTCTAATCCTAATTTTCGAACCTCATCTTTAAATAAAAATTTCAATGGTTCTACCAATTTAAGTTTCATTTTCTTTGGTAAACCACCTACATTATGGTGAGATTTGATCTTTGAGGTTTGGCTTCCAGTTACCGACTTACTTTCAATAAGATCTGGATAGAGTGTTCCTTGTGCTAAAAATTTTACATTTTTTATTCTTTTAGCGTATCTTTCAAAAATTTTGATAAATAAATTTCCAATTATTTTTCTTTTTTTCTCTGGGTCAGAAACATTGTTGAGCTTTCTCAAAAATTCATTCTCTGCATTTACATAAATTAGATTTATTTTCAATTTTTTTTTAAAAGTTTTAACTACTTGTATCTCCTCATTTTTTCTAAGAAGACCCGTGTTAACAAAGATACAAAATAATTTTTTACCAATTGCTTTATTCAATAGTTGAGCGACAACACTGCTATCAACTCCACCTGATAATGCACATATTACTTTATTTTCACCGACTAAATTTTGAACATCTTTTATCAATTTAATCTTTTGATCTTTTGAAGACCAATTTCTTTTAATTTTACATATCAAGAATATAAAATTATTTATTAATTTTTTCCCATTTTCTGTATGGGTAACTTCGGGATGAAACTGGACACCATAAAAATTTTTTTTTTTATTTTCTATAATAGCAAATTTCGAGTTTTGACTTGAGGCAATAACGTTAAAATTTTTGGGAAGTTTCGAAACTTGATCAGCATGACTCATCCAAACTTTATTAATATTTTTTTTATTAAAGAAGTTTTTTGTCAAAATACTTTCCCTCTTTTTGCGAATATTTGCTAATCCGAACTCTCTATATTTTGATTGTTTAACTCTGCCACCATTAAGTTTTGATAAAATTTGATGACCAAAACAAATACCTAAGACTGGTATTTGATTTTCGATAATTCTTTTATCGAAAGAATATTTATTAATTTGGTAAACATTCAATGGTCCACCTGATAAAATTATTCCTTTAATAGAATTATCAATATTTTTATTTTTAACCTTTTTATGACTTATAATTTCGGAATAAACTCCTGACTCTCTTATTCGCCTGGCTATTAACTGAGTAAATTGTGAACCAAAATCTATTATTAAGATTTTGTTCAAATTTTTATCAAGACTCATTTTTTTTGGGTTCTATATTTGCAAGGGTGTCTAAAATTTCTTTATTTTCATTACAGAGTTTTTTGCAAACCTTAGAAAAAGTATTAGATAAGTCTTTTACTTTTGAATAATTAGATCTCTCTAAAGCTATTTTCATAGACATTAATATTGCTTCCTCGTTATCAGGTTCAATTAATAATGTTGCTTCCAAATTTTTTTCTTCTTTACCTTGATCTTCTTGAATGTTGTAAATTTTTGCTAAATAAAGATAAGAATTTGAGTCTTTCGGATTAAACACTATACCTCTTTCAAACATAAACCTAGCATCCTCATACTTTTTATCTTGAAATAATTTTAAACCTTTATTAAAAAAATTTTCATCTGCTATAGAGATACTCAAGCTATTGATTATTAAATATAATAAAGAAATTAATTTAAATATTTTTATCATCAGTATTTACTATCACTTTTAACGATATCGACATTATGAACCATACTTTCATAAAATCCAGCTTTTGTAATTTTAACAAATTGCGGTTTATATCTTAAATATTTTATCTGTTTAGAACCAAGATAACCCATAGATGATCTTAATCCACCAACTAATTTAAAAATAACTTTATCAACTTTACCTTTGTATTTTGCTAATCCTTCTACTCCCTCGGGCACATACTTTGAACTATCTTTTTGTTTTTTTTGAAAATATCGATCAGCCGAGCCTTTGTTCATCGCTCCTACCGAGCCCATACCTCTAAAACTTTTAAATAGTTTACCATTTTTTTTTATGAGTTTGCCCGGCGTTTCATCAGTTCCTGCAAACAATGAACCTATCATGACTGCATCAGCGCCAGCAGCAAAAGCTTTAGCGAGGTCACCAGAGTATTTTATCCCTCCATCAGAAATAATTTTTACATTTTTGTTCTTTATGCCGTTTCTCACATTTAATATTGCGCTTAATTGAGGAACTCCAATACCCGCAACCAACCTAGTTGTGCAGATAGAACCGGGACCAATCCCAACCTTAATTACATCAACGCCTAATTTGAGTAAAAATTTAGCTGCATCTGGTGTTGCTATATTTCCAGCACATAGAGCTGTTTTTTTACTTTTAATTTTTTTGATAAATCTAATTATTTCAGAAACTTTTTTGGTATGTCCGTGAGCAGTGTCCACAACAATCATATCCAATTTTTCTTTTAATAGTGCTTCAGCTCTTTTGAACTCGTTAGGTCCTGCTCCCACAGCTGCACCTACTAGTAATTTTTGTTTTTTTACTTTCCTAACTTCAAGAACTTGTTTTTTGATATCTAAATTTCTGTGAATTATTCCTAGTCCACCAGATTTTGCAATAGCAATAGCCATTTTGCTTTCGGTTACGGTATCCATTGCTGATGATAAAAGTGGGATTTTAAGTTTTAATGAGTCTGTTAATTTTATACTAGTATCAACCTCTGAAGGTAATATTTCAGAGTACTTAGGAACTAAAGTAACGTCATCAAAGGTAAGTGCTTCTTTTATAGGAACCATAATCTTTTATATATGATTCCTTTTAAATTAAAAGTGTCTATCTAAGATTTTTACAAATAATAAAACTCTCTTTAGAATCTTTGCGACTCGACTTAGGTTTAAAAACCTTTACTTCTTTAAAAATTTTTTTTCCTAGTGCGACAATTTCATTAAAAGATCTGCCCATAAAGATTTTAGCAATAAAAATACCCTTTTCAGACATTACATCTTTTGAAAATATCATTGCCTCTTTACACAACTCTCCAGTTTGAATTGCATCAACATCTTTTATTCCAGTCGTATTTACTGCCATATCAGACATAACCACATCGACTGGATTGTGAAGATTATTTTTTATTTTCGCTTGAATATTGGGCTCTGTGAAATCACCCTCAATTTGAATAGTGTTATTAATTTTTTCCATTTTTTTTAAATCTATTGAGATAATAGTCCCATTTTTTACAACTTTTGAAGCATATTGAGACCAACTTCCTGGTGCAGCACCAATATCTATTACAGAAATTCCACCCTTAAAAACTTTAAACTTTTCATCAATTTCAATTAATTTATATGCCGATCTAGCTCTATAACCGTCCACTTTGGATTGACGAACATAAGTATCTCTTCTTTGTTTATTAATCCAATTTTTTGAAATTTTATTTTTTTTCAACTAAGTATCAAATCTTAAACTTTTATTAATCTTTTTATTGTCTAAAGTTTCTAATTCTATCTTTATACTTTTATCTACCCGCATATCTTTACCATCTTGCCATATTCCAGCTGCAAGATGCATTATGCCTATTTTGTAATTGGGAAGATAAGGTTCTACAAATGTTTTTTGATTTTCATCATATTTTGGTAAAAGATTGCTAGTGATCCAATTACAATTTAAGGGTAAAAATTCTGTTTTAAGATCATCAATATAAACGGACATATTAATTGCTAATCCTTCAGAACCAAAAATATTCCCAGCCTTTAATGTTTCTGATAAATTTTTTTGCCACAAGCTCCACCCTTTTGAGTTTTTTTCTAAAGAAAACACGCCAATATTAATATGTGGAGCAAAAGCAAGTTTTCTAGCTTTATCAGCACCAATTTTTGATTTTATTGCATGTTTAAAATTCTGGGATTTGATTATTGCTAATTTTCCAAATAACCAATTCACTTTTGACGTAATCTTGTAACCTGGTCCTATTGTTTGTGTAATACCCAACTTACCATTGTCGCAAGCTTGAAAATAAAGCTCAACAGAACTCCAATCATTTACCCAGGCATCACAATCAATCCACAAATACTTTTCATAGTTTGGGAAATATTTAGGTAAAAACGCTCTTGAAACTTGGCTTTTAAGCCACTCCTTTTCTTTAACTTTAGATTGAGGAACTTCAATATCCCACTCTGCAGATTTAATTTCATCTACTTTGGTAGATAATTTTTCTTTTTGATCTTTGTTTAAGCCTGCATCTAAAATACAGATCGCAACATTCTCACTTTCTTTGAATCTTTTTATAGAATTTATTAATTCCTCTAATAAAGGAAAATAGTTAGCATCAGCAAGAGAAACTATTGTGTTTTTTTTCATTAAAGTATGTCTTCAAGATCATCATCCTCTTGAATTTTGTCATTTTCATGTTGTTTTTTTAATTTTTGAAAATGAAAAAAGCTAATTGGTAATAAAAGCACATAAACTAAAGAACTTATTGCAATTACATTAAATGTATAAACTAACAATAGTCCAAAAAATAGAACTATACCAAATAATAAAAATATTGTTGTCTTTCTTTGTATGACTATTTTTTTAAATGAATAACTTGGAAATTTACTAATGAGAAGCAATGATGTTACCACAAAAAATACTGGAACAATGATATTAAAATTTAGCTGAATATAATCAAAACCACTAAGGCTTATTATTAGTGGAGTTAATAATAATATAGCACCTGCTGGAGATGGTACTCCTTCAAAAAAGTTATCTTTCCAAGAAGGTTCTTGATTAGAATTAACATTAAATCTTGCTAATCTTAAAGCAACACAAATTACATAAACTAAACATAATAACCATCCAAATCGACCTAAGGTATTTAATTTCCAGAAATACATAATGAATGCTGGAGCAACCCCAAAACTTATTACATCCGTCAAAGAATCTAATTCTTTTCCAACCTTTGAGGTTCCTTTAATAAGTCTTGCTATTCTTCCATCTAAGCCATCAATCAAAGCAGCAAAAATTATTGCAATAATTGCTATTTCAAATCTACCGTCCAAAGCAAATCGAATTGAACTTAAACCAATACATACGCCCATCAGGGTTAGCATATTGGGTAAAATCATTCTCGCGCTTTTTTTATCTGCTACAATTTTAAGATTTGGTTTTTTTTGTTCCATATTATTTTTTTGCAAGTAGTGTCTCACCTGAAATAGCTTTTTGGCCAACTTTTACAAGTGGCTCATAATTTTCATAATATATATCAGCTCTACTACCAAATCGTATCATGCCAATACGATCTCCTTGTTTCAACTCTTGATCTTTATTTGACTCACAAACTATTCTTCGTGCCACCAGTCCAGCTATTTGAACAACTATAATTTCATTATTGTGGGGGTCTTTAATTTTAAAGTAATTTCTTTCATTATCCTCACTTGCTTTATCTAATGAAGCATTTACAAACTTGCCTGGCTTATATAAGATTTCCTCAATTTTCCCTGCACATGGAGTTCTGTTTACATGACAATCAAAAACATTCATGAAAACACTAATCTTTTTAAATTTTTTATTCTCTAGACCAAGTTCTTTAGGCCCATCAACTTCTTCAACTTTAATCACCTCACCATCTGCTGGACTAACAAGATAATTATCATTATCGATAATAACTCTCTCTGGATCTCTAAAAAAATAATAAACCCAAATAGTTAAGACCAAACCAATAAGACCTAAGAAATTACTAAAAATATAAAATACTATTGTGATTATTCCGGCTATAACTAAAAATTTATAACCTTCAGCGTGAATTTTTGGAAATATCTTACTAAACATATTCTTCTATTTGATAATTTGTCATTAATATGTATATAAAATCGCGAAATTCAATTATTAAGATAAAAATATAAGTGAGCAAAATTAGCATTAAAAACCCAATAGTAGAGTTAGATGGCGATGAAATGACCAGAATAATCTGGGAATTTATCAAGAAAAAGTTGATACTTCCGTATTTAGATCTTGGCATCGAATATTACGATTTAGGAATGAAAAGTAGAGATGACTCTGATGATCAAATCACTATCGACTCTGCTAATGCAATTAAAAAAATTGGTGTCGGTATCAAATGTGCAACCATAACTCCAGATGAAGCACGAGTTGAAGAGTTTAAATTGAAGAAAATGTGGAGATCTCCAAACGGAACTATCAGAAATATCATTGGAGGAACTGTATTTAGAGAACCCATAATTTGTTCTAACATTCCAAAACTCGTACCCTCTTGGTCAGACCCAGTAGTGATCGGAAGGCATGCATTTGGAGATCAATATAGAGCAACAGATTTCAAAGTGCCTGGCAAAGGTAAGATGGAAGTAAAATGGACTTCTGAAGATGGTAAAGATGAAATTAAATATGAAGTATTTAATTTTACCGGTCCAGGGGTTGCACTCTCAATGTATAATTTAGATAAATCAATCGAGGATTTCGCAAGATCCTGTTTTAGTTATGGATTAATTAAGAATTGGCCAGTTTACTTATCAACTAAAAATACAATTCTAAAAAAATATGATGGTAGATTTAAAGATATATTTGAAGAGGTCTATAATAGAGAATTCAAGAAAAAATTTGAGGACGCAAAAATTACTTATGAACACAGATTAATTGACGACATGGTAGCATGTGCAATGAAATGGAGCGGAAAGTATATATGGGCATGTAAAAATTATGATGGTGATGTTCAGTCAGATACCATGGCTCAAGGATATGGCTCACTTGGTTTAATGACCAGTACATTGCTTACACCTGATGGAAAAATAATGGAGGCAGAGGCAGCTCATGGAACAGTAACTAGACATTATAGAATGCACCAACAAGGTAAAGAAACTTCAACCAATCCAATTGCCTCGATTTTTGCATGGACAAGAGGATTGGCACATAGAGGAAAACTTGATGGTAATGACGAACTTATCAAATTTGCAAATACAATTGAAAAAGTTTGTATTGAAAGTGTTGAAAATGGTTCCATGACAAAAGATCTTGCAATATTGGTTGGACCTTCAAGCAAATATTTAACAACCAATCAATTTCTGGATGTAATTGATAACAATCTTAAACAGAAGCTAAATTAAAGCCTTTAGTTTTTCAAAAGCCTCTTCAATTTTGTTTTTATCCTGTCCTCCTGCTTGGGCAAAATCTTTTCGGCCTCCACCACCTTTGCCACCGATAATTTCTGAACCTAATTTTGCAAATTTTACAGCATCATATTTATCCACTAGCTTTTCGGTAACACCAACTCCTAAACCAACTTTATCTTCACTGCTTGCAAAAACAATTACAATCCCATCACCAAGTTCTTTTTTTCCACTATCAACTAATTTTCTCAGGTCTTTAGGAGGTAAATCTTGAACTTTTTGGAATCGAACTTTTATATCCTTTATTTTTTGGTCATTAATAATATTTTTTGTTTTATCTTGAAGAACTGAATTAACATTTAATTGTTCAAGTTGTTTTGAAAGATTTTTTATTATTTCTTTTAAATCTTTATTATCAACTTTCGGTTTACCTCCAAGTTTGATTATTTGTGATGACAAATCTTTGATAGTCTCCTCATCTTTTTGTACAGATAAAGTCGATAGCTTTTCTTTATTCTTAATAAAATCCTTAAGCTGTTTGTCTCTTAAAGCTTCAACTCTTCTTACTCCTGCAGCAATTGATGATTGACTGACTGTTTTAAATTTTCCAATATCTCCAGTATTTTTTACATGTGTTCCACCACATAATTCCGTTGAAAAATAAGCATCTTTTTCCTTACCCATTGAAACGACACGAACTTCTTCACCATATTTTTCACCAAAAAAAGCTAGCGCTCCCTTTTCTATTGCAGCTTTAGGTGTCATAATTCTTGTAGTCACTTCAGAACTATTTTTAACGTATTCGTTAACTAATTTATCTATTGTCTCTAATTCCTCATTAGTAATCGGTTTCATGTGACTAAAGTCAAACCTCAAACGATCTGGTGCAACTAATGATCCTTTTTGCATCACGTGCTTACCTAAAGTTCTTCTTAAAGACTCATGAAGTAAGTGAGTTGCAGAATGATAAGCTTTTAAATTGTCTCTTCTATCAACATCAATTTTCATTTCAACTACATCATTAATTTTAATTTCTCCAGTTTTAACCGATCCATAATGAACAAATAAATCTCCAAGTTTTTTTTGTGTATCCTCAACTTCAAAAACTGAATTGCCAGAAACTATTGTGCCTTTATCTCCAAGTTGTCCTCCTGACTCACCATAAAAGGGGGTTTGATTAGTTATAATCATTCCTTCTTCTCCAGTAGATAATGATTTTGATTCCTGATTGTTTTTAATTAAATTTAATACTACTCCCTCAGATTGATTAGACTCATAACCCAAAAATTCTGTAGGACCAGTTTTATCTTTAATTGAAAACCAAATTGCTTCCTCTGAGCTGTCCCCAGATCCTTTCCAATTCTTTTTTGCAAGTTCTTTACTTTTTTTCATCAACTCATCAAATTTTTGATGGTCAACTTTTAATGATTTATTTTTTAGAATATCTTCTGTGAGATCTAATGGAAAACCATAAGTGTCATATAATTTAAAAGCTACATCACCAGATAACACTTTATCAATTTTTGAAATTTCATCATTTAGAATTTTAATTCCTCGATCAAGTAAAACTAAAAATTTTTCTTCTTCCATTTTTAATGTTTCTGTTATCAAAGACTCGGATCGTTCTAACTCTGGATAATTTCCAGACATTTCATTTTTTAAAGATTCAAAAATTTTGTAAAAAATAGGTTCTTTTGATCCTAATAAATGAGAATGCCTCATACCTCTTCTCATAATTCTTCTTAAGACATATCCACGACCCTCATTGGATGGTAGAACACCTTCAGCTAATAGAAAGGAACTTGCTCTTAAATGATCAGCAATTACCCTAAAACTCGATATATTATTATCAGCTTGTTTAACTTTAGTTACATCTGATATCGAATTTATTAATTTCTTAAAATGATCAGTTTGATAATTGTCGTGAGTTCCTTGTAAAAGAGCAGCTATTCTCTCCAACCCCATTCCTGTATCTACAGATGGTTTGGGTAAATCTATTCTTTTTTCTTTTGAAACTTGTTCATATTGCATAAATACCAAGTTCCAAATTTCAATAAAACGATCTCCATCTTGATCCTTTGTTCCGGGTAAACCACCTTTTAAATGATCACCATGATCATAGAATATTTCCGAGCAAGGTCCACAGGGACCTGTTTCTCCCATTGACCAGAAATTATCTGATGTCGAAATTCTGATAATTCTATCATCGCTAAAACC
>CACMAB010000020.1:0-9580 GCA_902611635.1 uncultured Pelagibacteraceae bacterium | reverse complement strand
ATTGTTGGAAGGTTGGTCACTCGTGAAATAAGGTAAGACCTCGTACTAACATCCTGCAATGTAGTTAAACCAATATCTGGAAAGCCAAGATCATTTGCCATAACTCCACCAGACACATAAACTGCATCGTAACCAATTTCTTCAATCAACTTTGCAGTTAAAGGATTATAAGCTCCAGGAACTCTTAGAATTTTGTTAGATTTTAATTTATTAACAAAATCCTTTCTTTTTTGTTTTGGCTCTTTTTCAATAAAGTGCATTAAAAAATACCTTTTTTATAATTTCTTTTTAGTTTACTCTTTTTTACCTCAATATTTAACTTATCCAATTGACCTGGTTTTAATTTTTTTAAATTTTGTACAACCTTTAAAAATCTATCACTTTCTTTTTTATCTAAAATATTTCTAGTTAAAGTTAAGAATTTATTGATATAATTTTTTCTTTTAAAAGGTCGTGAACCATAAGGATGAGCATCTGCCACACCCTGCTGCTCAGTAATTTTTTTTCCGTTATTGAGAGTTATTACCACTTTTGCACCAAATGCTTTCTTTCGAGGATTAGGATCATGATATTTTTTAGTCCATTTTTTATCTTCATGAGTTTTTATTGATTTCCATATTTTAATTGTACTCTTTCTTTTGGCTCTTGCTTTTGTGTAAGATTTTACGTGATGCCAAGTACCATCCTCAAGTGCAACAGCAAATATATACATTATTGAGTGATCTAATGTTTCTCTGCTAGCATTAGGATCCATTTTTTGTGGATCGTTTGCACCTGTTCCGATTACATAATGAGTGTGGTGACTTGTAAAAATATCTATTTTTTTGATCTGATTAAGATTTTGAACTTTCTTTTTAAGTTTTTTTGCTAAGTCAATTAAAGCTTGAGATTGATATTCTGCAGAATATTCTTTTGTATAAGTTTCAAGAATTGCTTTTTTTGTTTCACCTTTTTTCGGTAATGGAATTTTATATAAAGCCTTCTTACCATCAAGAATTCTTGCTATCACACTATCTTCACCTTCATAAATTGGACTTGGTGCTCCTTCACCTCGCATAACTCTATCAACAGCCTCAATAGCAAGTTTTCCTGCGTGTGCGGGAGCATAAGCTTTCCAACTCGAAATTTCACCTTTTCTAGATTGTCTTGTGGAAATTGTTGTATGTAATGCCTGCTGAACAGCTTGATAAATAGTTTCAGTTTTTAACCTTAACATTGAACCAATCCCAGCTGCAACACTTGGACCAAGGTGAGCTATGTGATCTACTTTATGTTTATGTAAACATATTCCTTTCACTAAATTAACTTGAACCTCATAAGCAGTTATAATTCCTCTTAAAAGATCTAATCCATTTTTTTTATTTTGTTGTGCAACACTAATTAGCGGAGGAATGTTATCACCTGGATGACTATAATCAGCAGCTAAAAAAGTATCATGAAAATCTAATTCTCTCACTGCAGTTCCATTTGACCAAGCTGCCCACTCACAATCAAATTTTAATTTACTAGTTACACCAAATAATGTTGCACCATTTTTTCTTGAATGTTTTAGAGCCATCTCTCTAGACGAAACAACAGGCCTTCTGTTAAGAGATGCTATAGCCACCGATGCATTATCAATAATCCTATTAATTGACATTTCAATTGCATCTTTATTTAATTTTGAATTATCACTTGCAATTTCTGCAATTTTCCATGCAAGCTGTTTTTTTTTTGGTAAATGAATTTTAGATGGATAAACTTTAATTTTATGAACTATCAAAATAACTCCTAATTAACGAGGTTGGTTTTAATAGTTAAAAAAAAATAATCAATATTAAAGATATTTTGATACAATTTTTTCGATACCAATAAAGTCTTTTACTAAGTGATTATGGTAAATTTCATTCGTTTTTTTTTCGGTATATCCATCTTCCATTAGTATAACTGGTATTCCAGCATTTTTCGCTGCATTCGCATCAGTTTCACTATCTCCAATCATTAATGATTTCTGTATATCACCTTGTAATATTTCAATTACAGAAGTTAGATGTCTTGGATCAGGCTTACAATAATCAAAGGTATTGTGTCCCGCAACATATTCAAAAAAATCATAAATCCCAATTTTTTTTAAAAGATCAACGGCTAAGTAATCAGTCTTATTTGTACAAACAGCCATAGAAATATTATTTTCTTTTGACCATACCAAAAACTCTTTAACACCATTTATCAGGGTACTTTCGTTAACAATATTTTTTCCATAGAAGTCTGTAAAATCTTTTATCATCTCTTTTTTAATCTTTTCATCTTGCACTTTTCCAAACTCTTTTTTAGCTTGCCCCCAAATTGACCTTCCAAGCATCGCACCCGCACCTTGACCTACAAGATTTCTTATTTCCTCAGTAGACTTTGTGGGATAACCAAATTTTTTCATTACATGATTATGTGCACGCATCAAATCTGGTGCTGTATCAACTAAAGTACCATCTAAATCAAAAAGAATTGTAAAATTTTGTTGCATAATTAAAAGTTTTTTTAAGAAATATTATGTGAATTAAGAAACATGTATACTTAATATAAAGGATTTTATAAATGAAACAATTAAATTTACAAAAGCTGCAAAATAATCTTCGAAAAAAATTTTTAAAAGTTGGTGTAAAAATGATTGGTCCTGAAACAATTTTTTTTTCGAAAGACACCAAGATAGGTAAGAATGTGATTATCGAACCTTATGTAGTGATAGGCAAAAAAGTGAAAATTGGAAACAATGTTACAATAAAATCTTTTTCACATTTAGAAAATTGTAAAATTGAAAATAAAGTTGATATTGGACCATACGCCAGAATAAGACCAGGCGTAGTTTTAAAAAGTGGTTCAAAAATTGGAAATTTTGTTGAAATCAAAAAAAGTACTTTAGGTATAAATTCAAAAGTAAACCATTTGACATATATCGGCGATACTGAAATTGGAAATTCAGTCAACATTGGCGCTGGAACAATTACTTGTAATTATGATGGTGTAAAAAAAAATAAAACTAAAATAAAAGACAATGTTTTTATTGGTTCAAATTCATCATTGGTAGCACCAGTTATAATCGAAGAGAATAGTATAGTTGGGGCTGGTTCGGTTATAACAAAAAATGTGAAGAAAAAATCATTAGCATTAACGAGAAGTTTACAGACGGAAATTAAAAACTATAAAAGAAAATCAAAATAATTATGTGTGGAATAATTGGAATTAATAGCAATAAACCTGTATCAGCAACTATAATTAATTCTTTAAAAAAATTAGAGTATAGAGGTTATGACTCAGCTGGAATGGCGACCTTATATGATGGATTAATAAATGAAGTAAAATCTGAGGGAAGAGTAGAAAATTTGGAAAAAAATTCCTTAGTTCAAAGCATGGCGGGAACTATTGGTATTGGTCATGTTCGATGGGCAACACACGGGCTTCCTAATAGTATTAATGCTCATCCACATTCTTCTCAGAATGTTTCTGTTGTTCATAATGGAATTATTGAAAACTCAACAATATTAAAAAAATTTTTAATTGGAAAAGGCCACAAATTTAAATCTCAAACTGATACAGAGGTAATAGTCCATTTAATTACTGAAAATCTTAAAACAGAAAATATTGTTAATTCAATTCAAAAAACTTTGAAGTCTTTACATGGAAGCTTTGCACTTGGTATAATTTTTAAAGATCAACCAGATTTAATTGTTGGCGCAAGAAGAGGTTCACCATTAGCTGTTGGTTATGGTCCTAATGAAAATTATCTGGGTTCAGACTCTTATGCACTTAAATCGATGACAAATAAGATTACGTATTTAAATGATGGTGAATTCTGTATTATTAAAAAAGATCACGTGGAATTTTTTAGTGAGGAGGGAACTAAAATAAATAAAAAAGTTTTAGAATTGTCCTCTAAAGAGGAAAAATATGACAAAGGTGATTACAAACATTTTATGGCTAAAGAAATTGAAGAACAACCAATTACAATTAGAAATGGAATTAATGAGTATATAGATATGTCAAATAAAGATATTAATATTTATAATTTTCCTTGGAAAAGTAATGAGATTACATCAATAACTTTAATTGGATGTGGAACAGCATATCATTCATGTTTAATGGCAAAATATTGGTTTGAAGAAATAACATCATTAGATGTAAATATAGATATAGCATCAGAATTTAGATACAGAAAAAATAGATTTAAAAAAGACACGCTTTATGTATTTGTCTCACAATCTGGAGAAACAGCAGATACTTATGCTGCTTTAGATCTTTGCAAACAAAGTGGCGTTAAAACGTGTGCAGTTGTTAATGTAGTAGAAAGCTCAATCGCAAGAGACTCTGAATTTGTATTACCGATACATTGTGGAACTGAAATAGGTGTAGCTTCAACCAAAGCTTTTCTTGGACAAATATTGATTTTATATATTTTAGCTTTAAAACTTGCTTTATTGAGAAAAGATATTGAAAAGACGCATTTTGACAAAAAAATTGATGATCTTAAAAATTTACCAAAACTTGTTGAGCAAACATTATTGATTGATAACAAAATACAAACAATCTCCAATACTTTTAATGAAGCTAAGGGTTCTATGTTTTTGGGACGTGGTTTTTCTTATCCAATTGCTCTTGAAGGAGCTTTAAAACTGAAAGAATTGTCATACATTCATGCCGAAGGTTATCCAGCAGGAGAAATGAAACATGGACCTCTTGCATTAATAGAGGAGGGTATGCCAGTTGTAGTTTTGGCTCCAAGAGACAATTATTATAAAAAAACCATCTCTAATATGCAGGAGGTGATTGCTAGAGGAGCTAAAGTTTTGTTGATCACAAATAAAAGTAAGGATGAAGTGATCTCAGAGAATATTTGGGAAAAAATCGAAGTTGAAACCACTAATGAAGATCTTTTACCTTTTCTTTTGACCATTCCTTTACAAAAGTTAGCTTATTATTCAGCATTAAATAAAGGCTATGATATTGATAAACCTAGAAATTTAGCAAAGTCCGTAACCGTTGAATAATAGAAAAATTCTGATACAACAATCATGAGTTGAAAATGAAAAATTGGAAAGTTAATAGCTGGCGAAAGTATCCAGTAAAACACATTCCGGAATATCCGGATAAAAAAGAATTGGATCAAGTTTTAAATAAAATTAAAACTTTTCCACCTTTGGTTTTTGCTGGAGAAACAAGACATTTGAAACAACAACTTGCTGAAGTTGTGGATGGAAAAGCCTTTTTATTACAAGGTGGCGATTGTGCAGAAAGTTTTGCTGAGTTTCATCCAGATAATATTCGAGACACGTTTAAAGTTATTCTTCAAATGTCATTAGTTTTAACTTATTCGGCATCATTACCGGTTGTAAAACTTGGAAGGATAGCGGGTCAGTTTTCAAAACCAAGAAGTGCTCCTACTGAAATACAGGGTGGTAAAGAATTACCAAGTTACTTGGGTGATAATATTAATGCTATTGATTTTACAGAAAAAGCACGAAGACCAGATCCAAAAAGGATGTTTAAAGCTTATTCACAATCTGCTTCAACATTAAATATTTTACGAGCTTTTTCTAAAGGAGGTTTTGCAGACTTAAATAAAGTCCATCTATGGAACTTAGATTATATAAAGAAGAGTCCTCAAGCTAAAAAATTCAAAGAATTAGAAGACAAAATAGCTGATGCATTAGCATTCATGGAAGCTTGTGGAATAACTTCAGATTTTAATAATAGATTGTATACAGTAAATTTCTGGACTTCACATGAAGCTTTACATTTACCTTTTGAGGAAAGTATGACCAGAGTCGATTCTACCACTGGAGAATACCATGATACCTCAGCTCATTTTGTTTGGATTGGGGACAGAACAAGACAGATTGATGGTGGTCATGTAGAATTCTGTAAAGGTATTGAAAACCCCATAGGAATAAAATGTGGACCAACTTCTAAGCCAGATGAAATTGCAAAGATTTGTGAATTGATTAATCCAAATAACGAAAAGGGTAAAATTACATTGATATCCAGATTTGGTCATAAAAATGTTGAGAAATTTTTACCTAAATTAATTAGAGGAATAAAAAAAGAAGGTTTAAATGTTGTTTGGTCATGTGATCCAATGCACGGAAATACAATTAAATCAACGACTGGTTTTAAAACAAGACCTTTTAACGATGTTGTTAGTGAGGTTAAAAATGTATTTGCTGTTCATCAGTCTGAAGGTTCTTACGCTGGTGGTTTGCATGTTGAAATGACCGGACAAGATGTGACAGAGTGTACAGGGGGTGCAAGAAAAATATCTGACGCTGACTTATCTAGTAGATATCACACTCATTGCGATCCTCGTTTAAACTCAGATCAAGCAATTGAATTAGCATTTTTGATTTCTGATGAGATTAAAAAGAATAGCAGCTATTCAAAAAATGCTATTCAAGCGGCATCTTAGACTGTTGTTTTCAAATTAATAAAGATTAAATAATTAGTTATGGAACCTGCTGAAAAAGTAAAATTTATATCAAATTGGATCAAGAGTTATGTTGACCAAATGCCAAACAAAGCTCAATCTTTAGTGATTGGTATCTCCGGAGGTATTGACTCATCTGTGTCAAGCACTCTAAGTGCGATGACAGGTTTAAAAACAATTGTTTTAACTATGCCAATTAAACAAAAGGAAAATCAGCATGATTTAAGTTTAAAACATCAAGAATGGTTAACAAAAAAATTTAAAAATGTTGAAGCCCATACAATTAGTTTAGATAATTTATTTGAAACATTTTCATCTACGTTAAATAAATTTGATAATGAACATGGCTACGCGAATTCTAGAGCAAGATTGAGGATGACAACTCTTTACCAGGTCGCTGCAGCTAATAAAGGTATTGTTGTTGGAACTGGAAATAAAGTTGAAGACTTTGGTGTTGGTTTTTACACAAAATATGGTGATGGAGGTGTTGATATTTCTCCAATAGCAGATTGTAATAAAACAGAAGTATGGGAATTAGGTAAAGAACTTGGAATATTAAAAGAGATAATCGATGCTCCACCAACTGATGGGTTGTGGGATGATGGTAGAACGGATGAGGGTCAATTAGGATTTAACTATAGTGAATTAGAGGATGCAATGAGCAACCCAAATTCACCACATCGAGATCAATACGAAAAAATTAGAAATCAAAACTTGCATAAAATGGAGCCTATTCCAGTTTGCAAGATTCCAGGTTAATCAATTAGATTAACAAATCACCAAATAAGGTATATTTCTTAATCATCAATGATGGATATTTTTTTAACTAATAATTTAACAAATAAAAAAGAGCAATTCATTCCAAAAAATAAAGAAAAAATAGGAATGTATGTTTGCGGACCTACAGTTTATGATGACCCACATATTGGTAATGCAAGACCTTTGGTTGTTTTTGATATTTTGTTTAAATTACTAAAAAATAATTTTTCAAAAGTAACCTATGTTAGGAACATAACTGATATTGATGATAAAATTATCAAATCGTCTCAAGAACAAAAAATTTCCACAAAAGAACTTACAGAAAAAGTAACTTCAAGTTTTTTAAAAGATTGTAAATTTTTAAATTGTGAAAATCCAACTCATCAACCTAAAGCTACTGAGCATATAGATCTTATGATTGAAATGATTGCTGAATTGATCAAGAAAGGTTTTGCTTATGAAAATCAAAAACATGTGTATTTTGAGGTAAAAAAATTTTCTGATTATGGAAAACTATCAAATAAAAATTTGGATGATTTGATTGCTGGATCAAGAATAGAAATTAGTGAAAATAAAAAAAATTCTGAAGACTTTGTTTTATGGAAACCCTCAATAAATGATGAACCTTACTGGGACTCACCTTGGGGGAAAGGTAGACCTGGTTGGCATTTGGAATGTTCAGCAATGTCAAAAAAATTTTTAGGTAGCGAGTTTGATATTCATGGTGGTGGTATAGATTTAATCTTTCCACATCACGAAAATGAAATAGCACAATCTAGATGTGCAAATGAAACAAAAACTTTTGCAAAATATTGGGTCCATAATGCCTTTATCACAATGTCTAATGAGAAAATGGCTAAGTCACAGGGTAACATTCTTAAAATTAAAGACTTTAGAAATAAGATTAGTGGCCAAATAATTAGATTAGCTTTGATGAGTGCGCATTACAAACAACCACTTGATTGGAACGATAAATTGTTAAGTGATTGTGAAAATACTTTAGATAAATGGTATCGAGTTTATTCATCTGATTTAAAATCTGTGAAAATTCCAGATGAAATTTTAAAACCACTATATGAAGATTTGAACACCCCTGGTTTTATTGCAAATCTTCATAATTTATTTGAAAAAGCTACTAAAGGTGAAGGTGTAGATTTATTTATATCAGCATGCCAATTTATTGGTTTAATGAATGAAAGTACTGAGCAATGGAATGATTATAAAAAGAATAAAGCATCCATTAGTGATTCTGAAATTAAGGATATGCTTAAATTAAGAGAGAAAGCTAGAGAAAATAAGAATTATAAAGAGGCAGATAGAATTAGAGATGAACTTTTAGACAAAGGTGTTTTAATAGAAGACAAAGATGGTAAAACACTTTGGAAATTTAAATGAGCAAAGAAAGATTATACATATTTGATACAACTCTTAGAGATGGAGCTCAAACCCAGGGTGTTGATTTTTCTTTGGAGGATAAAGAAAAAATTGCTTTAGCTTTAGATGATTTAGGTGTTGATTATATTGAAGCAGGATGGCCCGGAGCCAATCCAACAGACACAGAATTTTTTCAAAAAAAACATAATTTCAAAAATTCAAAGTTAACATCTTTTGGTATGACTAAAAGATCAGGAAGAAGTGCAGAAAACGATACTGGTTTATCAGCACTCATGAATTCAAATACTTCTGCTGTTTGTTTGGTAGGAAAGTCTTGGGATTTTCATGTTGATGTAGCATTGGGAATAACAAATGAAGAAAATTTAGATAATATTTCTGAGAGTGCCAAACATTTTGTAAAAGCAAAAAAAGAATTTATGTTTGATGCAGAGCATTTTTTTGATGGTTATAAAGCAAATCCAAAATATGCATTGTCTTGTATAAAGGCTGCATATGACCAAGGTGCAAGGTGGATCGTTTTATGTGATACAAATGGAGGAACGCTTCCTCATGAAGTTTCACTTATTGTTAAAGAAGTCTCTAAAGTTGTTCCAGGTAAGAACTTGGGGATACATGCACATAATGATACTGGCAATGCAGTTGCAAATTCTTTAGCGGCAGTGTTATCTGGTGTTAGACAAATTCAAGGAACAATCAATGGTTTAGGTGAAAGATGCGGTAATGCAAATTTAATGTCATTAATCCCAACATTTTTTTTGAAAAAAGATTTTTCATCTCAATTTGAAATAAGTATCAAATCAAAAAACATTAAAAATTTAACTGAATGTTCAAGATTATTAGATGAAATTTTAAACAGAAAACCTAATCAACATTTGCCTTACGTTGGTGCTGCAGCATTTTCACATAAAGGAGGATTGCATGTATCTGCTGTACAAAAAGATCCAAAAACTTATGAGCATATCAATCCAGAGGAAG
>CACMAB010000019.1:0-10010 GCA_902611635.1 uncultured Pelagibacteraceae bacterium | reverse complement strand
AACTTTTTTAGCACCTACGATTGTTTCTTTAATAAGATTACAATATAGATCTATCGATCTTCTAGCGTCATCATTGCCTGGTATTGGAAAATCAATGCCATCAGGATTTGAGTTGCTATCTAATATTGCAATGATTGGAATTCCTAATTTTACCGACTCTTGAATTGCAAGTGACTCATAATTTGTATCTATAATAAATACTAAATCAGGAACTTTTTTCATCTCAGCAATTCCTCCAAGTGATCTTTGTAATTTATCTTTTTTTACACTCATTTTTAAAAGCTCTTTTTTTGTAAATCCTCTATTCTCAGCAACTAAATCTGTCTCTAATTTTTTTAGTTTTTTAATAGAATTTGAAATAGTACCCCAATTTGTGAGCATCCCACCTAACCATCTATAGTTTACAAAATATTGGTCTGTTTCTTTCGCAACTTCTGCAATTGCCTCGGAAGCCTGTTTTTTTGTTGATACAAACAAGATTTTTCCATTGTTTGAAATAGTTTCGTAAACTTTTTCTAAAGCAATTTTAGTTAATTCTAAAGTTTGGGTAAGGTCGATAATGTGAATACTATCTCTTTTCCCAAATATATATTTCTTCATTTTCGGATTCCATCTTAAAGTTTTGTGACCAAGATGAACTCCTGCTTCTAATAATTGTTGAATAGTAACGTTTGGTATCTTCATATTTTTTCCCGGTTAAGCCACCACAGTTATTTCCAATTAAGGACCGGAGGTTTAAAACCAACAAACTGTGTGCGTGTTAATTTAAATTGAAGATTATTTACAAAGAAATTTTGAATTAGACAAGTCTTAATTATCCAATTATTGCTGAAATTTCCTTATTTCTTAAAATATTTATTGTTTTTCTGTCAATATTTCTCTTATTTTTTAAGTGAAACTTCAAATCATTTTTATTGTCACTTATATTAATCTTTATCAATGTGTTTCCTTGTTTAGGCAAATATTTTGATATCTCATCTAGTTCTTTTGTGAATTTTAAATTAAATGTTACTTCTTGAATTGGCCTGTTTAACAAATCTTTTAAAGATACAATTTTTTGAACATTTAATCTTTTAAATCTATTTTCTGAGTCTGATGAAGATTTAAACAAAGTCAAAATAAAAGAATTTCCTTCTTTTAAAATTTCTCGATTTAATTCCAATGTGTCTGAAAAAACAAACAGTTCAAAAACACTAGATAAATCAGTGAGCTTTAAAACTGCATAAGGGTTGCCTTTTGCAGTTTTTCTCTCTTGTATTTTAAGTAATGTTGCTGCTACATTCGATTCCTTTAGATCATCTTGGCTATTAAATTTTTGATAATCATAAATGTTATAATCATCAAAAACATCTTTAAACTGATTTAATGGATGATCTGAAATATAAAAACCTACTGCCTCAAACTCTTTGGACAATCTTTCCTCGAACTTCCAATCATCGATATTAGTAGTTATCTCATCTTCTTCATTAGCATTTTCACCAAATAGATCTATTTGATTAGCAGATTTATTTTCAAAAATGTTTTTGGATTTTGTAATAAAATTGGGAATGGAATTAAATAGAGATTGTCTATTAATATTTAAATTATCAAAAGCTCCTGCTTTTACAAGTCCCTCAAGTTGTAATTTGTTAATATCTTTTGGATTTACACGATTTAAAAAATCTTTAATTGATTTAAATGGTCCATTGTTTAATCTTTCTTGAACTATATTAGAGACAGCTTCATAGCCCACAGCTTTAATACCACCTAAAGCATAATAAAATTTCCCATTTTCGGCTCTAAAATCTGCAAAACATTGATTTATATCAGGTCTAACAATTTCAATATTCAATCTTTTAAGCTCTTCATAAAATTCACTAAGTTTATTTTGATTAGATATATCCATAGTCATCGAGGCAGCAATAAATTCTTTTGGATAATACGTTTTCAAAAATGCTGTTTGATAAGATATAATAGCATATGCAGCAGCATGACTTTTATTGAAACCATATTCCGCAAATGGTTCTATTTTCAAAAAAATTCCAGCTGCAACCTCTTTACTAATTCCGTTTTTGACAGCCCCTGCAATAAAATTTTGTTTTTGTTTTTCAAGCTCAGATCTTTTTTTCTTTCCCATCGCTCTTCTTAAAATATCTGCTTGACCAGCAGTAAAACCTGACAATTTCTGTGCAATTTGCATTACCTGTTCTTGATATATAATTACCCCGTAGGTTGGTTTTAAAATATCTTCTAACAAAGGGTGTAAATAATCTGGCTCTTGTTTGCCATGCTTACAATCATTATAAGTTGGTATATTGCTCATAGGACCTGGTCTATATAAAGCAACCAATGCAATAATGTCCTCAATATGATTTGGCTTCATTTGAGTTAACGCTTCTCTCATTCCAGAACTTTCAATCTGAAATAAGCCCACTGTATTACCTGAAGATAACATTTCAAAAACTTTTTTATCTTCGTAATTAATATTCTCAATATTAAAATCTTTTTCTTTTTTTTTTATTAATTTTTGAGTGTTATTAATTACTGTTAATGTTTTTAATCCTAAAAAATCAAATTTAATTAATCCAGCATCCTCAGCTGAATACATGTCAAATTGAGTTGAGGGAAGTAATAGATCTGTCGATGCATCTTTATATAAAGGAACAACTTCCTGTAATTTTCTATCAGCGATAACAACACCTGCTGCGTGAGTTGCAACATTTCTATTCAATCCCTCTAGTTTTAATGAGAGTTCTGTAAGTTTTTTAACTCTGGGATCATCTTTAATTAATTTTTGAAGTCTAGGTTCCCCAGCAATACATTCTGTTAAATTTTGAGGCCTTGATGGATCAAAAGGTATCATTTTAGATATACTATCAACAAAACCATAGGATAACCCTAGTACTCTTCCCACATCTCTAATAACCATTCTAGCTTTTAATTTTCCAAAAGTAATTATATGAGCAACACTATCCTTATACTTTTTAGTCAAATATTCAAAAACCAGATCTCTTTTTTCCTCACAAAAATCGATATCAAAGTCTGGCATGGAAATACGATCGGGATTTAAAAATCTCTCAAAAATAAGATTAAATTTTATTGGATCAACATCTGTAATTAAAAGACACCATGCCACTAAAGAACCTGCACCAGATCCCCTACCAGGACCTACTGGGATATCATTTTCTTTTGCCCATATTATATAATCAGAGACGATTAAAAAATAACTAGAATATTTCATTTGAATAATAATATCTAGTTCATGATCTAATCTATCTTTGTAAAGTAAAAATTTTTCATTTTTTGAAAGATCTTCATCCTGTATTTTAAAAATATTCTTAAATTTTTTTTTTAATCCATCCAAGGAATTTTTTTTTAATATCTCATCAGCATTTCCACCTTTATCTGAACTAATGTCAGGTAATATGGGTTTTGAAAGATGTGGTCGGAAATTACAACGATACGGGAAATTATAGTTATTTTCTAACGCTTCAGGTAAATCAGAAAATAATTCTGACATTTCGGAGTTATCTTTTAAATAATGTTGATTTGAATATTTAATTCTATTCTTCTCATTTACATAAGTTTTATTTTTAATACAAATTAATGCATCATGAGCCTCATACATATTTTTGTTTGAGTAAAAAACTTCATTAGTGGCTATTATTGATATTTCTAAATTTAAAGACTGTGAGAGATTAAACTTTTCAAATGAAATTTCATTTTGATCTCCATGACGTTGGATTTCTATATAAAATTTATCACCATATTTTTCTTTGAGTTTGGAGTATAATTTCTTAATTTCTGAAAATTTTCCTTTATTGAATAATTGACCAACTAATCCATTTATTGTCCCTGAAAAAATTGCAACTCCATCATTATTCTCTAACAATTCATCAAAATTTAAATGTGGATCGGAGGTTCCATCATTATTAAGATATGATAATGAAGATAATTCAATTATTCTTTTATATCCAATTTCATTCAATGCGAATAATGGTAATAAACCAATGGTATCATCTAATTTAAAATTCATCTGGGTACCAATAATTGGTTGGGTTCCAACTTTAGATATTTTTTCGGCAAATTCTAGGGCACCACATAGATTCGATGTATCACATAAAGCTAGAGATCTAATTTTTTTTTCTTTAGATATTTCTTTTAAGTCATCAATTTTAATTGCCCCTTCACATATTGAAAATTGAGAGTGTACTTTTAAATGATTAAAATTTTGAATTTCAGACTCAGCCATTAATGGATTTTATATTACCATCAACTATTTCCAATAAGCAATCAGACTTATTAGCAAAAAATCTATTATGAGTTGCAAATATTATTATTCTATTAGGCTTTATCTGTTTTTTTAAAAGCTCAAAAATTCCTTTTGCAGTTTCAAAATCTAAACTTCCAGTTGGCTCATCTGCGAGTATAATTTGTGGATTGTTTATCAAAGCTCTAGCAATCGATACTCTTTGTTTCTCACCCCCAGATAATTGTGAGGGGAAGTGATTTAATCTTTTTGTTAGACCAACTTTTTTGAGCATTTTTTTTGATATATTTGAAGCGTCCTCTTTATTTTTACCGCTTGCTAAACTAGCTAAGGTTAAGTTTTCTATTGCTGTAAAATCAGACAGAAGATTATCTTGTTGATAGATTATGCCAATTTTATTAGCTCTTAATAGATCATTTTTTTGAGAATTGTTTGGATCAATCTTTTTATTATCAATAATTATAGATCCTGAACTAGGTCGATCTATTAAGGACAATAAATTTAATAAAGTTGATTTACCTGAGCCTGAGGGTCCCATTAGGGAATAAATTTTTCCAGACTCAAATTTATATGAAATTTTTTTTAAAACATTTATTCTTTTTAAACTTAAAAAGCTTTTAGTAATTTTTGATAGCTGAATTAAATCACTCATATTTTAATGCTTTTATTGGATCTAGTTTGGCCGCCTTCATAGCTGGAAATATGGATACAATTATCGTTATAAAAATTGAACACAATGAAATAATAAAAATAGAAGACGGGTTTATTTCAGACGGCATTGTGCTTAGGAAATATATTTCCTCAGGAAATAAACTTATGTTAAAAACATCACTTAGAAATTTTCTAACATTTTCAACGTACATAGAAAACGTAACCCCTAATATTATTCCAAACAATGTAGCAGTTGTGCCTATTATAACACCCACTAAAAAAAATATCTTTATTATAGATTTATTCAATACACCAATAGATTTTAAAATAGCAATATCTCTAGTTTTATTTTTTACCAATATCGTCAAGCCTGAAATAATATTAAAAGCAGCAACAATAATTATGAGAGATAATATGATAAACATCACATTGCGTTCTACTTTTAAAGCTGAGAATAAAGAGCTATTAGTATCAGCCCAACTATATACAAAATCATTAGAGAATATTTTTTGAACAATCTCTTTTTGATTTTCAATATTTTGAGGATCCTTTAAATAAACTTCTAACTTTCTGTCTTTTTTTGAAAGATTCATAAATTCATCAAGAGTATCAATATTAATAAATGCTACATTATTATCGAAATCTGCTAAGCCGCTTTCAAACAATGAAACAATAGTAAAAGATTTTTTCTTTGGGATACTACCAATTATTGTATCTACACCTGATGATGACATTATTGATACATTATCACCAAGCTTAAGATTCAGTGTGAAACTTAATTCTTTACCTAAAGAAATATAGTTACCTGTTAAATTACTTTTATTCCCTACAAATGTTTTATCTTTTATTATCTTTAATTTGGGAAAATCTTCTCTTGAATAACCTCGCAAAATGATACCTTTAGAGGTATCTTTTTTAATAATTATTGCTTCTCCTGAGTTGCTTAATATCATTTCACTCGCGATAAGATTGAGATTAGTATTCTTTAATTTATCAATTTGAATTTGATTTTCATAAGTATCAACAGTTATATGAGCATTAAAACCAACTATCTTATTTATTAATTCTGATCTAAATCCATTCATTACTGACATCACAATAATTAGGACTGCAACACCTAGGCTTATTCCAATAAATGAAAAGATAGATATAACATTTAAAAAGCCATCTTTTTTTCTAGCTTTTAAAAATCTAAATGTAATTTCTTTTTCTAAAGTTGAAATCAATTGTGAGCTTTTTGTTTATTAATAATCTTAATAATTTCTTTTAAATTAATTTTTTGAGTTTCTTTGTTTATTTCTTTAAATTCAAATAAATTACCTTCAGTTTGTTTTCCAATAATTATTTGATATGGAGCTCCAATTAAATTCATTTTTTTTATTTTTGAGGATAAGTTCTCATCAGTGTCATCAATAATCGCATCGATATTATTTTGATTTAACTCAAGACTTATTTTGTTTGCTTTATCGAGTGCAGATGTATCATTTTTATTAATCATAGGAATTATTGCAATATCATATGGTGCAACAGAAATTGGCCATTTCATGATTTCATTTTTTTCATCATATTTTGCCTCTA
The DNA here is from genome assembly GCA_902611635.1 of uncultured Pelagibacteraceae bacterium. GTDB lineage: Bacteria > Pseudomonadota > Alphaproteobacteria > Pelagibacterales > Pelagibacteraceae > Pelagibacter. Next base: position 3,532 of record CACMAB010000019.1, on the reverse strand, counting down.
TAATTGCTCCTACTAACCTTGAAACTCCTATTCCATAAGATCCCATTTTTACGTAGTCTTTTTTACCTCCAGGTAAATCAACTGCTGCATCCATTGGTTTAGAGTATTTGTCTCCAAAATAAAAAATATGACCAACTTCTATACCTTTTGTTTTCAATCTATTCTTATCTGAAACTTTTTCATTAAACTCATCCTCTTCAAATTTATCATCAGTAACAGAATAAAATTTTTCATATTGACTTCTTAATTCTATTAAAGATTTAACGTCAAGTTCTGTTCCTTCAAATTTTAAGTCAAATATTCTTTTATCTGCATAAATTTTACTCTCTCCAGTTTCTGCTAGGATAATAAATTCATGAGAAAGATTTCCACCAATCGGGCCTGTGTCAGCTGCCATTGGAATTGCAGTAAGATCTAATCTTTTAAAAGTTTTTAAATAAGACAAGAAAAATTTATTATAAGAAAACAATGCATCTTCATCTGTAACATCAAAAGAATATGCATCCTTCATGTAGAATTCCCGACATCGCATAATTCCAAATCTTGGTCTGATTTCATCTCTAAATTTCCATTGAATATGATATAGAAGTTGAGGTAATGATTTGTATGATTTTATGGAAGATCTAAAAATATCGGTTACTAATTCCTCATTTGTTGGTCCATAAAGCATTTCTCGATCTTGACGATCTTTTATTCGTAACATTTCTTCACCATAATCCTCATAACGTCCACTCTCTTTCCAAATCTCGCTAGATTGTATTGTTGGCATTAGTATTTCTTGCGCACCTATTTTATTTTGCTCTTCTCTCACAATTTTTTCAATTTTTTTCATTACTTTAAAACCAAGGGGTAACCAAGAGTATATACCTGCTGAAGATTGTTTTATCATTCCAACTCTTAACATTAGCCGGTGAGACTTTATTTTTGCTTCTGAGGGGTTATTTTTTAAAATAGGAATAAAAGATTTGGAAATATGCATGTTAAATGATTATATTTCTTAAATTTAAATATTCAAATTTCATTAATAAATAAATGGCTATGAATATAATTGTTGTTATTCCAGTACAATAAAGGAATTTTTTTAGCATTTTAGGATTTTCTGGTGAACCTGGATCTTCACCATCTACTTTAACTATTTTTTTCCTTTCAACATCTATTGGTAAAATCGCAAAAAAAACAATCCACCAAATAATAATGTAGATTATAGCTAAGCCAGTTGGACTCATTAAATCCTTACTAAATTGATATTAGTATATGGTCTTTTTCCTGTTTTTTCTTTTGTAAATTTTCTACAAGCAATTTTAAGAGCGTCTATTAAATTACTTTCTTGCTGTCTGCTTCCAAGTTTAAAGGATCTTGTTGTTTTTTCAATTTCGTCTTCTAACCCATAAAGAAATTCATCTTTTTCATAAATGGGCAAACCTCTAAATGTTGTGACAGGGTTATTATGGATGTTTCCTTTAGGTGTTATTAATATAGTGACTTCCAAATATCCATTACTACTTAAATTTTTTCTATCTTTGATTGATTGAGAATCCTCTTCTACACTTACATTTCCATCTAAATACAATCTTCCGCTAGGCGCTTTATCATATACCTCAGGTGCTTCACCAGGGTATAGCTTGACTATATCACCATTTTCAACTTGAACCGGATGAGGTACTTGCATTTCTTTAGCAAAATTTATGTGTTCTATCATGTGTCTGTGTTCTCCATGAACAGGGATTACACATTTTGGTTTAACCCATTGATACATATCTTTAAGATCCTCACGATTTGGATGTCCAGAGACGTGTATAAATTCTGTTTCTTCTGAGATAACCTCAATTCCATCTTTGACTAACTGATTGTGTAATTTATATAGTTTTTTCTCATTTCCTGGAATTATCTTTGATGAGAAGATTACTGCATCACCTTTTTCAATAAAAACATCAGGATGTGTGTAATTTGATATCCTCATCATTGCACCCATTGGTTCACCTTGGCTTCCTGTGCACAAATAAACTATTTTTTCTCTAGCAAAATTTTTAGCTTCTCTTGGATCAATTGGATCAATGGTATTTTGTAAATATCCACATTGTCTTGCTGCCTTATAAATTCTATGCATAGATCTTCCAACTAGTGAAATTTGTCTTCCAGTTTGTTCAGCACAATAAAAGGCTGTCTCCATTCTAGCAACGTTTGAAGCAAACGATGTCACAATAATTCTTTTTTTTAATCGACCCATTATATTTAATAAATTTTTTCTTACATCTAACTCTGAGCCTGATCTGCCAGAACTAAAAACATTTGTAGAGTCACAAATCATTGCTAATACACCTTCATCACCTATTTCTTTTAATCTTTTCGCATTTATTTCATCACCTATTAGGGGATTTGGGTCGACTTTCCAGTCACCAGTATGTAAAACCACACCTGCGGGAGTTTTAATTCTTAATCCATTGGGTTCTAAAATAGAATGGGTTAAAGTAATGTACTCGATTTCAAAATCTTCCAATAGCACATTTCCATTTAACTCGACTATCTGTAAATCTTTTGTTATATCGATGTGTTTTTCTTTAAATTTTTCCTTAATTAATACAGCGGTAAACGGAGTTGCGAAAATCTTACATTTTAATTTTGGCCATAAGTGAGCAATTGCTCCAATATGATCTTCGTGCGCGTGTGTTAATATTATTCCTAATAAATTATCTTTTCTTTCAACAATAAATCCAGGATCAGGATATATAAGATCAATGCCTGGTATTGTATCATCAGCAAAAGTTACTCCAATATCTACCATTATCCATTTATGATTTCCAGGCTCACCATAGCCAAAAAGATTCATGTTCATTCCAATTTCACCTGAACCTCCTAGTGGACAAAATAATAATTCTTTTTTCATTTATTTAATTAACTTAGCAATTTTAATTAATCCTTTAATTGTGATATCTTTATTTTGTATTACACGAGTCTTTAAAGATTTTCTAAACAAATCAGAGTAACCACCAGTAATTACAAGTTTGAAAGATTTTCTAGTTTCTTTCTTAATCAAATTAATAATATTGTCAATTAGTCCTATGTAGCCCCAAAAAAAACCTGAACGGACTGCCGAAATTGTATTGTTGCCAACTATATTTCTTATCTTCTTTAAATCTATTTGGGGTATCAATGAGGCTTTATCAGACAAAGTATCAAGCGATATTTTAACTCCAGGGGCTATTATGCCACCTCTATAATATTTTTTTTCAACTACATCAAATGTGGTGGCAGTACCAAAATCTAAAATTATAAAATTATCTTTACCATTTTGTAGACTAATTGCATTAGCTAAACGATCTGAACCAGCCTGTTTATAATTAACTTTGATTTTAATTAATGAACTTAGATTAAGATTTTTAATTTCATAACATCTAATTTTAGTTTTTTTATGAAAATATTTTTTAATCAAATTAAAAGATTTTGGTACAACACTACAAAAAAGGATTTTCTCTACTTTTTTAATATCTTTAATCAAAAATTTAATTTTTTTGTCCAAATTTTTATTATTGAT
>CACMAB010000018.1:0-12781 GCA_902611635.1 uncultured Pelagibacteraceae bacterium | reverse complement strand
ATTAATCCAATAGGTAATTGACCTTTTAATTTGTCAGCTATTCCAAGCACTGCACATTCTGCAACTGACTGATGTTCTGATAAGACTTCTTCTATTGCACCCGTAGATAATCTATGACCTGCAACATTGATTATATCATCGGTTCTAGACATGATCCAGATGTATCCATCTTCATCAATGTGACCCGCATCATAAGTTTGATAATAACCTTCATAATTTGACATGTAATTCTCTTTATATCTTTGATCTGCGTTCCAAAGGGTTGGAAAAGTTCCTGGGGGTAAAGGTAACTTTACTACAATATCTCCCATCTCATTTGGTTTAGCTAAAGTTTGGTCTGTTTTTATAATTTTAACATCATAACCCGGTACAGCTTTACAAGCTGAGCCGTATTTAGTCTTCATCATTTCAATCCCCGTACAATTTGAACTGATCGCCCAACTCGTTTCAGTTTGCCACCAGTGATCAATTACTGGAACTTTCAATAAATTCTCTGCCCATTTAATTGTATCTGGATCAGCTCGCTCTCCAGCAAGAAATAAACTTTCAAATTTACTTAAATCATATTTTGAAAAAAACTTTCCCTCAGGATCTTCTTTTTTAATTGCTCTAAAAGCTGTTGGAGCAGTGAACAAAGATTTTACTTTATAGTCAGAAATTATTTTCCAGAACGCTCCAGCATCAGGTGTGCCGACAGGTTTACCTTCAAACAATACAGTGGTACATCCTTTAAACAATGGGGCATAGACAATGTAGGAATGACCAACGATCCAACCAATATCACTTGCTGACCACCAAATATCATTTGCATCAATGTTATAAATATTTTTCATTGTCCATTTTAACGCAACGATGTGGCCCCCAATGTCTCTGACAATACCTTTTGGAGTTCCAGTAGTGCCAGATGTGTAAAGTATGTAAGCAAATTCGTTTGAATTCATTTCAACACAATCAGTATCTTTGGCATTAGCGTGTGCTTCATCCCAACTTATTTCCATTGGCGCATTTAATTTAACTTCGTGATCTTTTCTTTGAAACAAAATCATCTTACTAATTTTATGTTGAGCTTGTTTGATTGCTTCATCTACCAAAGGTTTGTATTCAACAGTTCGTCCAGGTTCAAAACCACATGAAGCGGTCACTAAAAGTTTGGCTTTACTGTCATCAATTCTGCTAGCAAGCTCATTTGAAGCAAATCCACCAAATACCACAGAGTGAATGGCACCAATTCTTGCACAAGCCAGCATTGCAACAACTGCTTCAGGGATCATTGGCATATAAATTATAACTCGATCCCCTTTGTTGACGCCTTGATCCTTAAGTGCGCCTGCAAACTTCGAAACTTTTGATCTTAATTCTTCATAGGTGAACTTACTTTTATTTCCTGTAATAGGACTATCGTAAATTAAAGCAGTTTTATCACCTTTACCTTGGTCAATATGAAAATCTAAGGCGTTGTAACATGTATTGGTTACCCCATCTTCGTACCATTTATAAAAAGGGGGATTAGATTTATTCAAAATTTTTGTGGGTTTCTTAAACCAAAAGATGTCATTTGCAGCCTCTTGCCAAAATTTTTCAGGATCTTTGATAGAAAGATCGTAAATTTTGCTGAATTTATCTGACATCGTTATTTTGATTCGTTGTTATATTTTGTTGTGGTTTTTAAATCACAAATTGTATTTAATTTTAAAAAACAAGTAAAATCAATGTAAATTAATGACAATTAAGTCTTCAATAAAGTCTTTTAATTTGGTATTTAACCACAACTTTTGCTTAGGGCGACCTAAGCTTAGTTTATATAAACTAATAAAAACTAACTAAAGAGGGAGTTTTTTATGAAAAAACTTAAAATGTTTGCATTAGCAGCTGTTGCCCTTATCGGTATTACAGGTGTTGCAAACGCAGCGACCACTATGTTAGCTCAAGATGACTTTGTTGGGATATCTTTCTGGATAATCTCAATGGGTATGTTGGCTGCTACTGCTTTCTTCTTCATGGAAAGAGGAACTGTGGCTCCTGGCTGGAAAACGTCAGTAACTGTTGCTGGTCTTGTAACTGGTATTGCATTCATCCATTACATGTACATGAGGGATGTATGGGTGACTACTGGTGATTCACCTACAGTGTATAGATATATTGACTGGTTAATTACTGTGCCATTACAGATGATAGAGTTCTACTTAATTCTAGCAGCTGTAAGAAAAGCAAACTCTGGAATGTTCTGGAGATTGTTAATCGGTTCATTAGTAATGTTAATCGGTGGATATTTAGGAGAAGCTGGATATATCAACGCTACGCTTGGTTTTGTAATCGGTATGGCAGGTTGGATATACATTCTATATGAAATATTCTCAGGAGAAGCTGGAAAAGCTGCTGCTAAGAGTGGAAACAAAGCACTTGTTACTGCTTTTGGTGCAATGAGAATGATCGTAACAGTAGGATGGGCTATTTACCCATTAGGTTACATTTTTGGTTACCTAACAGGTGGAGTAGACGCTGACTCACTAAACGTGATTTACAACTTAGCTGACTTTATTAACAAAATTGCATTCGGTCTAGTAATCTGGGCTGCTGCAGTAAGTTCAGCTGGTGCAAGAGCAAGATAATTACGCTTTAAAATAATTTATAGGGCGAGTATGTTTTTACATACTTGCCCTATTTTTTTTTATACCTATATCAAAACAAATGGCAAAAATTACCTACATCACCCATGATAATCAAAAGCACGAAGTTGAAGTTCAAAATGGCCTGACTGTTATGGAAGGAGCTGTGCAAAATGATATTCCAGGAATTGACGCTGATTGTGGTGGTGGAATGGCTTGTGCAACCTGCCATGTTTATGTCAAAGAAGATTGGTTTAATAAAATTCCTAAAAAAGAAGATGGTGAAGAAGATATGTTAGATATGGCATTTGAACCTAAAACAAATAGTAGACTGAGTTGTCAAATTGTAGTCTCAGATGAAATAGATGGTCTTGAAGTAAGTATTCCATCGAAGCAAGCCTAAATGATTAAAACAGATGCATTAATAATTGGTGCAGGTCCAACCGGTTTATTTACTGCGCATCAATTAAAAATAATTGGTCTTAATTGTGAAGTAGTTGATAATTTAGATAAGATTGGTGGTCAATGTATTGAGCTTTATCCAGATAAACCAATTTATGATATACCCGCTGTGCCTGAATGTACGGGTGAAGAATTAACAAACAATTTAATCAATCAATTAAAACCATTTGATATTAAATTTCATTTAAACGAAAGAGTAGAAGAAGTTAAAAAAGAAAATAATAATTGGTTAGTGAAAACCAATAATGGCACATCATTTTCAACACCCAATGTTATAATTGCTGGAGGCGTTGGTTCATTTGAACCAAGAAAGTTTTCTCCAAAGGAATGTGAAAAATTTGAAAATAAATCTTTATTTTACTCGGTAAAAGATAAAAAGATATTTACCGGTAAAACTGTATCAATTTTTGGTGGGGGAGATAGTGCCTTAGATTGGGCTGTTGAGTTATCAAAAGAATGTAAAGTTAATTTGATACACAGAAGAGACGAATTTAGAGGTGCACAAGCCACAATATATAAAGTGCATCAACTTGCAAAAGATGGAAAAATAAAATTATTTACTCAATATCAGATGGCCTCTGTTAAGGGAGACAAAAATTTAGAAAGTATTGATATCAAACACGATAACAATCAAATTAAAAATTTAAAAACTGATTATGTATTAGGTTTTTTTGGTTTAATTATGCAACTTGGACCAATAGCAAATTGGGGTCTAAATATTGATAAAAAAACAATTGAAGTAGATACAGAAAAGTTTGAGACTAATCAAAAAGGAATTTATGCAGTAGGAGATATATGCAGTTACCCTGGCAAATTAAAATTAATCTTATCCGGTTTTCATGAAGGTGCTTTAGCTGCAAGAGCTTGTTTCAAATTAGCAAGACCTAATGAAAAATATCGATTTGAATTTACCACTTCATCAAAAACCATAAAAGAGCGTCTTGGTGTAAAAGGTGATTGAACTTTACTCAGCTAATACTCCTAACGGAAAAAAAATAAGTATCATGCTTGAGGAGATTGGCTATGAATACAAAGTAATTAATATAGATCTCAACAAAGGTGATCAATTTAAACCTGAATTTAAAAAAATAAGTCCATTAAGTAAAATACCAGTGATCATTGATCAGGATAACAATAAGAATATTTTCGAGTCAGGGGCAATTTTAATGTATTTAGCCGAACAAAGTGGAAAATTTTATGACACAAAAGATCGATTAGAGATAAACCAATGGTTGATGGCGCAGATGGGTTATGTTGGACCCATGTTGGGACAACATCATCAATTTCATCATTATAATCCTGGTAAAAGTCAGTTTGGCGAAGAAAGATATTTCAAGATATCTAAAAGAATATATGAGGAATTAGACGAAAGATTATCTAAATCAAGATTTCTGGCTGGAGAAAATTATACAATCGCTGACATAGGAACTTTTCCTTGGATAGCACGACATGAGTGGCATGACATTGGTCTTAAAAATTATAAAAATCTTACCAGATGGTATGTTGAGATATCTGAAAGAGATGCGGTGAAGAAGGGTTTTAAATTTATGAATAAAGATGAAGTTCCACCCAAGCCCTAGTTCATTGAACTAATTAATCTAAATAGTGAAGCAAAAATTCCGTGACCAGATAGTTCTATAGCTACGATTGCAATAATTATTAAAATTAATTTTTGGTTCATTTAATTTATGAATACGAATAATAATAACAGAACCCAAAAAAAACCATAATAATAGTAAATATATTTTTTCGTAAAATTATAAGTAATTGGGTTATGAACTTTCTTACTTTTCTTTTTTTTAGTCGTCGGCATGAACCTTTTCATCCTTTTCATGTTTTTCTTGTGCGGCTATAGTATATTTTGCAACAGGTCTTGCCATGAGTCTTTTTAGCCCTATTGGTTCTGCAGTATCTAGACAAAATCCATAAGTATCCTCTCTTATTCTAGCTAAAGCTTTATCAATTTCTGAAATTAGTTTGATTTGTCTATTGATTGCTTTCATTTCAACATTTTTATCTGTGTATGAACTTGCTTGATCGACAATATCGGCTGAAATACTATTATCATCCATACTGCCATTATACAGAGCTTCATTATTTGCTCTAACCAGCTCTTTTTTCCATTCTTGTAATTTCATTCTAAAGAAAACCTTATGTTTTTCGCACATATATTTTTCAGTTTCTTTTGGAATATATGTTTTAGAAATTTTAATAGGTCCCTTGCTAATTTCTTTTGGTTTACTGATGGTCTTAGGTTTTGATTTAGTTACAGTTTTAGTTTTAGCTTTAGTAACCTTTTTTTTAACTTTGCTAGTTTTAGGCATCTTTCAATTTGAATTCGAGGGAGTATATTCAGCAAAATAGGGGTGTCAAGCAACGTTAATTATTGTAAATATTTACTTATGAATGTCTTAAATAGAAATATTAATAATATATTTTTTATTTTTGCATTATCGCATTTAATAATTTGGACGCTGATTCCCTCATTAACAAATAAAAATTTACCATTAGACACAATTGAAGCTTTAGCTTGGGGAAGCAATTTAGATTGGGGTTTTAATAAACATCCACCCATGAGTGCTTTTTTTCCTGAAGTATTTTTTCAAATCTTTGGCTCTCAAGATTGGGTTTATTATTTATTAAGTCAAATATTCGTGATAATTGCTTTTTATTACGTATTTAAATTTTCTTTTGAAATTTTTAGAGATTTAAAATTAAGTTTAATTTCTGTTTTATTATTAGTTTCTATCTATTTTTATAATTTCACTACTCCTGAATTTAACGTAAATGTTTGCCAATTACCATTTTGGTCATTAGTAGTTTATTATTCATGGAAAATTTATTCGTCACAGGAAATTAAATTTTCAGATTGTTTTTTAGTTGGCTTATTTGGTGCGGTTGGTTTTTTATCTAAATACTTGTTTCTCTACCTTTTGGTATCAATAGATTTATTGTTCATTTATTTAATTTTTTTCAAAAAAACTAAAAAATTTGATTTTAAATATTTGATAACAATTGAGGTTTTTTTAGTTTTATTAGTTCCTCATTTAATTTGGCTCTTTAACAATGATTTTATAACTGTAACGTATGGATTAAATCGAACAGGATTAGAAGGCTCTGGTATTTTAGATCACATTAGTAATCCATTATTATTTTTATCAAAACAAATTGGAATACTGGTTCCTTTCTTCTTTTTGATTTGGTTACTTGCCAAAAAAATTAAATTTAAGCTCAATGTAAATGATAAAAAATTGATGTTCCTGCTATTTATTAATTTTATGCCTATTATTTTAATGTTTCTGACATCATTGATTACTGGCTCAAAAATAAGAACGATGTGGATGACGCCTTTTTATTTATTTTTTGGAGTGTTATTTTTATATCTTCTAAAATCACAAATTAATTTAAAAAAAATAAATTCGTTTCTTTATGGATTTCTTTTTCTATTTTTTTTGTCACCCATTCTTTATTCTTATGTCTCAATATCGCATTCTGATAAGCGAACGGATTATCCTGGAAAAGAAATTGCAATGAAAATTCAATATGTTTGGGATCAAGATTTTGATAAAGAAATTCAATTTGTAACTGGTGATGAGTGGAAAGCTGGGAACCTCTCATATCACTTAAAATCTAGACCAAAGTGGGAAGGATTTAATAATAAAGAGATACTCAATAACTCATCACAATTTATTTGTGTAGGTGATGTTTGTTTGGGAAGATATTGATTTTTGAATGAAAATTAAAATTTTAGTACCTATTTATAATGACTGGCAATCAGCTTCAAAATTGCTGGACGAAATTGATAATAATATTTCGGATTTAGATCACGAAATTTCTGTGATTATTGTCAATGATGCTTCAACACACGATCGTCAAGAGGAGCAAACAGATTTTAAAAATCTACATTCAATTAAAATTCTAAATATGAAAATTAATCAAGGTCACGCTAGATGTATTGCAACTGGATTGAAATATATCTTTGAAAAAGAAGACTTTGATTATGTAATTCCAATGGATGGAGATGGAGAAGATAGACCAGAAGAAATTAAAGAATTTATCAACCAAATTGATAATTCAAATAATAATCCAATAGTCGGTGAAAGAGTTAAAAGATCAGAAAAATTAATTTTTAAAATTTGCTATCAACTGCATAAATTAATCACACTAACTTTTACTGGTAAATCAATTAAATTTGGAAATTATACATGCTTGCCAAAAAGCACAGTTGAAAAAATGATCAAAGAAAAAGCGACCTGGAATAGTTTTTCAGGATCATTAAAAAAAATTGAAAATAATTTATTGCCAATACCATCTACCAGAGGCATTAGATATTTTGGTCCATCGAAAATGAGTTTTTTTAATTTGATAAAACATTCACTTTCAATCATGAGTGTTTTTAGAAAAACATTTTTAATTCGTTCAGGTTTGTTTATCATTTTATATATCTTGTTTATTAAGAGTAATGCCTCTGTGGTGACAGCATTGCCCTTGGTGTTTTTATTGATAGCTGTCTACTCAATTTCTAATTTAGCTTTAAGAGAAAATATGGCTGAATTTGAGAAAGCTTTATCTAACATAAACGATATAGAAAATATTAAATAAGTTTTATGAAAAAAATTTTTGTTACAATTTTTATAAGTATAATTTTTTTAGGATCATCGAATTTTCTAAACAAAGCTGATGCAAAAGAAATTACAAATCTTCAATGGAAAAAAAGTGTAGCAAAAGGCAAGAAGCTTACTAAGTTTAGAGAAACTGTTTCCTCTCCAGCTTTAGGGGAAAAAGCTTGGAAGATAACATTGTTACCTAGAGATTGTGGCAGGGATCAGGATGGTGATTATTCCGATTGTACAAATAATGGTAGAGATGCTGTTGTTGGACATGGCGGAGGAGACAGAGCTAGAAGTGAGTATTCAGCAAAACCAAGATATACAGGAGAGAAATGGATTTCAGTAAGTATTTTTATCCCAAAAGATTTCAAAACAGTCGAACCAGTTAGCACTTCTCTTTTTCAGATATATGAATGGGGAAATACCAATCAACAAAGACATCCTAGGATGATGCTTAGAGTTAAAAGAGGTAATTTAGAGCCCAGATATTTTGCTGTAAATGGAATGGATTCCCAAGGATTGATTTACAAGCATTTAAAGATTGATGACATGAGAGACAAGTGGACTACTATAATATTTCATACCAAAATGTCTAAAGATCCAGAAAAAGGATTTATTAAGATGTATGTGGATGATGTACTCTATAATGATTACAAAGGCAGGACGGGTTATGGTGGCAAATTTTTTAATAAATTTGGAATTTATCATAGCTGGATTAGTAGATGGAACGAAGAAGTACATGGAGAATACCCAACACAAGTTGTTTACTATGACAATCTTTTTAGGACTAGCAGTAAAGAAAAACTTTTAAAATTAATTCAAAATTAATTGTTTAAGCTCTTATCGTTGGTAGACAATAAAAATCAGCAGTGTCTATTTTAGACGAATATTGTCTTCGCATATTCCATTTTTTATGAACCCCAGCGCTTGCAAGACTTAAAGTGGATCTGCCATATCTATAATTGGTGTTATCAATTGATCGCATTAAACTTTTTATTTTTTCATCTTTTTCAGATGAAAATAGATTTTTTCTACCATCGTCATTACGCAGTCCTGTCAGCATTACACCTGCTTTTTGATAACGATAACCATTTTTGAATATACTTTCTAGTATTGCAACCGCAGTCTTAACAGTTTCAATACTATTGTTTGTTGCAATAGGAAAATCAATTGTTTTAGCATTTGAATAATAACCGTAGTCTCTTTGAAAAGGACTGGTTCGAACAAAAACTGTAATTGCTTTTGCAACTAGAGACTCTGATCTAATTTTTTCAGATGCGTTTAAACAATAGTTGGCAACTGCTTCTTTTAGTTCTTGAAATTTTTCAATTCTTTTACCAAATGATCTTGAAACTACACAGCTCTTTCTTTTAGTTTGGGTAGTTTCTAAATTGATACAAGGTATTCCTCTAAGTTCCATTGCGGTTCTAGAGCTTAAAACGTTAGAACATTTTTTAATCCAGGTATTGGATTTGTTCTTAAGTTGCTTAGCATTATAGATACCATTTTTTTGATAGAATTTTGTTAGCTGCCTGCCAACACCCCATACATCATTTATTTCAACTTTTTCTAAAATAGGGTCTAAATTCTCAATCCCAATTAAACTTGTTACCCCTGATTGTTTTTTCTTAGCAATATGATTTGCAACTTTGCTCAAAGTCTTAGTTTTAGCAATACCGATACTGGTTGGAATACCAGTCCATTGCAAAACTGTTTCTCTAATTTCTCTACCAACTTTTTCAACTTCAGAGTCTGGAAAATTGGATAAATCTATAAATGCTTCATCGATAGAATACACTTCTATTTCAGTATTAAATCTTTTAAGTGTTCTCATTACTCTTCTAGATAAATCGCCATACAAAGAATAATTTGACGAAAAAACTTCAACTTTATTTTTAACAATAATATCTTTTGCTTTAAAATAAGGTTCACCCATTTTAATCCCTAAAGCTTTTGCTTCATTGGATCTAGAAATAATACAACCATCATTATTTGATAGTACAACTACAGGTTTTTTTCTTATTCTTGGATTGAATAATCTTTCACATGAAACATAGAAAGAATTACAATCAACTAAGCCTATTTTTTTAGTACGTTGAATGGATGACATAAGTCACAACCCCCCAAATAAAGACATCTTCTTCTTCATTGATTAAAATTCTATTAGAAAAATCTTTAGAGCCTGAGGATAGAAATTTTTTATCTCTTTCTTGAACTAAAGTTTTAACTACAAGCTCATCATGAACATTTGCAATAACGGTTGAAAAGTTTTTTGGTTTTAAACTTTTGTCGACAACTAATAAATCCCCATCATTAATCCCAACATCGACCATAGATTTTCCCTGCACTCGGATGATGAAAGTGGCAGGAACATTTTTGATTAAATGCATGTTTAGATCGATATCTTCTTCGATATAATCAGTTGCAGGCGATGGAAAACCAGCGCCAGCTTTATGCAGATAATAAGGAATAGTGAGCTTCATGTTCTTGTTTTGTTCTTATTTGTAGCGCAGTTATACAATGCAGTCAATAGGTTGTATTTTGAGTCCGTAATTGAATCAAAACTGAATCAAAACGTGAACATCGAAACTATATTTTGTATGCTTGTGGATAACTTTAACCAAGGATAGTTTAATTGGATATCAAATGAGAGTAATTTTAATAGTTTTAATTTCAATACTAACCTTAAATTCTCAAGTTATGGCATATGAGGAAGCAAATTATGAAATAGTAAAAGAAAATAAAGAATATGAAATCAGAAAATATTCTGATCGTTTAGTCATTGAAACAAATTCCATTCAGGGTAATGGTTTTAGAAAACTGTTTAATTATATTTCAGGAAACAATGAAGAAAAAAAAGAAATTAAGATGACAGTTCCAGTTACTCAAGAAGTCAAAAATGGAAATATGACAATGCAATTTTATCTACCTTCAAAATTTAACAAAACTAATACGCCAAAGCCATCTAATTCAGAAATAAAGGTTTTAACAATAGAAGGTGGGTACTATGCTGTTATTAAATATTCTGGAAGATCTTCAGATCAAAACTTTTTAAAGAATAAAGACATCTTAGAAAAACAACTTAAACAAGATAATATTACAATTTTAAGTCCCCCTATAAGAGCGTCTTATAATTCACCATTTACTTTACCAATGTTAAAAAGAAATGAAGTAATGTATAGGATAGATTTATAAATGAAAAAATTAGTTTGCCATTGTGGAGCTGTAGAAGCAGAAATTAATTTAGATGGAGATTTAGCTAAAGTAATAAAATGTAATTGTTCTATTTGTAAAAGAAAAGGAGCAATCATGTCGATGGTAAAAAATGAAGATTTTAAAATTACTAAAGGCCAAGATAAATTAAAACTTTATCAATTTCATTCAAAAGTAGCTAAACATTACTTTTGTTCTGATTGTGGGATTTACACACATCATAATCCAAGGATCAATCCAGCCATGACAGGATTTAATGTTGGTTGTATTGATGAAATAAATACTTTTGATATGAAAGAAGTTCCAGTAAACGATGGTCAAAATCATCCATTGGATAAAAAATAATTTTCATGCAACAATACAGCTTATGCTTTGGTAAGGTAAAAAAAGATTGTTTAAAGTTTATTAAATCTCAAGAAACAAAAGCAGATAAATTTAAGAATAAGGAAAGAATGATAAAATCTTTCTTAATTCCATTATGTTTTTGGATTAGTAAAAAAGCTGATAAAAAAAGACCTTATTTTGTAGGTTTAGCAGGAGGTCAAGGCACAGGCAAAACCACCATTAGTTCTCTCATAAAAATTATTTTAACAAAGTACTTTAAATTAAAGGTTTTTAGAATTTCTATAGATGATTTTTATAAAACTAGAAAAGAGAGAATAAATTTATCTAATAAAATTCACCCAATGCTTTTAACTAGAGGAGTACCAGGAACACATGATATTAATATGATGTTGAGTTTTTTTAGAAAGGCAAAAAGTAGAAAATTTAAAAGGCTGAAATTGCCAACATTTAATAAAGCCATAGATGACCGATTTCACAAAAAGAATTGGTATGATTTAAAAGCAAGACCCGATGTAATTATTTTTGAAGGTTGGTGTGTTGGCGCAAAATCAGAAAAAAATAATACTTTAAAGAAAAATATCAATTCTCTGGAAAAAGCCAAAGATCAAAGACAAATTTGGAGAAAATACGTTAACCAGCAATTGAAATCAAAATACAAAAACTTATATTCCCAACTTAATTGTTTAATTTATTTAAGAGCAAAAAATTTTAGTCTGCTTCAGAAATGGAGATTAAAACAAGAAAGAAAACTTTGGGTGAAAAGTAAAGTAAAATTGAATTTAAAAATAATGAGTAGAGGAGATGTCATCAACTTTATGCAGACATATCAAAGAATAACCCAGAATATGTTTAAAAATATGCCTAAATATGCATCTATAATTTTTAATCTAAATAGTAACCATCAGATCAAATCTGCAGTATATAAAAGTAAATGAAAAAAATAATTTTAATTTTTTTTGGAACATTCCTTTTATTTTCCAAAGTTAACGCAGAAACTTTTTCTAGTGCTTTATCGAAAGCCTATAAAAATAATTCAGAGCTTAACGCCGAAAGGGAAAATATTAATGTTTCTGAACAAGATCTAAATATTGCAAGAGGATCTTATTTACCAACGATTACTCTTGAGGGAACCAAAAGTCAGGAAGAAACTAACAAACTTACTAATCAAAGTGGGGGAGATGCCACAATTAGTGATGTGGATCCTTCAACAAGATCAGTTTCAATTACTCAAACTCTAATAGATTTTGGTAGAGGTGCAGATCTTGCAAAAAATAAGATAGGTATTGATCTTGCAAAAGCGAAATTATTAAAAAAAGAACAAGATATCTTATATAAAACTACAGAGGCTTATACGGGGCTAATTTCAGCAAATGAAAAGTTAGAAATTAATAGAGCAAACGTTGAGCTTTTAAGCAGACAAGTAGAAACTGATAGAATTAGACTTAGTAGAGGTCAAATTTCTTTATCAGATGTTTCTCAATCAGAGTCCTCTTTAGCAGGCGCTGAGGCTCAATTTATCAAAGCACAAAATGATTTATTAACCAG
>CACMAB010000017.1:0-13103 GCA_902611635.1 uncultured Pelagibacteraceae bacterium | reverse complement strand
ATTTTTTTTAATTCATTGATCGATAGAAATTGATCGTTATCTCTTGAATTATAACTATAATTATTTGGTATCTTTTTGAAAACTTTAAGCTTATTTTTAAATCTATTTAAAGTAGATTTTTCATTATCAGGTAAAATTAAAAAATACTTACCAATATCATAAGTAGTGTAACTGTCAGCTTCCGTTATCATTTCTTCGTGGACTTTTTCACCTTTTCTTAAACCAATAATTTTTGGTTTATTTTTTAACCCTACAGCTTCAATTAAATTAACAAGTTTATAGGATGGGATTTTTGGAATTAATATTTCACCTCCATTTGAGTTTTGCATTGCCCAATCAACTGCTTTTACTCCTTGATCTAAAGTTATACTAAATCTTGTCATCTCATCACTGGTTAAAGTAAATGTTCCACCATTTTTGTATTGCATGAGTAATGGGAGTACAGATCCTCTAGATCCAAGAACGTTGCCATATCTAACTACTGAAAAAATATTTTTTCCAGAATAATTATTGGCAGCAACAAATAGTTTATCACTGCAGAGTTTTGTTGCTCCATATAGATTTACAGGCGCACAGGCTTTGTCTGTAGATAATGCTATTACTTTACTCACATTGTTATTTAAAGATGCCTCTATTAAATTTTGAGCTCCCAAAATATTAGTTTTAATAAATTCAATAGGGTTATACTCTGCAACAGGAACTTGTTTTAACGCTGCTGAATGAACGACAATATCAATTTTATTTAATGCTCTAGAAAGCCTTTTTTGATCTCTAACATCTCCAATAAAATATCTAATAAATGGATATTTTTTTTCATCATAAACTTTTGCCATTTCAGATTGCTTTAGTTCGTCCCTGCTAAATATTACTAACCGTTTAATTTTCTTATATCTTTTTGTCAGAAATTTAATAAAAGCTTTGCCAAAACTACCTGTTGCTCCAGTAACTAATATTGACTTATCATTCATGACTTGACTCCTGTTTTTTTTGTTTGATTTTTTTCCTCTATTACAATTGAATTTTCAATTCTTAAAATTCTTGAGCAGTATTTTAAAGATTTCACATTGTGAGAAATTGCAATTACAGTGATGTTTCGTGAAAGTTCCTTAACGAGATCTACTAAAACTATCTCTGTTTTTTCATCTAGTGCATTGGTAGCCTCATCGAAAACTAATAAATCTGGTTTATGATAAAGGGCTCTCGCTATACCCAATCTCTGAAGCTCTCCCCCACTAATTCTTACACCTTTCTCACCGACAATTGTTCTAAGTCCATCAGGAAGTTTATCTGTAAATTCTTTAAGTTGAGATTTTCTTATGCATTCTTCCACTAAATTCATATCGATTTTATTTTCCTCTATTCCATAAGCTACATTATTGATGATTGTATCATCCATCAGAAAAATTGACTGAGGGACATAACCTACATTTTTATAAAATGTTTCAATTTTTCCAGATGAAGGTTTGTGTAAACTTAATAATAAATTTATAAAAGTGGATTTTCCAGAACCAGTCTTTCCTACTATTCCAACAAAATCTTTATTAAATATGTTTAGATTAATATTCTGTAAGGTTAATTTGTCTTTTCCTGGATATTCAAAATAAACGTTTTTAAAAGAAATTATTTTATTTTCATTTTGTTTATTTTGCTGATTAAAATCCTTCATATTTATAATGTTATCCTCACTTGAAAAAATTTTGTCTATAGTCTCCACGTACACCTGGCCGTATTTTACTTTCTGTAAACTTGATAGAATTCTGTTAAATGATGGCATCAGTCTTATTGAAGATATTCCAAATAAACTTAATATTAGGAAAATTTCAGAATCTGGTTTTCCACTCAATTTTAGATAAATTATAAATACCACTAAGGATAATACAAAAAATGTTTCAATCAAAAATCTTGGTAAATTGGTCATTACATTGACATAAAACATTGCTCGAAATCTTTCTGAGGTTATTGAAAAATATTTATTTAAAAAATAATTAATTCTTTTAAATATTTTTATTTCTTTAATACCTCCATAACCATGGGAAAGTTCTAAAAATCTTTGTTTATCTAAATTTTGGACTTTTTCCCCCCATCTCATCGAGGAGTTCTTAATTAAAGAAAATGCCAAATAGCTTAGAATTGTTATAAACACTAAGCTGATTAAAAAACCTTTTGGTTCCATAAAAAGCATCAGGCAAGAAAGAAAAAATATGACTAATATTTCCGATATAATTGTAAAAGTATGACCAATTGTATCTTTATATCTATCTGCTACTGCAGTAGCATGAAAAGTTAAATTCGAAGTATTATTATTTATATGAAACTTATAATCTTTATTTAAATACTTTTGATATACATTGTTTGATAATCTTGCTCCAAGAGTGTTGATTAAATGAGAATTAAACCAGCTAAAAGCAAACAAAATTAAATTTTTCAATAAAAATACAATAATAATTAAAATAAATGGCAAAAAAGGGCTTACTGACTCAAAAAAATTAGCTATATCATTAATTTTAATATTTAAAAAATTCATGTCTGTAACAATCTGGCTCTTAAATAAAATTGCAATAAAAGGTAAAATTAAACTGATTCCTAACATTTCAAGAAAAGCGCCAATCAAGCTAAAGAACAGTGCCACATAAAGTAATTTTTTTTCTCTATTAGTAAGGTGTTTGGGTATTTTTAATAAAAATTTCATTTAATTCAATTTTTAAAGCATTTTGTAATTTCGTTTATAACTTTTTTTTGTTCATAACTTTTTAAGTCTGGGTAGATTGGTATTGATAAACAATTTTTGTAATATGTCTCAGCATTTTTAAAGTTATTTTTTTTAAAACCTAATTTTTTATAATAAGGTTGCCTGTGTATTGGAATGTAGTGAACATTACAAAAGATTTTTTTCTTTTTTAAATAGTTATACAGTTTATCTCTAGTTATTTTTTTTTTATTTTTTTTGATTAAAATAACAAATAAATGGTAAGAGGAAACAATCCCTTTTTTTTGTACCTGATGGTCTATTGGCAAATTCTTAAAGGCCCTTATATATCTTGCTGCAATTTTATTTCTTATTTTAGTCCATTTATTTAATTTTTTAATTTGAGAAATACCTAGTGCGGATTGAATATCATTGAGTCTATAATTGTAACCCAACAATTGATGCTCGTAATACCATTTTTCTTTTTTTTTATTAAAAAATTTATTTTTATCTCTTGTAATACCATGGGTACACAGCATTGAAAGTTTTTCAAAAATTTTTTTATTATTTGTGAGAGCTGCCCCACCCTCTGCAGTAGTAATAATTTTTACAGGATGAAAACTAAATACTGTGATATCGCTAAATTTATTATCACCAACTCTACTACCAAAATAATGTGCTCCAACTGCATGAGATGCGTCCTCGATAATTTTAAATTTATATTTTTTTTTTAAGCTATAGATTTTTTTTAAATCTGGTGGCATACCTCCAAAATGAATAGGTATTAATACTTTCGGTAACTTATTTTTTTTTTTAGCTTGAATTAATTTTGATTCTAAGTGTTCAGTAGAGATATTGAAATCATGTAAATTTATATCTACCAAATCTACTTTTGCCTGGCAATATAAAGCACAATTCGCACTAGCTACAAATGAATTAGTGCACGTCCATACTTGATCACCTTTTTTAACACCTAAGGCCATGCATGAAATATGTAAAGCACTTGTTGCACTATTAAAAGTTGCTACATATTTAGAGTGAGTTATTTTACTTAAATTTTTTTCAAACTTAATTTGCTCTGGACCTTGAGTTAAAAATTTTGATTTTAAAACTTTATTAACTGCATTGATATCAGTTTTATTTATTGATTGTCTACTATATGTGATCATATTAAAATCTATTTTTTATTTTTTTCTTTTTCATACTCATTTTTAAGTTCGTCATACTCATTCATTTTTCTTTTCATAAATCTAACAGTTAATTTCGTTTTTTCTGCAATACCCTTTGGTGTGATCACGTAAAGATAATTGAGTTTTGACTTATTCTTCTTAAAGTTTTCAATTTTAATAAGACCTTTTGCTTTTAGTGCTTTCATGCAATAATTTAGCTTACCTAAGCTAAAACCAAGATGTTTCGCCAATTCCCTTTGAGGGGTACCTGGCTCTTTATGGATTTTTCTCAGTAAATTAAACTGATCTGGGTCGTCATTACTCATATATGTTCAAATATTGAACATTTTTACCTAATAAACCATGTTTTGTAAAGAATAAATCGATAAATACTGAAATTTATAATTTATTCTTTGCAAGGTTAAAAAATTACTATATTGTTCAATTATTGAACAAAATAAACAAGTGGTCTTTTTAAATTTTTATATAACAGAGATGAAAAATTTTTTCTGTTATTAATAATTTAAAAATAAAAAAAAATTGTGAAAGATAAAATTGATTGATTTGAAAATAAAAAATAAAGATATTGTTGAAACTCGAAATTGGCCAAAAAATAAGATTTTATGTATAGTGCAAGCTAGAATGGGTTCTAAGAGGTTTCCAGGCAAGGTACTAAAATATATTGATAAAAAGAGATCAGTTTTACAATTTTTAATCGAAAGATTAAATAAAAGTAAATTAATTGATCAATTAGTAATAAGCTGCTCAGAAAATCCAAAAGATAAAAAAATAATTAATTTTTGTAAAAAAAATAAAATTCATTATTTTGTAGGTTCTGAAAAAAATGTACTGGATAGATATTATAAGACTTACAAAAAATTTGATGGTAATACGATAGTAAGAATTACCTCTGACTGTCCATTTATTGACGCGTCTCTTTTGGATAAAATGATAAAAAAATTCTTTGAAAAAAAAGTTGATTATTTAAGTAACACTATAATAAGAACTTTTCCTCATGGTCTCGATATTGAAATATTTAAGAGTACAACTCTTGAGTTTACAAAAAAAAATGTTACAAGTTTATATGACCAGGAACACGTAACACCATTTATGAAGAGGTCAAATAAAATAAATTCTTACAATTTTAAGAATAAAAAAGATTTTTCTGATATGAGGGTAACCTTAGATTATAGAGATGATCTAGCTAATTTGAGAAAAATTCTGAGAAAATTGAATTCTAATACTGATTTTACATTGAAAAACTTGATAAACTTAAAAAAATACAAAGATAATTTAAATATCAACATGAAGAAAAAGCAAAAAATTTCCAAAGAAAAATTTAGAAGGATTAATTAATGAGATCAAAAGATAATAAAATCAAAAATGGATTAAAGCTAATAAATAAAATTCAAAAAATTAGATCTAGAAATAATAAAAATTGGATGGATTTGTTGAGACTGTCTCTAAAACTTGATTTTAAGTCTACTTCTAAAATCTTAAAAGATATTGTTAGTGATGATAAAAAAATATCTGATTTAGCTAAAAAAATTTATCGATTAAAATAAATGAAACTAAACCCTCCTTATTTTGTTGCTGAAATATCAGCTAATCATTGCGGAGAATTTAAAACTGCAAAAAAATTAATAAAAACTGCAAAAATTAATGGAGCTGATGCTGTTAAGCTTCAAACTTATACCCCAGACACAATGACCATAAAATCAAATAAAAAATATTTTAAAGTTAAAAATGGTTTGTGGAAAGGTTATAGGCTGTGGGACTTATATAATAAAGCTCATACACCATTATCTTGGCACAAAGAACTTTTTTTATACGCAAAAAAATTAGGAATAACAATTTTTAGTACACCTTTTGATGAAACAGCTGTAACGTTTTTAGAAAAATTAAATTGTCCAATATATAAAATCTCATCTTTCGAAATGACAGATCTGCCATTAATTAAAAGAGTGGCACTTACAAAAAAACCTTTGATAATATCAACCGGTTTATCTTCGCTAAAAGAAATTGAAGAAACTTTTAAAGTTGCAAAACGCTATGGAGCAAAAGATATAACTTTATTATATTGTGTTAGTAATTATCCAGCGAAAAACATGGATTTTAATATAAATAATATAAAAATTTTAAAAGAAAAATTTAATTGTAGAGTTGGTTTGTCTGATCATTCTTTAGATAATAAAATAGCATTCGCATCAATTGCAGCTGGAGCAGAAGTAATTGAAAAACATATAGCTTTGGATGGTCAAAAGAGAGGATTAGATATAGAATTTTCTTTAAAAGGAAAAAAAATTAAAGAATTTAAGGAAAGTATTAATGATGTATACAATGCAATGGGAAAGAAAAAATTTTTCAGAAATCCCTCTGAAAATAAAAGCAAGATCTTTAGAAGATCAATTTTTGTAGTAAAAGATATTAAACGAGGGGAAAAATTAACAAAAAAAAATATTAGAAGAATAAGACCAGGATATGGTTTAGAGCCAAAATTTTTTGATGAAGTCCTTGGAAAAAAAACAAAAAAAAATCTATACGCAGGTAATCCCCTTAAAATTCAACAAATAAAATAAAAACAAATTTTTTTTACAATCTAGATAAAAAAAAGTTATTCCCAATTTGAAGCAAATATAATTATATCTGCTTTATATAAATTTATTTTAATTTTTAACTACATATACTAAAAAGTCTATAATGAGCAAAAAGTCATATTATCGACCAGATATTGATGCCCTTCGTGGATATGCGATATTATTTGTCGTCCTTTATCATGCAAATTTTGAACTATTTAATATTTATATTTTTTCCGGAGGATTTATTGGAGTTGATATTTTTTTTGTAATTACGGGGTTTTTAATTACTACAATCTTATTAGAGGAATATAATAATAATAAATCCATTAATGTATTAAATTTTTATGAAAGAAGAGTTCGAAGATTAATACCTGCGTTACTTGTAATAATACTTCTAGGGACAATACTTGCATATATCATTCTTGATCCAACAAAATTAAAACACTTTTCCGAGTCTGTATTTGCATCACTTGGATTTATAGCAAATATATATTTTCATTATTTTGGAAATATTTATGGTACGGAAACTGCTTTGATGAAGCCATTACTACATTTATGGTCTCTTGGTGTAGAAGAACAGTTTTACATAATTTTACCAATAGGTCTTCTAATCATTCTTAAATATTTGTATAGGTTTTCATATCTATTATTAGTACTGGGTTTTATATTGAGCTTAGGTTTTGCTTATTATGCTTCAAGTAAACACCCTATGTTTAATTTTTGGATGTTACCATCGAGAGCATGGGAGGTTTTAGCTGGTGCTATAGTGGCTTTTTATCTTATTAAATATAAAATTACTTCTAATGAAATTATTATAAATATAATTAAATGTATAAGTTTACTGACTTTAATATTTTGTATTTTTTTCTTTAAGATTCAATTTAAGCACCCTGGATTAATAACTTTGATACCAATTACAGCCACTATATGTTTAATATTATTTGGTAACCAAATTAAATTTGGAAAATTTGATAAAATTTTATTTAACAAATCTTTAATTTTTTTGGGTAAAATTTCTTACTCACTTTATCTTTGGCATTTTTTGTTATTTTCAATGTTAAGAAATTCACGATTTGATGAAACTAATATATCTAAATTTTTATTGATAATATTGTCTTTATTTTTATCTTATTTAACTTTTTTATTTATAGAGAAAAAATTTAGAGATAAAACCTATAGTTTTAAAAAGACAGGAAAATTTATAATTATATTATTAATTCCAATTATTACATTAAACGTTTTTTATCTAAAAAATGAAAATATTTTAAAAGAATATTATACCATTGATGAAATTAATTTAACAGAGTGGAAAGATACAAGTTGGATGACAAGAAATATCAAAAAATTTAATAACAAAAATTTCTTAGCCAACAATAAAAAAAATGTTTTAATAGTTGGTAACTGTCATGGTGAAGACATTTTTTTTACATTTGTATTAGATAAAGAAAGATATAAAAATTATAATTTTGTTATGCACCCAAGAATAGAAATCAGTCAATTTAATAATATTATTAAGAAAAAAACAAATTTATATAAAAAAGCAGATATAATAATATTTGCTACAAAATGGAGAACCAAAACTGAAAGTCAAAAAGGTTCCAATGATTTTTCAGATCTTGATAAAACTATTAACAAAATCAAAAAAGACAATAAAAAATTAGTTATTTTTGGACCCAATCCCGAATTTAAATATACGCTGAATAAATATCGTTTCACCAAAATATACTTAACTAATTACAAAAAAAAATTGATTGAGAAAGGCACAATAAATTTATCTAACACAGAATTGATAAATTTGGAAAAAGAATATTATTCTCAATATGAGAATAATAGAGATATTATTGAAACCAATCAAAAACTCAAAAATATTTCAAAAAAAAATAATATTAAATTCATAGATTTAACATCAATGGTTTGCGACAAGGATAAAAAAGTTTGTAAATTTAGGTCAAATAAAAACAAAGATGAAATTTTTAGAGATTATGGAAGATTCTCAATTACAGGTTTATCTTATTTTGGAAATAAATTTTATAATGATAAAGTGCTAAAATTTTAGTAATTTTTCAATTATTTGAAGGATATCATTTAATAGAGTGTAAATATAATACTATTTGTTTAAATGATTTTTAATATACGCTTTTTTAAATTTAATTATATTGGTGTTCCAGTTTTTTAATTCTACAGGCAAGTTCGACTTAAGATGATAAGTGTTTTTTCCTTTTTGTTTAAAAGATTTGTACTTTTTCATTAAAATTTTTTCAAATTTTTTAATAAAAAGTTTTTCAACTTGATTTATCAAATAAGCGTGAGTTTTTTTAAAAGTTGAAAAATTTTTTTTATAAGGATTAATTTTAATTTTTTGTCTAAAAATAATTTTACCAGTATCTATGCCTGAATCTATTTCATGAATTGAAACACCTTTGGGAGTATTATCAATAAAGGACCAAAAATTTGGATGTGCACCTCTATTATAAGGTAAATAAGAAATATGTAAATTAATTGCAGGTCTTACAAGCTTTTTTAGAAGCGACTTGTTTAAAATTTTTCTATATCCAAAAGATATAACAAGATCAATATCTTTTAAATCCTGTAAAGTTATTTGGCGACTCAAATGCTTTACTAAAATTTTCTTTTTTTTTAAGAAATTTATCAATGTTGTTTTGCTATTATTATAGCCTAAAAATAAAAATTTATAATTTCCTTTTTTTTTCATTTTATGTTTTAAAATTTGTGATTACTAAATAAATTTTAATCATGATTGGATTTTTTCATAGTAGTATGTCAGAAATCGTTCAAAGATTGAACGAATATACAAAAAATTCATTATATTAGTCAATAATTAACTTTTATTTTAAATAAAAAAATATTATATTTTGTTCAATTTTTGAACATTTTGAAGAATTTATGGAAAGAAAAAACCTTAAACTGTTAGATTGCACTTTGAGAGATGGTGGGTACTACAATAATTGGAAATTTAAAATTAAGGATGCCAATAAATATCTTAAACAAATTTATACAGCAGGAGTTGATGTAGTTGAGGTTGGCTTTAATTTCTTCGATAAGAACTATAAATATGGCAAATTTGCTTATGCTAATAAAGAGTTGGCTAGAAAACTTGTTAAATCAAATAAAACAAAATTGGCGATCATGATTAATGGATCTGACTTTTTTAAAATAAAAGGGAATTACAAAAAATATCTAAATAAAAATTTTAAAAATAAGAAATTACACTATCAAATTATTAGGATAGCAGCACATTACAGAGATATTGAAAATATTTTAAAATACATAAAACATTTAAAAAAATTAAATTACAAAATTTGTTTCAACTTGATGCAAATTAATAACGTTTCTAACAAACAACTCAAAAACTGTTTAAAAAAACTTGCTCAAACCGAAAGTGTGGATGTCTTTTATTTTGCAGACTCTTTTGGAAATTTAAAACCAAGTAATATTCAATCAATATGTAAAGTTATTAAAAAGAATTGGAAAAAAGAAATTGGTATTCATGCGCATGATAATTGTGGCCGAGCTCTTAGAAATTCGCTTCAAGCCTTTAAAGATGGTGTGACTTGGATTGATGGCACTATTCAAGGTATGGGTCGTGGAGCTGGAAATGTAAAAACTGAAAGTTTATTAAAACAATTTGAATATTTAAAATATAATCCAGCAGGTGTTAATAATATTTCAAAAAAATATTTTTTAAATCTAAAAAAAAAATACAAATGGGGAAAATCAAATTATTATAAGATAGCTGCTAATTATAATATTCATCCAACCTACATTCAAATGCTACAGAACGATAATAGATACTCAGCATCTGAGAAGCTTGCTTCTATAAATTCTTTAAAAAAAATTGTTTCAACTAGTTACGATCCTAGGATACTCGAAGAAATATTTATAAATAATAAAAAATTTAAAGGTAAATGGGACGCAACAAATTGGTGTTTAAATAAAGATATCTTAATACTTGGTCAAGGTCCAAGTCTTAGTAATAAAAATAATATAAAAAAAATAGAACAACATATACTCAAAACAAAATCTACTGTTATCGCAATTAATCTTAATAAATATGTATCAGAAACTCTTATCGATTATTACGTTTCTGCTAATGAGACAAGAATTCCACTAGATCAACACAAATATGATAATTTAAAAAAACCCATAATTGTTCCAAAATTTAAATTAGAGAAATTAAAAAAGAAAATTAATAAAGTAAAATTCCTTGATTATGGTGTAGTTGTTAAAAATAATAAATTCGAATTTTATAAAAATTTTTCTGTTATACCTTTTAATCTTACATTTGCTTATGCTGTAGCTTTAGCCTTACAAGGTAAAGCTAAAAAAATTTATTTTGCTGGTTTTGATGGATACAAAAAAAATCATCGCCTTTCAAATGAGATGCAAAAAACAATTGATATAATTTTAAAATCAAATAAATCGTTAAAATTAACTTCATTGACAAAAACTAAGTATAATTTTTAAAAAATTAATGCAAAGAAACTCTGATTTTATAGTTGTAATACCAGCCAGATATGGATCAAAAAGATTACCTGGCAAACCGTTAATTGATATCAAGGGTGTTCCTATGATAGTCAGAACCTTTAATCAATGCAAGAAAGCAGTCCCGGCCTCAAAAATTATAGTAGCCACTGATGATAAAAGAATTAAAAAAGTTTGTTCAAAAAATGGAATTAAGTCAATAATAACATCAAAAAAATGTCTAACCGGAACAGATCGGATTGCAGAGGTTTCAAAAAAAATTAAAAAAAAAATTTATATTAATGTTCAGGGGGATGAGCCTGTCTGCGATCCTAAAGATATAAAAAAGATTGTAAGTTTTGCTAAAAAAAACCCCAGTTTAATTATAAATGGTTATACAGAAATTAATGATAAAAAAATGTTTAATTCACCAAATGTTCCCAAAGTTGTTTTTGATAAAAATGAAAAACTTTTATTTACGTCAAGATCACCAATTCCATCAAATAAAAAAAGAAGATTTATCAAAGCGTGGAGACAGGTATGTATTTATTCATTTCCCTACAAATCTTTAAAAATTTACTCCTCTGTTAAAAAAAAGACTCCTTTGGAGTCGATAGAGGATTTGGAGTCAAATCGTTTCTTAGAACTTGGATATGAAGTGAAAATGTTAAAAATGTCTAATAAATCAGTTGCCGTAGATACTAAAGAAGATTTGGTAAAAGTTAAAAAATTAGTTAAAGATTAACTATTGATATAAATGATTAAAAAAAAATTTTTAGATCCTAATATAAAAAATAAATCAAAAACAGTTGAGGATAAAATACAACTTTTTAATTATGCGGGTACAAAACTCCCTCTACCAACTGAAATTGAAATAAGCGAGTCAGGTACTTGTAATAGATCTTGTTCATTTTGCCCGAGAAGTGCTAAAGATTTTGTAGATAAAAAAGAATTTATTACAAATGAGTTACATGAAAAATTATGTGAAGAACTTCAAGATCTTAATTATAAAGGTACAATTAGGTACAGCGGTTTCGTAGAACCCATGTTGGATAAGAATATTTATAATCTTATAAATATGACTAGAAGTTTTCTTCCAGATAGTAATGTGGAAATGGTCACAAATGGTGATCCATTGAATCTTAAGAGACTAGAAAAATTATTCCAAAGTGGTCTGAATAGAATTTTAATTAGCGCTTATGATAGCAAGGAAGATGCTGATAGATTAGAGGATCTATGTAAAAGTGCTAATCTATCAACTGATCAATATATTGTCCGACATCGTTATTATTCTGAAGAAAAAGATTTTGGAATTACATTAAGTAATAGATCTGGATTGATGGAAAATGCCGAATTTCAAATAAAAAGTCTTGCAGAACCTCTTAAAAACTCATGTTATATACCGTCGTACACTTTTTTTTTAGATTATCAGGGAGATGTTTTGATGTGTCCACATGATTGGGGTAAAAAAATAATACTAGGAAATTTAAATAATACAAATTTATTAGATATTTGGTTTAGCAAGAGGTCAATGCAAATCAGAAAAATGTTAAATAATTCTAACAGAAATTTTACACCTTGTAATGTATGTGATGTTGAAGGCACATTTATGGGGAAAAAGAATGCAGCATATTTTAAATAATGAAAAAAAAAGTTTTAATTATTGGTGGTAGCTCAGATATTGGTATCCAATTAGTCAAAAAATTTTTACTTAAGGGAAGTTATAAAATCTTTTTACATTATAATTCTAATACTAAAGCAGTAAATTTATTTAAAAAAAAATGTAAGCTAATTAAAGAAGATTTATCAAATTTAGATTATAAAGATATACAAAATAAATTTAGTAACGATTATGACATTATTATTAACTTAATTGGTTATATAAATGGAAAATCTTTTGAAAAATTTAGTCTTGAAAGTTTAGAAAAAACAGTAAGAACTAATTCGTTCATTCCTCAATTTATAATAAGAAATTCTTTAAAAAACATGATTAAAAAAAAATGGGGTAGAGTCGTTAATTCATCAAGTGTTGGTGTTAAGTTTGGTGGTGGCAAACAAAATTTTGAATATTCATTGTCAAAACATATAAATGAATTTATACCAATTCATATTAGAAAACTTGCTGAAAAAAATATTTTCTATAATGTTTTAAAAATTGGCTTGACCGATACAAAGCTGCACAAAAAA
>CACMAB010000016.1:0-17004 GCA_902611635.1 uncultured Pelagibacteraceae bacterium | reverse complement strand
TGCAATAGTTCATGCCAATGCTGATGAACCCTTATGTTTTGTTAGAGATCAAGATGCCGGGGGAGCTTATCTAAAAACATATTTAAAGAAGGAGAATATAATCGTATATGATGAGCACTACATTCATACTTGGCCTAAGCATCCTTATGATTATTTAGTAGAGATAATTAAGAATAAAAAATGGGATAAGCTTTCTATTGGTTTAGAGATGGATGCTCATTATTTTACGGCATTCTGTTATCAGAAAATTAGAGATGGTTTACCCGATGCCAAGTTTAAAGACTCTGAAAGATTAGTTAATTGGGCTCGTTTGGTAAAATCAAATACTGAAATAAATTTTATGAAGTCTGCCGCAAAAATTTCAGAAGTTGGAATGAAAAAAGCCTACGAGGTAATAAGCCCTGGGGTAAGACAATGTGATGCTGTTGGCGAAATTCAAAAAGCTTTGTTTTATGGAACACCTGAATTTGGCGGAGAATACGCCAGTATTGCAACATTGCTTCCTACCGGAAAAGGAACATCTGCTTCACATCTAACCGCAACACAAGATAAATTTATTGATGGTGAGGCTACAATTGTTGAACTTTCTGGAGTGTATAAGCGTTATCATGCACCGATGGCCAGAACTATTTTGCTTGGAAAACCTGATCAATTTAAAATTGATACGATGAAAAAAACAATTGAGGCGCTTCAAGCTGGAATTGATGCAACCAAACCCGGAAATACTGTAGATCACGTTGCCCAAGCATTTTGGAAAATATTAGATAAATATGGAATAGAAAAAAAATCTAGGACCGGTTATTCGATTGGAATTGGTTATCCACCAGATTGGGGAGAACATACATTAAATATTTATAAAGGTGACATGACAATTTTGGAACCTAATATTTGTTTTCACATGATAGCGGTTATGCAATTTGGTGAATGGGGTGTTGAAGCATCAGAAGCAATAAGAGTTACAGATCAAGGAGCAGAATTATTTTGTAATATGTCCAAAGAACTTCACGTTAAAAGCTAGTTATTAAAGGTTGAAATTTATTCTTACAAATGTTTAAAAGTTAGTTAAAATTATGGCTCTTAAAAAAGATTTCGTCAAATTCGATAAAGTAGATAAAAGCTATGACGGCAAAGTTTTAGTCGTTAAGGATCTTCAATTAGATATTGAAGAAGGTGAGTTTGTAACTATGTTAGGACCCTCTGGTTCTGGAAAAACAACTTGCTTAATGATGCTGGCAGGATTTGAAACACCAACAAATGGTGAAATATATTTAGATGGTAAGGCTATCTCAAGTATACCTCCACATAAGAGAGGTATTGGAATGGTGTTTCAGAATTATGCGCTATTTCCTCATATGACAGTTTATGAGAACCTTGCCTTTCCGTTAAGAGTTAGAAAAATTCCAAAAGACGAGGCAGATAAAAAAATTGACAAGGCGTTATCAATGGTTTCACTTCAAGGTTTTGCATCAAGAATGCCAGGGCAATTATCAGGTGGTCAACAACAAAGAGTGGCTGTAGCGAGATCATTAGTATTTGATCCTCAACTAGTTTTAATGGACGAACCTCTAGGAGCTTTAGATAAAAATTTGAGAGAGAGTATGCAATATGAAATTAAACATATACATGAAAACATTGGTGTAACTGTAGTTTACGTAACTCATGATCAAAGTGAAGCATTAACTATGTCTAATCGTATTGCTGTTTTTAATGATGGAAAAGTTCAGCAGCTTTCAAGTCCGGATGAGCTTTATGAAAAACCTGTAAATTCTTTTGTTGCTGAATTTATTGGAGAAAATAATACTTTTGTGGGTGAGGTTTCAGATATTTCAGGAGGTAAGTGTAAGGTTAAAATATCTAACACAGATATACTTGCGAATCCTATTTCTGTAAAAGGTAAAGGTGAGAAAACTAAGATTTCTTTAAGACCTGAAAGAGCGTTAATTAATCCAAGTGATCAAATGGACAATATACATTCTGGAAAGATTGAAGAAGTAATATATCACGGAGATCATACAAGAGTTAGAATAAATCTTTTAGGCAACAATCAATTTATTTTAAAGGTTCCTAATAGTTCAGCCAATTTGGATATTAAGCTTGGCAAAGATATCAAGATAGGTTGGAACAGTGAAGATGCTAGAGCGCTAGATCCTTCTTAGACTACTAATATATTGCTAAATTAACTAAAATGGGCTGTTGACTCTCATTATCGATCTTGTTGTAATTGATTTTTATAAAAAACGTTTAAACGGAGGAAAAATGAAAAAACTAAGTAAAGTATTACTAGCTATTTCTTTTGTACTTTCACTAGCTACTTCAGCATTTGCAACAACAGTAACTGCAGTGTCATGGGGTGGGGCTTATACTGAGTCTCAAAAGTTAGGTTATGGTGATCCTACAGCTAAAAAACTTGGCATAAATATTGCCTGGGTTGACTATTCTGGTGGATTATCTGAGATTAAAGCACAAAAAGAAGCTGGTAAAATCACGTGGGATATAATCGACGTGTTTGCAATGGATACTATTACTGGATGTGATGAAGGATTATTTGTTGAATTTGATTTCGATAAAGACTTCCCACCAGCTCCAGATGGAACTCCAGCAAGTAAAGATTTCTTTACTGCAATGCCTAGTAAGTGTGCTGTAGGAAATATTTTATATTCTTGGAATTATGCTTATAACACTAATAATGTTAAAGGTACTCCAAAGACTATCAAAGATTTCTTTAACACAAAGAAATTTCCTGGAAAAAGAGCTATCTACAAAAGCGCTTTAACAAACTTAGAGATCGCTTTAGCAGCAGATGGTATTAAACCAGGAAAAGGTGGAGCAAAAATCTACAAAGCTTTAGAAACAGAAAAAGGTGTTGAAAGAGCAATGAATAAGATCAAAGAACTATGCACAGACCCTAAAGGCGGATGTGTATTTTGGTCTGCAGGTGCTCAACCACCAGAACTATTAGTATCAGGTGAAGTAGTAATGGCCACTGGTTGGAATGGTAGATTCTTCAATGCTGAAATTGGAGAAGGTGCACCAATCAAACAAGTTTGGGATGCCCAAGGTCTTGACTACGAATATTTCGTACAAGTTAAAGGTGGACCAAACGATGCTAATGGTATGGCTAAAAAAGCTTTAGCTATGATGACTAGTTCTGAAATGTTAGCAGGTAGTGCTAAATACATTGCATATGCTCCTTGGAGAAAATCTTCAATTGGTATTATGGAAAAAGGTGAGCCTTGGTATAAAGATGGTAAGACTAACATGGTACCACAAATGCCAACTGCACCGGCTAACACTAAAAACTACTTCCTAGTAGATCCAATTTTCTGGGCTGACAATGGCACAGAGCTTGGTGAAAAATGGGAAGCTATGAAAGCTGGTCTATAATTTAAGTTTTAAACAACTTAATTATATATTATAATTTAAGGGCGGTTATTATTAACCGCCCTTTTTATTTATGAGCTCTGAAACAAAACAAATTTTAACAACAGATGGGACACCTTTAGAGGTAAGTCTTAAAAAGGCAGAGAGAAAGAATAAGATCAAAGCTTTCTTGCTTGTTGCTCCCTTATTGTTATTTTTAATAATTACTTATGTTTTTCCAATAGGTGATATGTTGTTCCGAAGTGTTGACGATAAAATGGTAACACAAATGCTTCCAAAAACTTTTAAGGCAATGGAAACCTGGGATGGTCAAGAGTTACCTGATGAGGAAGTTTTTGCTGCTTTCCATGAGGATTTCATAAAATTAGTTGAGGATAAACGTGAGGGTAAGTTATCTACCCAGTTAAACTACACAAAAAATGGATTTAAAAGTATTATTAAAAAATTAAGAAGAAAATCAAAATCATTTGAAGAGGGAAACTACAAGGAACAAATAATGTCAGTTCACAAAAGATGGGCTAATGTCGAGTACTGGAGGGCAATTAAAAGAAGAGCCCCTGAGTTTACAAGTCAAAAGTATCTTAAAGGTATGGACATGTACGTGAATGAAGAAGGAAAAATAGTAAGTGTAGAGGAAGACAGACGAATTCATAGAGTGTTATGGTTAAGAACTCTTGAAATAGCATTCTTCGTAACTGTCTTTTGTTTCTTAATGGCTTATCCTATAGCTCATCTATTAGCTACTCTGCCAATGAAATATAGTAACTTATTAATGATCTGTGTACTGCTGCCGTTCTGGACTTCATTACTTGTAAGAACTGCCAGCTGGATGATTTTGTTGCAACAACAAGGAATTGTAAATGACTTCTTTGTCGGAATAGGATTAGTAGCTGACGATAATAGACCTGAGATGATGTACAATAAAACAGGAAGTTATGTTGCAATGACGCAAATATTGCTGCCATTCATGGTTTTACCACTTTATAGTGTCATGAAAACTATCTCACCTAGCTTAATGAGGGCAGGAAAATCATTAGGTGGAACGCCATTTGTGGCATTTTGGAAAGTTTATTTTCCATTAACAATCCCAGGAATAGGTGCGGGCTGTTTACTAGTATTTATTTTAGCGATAGGTTATTACATCACCCCAGCCTTAGTTGGTGGTGCATCTGGAACTTTAATAAGTAACCAAATTGCTTTCCACATGAAAAGTACTCTTGATTGGAGCTTTGCATCAGCAATGGGATTAATGTTGTTGAGTGGAGTATTGGTAATTTATTGGCTTTATAACAAACTAGTTGGAATTGATAATATTAAATTAGGATAATCAAATGGCTTTACCAAAATATACAGAACCACATTACAGAATTTGGCATTATATTTATCTTACAATTTGTGGAGCTGTTTTCTTCTTTCTAATTGCACCTTTGTTTGTAATATTCCCATTATCATTTAACGCAGAAGAATTTTTGAGTTTTTCTGATGGAATGAAACGTCTAGATCCAGATGCGTTTTCTTTAAGATGGTATAAGGATATGATTTACGGAACAAAAAATCCATGGGGATTAGCAGCTAAGAATAGTTTTATCATTGCAATTTTTGCAACAATTGGATCAGTGATACTTGGAACAGTTGCGGCTTTAGGATTGAGCAGCAGACATATGCCATATAAAGGACTAATAATGGCTGTGTTAATTTCGCCAATGATTGTTCCATTAATTATTTCTGGTGTTGCAATATTTTTCTTTATGGCAAAAGCGGGTTTAGCTGCCACTCATACAGGAATAGTATTAGCTCATATTATATTAGGAACACCTTTTGTAGTAATTACAGTTACAGCTACTTTGTCAGGGTTTGACCATAGTGTAACTCGAGCAGCTGCAAGCTTAGGAAGTGATCCAGTAAATACTTTTATGAAAATTACCTTACCTTTAATTTTACCTGGAGTAATTTCAGGTGGGTTATTTGCATTTGTAACTTCGTTTGATGAAGTTGTAGTAGTTTTATTTTTGGCAGGATTAGAAAATACAACAATCCCAATTCAAATGTGGACCGGTTTACGAGAACAATTAAGTCCAACTATATTAGCTGTTGCGACTTGTCTAATTATACTATCAACATTAATATTAGTGACTGCTGAGCTTTTACGAAGAAGATCTGAAAGACTCAGAGGTATTAATCGTTAGAAAAATAATTCCATGAAGATAAAGAATGTAGTAGTGATAGGGTCTGGAACAATGGGCAGTGGAATAGCGGCTCATCTGTGTAATGCAAATATACCCGTAACTCTTTTAGATTTAAAAACTGAAATAAGTGAAAAAGCCAGAGAAAGAATTCACAAATCTAGACCACCTTTATTAATTGATAAATCAAAAATAAAAAATATTAAAGTTGGTAATATTGAAGATGACTTCTCAGTAGTTGAACAAGCTGATTGGGTTGTTGAGGCAGTTGTGGAGAGAATTGATATCAAACATCAAATTTATGAAAAAATTTTTCAAAGTAGAAAAGATGGTGCGATTGTCTCCTCCAACACTTCTTCAATACCTATTAAAGTTTTATCTCAAAATTTAAATAAAGAACAAAAAAAAGATTTTTGTATAACTCATTTTTTTAATCCAGTTAGATATATGGGTCTTTTGGAAATTGTTAAAAATGAAGACAATGACCTAAATAAGATAAATCAATTAAAAGAATTTTGTGAACTTGAGCTTGGAAAAGGAGCCATCGTTTGTAACGACACTCCAGGTTTTTTAGGCAACAGAGTTGGTGTTTATGCGATGCAAATAGCAATGACTGAAGCATTTAAAATGAAACTTTCTGTTGAGGAAGCGGATGCAATATTTGGCAGGCCAATGGGTGTTCCAAAAACAGGTGTTTTTGGGCTTTATGATTTAATTGGCATTGATCTTATGGCAGATGTTTTAAAAAGTTTTATCAAAGAGTTACCTGAAACAGATGAATTTCATGAGGTTGCAAAAGAAATTCCTTTAGTAAAAAAATTAATTGAAACTGGATATACAGGCAGAAAGGGCAAAGGTGGTTTCTATAGAATGAAGAAAACTGATAGTGGCAAAGTAATGGAAGCTATCGATCTACAAACTGGAGATTATTCTCTAAGCAAAAAAATTGACATAAAATCTGACAAAGTTGACCTTAAAGGTCTAATTAATAGGAATGATAAATATGGAGAATATGCTTGGTCAGTATTAGAAAAGATTATTAAATATGCTTCATCATTAGTTCCTGAAATAACAAAAGAATTTAATGATATTGATGAGGCTATGAGATTAGGGTTTAACTGGGCTAAAGGACCCTTTGAAATGCTAGAGGAAATAGGTGTTAAGAACTTTTTCGAAAAAGTTGAAAATTTTAAGGGCAATAATTTTTTAGAAAATTTAAGTAAAACAAAAAATGAAAATTTTTATGGTGAAAGGCAAAAATATACATCAATAGAAACTCTGGGTAAGGTTAAGAAAACAGCAACGAGTATTGATGGAAATAGTTCAGCATCTATTTATAGATACAATGATTATAATATAGTTGAATTTACCACCAAAGCTAATGCATTAGATTACGACTCAATGGATGCATTAAAGAAAGCAACCGACAAGCCTTTGATTATAATTAATGAAAGCATGCAATTTTCTGCTGGGGTAAATTTAACTTATACAATGGAATTCGCTGACAAAAATGATTTTAAATCAATTGAGAAATTTATTAAATATTTCCAAGAAACATGTAAACATCTTAAGTATTCTAAACACCCGGTTATATCTGCGCCATCAGGACTTACTTTAGGAGGTGGATTTGAAGTTTTAGTACAAAGTAATTTTGTTGCCTCTCATACAAATATTGTAATTGGCCTAGTAGAAACTATCGTAGGTCTAATTCCAGCTGGTGGAGGTTGTAAAGAAATGTTAGCTAGATGGTTAGATACAGAACAGGCAAAAAAAGATCCAAATTATGCACCATTAAAAGTTTTTGATATCATTGGCTATGGAAAAACAGCAACATCACCTGTTGAAGCTGAGCCATTGAAATACTTACTGCCTGAAAATAAAAAAATTATGAATAGAAATAGTTTATTAGAAGTTTCAAAAAAAATCTTAGATGAAAACAAAGATTTTAAAGCACCTAACGAACTTAAGTTTAACTTACCTGGTAAAGCAGTTATTGGAGAAATGCATAAAATTTTAGAAAAACTCTATAATGATAAAATAATTTTAGATCATGGGGTAGAGGTTGCAAAAGAATTAGCTTTCGTCTTAAGTGGTGGAGACACGACTATGGATAAAGTGTTGACAGAAGATGATTTATTTAAATTAGAGTTAGATGCTTTTATGAGATTAATTGAAACTAAAAATACTCAAGACAGGATTAAACACACCTTGGCTACCGGTAAACCTTTAGTCAACTAACATTTTAATAGAATTTATAAAGTCAGGTCTTAGAACATACTCAGATTTATTTTGATATTTTATTTTTTCTAGTGCTTCTATCCCATAAATCACTTTCCCAATCGGTGTATATTCACTCTCATATAATGGCTCATCTTTGAGTGTGATGAAAAATTGACTATCTTCAGTATTATATTTTTGTGTTCTTGCAAGACCTACACTTCCTCTTTCATAGTTAAATGGGACATCTACTTCTGAGTTTATGGTTCCTAATCCTGATTGTCCTGTTCCGATTTTTCCATAATCAATATTTCCTTTTTTACCAAATTCCAAATCACCTGCCTGTACAAGGCTGTCTTTAATCACTCTATGAAATGCAACATCGTTGTAAGCCTTAGATTTCACCAATGTTTTAAATCTTTCAACTGAATTTGGAGAAATATTTGGATATAATTCAATTATTACATTTCCACATTCAACATTTAAAATTGCGATATTATTTGGCTTATCAAAAGAAAGTTTTTCTGGATTATAATTCTTAACAAATAAGCATTTATTCTTTATCAAAAAAAAAGAACTTAGAGAAAAAATAGCTAGAGATATTAAGAAAAAAAATATTATCTTTTCTGACCTTGAAGCTTTAATTTTTTTAATCATAAATCGAAATTTTGATCAATTTTAAGCAACCCTGATTTGATAAAATCTATCTTTTTTTGAAGAATAGGATCAATTTGTTTTGGCAAATTCCCATGCATTAAATGAGAAAAAACTTCTGCCATATCTTCAGAAGCGGTTGATTTTGAATATTCAGTAATAAAACCATAAGTTTTAGAATAAGTATCAAGACCTATTTTTTTTGTGCAAGTAGAACATTTTGCATAATTAAAGCTATCTGAATTGAAACTTGACCAAGTTTTTTCATTAAAAATTTCCTTAAAACTATCATTGATTATATGAAAGACTTCATGATGTAATACTCTTTCAAAATATTTATTATTAAATTTAATATCAACAATAAGAGTTTTCATTACATTGTCAGGTATTCCAGCAGTATTAATTCCTGAAATTGATAAATCTTCACAAAGAACAATATACTTTAAATTTATTTTTTTTAAAAAACTTCGAGAATATCTTTTTAAATTTTTTTCTATAATTTCGTACTTTTGATCTAAATCTTGTTT
Organism: uncultured Pelagibacteraceae bacterium; assembly: GCA_902611635.1. Classification (GTDB taxonomy): domain Bacteria; phylum Pseudomonadota; class Alphaproteobacteria; order Pelagibacterales; family Pelagibacteraceae; genus Pelagibacter. Next base: position 8,042 of record CACMAB010000016.1, on the reverse strand, counting down.
TGATGATTTAAAACAATTAATATTGTTATCTACCCCAATCGTAAAGGGTTGTTTAGCGTAAAGATATCTAAGACTATTGGAAGTTTTAATATTATAAATTTCAAGATTTGGGATCTTAATCAATTGATAAATCGTATCTGCCTGCACAGAAGAAATTAAAAATAAATATAATAAAATGAACTTAAATAATTTCATAATAAGTATTATTGAAGATATTCCAAATTGTGAGAATGTGATAGAGTTTTATGATGAAAAAAAAAAGTACCAAGGAACCAATCCAACCAGTAAGTGGAACCAAAGTACCACGATTTGCTGGACCCTCGACTTTTGCACGATTACCAGAATTGAGAGATGTTGAATATTGTGATGTTGCAATAGTTGGTATTCCTTTTGATGCGGGCACAAGTTATAGACCAGGGGCAAGGTTTGGTCCTCAAAGCATTAGACAAGCTTCAAGACACTTAAGAACAAATTATCATCCAAGTTATGATGTAGAACCATTTAAAGTACAACAAGTTGCTGATGCTGGAGATATTACGTGTAATCCTTTTAATATTAATGAAGCGATCAAACAAATTGAAGAAGGTGCTACAGATTTACTGAAAAAAACTGGAGGCATAATTAGTTTAGGGGGTGACCATACAATTGCATTTCCTTTATTAAAAGCAGTTAACAAAATTAATAAAGGCCCAGTTGCTTTAGTTCATTTTGATGCACATTTAGACACATGGGATACTTATTTTGGGGCACCTTATACGCACGGAACTCCATTTAGACGTGCAAGAGAAGAGAATTTATTTTTAGATGATGCCTCTATGCATGTAGGTATTAGAGGGCCTTTGTATAGTAGAGATGATATTAAAAATGATGAAAGTTTTGGATTTAAAATAATTCATTGTGATGAATTTCAAACAGAGGGAACTGATAAAATAGCTGAAAGAATTAAAAAAAGAGTTGGCGATAATCCATTATACTTATCAATCGATATAGATGTTTTAGACCCAGCTTTTGCCCCAGGAACAGGTACACCAGAAATTGCAGGAATGACTTCAAGAGAAATGGTTAATGTAATTCGTGGTTTGTCAGGAATGAATTTAATCTCAGCAGATGTAGTTGAAGTATCCCCAGCATATGATCATGCGGAGGTAACATCTTTAGCTGCAGCAACAATTGTTTATGAACTTACTAATTTGTTTGCAAAAAAATAAGGAAAGGTTAGGAGTGTGGTATGGAAAATAAAAAAAATTTTTACATTGATGGAAAATGGGTTGTCCCGAAAAGTAATCAAGAAATAAAAGTAATTAATCCTGCTACAGAGGAAAATTGTGCGGTTATTTCTTTAGGTAATAAAGAAGATATTGATTATGCAGTTAGTTCAGCAAAAAAAGCTTATAGCACTTGGGCATTTTCCCCTAAAGAGGAAAGAATAAGATTATTAGAAAAATTGTACGAAAATTATAAGAAAAGATGGGCAGATATTGCTGCAGCTATTACTACAGAAATGGGAGCTCCCAAAGACTTTGCAACAAAACTACAAGCTGGTACAGGTGCAGCACATCTAAAATCATTTATTAGATATTTAAAAAATTTTGAATTTGAAAAACCTCTTGGTGAACATGCTCCTAATCAAAGATTAATTTATGAGCCAAAAGGAGTGTGTGCTTTGATTACACCTTGGAATTGGCCAATGAATCAAGTTTGTCTTAAAGTTGCACCAGCTTTAGCCTCTGGTTGTACTATGATTTTAAAACCATCTGAACTTGCTCCTTTATCATCAATGATTCTAGCAGAGTTAATTGATGAAACAAAATTTCCTGCAGGAGTATTTAATTTAGTAAATGGAGATGGCGAAACTACTGGTAATGCTCTAACAAGTCATTCTGACGTCAACATGATTTCATTTACAGGCTCTACCCGAGCTGGAGCATTAATTTCTCAAAATGCAGCTAAAGATTTTAAAAGAGTAAGTCTAGAATTAGGTGGAAAGGGAGCAAATATAATTTTTAAAGATGCTGATCCTGATGCTATTGAAAGAGGAGCTTTAAGATGTTTCAGGAATTCTGGTCAGTCGTGTAATGCTCCAACTAGAATGCTTGTTGAAAAATCAATGTATAATGAAGCTGTAGAAAGATTAAAAAAATATACTGAAAATTTTGAGGTTGGTGATCCAAAGAAGGAAGGAGAGCATATTGGTCCTGTTATTTCTGAAACCCAATACAACAAAATTCAAACTTTAATTAAAAAGGGTATAGATGAGGGTGCAAAATTAGTTGCAGGAGGCGCTGGTAAACCGGAAGGATTTGAAAAAGGATACTTTGTCAAACCAACAGTTTTTGTTGATGTAAAAAATGATATGGAAGTTGCAAGAACAGAAATTTTTGGTCCAGTGTTATCAGTAATGCCTTTTGAAAATGAAGAAGAAGCAATTAAGATTGCTAATGATACTCCTTATGGATTGACTAATTACATTCAAACGCAAGACAAAGAAAAAGTTAAAAGAGTTGCAAGAAAGTTGAGATCAGGAATGGTAGATGTAAATGGAGCTGGCATTGCTGTAGATGCACCATTTGGAGGTTTTAAACATTCTGGAATTGGTAGAGAAGCTGGTGAACATGGTCTTGAGGAATTTTTAGAAGTGAAAGCTGTTGGTGGCTGGAATTAATTTAAAGAAGATTTTTTTTTAAGACCATCTAAAAATTTTAAACATTTTTTAATTTCATTTAATTCAATAAATTCATCAACTTTGTGAGCCTGCTCGATAGAACCAGGACCACAGACAACAGTGCTCATCCCAATTTCCTGAAACAACCCAGCCTCAGTGCCAAAAGAAACAACCTCTCTCGAATTGTCCCCAGTCAAACTTGAAACTAACTCACATGCCTCTGAGTTTTTAACACGATCAAAACCAGTTACTTCACCTATTATTTTTTTAGTTATTTTTGAATTTGGAAATACTTTTCTCATTTCTGGTAATAAAATTTCATTAGCATACTCGTCTATTTCTTGATTTAAAAAAACTCCATCTTCTTTAACAACCGGTCTAGTCTCCCATTCAATATAACATTTATCAGCTATCACATTGTGTGCTATGCCGCCAAATATTCCTCCCACCTGCAAAGTTGAAAAAGGGGGATCAAATATCGAGTCTTTAGGAGCTCTTTTTTTTAAGTCCTGTCTTAATTCGATGAGTTTGTTTGCGTAACGTGAAGCAAACTCAACAGCACTAACCCCTTTATGTGGCATTGAACTATGACCCGCTAAACCCTCAAAATAAGTTGTATATTCATAACAACCTTTGTGAGCATCTATAATTTTCATTTTAGTTGGCTCACCAATTATACATATGCCGTCTTGAATTTTTCTTTTTTTTAACTCCTCAATTAATATGGGCGCCCCAAGACAAGCAGTCTCTTCATCGAATGTAAATGAAAAATGGATATCTCTATTTAATTCCACCTTTGAATAAATTGGCGCATAAGCTAAAACACATGCGATAAAACCTTTCATATCACATGCACCTCTGCCATAAAGTTTATCATCTTTGATTGTAGCTTTAAAAGGATCAGTACTCCAACTTTTTGAGACTGGAACAGTATCAGTGTGACCAGATAAGATAATTGGTTTTATCCCATTTGTTTTTTTTGCCTTGAATGTAGCAAAAAGATTAACTCTTTTCTTTTCCTGATCAAAAGTTTTAAATGAGGTTGCACCTAATTTGTGAAGATAGTCTTCACAATAATTTATCAAATTACTATTATCGTCTCCAGAAATTGTTTTGAAACCGATTAAATCGGTCAAAATTTTGATGCAATTTTCATATAATTTTTCAGTATTAATTTCTGTACTCATGAATAATAACTAATATATATACTGAATTTATGAAAGAACAAATAACATACGATATATTTGATAAAGTTGACATACGAGTAGGGACAGTAATTTCTGTAAAAAAAAATGAGAAAGCAAGAAAACCATCTTTAGTAGTTGAGGTGGATTTTGGAAAAGAGATAGGAATTAAACAATCCTCAGCACAAATTACTCATTATTACAATGAGGATAATTTAAAAGGTAAACAAGTAATCGGAGTTTGTAATTTTCCTGAAAAAAATATTGCTGGAGTGGTGTCTCAAGTTTTGATTTTAGGTTCAATAGATAAAGAGGGCAAAGTGATTCTCGTTCATCCATCTCAACAATCAGAAAATGGTCTTCCAATAGCCTAAGTATGCATCCTGAAATATTATCAATTTCTTTATTTTGGTTTGTCACAGCGTATACGCCGGGTCCAAATAATGTAGTCGCATCTTACTCTGGATTTAATTTTGGGATAAAAAAAACAATCCCTCATATTCTTGGTGTGACTTTAGGATTCACTTCATTAGTTTTGTTTTTATCGATAGGTTTAATTAATGTTTTTAAATTATTTCCCATCATTCAAATAGTCATTAGATATCTCGGGACTTTATTTTTAATTTATCTGGCTTATAAAATTGCATTTTCAACCTCTTCAAACGAAACTCATAAAGAAAACCCTGTAAAATTTATTGAAACCTTTTTATTTCAATATTTAAATCCTAAAGGTGTCACTGTTGCAATTATTGTTGTCTCTACTTATGTTGAATTAGGGATTAATTATATAAGTTATGCGACTCAAATAGTTGTTCTTGCTTTTCTATTTTCTGTTACAAGTATTACTTTGTGGACGTTTGTCGGTAAATTTTTAAGGAAATTTGCGACAAATGATAAATTTATTAAGTACTTTAATTATGTTATGTCAGGGCTTCTTTTATTAAGCATAATTACATTTTATATTTAAAAATATGAAACCAGGCAAAATTAACTCTTACAAAACTCTTTCTGATATAGAAATAAATAATAAAAAATTTAAATTTTATTCATTAAAGAAAGCTGAAGAAAATGGTTTGGAGGGTATTTCTAAATTACCAAAATCCCTTAAAGTTTTGTTAGAAAATTTGTTAAGATATGAGGATGATATATCGGTTACAAAAAATCAAATTGAGGCAATTAAAAATTGGCTAAAAACAAAAAAATCAAAAACAGAAATTGCTTATCGACCTGCAAGAGTGTTACTACAAGATTACACTGGAATCCCTGCAGTGGCTGACTTGGCAGCTATGAGAGAAGCTGTAAAAGAAAAAAATAAAGATCCCAATACAATTAATCCACTTTCTGCAGTAGATCTTGTTATTGACCATTCAGTCCAAGTTGATCAGTCTGCAAAAGCAGACTCATTTGATAAAAATGTTGAAATTGAATTTAATAGAAATGGAGAAAGATATTCTTTTTTAAAATGGGGTCAGCAAGCATTCAATAACTTTAGAATAGTTCCTCCAGGTACTGGAATTTGTCATCAGGTAAATTTAGAATACTTATCCAAAGTAGTATGGAGTGAAGAATTTGAAGGACAAAATTATCTTTTTCCAGATACATTAGTAGGAACTGATAGTCATACAACCATGGTCAACGGACTTTCAGTTTTGGGATGGGGAGTCGGTGGTATTGAAGCTGAGGCAGGCATGTTAGGTCAACCTATTTCAATGCTTATTCCTGAAGTAATAGGTTTTGAAGTAAAAAACAAAATGCCAGAAGGTACTACTGCAACAGACTTAGTTTTAACAGTTGTTAAAATGTTAAGAGACAAGGGTGTAGTTGGAAAGTTTGTAGAATTTTATGGCGATGGTTTAAAGAATTTAACTTTAGCTGATCGTGCAACAATTGCAAATATGGCTCCAGAGTATGGAGCAACTTGTGGTTTTTTTCCAATAGATGAAGAAACTTTAAGATATCTAAAATTTTCTGGTAGAGATGAAATGACAGTAAAAATAGTTGAGGAATATGCGAAAGCTCAGGGTTTGTGGTCTAGTGAAGATATTGATTTTACTGATACTTTAACTTTGGATATGACAACTATTGTTCCTACTATCTCAGGCCCGAAAAGACCACAAGATAAGGTTTTATTAACTGATGCTTCAACTAGTTTTAAGAAAAGTTTTTCTGAAGTAACTGGTAAAAAAGATTTTTCAGTTTCAAAAGTTAAAGATAAAGAATATTCAATTAAAGACGGATCTATTTTAATTGCAGCAATTACATCTTGTACAAACACTTCTAATCCAAATGTTTTAATCGGAGCGGGGCTTTTAGCCAAGAAAGCAGTAGAGTTAGGATTGGAGGTAAAACCTTGGGTTAAAACTTCATTAGCGCCAGGATCACAAGTTGTAACAGACTATCTGGAGAAAGCAGGTTTGAATACTTATCTAGATAAACTTGGTTTTCATCTAGTTGGTTATGGTTGTACTACGTGCATCGGAAATTCAGGTCCATTAGCTGATGAGATTGTTGAGTCTATACAAAAAGAAAATATCTATGCTGTTTCGGTACTTTCTGGCAATAGAAATTTCGAGGGTAGAATTTCTCCACATATAAAAGCAAATTATCTTGCCTCACCTCCGTTAGTCGTTGCTTATGCTCTTGCCGGTCATATGAATTTTGATTTGTATAAAGATAGCTTTGGTAAAGATAAAGATGGTAAAGATATTTTAATGAAAGATATTTGGCCATCAAATAAAGAAATTGAAGATGTATTAAAATCATCTTTAAACCCAGAAATGTTTGTGAAAAGATATTCAAATGTTTCTGAAGGACCAAAACAATGGCAACAAATTAAAACAGAGAAAAGTAGTATTTATAATTGGGAAGAAAATTCTACGTATGTAAAAAAACCGCCTTTTTTTGAAAATCTTCCAGATCAACCCGAAGGTTTTAAAAAAATTCATGATGCTCGCCCATTATTAATTTTGGGCGATATGGTAACTACAGATCATATCTCTCCTGCAGGTAACATTCAAAAAGAAAGTCCGACAGGAGAATATTTTATGAAACATCAAATTTTACCTAAAGATTATAATTCTTATGGTGCCAGAAGAGGAAATCATGAAGTAATGATGAGAGGAACATTTGCTAATATTAGAATAAGAAATGAGATGGCACCTGGCACAGAAGGTGGATTTACAACGCTTTACCCAGAAAAAAAAGTGATGCCAATTTATGATGCAGTTGTTGAATATAAAAAAAGAGGAACAGATTTAGTTGTTATCGGTGGAAAAGAATATGGAACAGGCTCGTCAAGAGATTGGGCAGCGAAAGGAACTAAACTTTTAGGAGTAAAGACTGTAATTGCTGAAAGTTTTGAGAGAATTCATAGATCTAACTTAATTGGGATGGGTATTTTGCCATTACAATTTATTGATAATATTGATAGGAAAAATTTAAAATTAATTGGTTCAGAACTAATCAGTGTAATCAATCTTGAAAATGGAATTAATCCTTCTGAAAAAGTCAAAGTAGAAATTAAGTATGATTCAGGTGAAATTAAAACAATCCAAGCACTTTGTAGAATAGATACTAAAAATGAGCTAGAGTATTATAAAAATGGAGGCATATTACAATACGTTCTTCGAAATATGATTTAATTATGGATGAAGATATAGCAATTATTAATAGTAATACCAGAAATCAGAGAATAAAAGATTTCTTCACAAAAAATAAAAAATTACTAATATCTTTTTTAATTTTTTTAATATTAATTCTACTTAGTTTTTATTCATATCAAATTTATCAAGATAAGAATAAAATTAAAATTTCAGACAAATACAATGGTGCAATCATTAAACATAAGAATGGAGATAACTCTGAGATAGTATCGGCGATGCAAGAGATAGTAGAAAATAAAGATCCAACTTATTCTCCATTAGCTTTGTATTACTTGATAGATAATGAGCTAGTGAGTGATGAAAATAAAATTAATAGCTTGTTTGATATATTGATTAACAAAACTTCATTGGATAGTGAAATTAAGTATCTTATTATTTATAAAAAAGCTCTTTATAATGCTGATACAATCAATGAAGGTCAAATTTTAGAAATTTTAAATCCTGTAATTAATTCAAAAAGTGTTTGGAAGTCTCATGCTTTATATTTGATAGCAGAGTATTTTTACTCTAAAAATGAAAAACAAAAATCCAAAG
>CACMAB010000015.1:0-19050 GCA_902611635.1 uncultured Pelagibacteraceae bacterium | reverse complement strand
GGAGTATTTAATGCAGTAAAATTGTTATATTCATTTTCAACATCTGGTCCTTCCTCTACACTAAAGCCTATTTCAGAAAATATAGAGGATATTTCATCAATTGTTTGTGAAACAGGATGGATTTTACCTCTTACAAATGATCGCTCTGGTAAAGTAACATCAATTTTTTCTTTTTCCAATTTTTCATTAATATTAACTTTTTCTATTTCGTTTATTTTTAAATTTATAAGATCTTGAAGTTCATCCTTAATAATATTCAAATCAGATGCGAATTTTTTTCTTTCTGAGGCATCAATAGTACCTATTTTTTTAAATTGAGATGAGATCAACCCATTTTTACCAAATAGATCAGATTTTATTTGATTAAGTTCTGCTAGATCTAATTTACCTTTTAACTTTGATACAAATTCGTCTTTTATTTTTTTTAGATCAGACATTTTTACAGATTATTTCTTCAGCGAAATAAAACAATAGTGAAGATTAATTTAAAGCAGATTGTGCTTTTTGGACAATAGTTTTAAAGGCTTCTGGGCTATCATAGGCTATCTCAGCTAAAATTTTTCTATCAATTTTAATTCCACATTTATTTAAACCATAAATAAACTTGGAATATGTCAAACCTTCAGCTCTTACACCCGCATTGATTCTTTGTATCCATAATGATTTGAAATCTCTTTTCTTATTCCTTCGATCTCTGTGTGCATATTGCATAGCTTTTTCCATAGCTTGCTTTGCAACTCTAATAGTATTTTTTCTTCTTCCCCACTGACCTTTTACAGCTTTTAAAACTTTTTTATGTTTAGCTTTACTTGTTACACCTCTTTTAACTCTTGCCATTTTAACCCCTTAAGCTGTAAGGCATATACGATTTAACAATTTTACCATCTTGTTTTGACATCGCAGTCGTACCTCTAAGTTTTCTAATTTGAGAATTAGTTCTTTTTATCATGCCATGCCTCTTTCCAGCTTGAGCCATCATAACTTTCCCTCTAGCTGAAATTTTAAATCTTTTTTTTGCTGAGCTTTTTGTTTTTAATTTTGGCATAATTGGACGAGGTTATACAAAGAATGTGGAAAATTTACAACCTATATTAAAGCCTATAAGGGTTGAATTACCATAATCATTTGCTTCCCATCAAACTTGGGGTGCAATTCAACTTTACCAATATCTTTCATATCCTCTTTAATTTTGGCCATCAATTCATTCCCTAAATGAGAGTGTTGAAGTTCACGTCCTTTAAATCTAATGGTAAACTTTACCTTATCACCTTTGGCAATAAATTTTTTAGCATTTTTTACTTTAAATTCATAATCATGCGTTTCAGTTACTGGTCTCATTTTAATTTCTTTTAAAGCAATTATTTTTTGTTTCTTTTTTGCAAGGTTTGCTTTTTTTTGTGCATCATATTTATATTTTCCCATGTCCATAATTTTACAAACTGGGGGATTAGCATTTGGGGCAATTTCGATTAAATCCAAACCTTGATTTTTTGCCATTGAGATTGCCTCATTAGTATTTAAAACGCCTAAGTTTTCTCCATCACTTGCAATAACTTGAACCTCAGGTGAGGAAATTCTGTTATTTGATCGAGGTCCGCGATCCTTGGTTCTTCTTTGAAAATAGTTTTGCTTAAAATCTGCCACTTAAATATTTGAAGGTGCTTTGTTTAAAGCAGAAAATTTTTTTAGAAATGAGTTTAGTTCCATATTTTCTTGTTTATTTGAGTCCAATCTTCTAATGGTTACTGAGTTACTGTCAACTTCTTTTTTACCACAAATTATTAAAAGAGGTATTTTTGCTAATGAATGATCTCTTATTTTATAATTTAAATTATGATTTTTTAAATCAACCATTGATGTAATACCAACTTCTCTTATCTTAGTGGAAACTTTTTTTGCGTATTCTTCGAAGTCTTCAGAAATAGGTATAACAACTGTTTGTAACGGAGATATCCAAAACGGAAATTTTCCAGCATAGTTTTCAATCAGAATACCTATAAATCTCTCGAGTGATCCAAATAATGCACGATGTAACATTACAGGAACTTTCTTAGTGCCATCTTTATCTACATATGATGCATCTAATCTACCTGGTAAATTTAAATCAACTTGGACAGTTCCACACTGCCAATCTCTTCCTATTGCATCTCTTAAAACAAACTCTATTTTTGGACCGTAAAATGCTCCCTCACCTTTATTTATACTGTACTCAAGTTTAGATGCTTTGACTGCCTTTAACAAAGATGCTTCAGCCTTATCCCAAATTTCATCCTCACCAACTCTTACCGCTGGCCTATCAGCATATTTAAGAATTACATTTTCGAAACCTAAATCTTTATAAATTTCTAATATCAAATTTGTAACATTTAAACATTCACTTGTGATTTGATCTTCGGAGCAAAAAATATGAGCATCATCTTGAGTGAATGCTCTTACTCTTAATAACCCATGTAAAGCACCAGATGGTTCATATCTATGAACTTTTCCAAACTCAGTAATTCTTAGAGGTAAATCTCGATAACTTTTAAGACCTTGATTAAAAACTTGTATGTGTCCAGGGCAATTCATTGGTTTAATCGCAAAAACTTTTTCATCAGGAGTTTCTGAGGTATACATGTTTTCCCCATATTTTTCCCAATGACCTGATTTTTCCCACAATAATCTGTCTAATACCTCTGGTGTGTTCACCTCTTTGTATCCGGCTAGGTCCTGTTTAGCTCTCATGTAATTAATTAATTTTTGAAATAACGTCCAACCTTTCTCATGCCAAAAAACTGATCCTGGACTTTCTTCTCTAAAATGAAACAAATCCATTTCTTTGCCTAATTTACGATGATCTCTTTTTTCTGCCTCTTCAATTCTTTTTAAATAATCGTCTAAATCTTTCTGGGAGGCCCAACTTGTTCCGTAGATCCTTTGAAGCATTTCATTTTTTGAGTCACCTCGCCAATATGCACCTGAAACTTTTGTAAGTTTAAAGGCTTTACCAATTTTACTAGATGATACTAAATGAGGTCCTCTGCATAAATCATACCAAGTATCACCATGATGATAGACTGAAAGTTCTTCAGTTTCGGGAATACTCTCAATGATTTCTGCCTTATATTTTTCTCCAATTTTTTTAAAATGCTTAATTGCTTTATCTCTTTCCCATACTTCTCGTCTTGTTTTTAAATCTTTGTCAATTATTTTTGACATCCTTTCTTCGATTTTTTTGAGATCGTCATTTGTAAAAGGCTCCTTTCTGGCAAAGTCATAATAAAATCCATTTTCTATAACTGGTCCAATAGTAACTTGGGTACCTGGATATAATTCTTGAACTGCCATAGCCATAATATGTGCAGCGTCATGTCTAATAACTTCTAAACCCTCTGGGTCTTTTGCTGTAAAAATTTTAACGGAACAATCTTTATCAATCGAAAAATATAAATCTTTTAATTCTCCATTCACACTCATTATCAAGGCTTGTTTTGCTAGTGATTTGCTAATTTTTTCAGCAATCTCTAAGCCTGTCACTTTTTTAGGAAAATCTAAATTGTTTCCGTCTGGTAAAGTAATTATGGGCATTTAATTTAGTAATCTCTTATACTCTGAATAAGTAGAAAAACACATTTTTTCAACATTAAATTTTTTTATAATGTTTTTTCTTCCCTCTTTACCCATTAATTTTAAAGAAGTTTCATCCATTGTCATTGCTTGAATGATTTTTTTACTCAAGGAGCCAGCGTCACCAGATTCGAATAACAACCCAGTTTTTTCGTTTAAAATTGTCTCATTTGATCCTCCAATATTACTTGCAATAATTATTTTTTCCATAGATTGTGCCTCTACCGCAACTCTTCCAAAAGCTTCTGGTTCAATTGATGCTGAAACTATAATATCAGAAACTTTATAAGCTAAAGCCATATCCTTACAATGGTCTATGAATTTTACTTGATTGGTCAGATTATATTTTTCAGTTAATTTGATAAGTTTTTCTTTATAAGAATCTCTTCCCTGATCATTGCCTAATATTACAACATGAAATGCTTCGTATCCTAATTCAATTTTAACTAAATTTATTGCCTTAATAAATAATTCTTGACCCTTCCATGACGTAAGTCGACCTGGCATAAGAATTATTTTTTTTTCATCAATAATATTCCACTCATTTAAAAGTTTTTTTTCATCAGTTTCAATTTTGGTTGTTGGATCAAAATAATCTACATTTATCCCCCTAAAAATTACTAAAAATTTTTTTTTAGAATTCAAGAATTCCTGATAATTCTCTTGAATATGTGAAAAGATAAAGTTTGATCCTGCTATTACTAAATCTGACCTTACCATTACTGAATTATAAAATTTTTTTAATCTACCTCTAAAATTATAAGTCCCATGAAATGTAGTAACAAACTTTCTTCTAGTTAATTTTGTTGCAAATAAACACGACCAAGCTGGTGCTCGACTTCTTGCGTGAACAATTGAAATGTTAAAAATCAAAATTATTGCTATTAAAATAATTGAATTTATCAAAATCAATAATGGATTTTTACTATGGACAGGAAGCCTTATTAACTTAACTTTTTTTTTATCAATAAACTTAGTTAACTCTCCACCACTTGTAACAATGTAAGATTTACAATTATTTTCAGGTAAAAAATGTGCAATATCATAGCAACCAGTTTCTGCACCTCCGTAACCTAATTTTGGGATTACTTGCAAAACATTTAAATTAGATGACATTTAGAATAATTATATAATAATAGACAAAACTAATAAACTTTTATGACAAATTTTAATTACTTAAAATTTTCCACTACCAGAAAAATAAGATATTTGAAACTACATCAAAAAAATGCCCCCTACATTGTTTTTTTACATGGTTTTATGTCAGATTTGGAAGGTAAAAAACCTCAAGCATTTTTAAAATTTGCAAAACAAAATAAACTAGGTTTTCTTGCTTTAGAATATTCAGGTCATGGTAAATCATCAGGAAAATTTATTAATGGTAATATTTCAAAATGGACTAGGGATACTACTTTAGTAATTCAAAAAATCGTCAAAAAAAACGATATTATATTTATTGGATCAAGTATGGGGGCTTGGATTTCTTTAAACCAGTTTAGTCTTATCAAAAACAAAATTAAAGGTTTTTTAGGAATAGGTTCAGCGCCAGAATTTCTTGATAAACTAATGTGGAATAAATTTTCTAATAAAATGAAGATTGAAATCAAAAAAAAAGGTTTCATAAATTTAAAACATGGTGATTATGAATACCCAATCACTTACCAATTGATTAAAGATGGAAGAAAAAATAAAATTTTAAATAAAAAAATAAGTCAAAATATAAGTGTAACAATGGTTCACGGGAGTAAAGATAAATCTGTACCTGTAATTTACTCAAAAAAAGTTTTAAAAATATTTCAATCTAAGAAAAAGAAATTAGTAGTTATAAAAAATGGTGACCATAGTTTATCTTCCTCAAAATGGCTCAAGATATTGAAAAAAGAGTTAAAATTAATAATTAACTAACTTTTTGTATTTTTGTTTTTGTAGAGATTGGATTTTTAAGCTTATCTAACATTTCTTTAGGACAAACCTGTACAAAATTCTTTAACTCGTTTTCAAAGTCATCAATTATTTTTTTTGATAAACTTGACCCTGTTTCATTACTATGTTCGAGTACCAATTCTTTTAAAAATTTTGACCAATACTCAGTTTCAACATTTTGCCATACAACTGAGTCCGGATTAACTTTTTTTTCAAATTCTTTTGATTTATCGTAAATAAAAGCCATTCCTCCTGTCATGCCGGCTGCAAAATTATCTCCAACATCTCCAAGAATTACTGCTGTACCACCGGTCATATATTCACAACCATTTGAATCACAGCCTTCGATAACAGTTGTGGCACCAGAATTTCTTACCGCAAATCTATCCCCAGCTTGACCAGCTGCAAAAAGTTTACCTGACGTTGCACCATAAAGAACTGTGTTGCCAATAATAGTATTCTCATTAGAAATTAAATTGCTTTCATCAGGTAGTTTTATTGAAATGGTTGCTCCTGACAAACCTTTCCCAACATAATCATTTGCATCGCCTTTTAAATTAAGTTTAAGTCCTTTTGCTGTAAATGCACCAAACGATTGTCCGGCTGAACCTTTAAAATCTAGAGTTAAAAAATTTTCCTCTAATTTTTCATAACCATATTTTTTATATAAGTGATGTGAAATTCTAGTACCTACAGCTCTATTAGTATTTTTAATTAAAAACTCGTTATTTATTTTTTCTGAGTTATCTAAAGCCTTTTCTACTTGAGGCCAAATTTCTTGATCTAGTGTATTAGGAACTTGATTAATTTCTGATATCTCACAATACCTCTTATTATTACCGGGATCTGCTTGGACGAATAATGGATTAAGATCTAAATCATCTAGATTAGGCGAGGCTTTACTTACCTGCATTAATAAATCTGTTCGACCGATAACCTCATTTAAAGATTTAAAACCAAGTGAAGCTAAAATTTCTCTTACCTCTGTAGCAATAAATGTAAATAAATTTACAACTTTATCAGGAGTTCCAGTGAATTTTTCTCTCAATTTTTCATCTTGAGTACATACTCCTACAGGACAAGTGTTAGAGTGACATTGCCTAACCATAATACAACCCATCGCTACTAAAGCAGTAGTTGCTACACCATACTCCTCTGCACCCATCATTGCTGCGATAACAACATCTCTTCCAGTTTTAATACCTCCATCGGTTCTTAAAGTAATTTTATGTCTTAGATTATTTAATGTTAAAACTTGATTGGCCTCTGTTAGTCCCATCTCCCACGGAATACCTACGTATTTTACACTTGTTTGAGGTGTAGCTCCGGTTCCTCCATTATGTCCTGAAATTAAAATTATATCAGCTTTTGCTTTTGCAACACCGGCTGCAATAGTACCAACGCCAGAAGATGCAACTAGTTTAACTCCAATCCTTGCCTTAGGATTGATTTGTTTTAAATCATAAATAAGCTGAGCTAAATCCTCAATTGAATAAATATCATGATGCGGAGGTGGGGAAATTAGTGTTACACCTGGTGTTGAATGTCTTAGCTTGGCAATCTCATCTGTTACTTTAAATCCTGGCAATTGACCACCTTCACCGGGTTTTGCACCTTGAGCAATTTTAATCTCAATTTCATTACAATTGTTTAAATAATTAACTGTTACACCAAATCTTGCTGACGCAATTTGTTTTACTCTCGAATTTGCGCTATCACCAGAGTCCATGATCTTAAATCTATTTGCATCTTCACCACCTTCACCGCTACAGGATGCACCTTTAATTCGATTCATCCCAATAGCTAATGTTTCGTGTGCCTCCTTAGACAATGCTCCGTGAGACATACTTCCACTACCAAATCTTTTTAATATTTTTTCTATTGGTTCAACTTCAGAAATTTGAATAGATGGTCCTAATTTTTTTTTTCTAAAATCTATCAAATCCCTTAGGTTAATTGGTGGCAAGTTATATATTCCCTCAGCATATTTTTTATAAGCTGTATACGAGTTTGATCCTACAGCACTTTGTAATAAGTGGATTAATCTGCCCTGATATTGGTGTGTTTCTCCATTTTTTCTGTATCTATAAATCCCACCAATAGGTAACACCGTATCGGTGCTCTCAAATGCTTCTTTATGTATTGCACGTATTTTTTTTTCGATTCCTGACAATCCAATACCCGAAATTTTTGAAGTCACTCCCGGAAAATAATCATCAACTATTGATCTGCTTAGACCAACAGTTTCAAAATTACATCCGCCTCTATACGAACTTAAAACAGATATACCCATTTTTGACATGATTTTTAATAATCCTGCATTCACTGATTTGATATATCTTTCAACACATTCATCAAAACTATACTGGCCAAATAACTTTTTCTCATGCCTTTGGTATAAACTATCAAAAGCTATATATGGATTAACTGTTGTTGCTCCAACACCTATTAATGTTGCAAAAGAGTGGGTGTCCAAAGCTTCACCAGATTGAACATTAATTGAAACATATCCTCTTAATTTTTTATCAATTAAAAAAGTATTAATCGCACCAACGCATAACAACATTGGCATGGGCATACTTGTATCTGAAATAGCTTTATCGCTTAAAATTAATTGTGTAACACCCTGTCTAACGGCAATTTCTGACTCTTTTTGGATCCTTTTAATAGAATCAAATAAACTTTGATCATTCGAGAAAGTACAATCTATAGAGACAGAATTTTTTCCAAAAAAATTAATAAATTTGTTAAATTGTGAATTCGATAATATCGGACTATTTAAAACATAAATATTTTCTTTGGTTAAAGTATCAAAATCTAAAATATTCCCAAGATTACCAAATCTAGTTTTCAAACTCATAACTTTATTTTCTCTTAAAGAGTCAATCGGTGGATTGGTCACTTGGCTAAAGTTTTGTCTAAAAAAATGATAAAGTGGTCTGTATTTGTCCGATAAAACTGCTAAAGGCGTATCATCACCCATGGAACCCGTCGCTTCTTTTGCATCTTCAGCCATTGGATGTAAGATTAGTTCTAAGTCTTCTAAACTAATTCCAAAAGTGTGTTGTCGTCTCCTTAGATCTTCACCATCAAAATTATGTTTCTCATTTAAAATGGATAATTTTTCATCTAAATCTATTATCTGAGAATTGAAATGCTTATATTCTTTTGCCAAATAGTCCTTAATTTGATTATTCGTAAACACTTTACCTTTTTCAATTCTCACGCCAATTATCTCCCCAGGGCCAAGTCTTCCTTTTGATAGAATTCTTTTTTCATTTAATTCAATCATTCCAGTTTCAGATCCGGCAAAGAGAAACTTATCTTTTGTTATTGCATATCTTAAAGGCCTTAAACCATTACGATCATTTGCTGCAATGACCCACTCATTATCTGTTGCGGCAATTGCGGCAGGACCATCCCAAGGTTCCATAGTACTATTTAAAAAATTAAATAATTGCTGATGGCTTTTTGGAAGAGTTTTATTTCTTTTTGACCAGGCATCAGGGATCATCATTAATTTTGCTAAAGGTGCAGGTTGGCCAGATTTATTTAATAACTCAAAAACATTATCTAGTGCCGCAGAGTCAGAAACCCCTTTTTGTATAACTGGCTTTAAATTTTCTACATTTTCAAAAAGAGGGCTGCTCATCTCTTGCTCATGAACTCTCATCCAGTTTTTATTGCCTTTGTAAGTATTAATTTCACCATTATGGGCAACTGCTCTAAATGGTTGTGCCAAACTCCAGCTTGGAGCAGTATTAGTTGAAAATCTCTGATGAAAAATTGCAAATCTTGAAATAAATCTTTCGTCTTTTAAATCTAAGAAAAAATCTGAGATAGCCTCAGCTAAAAACATGCCCTTATAGATAATTGATTTAGAACTTATTGAGCAAATATAAAAATTATTTAATGATAAATTGAAAGCTTTATTCTCAATTTTTTTTCTTGTTTCATAAATTTTTCTTTCAAGATCTTTATCAAGCAAATTTTTATCATTCGATTTAAAAAGCACTTGAATTATCTCTGGCATAGTTTGGAAAGCTTTTTCTCCTAAAACTTTTGGATTAACAGGCACCTGTCTCCATCCATAGATACTAAAATCATTTTTGGTTAACTCACTTTCTACAATCGTTTTACAGCTTTCTTGTGAGGAGTAATCATTTCTTGGTAAAAAAATCATTCCAACACAAATATCAGAGCCATCATGTGTGTGACCTGTAACTTCTATTTTTTCAATAAAGAAATCTTTGGGTATTTCTAAATGTATTCCTGCCCCATCACCTGTTTTTCCATCAGCATCAACAGCTCCTCGATGCCATACAGCCTTTAAAGCTTCAATTCCATATTCTACAACCTCTCTTGATTTTTTTCCCTCTGTTGATGCAATTAACCCTACTCCACATGCATCATGTTCCATTTCTTCAGAATAAACATTGTTTTTAGTAAGTAATTTTAAATTTTTTTTGTATGTACTCATTATGCAACTTTAGATTTTTTTAATTCGATATTTTCAAGATAAGATTTGATTGATAAAGCAGCATCTCTACCATCTTTAATTGCCCAAACAACTAAAGATGCACCTCTAACAATATCTCCGGCAGCAAAGACACCTTTAATATTAGTTTCCATAGTATCAAAGTCAGTTTTAATTGTTCCCCATTTTGTAACTTGTAATTCTTGTGTTTCAAATAATAATGGCAGGTTTTCTGGATCAAATCCTAAAGCTTTTATTACCATATCTGCTTTAATTTCAAATTCAGATCCTTGTTTAATTTCTGGTCTTCTTCTACCTGAGTCATCTGGATCTCCAAGTTGAATTTGATCTACAATTAATTTTTCAATTTTATTTTTTCCTCTAAATTCTTTTGGACTAGACAACCAAACAAATTCAACACCCTCTTCTTCCGCATTAGCTACTTCTCTCGCAGATCCAGGCATGTTATCTTTATCTCTTCTATATAAACATTTAACTGAATTAGCTTTTTGTCTTATTGATGTTCGAACACAATCCATTGCGGTATCTCCGCCTCCAATAACAACTACATCTTTACCTTCAGCGTTTAATATACCTTTATCGAACAAATCAACTTTGTCACCCAACCCCTTTTTGTTTGATGCGGTTAAAAACTCCATAGCAGGAAAAATATTATCTAAATCATTTCCTGGTAGATTAATTTCTCTTGGTTTATAAACTCCAGTAGCAATTAAAATTGCATCATGTTTTTTTCTCAATTGCTCTAAAGTTGCATCCTTACCAACCTCAAAATTTTGTTCAAATTTAATTCCACCATCTTTCAATAATTTTGTTCTTCTCTCGACCACATGTTTTTCTAATTTAAAATTTGGAATTCCATAAATTAACAAACCACCCGCTCTGTCGTATCTATCATAAACAGTAATTTGATATCCATTTTTCCTAAGTTGTTCAGCGGCTGCCAGTCCAGCGGGTCCAGCACCAATTATTCCAACACTTTGGTCTTTTTCGTGTTTGATTGATATAGGCTTTACCCATCCGTTTTCCCAAGCACTATCTGTAATATATTTTTCGACTGATCCAATTGTTACAGTGCCATGACCTGACTGCTCAATAACACAATTACCCTCACATAATCTGTCTTGAGGACATATTCTGCCACAAACTTCAGGCATATTATTTGTACTTTGAGATAATTCATAAGCTTCCTTCAATCTGCCTTCAGCAGTCAATTTAAGCCAATCAGGAATGTTATTACTTAAAGGACAATGAACTTGGCAAAAAGGAACTCCACATTGGGAGCATCTACTTGACTGCTCTTGTGCTTTTTGAGTGATAAATTCATCATAGATTTCATTAAAATCATCTTTCCTATTATCAACTCCTCTTTTAGGTGGGGTTTGTTGACCTATTTTTACGAATTTTAGCATTTTATCAGTCATAAATTTTTATAAATTTATCGCAAAATATACATAGTTTTTATTAGTAAAAGAAATAAATAGGTCAATTATTATTACCTAATTACAATAATATTTAGCTTAAAATCTACTTATTCTGATTTTTGCATACCTAATATGATTAAATCGAATTGTTTAAAATGGATATTTTTTAAGCTACGACACATGTATGTTGCGAGATTTTATAGAAATTTTAATTCTTTCTGCTGTTCAAGGAATTTCTGAATTTTTACCCATAAGTTCGTCTGCTCATTTAATATTGGTATCAAATTTTTATAATTTAGAAACAAGTTCTTTATTAATAGACATAAGTCTACATTTAGGCTCATTAATTGCAGTAATTTTTTATTTTAGAAAAGAGCTATTTGATCTAAGAAATAATAATAGGTTATTAAGTTTAATAATTATTGGCTCCTTGCCTTTAATATTTTTTGGATACATTTTATATTCCACTGAATTTATTCATCTTTTAAGAAATACAAAAGTAATTGCATCAACAACACTATTTTTTGGATTCATACTTTTCTTTGCTGATCAAAGAAAAATTGATCGAAATATTTCTACAGATTTAAATATTAAATCAGTTTTATTAATTGGTTTATTTCAAATATTAGCGTTGATACCAGGAGTTAGTAGGGCTGGAATAACGATTACGGCAGCAAGATTTTTGAATTTCAATAGAACAGACGCTAGTAAAATTTCTTTTTTACTATCTATACCTGCATTAGCAGGAGCAAGCTTCCTAGGTTTAAGAGAGGCTTTTGAACAATCAATAGAAATAAATTATTTATTATTAATTGCTACTTTTTTATCATTCATGTTTTCATTTTTTACAATTAAATATTTTCTTAAATTTATAATTAAAATTTCTTTTAATGTATTTGTTATTTATAGGATAATTCTTGGCTTAATTTTATTTTATATAATATATAGTTAACTTGCTTTCCTTAATAATGGAACTAATTGAGATAACAAAACTCCACTTAATATAAAAAAACAACCAAGTAAATTATTAATACCTAATATTTGATTTAAAAGAAACCAAGCAGCAATTGTTGCAAACACACCCTCCAAAGAAAAAATTATTGCCGCTGGTGCTGGAGTTATATTTCTTTGAGCATATATTTGTAAAACAAATGCAAAACCACCTGATAAAATACCAGCATATAAAATTGAGTCTATTTCATTTAATATATTATTGATTACAAATTCTTCGGAAAATAAACCTATTATAAATGAGAACAAAGCAACTAGCAGAGTTTGAATTGCTCCGATGGTCAATGGTAGATTGTACTTTTTGACAATCATGCCAGTAAAAATAATATGTGTACTCCAAAATAAAGCTCCTAATACCACTAGGGTATCACCTAATCTTACAGTTGCATCTTGAAAATTTGTTAATAAATATCCGCCGATTAAACATAAAATTACTGATGGCCATACACTCCAGTGCAAAAAATCTTTTTTAAAGATGAAAATAATTATTGGGACCATTGGCACATAAAAAATTGTAAAAAAAGCAGCATTTGCTACATCAGTGTAAAGCAACGCAACCTGTTGTAATGCTGAGCCCAAAAATAATGATAGTCCAATTAAAAAGGACAGGATAACGAATGTTTTTGTATCAAACCTAAATTCTTTTTTTAGTTTTTTTGCCTCAAACATTAATGCTAAAGGAACAATTGCTAAAAAACCCACAAAAAATCTTACTGAATTAAAAGTGAATGGGCCAATGTCGTCCATGCCCGTATCTTGTGCAATAAATGTAGTCCCCCAAATGAAAGTGCATAGTAGTGCACTAAATAATGAGAGAGTTTTTGACATATTTTTACACAGCTAATTTGTAAGCAAAATTTTTTCCAAGATTATCTTTCAAATCGTTGTTAAATCGAGCTGCTTCAGCTCCATCAATTATTCTGTGATCATATGATAAAGATAAAGGTAACATTGTTCGTGTAATAAACTTTCCATTAATAAAAATTTGTTTTTTTTGAGATTTGCCAACTCCCAAAATTGCAACTTCAGGATAATTAATTATAGGTGTGAAAAAAGAGCCACCAATCCCTCCTAGACTTGTTATTGTCATGGAACCACCAAATAATTCTTTTTTATCAATTTTAAGATTCCTACATTGATCACTTAATTTTTTAAGTTCGTTACCAATTAATGAGATATTCTTATTATCAGCATTTCTTAGTTTTGGCACCATTAGCCCATGTTTGGTATCTACAGCTATTCCAATATGGTAATACTTTTTTAAGGTCATTTTTCCTTTATCAATTTCATCTATAGATGAATTAAAATTTGGAAATTTTTTAAGTGATGCAGTTAATGCCTTGACGATAAAAGCTAAAGGAGTAATTTTTTTTTTTTCTCCAGTGTAAATATCTGTAAGAGATGTTCTAAACTCCTCTAATTCAGTTATATCTGCTTCATCATGATTGGTCACATGGGGAATATTGGTCCAAGAATTCATAAGATATTTAGACGATAGTCTCTTCACTCTTGGAATATCCTTTATTTCTGTTTTTCCAAATTCAGAGTGAGGATATTCTAGTTCTATCGTTTCATCTTTTTTTAATTCTTTTTCAGAATTTATCTCAGGTTTATTTGCAACAAATGACTTTACATCACTTTCAGTTACTCTTCCTAGTCTTTCACTACCTTCAACTTTACTAATATCAACACCAAGTTCTCTTGCAAATTTTCTGACTTTTGGTGAGGCTGCAGTTTTTTTAGAAAAATCTTTTACGATAACATTTTTTGATCCAACTTCTCTTCTAATTTCTATTTTTTTTTCCTTAGTATTTTCTTTTTTAATTGTTTTTATTTCTTCAGTTTTTAATTGAGTTTCTACTTGATTGTCTTTTAATTCAATTTCTAATATTTTATCACCTTCAGAAACCTTATCCCCAACATTTAAATTTAATTCTGTAACTATTCCATTATTTAATGAGGGTATTTCAACACTCGATTTATCACTTTCAATTGTTATTAAAGGATCATTTTTTTTAATCTCTTGACCCTTTTTGACTATAATTTCAATAACCTCTACATCTTTGAATTCACCAATATTTGGAACTTTTATATCTTTTTTGGGCATTCTATAATTTTGTTGGCATAGGTTTATCAATATCAATCTTATACTTTTTGATTGCTTCTTTTGCATATTTTGATGCAATAAGCTGTTCCTTAGCTAAAATACTCAAACCATATGTTGTGATATGTTCCTTATCAACTTCAAAAAATTTTCTTAACTTCTTTCTTGTATCACTTCGACCAAATCCATCCGTTCCTAATGAATAAAAACTTTTATTTACGTATGGTCTAATCTGGTCAGAGTTCATTCTCATATAATCAGAAGCTGCTAAAATTGGTCCTTCAGTATTACCCAAACATTTTTCTACATAGCTTTTTTTAGGCTCTTTATCAGGATTTAGAAGATTGTATCTCTCTACCTCAAGGCCATCCCTTCTTAATTCATTAAAGCTGGTTACACTCCAAATCTCACTATCGATTTGATACTCATTTTGTAATATTTCTGCACCAGCTATCATTTCTCTTAAGATTGTGCCAGATCCAAGAAATTGAATTTTAGTTTTTTTATATTTGTTAAACTCCTTTATTTTATACATTCCTTTTAAAATACCATCCTCACATGATTTATCTTTTGGCATTTCTGGATGAGGGTAATTTTCATTCATGGTCGTAATATAATAGAAAATATTCTCTTTTTTCTCATGCATTCTTCTTAAACCTTCTCGAAAAATGACTGCAAGCTCGTAGTGAAATGTTGGATCGTATGATCTGCAATTAGGAATAGTTGAAGCCATCAAATGACTATGACCATCTTGATGTTGTAAACCTTCCCCAGCAAGAGTTGTTCTTCCAGCGGTTGCTCCGATCAAAAACCCTCTGGACTGGCTATCAGCACCCGCCCAAGCAAAATCACCAATTCTCTGAAAGCCAAACATTGAGTAAAAAAGATAAATTGGGATCATTTCTATATCATGGTTTGTATATGAAGTTCCTGCAGCGATCCAAGATGACATCGCTCCAGCCTCGTTAATTCCTTCCTCTAAAACTTGACCACTCTTTTCCTCTTTATACGAACTTAATTGAGCAGAATCTTCTGGTTCATATTTTTGACCTTCATGAGCATAAATTCCTATTTTTTGGAAAAAACCCTCCATTCCGAATGTTCTAGCCTCGTCAGGTATGATTGGAACCAGTCTTGGTGCAACATTTTTATCTCTCAAAAGGTTTGTTAACATTCTGACCAATGCCATTGTGGTCGACATTTCTTTTTCACCTGTAGAAACTTTCATATTATCGAAAATATCTTTTGGTGGTGCTTTAACAGGTTTAGCGTAAGTTGTTCTTTCAGGAATAAAACCACCAAGTTGAATTCGTCTTTCATTTATGTATTTAATCTCTGGAGAATTTTGATCAGGCTTGTAGTATTCAATATTCTTAACTTGTTGGTCTGTTAATGGAACATCAAACCTATCTCTGTAATACATTAAGTCATCGATATCTAACTTCTTAGTCTGGTGAGTTGTATTTACACTCTCACCACTTTTGCCCATTCCATAACCCTTAATAGTTTTTGCAATTACAACTGTAGGACTTCCAACATTTTTAGATGCTTTATCATAAGCTGCAAAAACTTTATGAGGGTCGTGACCACCCCTGTTTAATCGCCAAATATCTTTGTCTGAAAGACTGGAAACCAACTCTTTGGTCTCTAAATATTTTCCAAAAAATTTTTCTCTCACATACGCACCGTCCCTTGCTTTCATTGCTTGATACTCGCCATCGACAGTCTCATTCATTGTTTTAACTAAATGACCTGTTTTATCATTGGCAAGCAATGGATCCCAATAAGAGCCCCAAATAACTTTTATAACATTCCATCCTGCACCTCTAAAAATTCCCTCTAATTCTTGAATTATTTTTCCGTTTCCACGAACTGGTCCGTCTAGTCTTTGAAGATTACAATTTACAACAAATATTAAGTTATCTAATTTTTCTCTTGCGGCTAAACCAATCGCGCCTAAAGACTCAGGTTCATCCATTTCTCCATCACCTAAAAATGCCCAAACTTTTCTACCTTCATCTTTGATGAGACCTCTATTGATTAAGTACTTCATGAATCTTGCTTGATAAATTGCAAGCATTGGACCTAATCCCATAGACACTGTTGGAAATTGCCAAAAATTCGGCATTAGCCAAGGATGAGGATATGAGGAAAGACCACCAGGGTTTACTTCTTGTCTAAAACTATCTAATTGTTTTTCGTTAAGTCTACCTTCTAGATAAGCTCTAGCGTACATACCTGGAGCGCTATGACCTTGAAAATAAATTAAATCTCCACCAAATTTATTATTTTTAGCTCTCCAAAAATGATTCATACCAACATCGTAAAGAGTTGCAGCAGACGCAAAAGTTCCAATATGCCCTCCAAGTTCTGGGAATTTTTTATTTGCTCTAACTACCATTGCGGCAGCATTCCATCTAATTAAAGATCTAATTCTTCTCTCTATGTTTTGATCTCCATTAGATTTTTTTTCCTCGTTAACTGGTATAGTGTTTATATAAGGAGTATTTTGCGTATAGGGTATATTAGCACCCTCCATATAAGCTTTGTTAATAAGTTCTTTGATTAAATAATGTGCTCTCTGATTTCCGTCTTTTTCTATTACTGCTGACAAGGACTCTAGCCATTCACTTGTTTCTAGTGGATCGATATCCCCTTCTTTAACTACTTGGATTATTTTTTGTTTTTCGGTCTCAATTATTTTTTGTGGAATATTTTGGTCCTGATGTTTTCTTAAAGTACTCTCAGCTTCTTGAATTAAATTTTCAGTTTCTTTTGGAACACTTTCTTTTTGAGATAATGATTGATTTGAAGAAATATTTATTAATAGATCTCCCTTTGAAACCTTATCTCCAACTTTAACATTTACAGACTCGACTTTGCCAGAAAATATTGATGGTATTTCAACACTCGATTTATCACTTTCAATAGTAACAACAGGATCATTTTTTTTAATATCTTGACCCTCTTTTACTAAAAGTTCTATAACTTCCACGTTCTCAAAATCACCTATGTCAGGAACTAACAATTTTTCAGTCATTTTTAAAAGTTTTATACATAAAAAAAATTTACTTAATCTTTAATTTTAACACATTCTATCCAATTTTTTGACACTCTTTATTGAAATACTCAAATAGTGATTAAAAAGTTATTAAATATATTTATTCAACCAAAATTCAACACATATAAAGATGCTAATGTGTGGATCCAAAAAATCTTGTTAGAGGAAAAATACGGAAAAATTAATTCCTAAATTTTTTCTACACATAGCGCAATTCCCATACCGCCACCTATACAAAGTGCGGCACAACCTCTTTCTTTATTCTGTTTTTTCATTTCATGTATAAGTGTCACAAGTATTCTTGCTCCAGATGCACCTATTGGGTGACCTAAAGCAATAGCCCCACCATTTACA
This sequence comes from uncultured Pelagibacteraceae bacterium, assembly GCA_902611635.1. GTDB lineage: Bacteria > Pseudomonadota > Alphaproteobacteria > Pelagibacterales > Pelagibacteraceae > Pelagibacter. The sequence continues at coordinate 1,072 of CACMAB010000015.1, read as the reverse complement.
TTAACTTTGTTTTCATCAATACCCAATTCACTGATAACTGCTATAGCTTGAGCGGCAAAAGCTTCATTAATTTCAAATAAATCGATTTCATTTAAATTCCAATTTACTTTTTTTGATGCTTGGCGGATAGCTTCTATAGGACCAAGACCCATTAAAGACGGTTCCAAACCAACAGATGCCCAGGAAATAATTTTGGCCAATGGTTTAAGTGAATTTTGTTGAGCTTCCTTAAATGTAGTTAATAATAAAGCAGCTGCTCCATCATTTATACCAGATGAGTTTCCGGGTGTCACAGTCCCACCATCTTTAAAAGCTGTTTTTAATTTTTCTAAATCAGATAATTTTAAATCTTTTCTTGGGTGTTCATCTTTTTTTAAAATAACACCTTTGTGATTTATCTGAACTATTTCATCATCAAATTTATTATTTTCAATTGCAATTTCTGTTTTTTTTTGGGATTTAAGAGCAAATTCATCTTGTTGTTTTCTAGAAATATTAAACTTTTTTGCAACATTTTCAGCTGTAACTCCCATGTGGTAATTTTTAAAAGCATCAATTAAACCATCGTGAATCATAGTATTGATTAATTGATCTTTTAAAATTTCTTTTTTCTCTGAATAAAAATAAGAGTAAGGTGTCATCGACATATTCTCTTGACCCCCACAAATTACATTATTTGCATCTCCTAATTTAATTTGTTGATAACCTGAAATAATGGCCCTTAGTCCTGATCCACAAACTTGGTTTACTAAATAAGCAGGTTTGGATACAGGTACTCCAGCATTTACTGCTGCTTGTCTCGCGGGGTTCTGTCCTCCAGCAGCAGTCAAAACCTGACCCATTATTACTTCATCAATTTGATTATTAGATATTTTACTTCTTTTCAAAACCTCATTTATTACGATAGTACCAAGTTGGTCTCCTTTCAAATCTTTTAATGATCCCTTATAAGTGCCTATAGGAGTCCTAACTGCACTACAAATGACCACGTCATCAGGTTTGTTGTTCATAAATTTTAATTTTATCTTATCATTAAAATACACTAAATATTGATATACTATAAACAAATATA
>CACMAB010000014.1:0-20404 GCA_902611635.1 uncultured Pelagibacteraceae bacterium | reverse complement strand
ATTTTAAATAGAATTTGGAAAATGTAGTAATTTATGAAAAATAATATCAATTGGAATTTTGATAACACATATTCCAAATTGCCTGAGCCATTTAGAGAAAAGATAAACCCAGTAAAAGTTAAAAATCCTAAACTGATTTTATTAAATGAGTCTTTGGCCAAGGATTTAAATTTAGACTTTTCTGAAATAAGTCAGTCTGAGTTATCAGCCATATTTACAGGAAACGAATTGCCGAAAAATAGCAATTCAATAGCACAAGCTTATGCAGGTCATCAATTTGGCCATTTTACAATGCTTGGTGATGGTAGAGCAGTTTTAATTGGAGAACATGTATCTAAAAATAATCATAGGTACGATATTCAATTTAAAGGCTCAGGAAAAACTGCTTTTTCAAGAAATGGAGATGGAAGAGCCGCATTAGGGCCTATGCTTAGAGAATATTTAATAAGTGAGGCAATGTATGCCTTAAATATACCAACGACGCGGAGTCTAGCTGTCGCAAAAACTGGAGAAAATGTAATTAGAGAGACACCATTAGAAGGTGCTATACTCACCAGAGTGGCATCAAGTCATATTAGAGTAGGAACCTTTCAGTATATTGCGGCAAGGAATAAAAAAGGTGAGTTAGAGACATTATTTGATTATGTAATCAAAAGACATTATCCAAAAATTGAAAATTCAAAAAATAAAGCCTTAGATCTTTTAAAAGTTGTTTTAGGTAAACAGATTGATTTAGTTGTCAATTGGATGAGGGTTGGATTTATTCATGGTGTAATGAATACAGATAACATGAGTATAGCTGGTGAGACCATTGACTACGGACCCTGTGCTTTCATGGATATTTATGATCCAAAAACTGTATTTAGTTCAATTGATAAATTAGGAAGATATGCTTATTGCAATCAGCCGGTTATAACAAAATGGAATCTTTCGAGATTTGCTGAGTGCTTGATACCTTTGATTGATAAAGACCAAGACACAGCTGTAAAATTAGCAACTGAAATAATCGATACTTTTGAAAAAACATATGAGGAAAAGTGGTTAAATATGATGAGGGCTAAACTAGGCTTACTCGGTACGAACAAAAAAGATAAGTACCTAATTTTAGACTTACTCACTTGGATGCATCAAAATAAAGTTGATTACACAAATACATTTTGCCACTTGATGAACTTTAAAACTCAAAAAGATAATATTTATGAAGGTGCTGATTTTAGCAACTGGAAAAAAAGGTGGCAGGAAAGATCATCAAGTCATGATAATTCAAAGGAAAAGCATAAAAAATTGATGAGAAGTACAAACCCTCTTTTAATTCCAAGAAATCATATAGTTGAAAATACTCTTAGAGATGCAGATCAAGGAAATTTGGAACCTTTGCTTAAATTTTTAAAAATTTTAAATAGCCCCTATACTGATCAAAAAGATATCAGTGAATACCAAATGTTATCCAGTTCAAATGAAAATTATCAAACTTTTTGTGGAACTTAATTAAAGAACATATGGCTCATGTCTAGCCTGCTTACCTAAAACTCTTTCTACCGCCATATTCGAAATATCAATTGATTGATAAGCACCTGTCGTAATCAATTCTGTTAATGCTCTACCAATTCCTGGTGCTTGCATTAATCCTCTTCCTGTGAACCCTGTTGCTAAATAAACATTTTCAAATTTTGGATGTTTTCCGACAACTGCATTGTTATCAAGTCGATTACAATCATAGTATCCAGCCCATCCACCGGTTAATTTTAATTCCTCCATAGCAGGTATTCTGTGAGCCAATGCTGGCCAAACCAGTTCTTCAAAATCATCCCACGCAGGCTCGAGATCTTTGGCATCAAAAACTGATTTTGGTGAACCTGCTAAATATTCTTTGCCTTCAGGTCTCCAATAAACTCCTGTTGTTAGATCTCCTGTTAATGGCATTTCAGGAATATGTTTTGGACACTTTACTCTGAAAACTGTATGTTTTTGAGGTTCAACAGGGATATCTTCTAAAAGCTCCTTAGTCCAACATCCAGCTGCTGAAATAATTGTCTTAGCATTAATTTCTGATAGTGATTTAACTTCACCCTTAACAAATTCTGCACCAAGATCAATCGCCTTACTTTTTAAAGCACTATGAAACATGAAGGGGTCAATCCATCCTTCGCTTTGATTGTCCGTAAAGGTTGCTGTTTCAATTCCCTCACTATTGATATACGGAAAAAACTTATTTAATTCAGAACCTTTGATATTTTTTGTTCCCGCATCACAAGCTTTATGATTTTCGAGCGCTTTATATTGCTCGTCTGCATGTTCTGGCCCAAACATTAATAAATAACCATTAGTCACCATACTGGCAGTGGGTTTTGGGTTTTTTTCAGTTTTCAATAAATCTGGAATTTGAAATATAAATTCTCTGGCAAATTTTCCTAACAAAATGTTTTCTTTTTGAAAAAATTGTCTTCGAAAACCACCTAATGACAAAGGGAAAGAAGCAGTTTTGTAAGTTGGGTCTTTTTCAATGACTTTAACTTTTCTGCCCTCTTTTGATAAAAAGTAAGCAGTTGCAGCTCCAATTATTCCACCCCCAACTATTACAACATCATCCATCAATTTAATATTAGTAAGTTAATATTCAGAAATAGTGCATAGCAACACCAAAGTAAATAGGGAATCATTAAATAATAACTCACAAAATTGACACGCTTATATCTTATTAATAAAGTAATTATTAAACCAATTAAAATTACCAAAACAACCAAAGCTAAAAAAATTTGGTGTAAACCAAAAAAAACGATACTCCAAGTTGTATTAAATATAATATGAATAAAATAAATATATATCGTGTTCATGTCTCTATTTTTACTATGCCAAAAAAACCAAATGGCAACTGTCATCATTAAATATAGTGTTGTCCAAACAGGTGCGAATATCCAGTCAGGTGGGTTAAAATCGGATTTGACTAATTGAGAATACCAAGGGTCTTTTAAATTAATTGTGACTAAACTACCAATAAATGAGGCTGAAAATGTGATAATAAAAAAAAGTATGAATGATAAAAATTTATTTTTTAACATTTAAGTATTATACATCTTTAAATAATGAATAAAAAAACAATTTGGATCACTGGTGGAAGCACTGGAATTGGTAAAGCCCTTGCAATAAAATTTGCTGATGAAGGGTGGAATGTTGCTATTTCAGCTAGACGTGAAAATCTTCTTAATGAGATTTCGGACAATCATGAAAATATAAGTTCATTTCCATTAGATGTGACTGATAAATCAAAATGTAAAGAGGTCTTTGAAAAAATTAAGAATAAATTTGAAAATATAGATATTTGTTTTTTTTCCACCGGCACATGGAATCCAAAAAAAGAGAAAAATATTGACGTTGAACAAATTGAGGAAGTGTTCAAAATTAATTTTTTTGGGACGTTGAATGCTATTAAAGCAGTTGAAGAATATTTTAAAAATAGAAAAAGTGGAACAATTACTATCGTTTCCTCAATTGCTGGTTATAGAGGTTTACCTAATTCAACCGGATACGGGCCCTCAAAATCTGCTCTAAATAATTTAGCAGAAAGTCTATATTTTGATTTTGGTCGATCAAATGTCAGAGTATGTTTGGTATCTCCAGGTTTTATTAAAACTCCAATGACAGATAAAAACGATTTTAAAATGCCTTTTTTAAAAACTACTGAATATGCGGCTGAAAAAATATATGATGGCTTGGTCAATAAAAAAACTTTTGAAATTCATTTTCCAAAATCATTAACTATTGTACTGAAAATCTTGAGTTTTCTTCCAAGTAAGATTTATTTTAGTTTAGTTGGAAAATTGACAAAATATCAAAAGAAAGATTAATCTTTTACAAATACTACAGTCAATTCAGCGACTTTAATTCCAAATTTAGTCATTGTAGCTCTATTAATTGCTACTCGATCATCCTGTTTAAAAATCCAATCATCGAAAGTAATCTTAATTTCTTTACCTTTTACTGGAACTAATAAAACATACTCAAATTTAAATGCGGGACCATATGAATATCCTCTGGCTTTACCAACTACGTCTCCAGCAGTTCCCTCATAATTGTTGTCGTCTATTTTAGTAATTTGCCATTGTCTAGTTTGTACTTCACCGTCATCCCAATTAAATTTTTCATCAAGAATTAATTGCTTGCCATCCCACTTACCATCTAAATCTGCTGAAAATTGTCTAGTAACTTTTCCAGATCTATTCTGAAGAACTCCCCAAGCTTTAACATTGCCTGACAAGTAATTTTCTATGATTAATCTCGGTTCTTTACCTTTAAAATCTTCTGGTTTCATATCACTATTATTTGAGCAGTTTGTAATTAAGAATAAAGAGATTATCAATAAAATTGATCTTAAGTTTATTATTTTGCTCACAAGCCCCCGTTATTTATTTATTTTGAATTGAAAATTGTATCAGATCAATATTTTTCGATTTAAATCCAGCCTCACAATAAGATAGGTAAAACTCCCACATTCTCTTAAAAGTTAAATCAAAACCTTGTTTTTTAATGAGATCCCATTTTCTATTAAATTCATTTTTCCAAATAGCTAATGTATTTGCATAATGATCAGCATATGAGTCGTAAGACTTTATTGTTAAACCATTGTCTGAAACATATTTGTTTAAGCTATTTTTACTTGGCAAAAATCCTCCTGGAAAAATATATTTTTGAATAAAATCTTGTTTCGTTTTATATCTATCAAATAAACTATCATCTATTGTAATTGCTTGAATGGCTGCCCTACCATCTGTAGAAAGGTTTTTCTTAATAGTTTTAAAATAACTTTCCAAATAATTTTGCCCTACAGCTTCAATCATTTCTATGGAGGCTATTGAATTATATTTATTCTTTAAATCTCTATAATCTTTTATTTCAATATTTACTTTTTCATTTAAACCACAATTATGAATCCTTTTTTTTGCATATTCGAATTGTTTTTTTGAAATAGTAATACAATCTAATTTTACATCATATTTTTTTCCTAAATATTCTGCAAAACCACCCCAGCCACATCCAATTTCTAAAACCCTGTCGCCATGGTTTGGTTTTATTAAATCTATCATTTTTTGATATTTGTTGTTTTGTGCCTCTGAAAGATCTTGAGTGGTATCGCTAAAAATTCCACTTGAGTAAGTTAAAGTTTCATCAAGCCATAAAGAAAAAAAATCGTTTCCTAAGTCATAATGTTTTGCAATATTTTCTTTACTTCTATTCTTTGTATTTTTTATAAAGATTCCTTTTAAAAAATTTATAATAGGAAAATCGAGTAAGCCTGAAAACTTGTATATGATTTTAATATTTCGAGCTGTTATTTCAATGAGATTTGATAAATTATCAGTTTCAAATTCTCCTCTCATGTAAGACTCAGCAAAACCGATACTGCCACCTTTTATAAGATTGAAAGAAAAATTTGGTTTTTTAATTTTCAATTTAGCTTTTAAATTATCCTGAGGATTACCAAATTTAAAAACTTCACCTTGATAATTGGTAATTTCTAGATACCCAACATTTATTCCAGCTAATATGTTAAAAACCAGTTTATCTGAAAGTCTATTTAAGGACATTAATTTTCAAAAGATATGTTGTTTCTAATTTTTAATTTTTTTTGGATAAACTTTATTCCTTTGGTCCATAATTTAAACGCTTCAAAATGTATCGCTGCAATAATTTTAAACGTCATTAGGGGATGTTTTAAATAAGATTTAATTAACTCAGAAGTTGTAAAATCTTTTCTTTGCCCATCTTGAGAGGCATATAATATTTTTTCGTTTAATTGATATTGATCTATGATTACTGAAATTTTATCTGCAGGTTTTAAAATTCTAAAAAAATAACTACAATTCATTTCAATGAATGGTGAAACATGAAATTTTTTCTCACAATTGTGTTGCAATAAATTGTCATTTTTTACTTTAAAAACATAAGTGTGTTGCTCCCCAAAAGTATTTTTGACCTCATATAATATGGATATCAAATCATTGTTATTATTGTACACATAAAAGACACTTAATGGATTAAAAACATATCCAAAAATTCTTGGGTAACATAAAAGTTTAATTATAATATTTTCACTACTAATATTATTATGTTTAAGATTTTTTTTAACCCAATCAGTTAAGAGTGATCCATCTCTATCTCCATGATCTTTATCAAAAAAACTAATTAAATTAAATTTATTGTATGAAAAAAAATTAATCGTTTTATCTAATTTTTCTAATTCAGAAAGATCAATTAAAAGTGAAAATACCCTGTACTTAAAAAAGTGTATCTTTGGTTTAAATCTTTTGTGAATTACAGCGCCATTATATATACAACTAGTCATTAAGGGTTTTAAGCATTTCAATAGATGATGTTATTCCATCTTCATGAAAACCGTAACCAAAATAACTACCACAATAAAGAATATTTCTTTTATTTTGTAAATTTGTTAGCTGACTTTGAAAATTAAGTGCAGATTGATCAAAATATGGATGTGTAAATCTTACTTTTTTTAAAATTTTCTTCTCATCAATTTTAAAATAAGGGTTTAAGGTAAGAAAAATATTTTCATTACATTTAAGGTTTTGTAATAAATTTAACCAATATGTAATTGAATTTTTTTCTATGTCATCCTTTTTCATTGATGAATTCCATGAACACCAAGCTTTTTTATTTTTTGGCATAGCTTGTTCATCGGTATGAATATAAGCAATATTTTCCTTATACTTATAATTTGAAAGCACATTCTTTTCTTGATCGGTTGGATTATCAATTATTGATAAAGCTTCATCTGCATGTGTTGCTAAAACAACTTTGTCGTATCCAAAATATTCACTTTCCCCTCCATAATATAAATCTATACCTGTTGTTTTTGTTTTAATTTTTTTGATTGGATAATTTTTGAAATGCTCACCGCTGATTTTTGAAATAATGTTTTGAACATAAGTTCTGCTGCGATTTGATATTGTGTACCATTGGGGTCTATTTTTTAATTTAAACAAACCATGATTTTGGAAAAACCTTAAGAAAAATCTTAACGGCATTTGACTGGCAGCACTTGGTGGCATTGACCATATGGCTGAGACCATTGGTATCAAATGAAAGTTGATAAACTCTTTTGAAAGATTTTCCTTTCTCAAATAATCACCAAGTGTTGTCTCTTGATCAATTTTTTTTATATTATCACATTTTTTGTAGAACTTTATTATATCAAAAAACATTTTGAGGAATCTTAGATTAAACAGATTGGCCTTATTTGAAAAAATTCCATTTAATCCTCTACCGCAATATTCGAATGAAGATTTTTCAACTGATACAGAAAAAGACATATCACTTTTTTCAATTGCAATATTATTCTCTTCGAAAAAATTTATTAAATTTGGGTAAGTTGCGTAATTAAATACAATAAAACCTATATCAACTGGAACTTTTTTTGAACCAAATGATAAATCAATAGTATGAGAGTGACCACCGAAACGATCTTCCTTCTCGAAAAGATCTACATGATGTTTTTTTGATAAGTAATATGCAGCGCTTAATCCTGATATGCCTGAACCGACAACAGCAATCTTCATTAACTGTTAAGCTGCATCTTCTTTAAATTCATCTATGCTTGGACAAGTACAGAATATATTCTTGTCACCATAAACATTGTCTACTCTTGCAACTGGAGGCCAAAATTTATTAGCTCTTAAGAATTTTGCTGGATAAGCAGCTTCTGCTCTTGAGTATTTATGTGTCCAATCATCAGAAGCTAGTTCGCTGTCTGTGTGAGGAGCATTTTTTATTGGATTGTCTATTTTATCAAATTCACCTGATTTAATTTTTTCAATTTCTTCTTTAATCTTAATTAAAGTATCGCAAAATCTATCGAGTTCTGACAAACCCTCACTTTCAGTTGGCTCTATCATCATTGTACCAGCTACTGGCCATGACATAGTTGGTGCATGAAACCCATAATCTATTAATCTTTTTGCAATATCTTCTTCGGTTACTCCTGTCTCTGATTTAATATTTCTAATATCAATAATACATTCATGAGCAACATTTCCATTTGATCCTTTATACAGAATTGGAAAGTGATCTTTTAGTCTATGAGCAATATAATTTGCATTTAATATTGCTACTTCAGTAGCAAGCTTTAACCCTGTTGATCCCATCATTTTAATGTACATCCAAGAGATTGAAAGAATACTTGAACTACCCCAAGGAGCTGCCGAGACTGCTCCAATGCCAGATGTTGGTCCACAATCTTTAATCACTGGATGATTAGGTAGATAAACTTGTAAATGTCTTTTACAAGCAATCGGTCCCATACCTGGTCCTCCCCCGCCATGTGGAATACAAAATGTTTTATGTAAATTAATATGACAGACATCTGGACCAAAATTTCCAGGCTTTGCAACTCCAACTAAGGCGTTTAAATTTGCTCCATCCATATAGACTTGCCCGCCATGTTTGTGAACTAACTCACAGATATCAGTTATTTTTTCTTCAAATACTCCATGGGTAGATGGATAAGTTACCATTAATGCCCCAAGATTTTCTGAATGTTGTTCAGCTTTTTTCTTTAAATCATCAAAATCAACATTTCCCTCTTTATCACAATTAACAACTACCACCTTCATTCCAACCATTTGTGCACTTGCTGGGTTAGTACCATGTGCTGAACTTGGAATTAAACATATATTACGATTAGCCTCACCTCTATCTAAATGATACTTTCTAATAACCATTAAGCCCGCATACTCACCTTGAGCACCTGCATTAGGTTGTAAAGAAACACCTGAAAAACCAGTTATAGAACGCAACCAATTTTTTAGATCAGTGAATAAATCTCTAAAACCTTCCATTTGTTCAATTGGGACAAACGGATGAGGTTCTGCAAATTCTTTCCATGATATTGGGATCATTTCGGCAGCAGCATTTAATTTCATTGTACAAGAACCAAGTGCAATCATTGTTCTATTCAATGCTATATCTTTATCTTCTAATCTTTTTAAATATCTAAGCATTTCAGTTTCGGAATGATATAAGTTAAAAACTGGATGTTCTAAATATTTTGAAGTTCTTAATAAATTTTTTGGAAGATTAGGTAAACTTACCGATGGATCTTCTTTTTTGATTGATTCTGCTGCATTAAAAATTTTTAATAGTTGATTTACTCTATATACATTTTTTCTCTCATCAAATGAGACAGCAAGCATTTCAGAATTTACTTTTCGAATATTAACTCTCTGATTCAGAGCATTCTTATAAATTTGATCAGTCTTTTCTTTAGTAATAATCGTTACAGTGTCAAAAAAATTATTTGAATAAAGCTCGTATCCAGATTGTTTTATTTTATCAGCAAAACTTTTTGCTAATTGAGACACTCTTTCTGAAATATTTTTAATTCCATCCGGACCATGATAAATTGCATATGCTGCAGACACAATTGCTAATAAAGCTTGGGCAGTACAAATATTACTCGTCGCTTTATCTCTTCTGATATGTTGCTCTCTTGTTTGTAATGATAATCTATATGCCTTATTACCATGTCTATCAACTGATACACCGACAATCCTTCCGGGCATTGATCTTTTAAATTCGTCTTTTGTTGCAAAAAAAGCTGCATGTGGACCTCCATATCCCATTGGAATTCCAAATCTTTGGGAGCTTCCAACTGCAATGTCGGCACCAAGTTCTCTTGGTGTTTTTAATTTTGCTAAAGCCAACAGATCACAAGCTAATACCGCCTTCCCATTCTTTTTGTGAATTTTGCTAATTGCTTCACTTGGGTCTTTAATATCTCCTAAAGTTCCTGGATATTGTAAAATTCCACAAACTAAATCCTCTTTTAGTTGATCCAAAACTTCATCTTCTTTACCGACTAAAACCTTTAAACCCATAGGTTCAGCTCTTGTTTGAATTACATTTATTGTTTGAGGGTGACAATCTTCAGAAACAAAAACTAAATTACTATCTTTTTTATTTAATCTGTGACTTAAACCCATGGCTTCTGCTGCTGCTGTGCCTTCATCTAATAAAGATGCATTGGCAATATCCATCCCAGTAAAGTCAACAATCATTTGTTGAAAGTTTAATAACATCTCAAGTCTTCCTTGAGCTACCTCAGGCTGATAAGGTGTATAGGAAGTGTACCAACCTGGATTTTCTAATATATTTCTCAAAATTACATAGGGTGTATAGGTTCCATAATAACCCATACCAATAAAATTTGAGTAGACTTGATTTTTCTTCGAAATTGCTCGTAACTTTCTTAATGCCTCATACTCTGAATTTGAATCACCAATATTAAGTTCACCTTTAAACTTTATTTTTTCTGGAACAGTATTATCAATCAAGTCATCTAGTGACTTATAATTTAATTCTTTTAACATTTTTGATTGGTCTTCTTTTGAAGGACCAATATGTCTTCTTAAAAAATCTTTTTCTGAATTTGGTAACATTATGCTGAAGTCTCCTTTGCAAATTTATCGTAATCGTCTTTATTCATTAAAGTATCCATTTCTGATGGATCTTTTATTTTTAGTTTAAAAAACCACGCTGAGTCCTCTGGGTCTTGATTAATCTTTGATGGATCATCTACTATAGCTTGATTGGTATCAACTACTTCACCGCTCACAGGGGTATATACATCGCTAGCAGCTTTCGTTGACTCTACAACACCAGCTGTACCATCTTTCTCTACGCTAGAACCTTTTTCTGGAAGTTCTGCAAAAACTATATCACCTAACATCTCTGTAGCATGTTTTGTGATACCAATTGTTGCAACATCTCCATCTAATTTAATCCACTCGTGTTCTTTTGAATATTTTACTTCACTCATTAGTTTACCCCTTTGACATAACTTTTTTTATAAAATGGTAAGCTGCAAATACTTGCAGGATGTTTTTTACCTCTGACTTCTAAAAATACTTTAGTATTTTTTTTTGAAAATTCATTTTCCACATAACCCATTGCAACAGGTCCATTGACACTTGGTCCAAATGTACCACTTGTGATTTCTCCAATATGAACATCTGATTGATTAAATATTTTTGTTTTTTCTCTAGCAATAATTCTGCCTTCAGGTTTAATTCCAACTCTTATTTTACTGACACCATCATTTAATTGTTTAATAATTATGTCAGAGCCAATAAAATCTCCCTTAGAGATTCTTTCTTTTGAAATAGCCCACTTTAAATTCGCTTCCACTGGAGTTTTGTCTTTATCAAGATCATGACCATAAAGACATAAACCTGCTTCCAATCTTAATGTATCTCTTGCTCCAAGACCTATCAATTTAGATCCTTTGTTGATTAATTCTCTAGTTAATTGGTCTACAAAATCATTTACAATTGATATTTCAAAACCGTCTTCGCCTGTGTAACCAGATCGCGTAATATAAACTTTCTGATTTTCAAATGTAAACCAGTTTCCAGACATAAAATTTAGATCTTTCACACCATTAATTACATCATTAAGAATTTCTGATGATTTAGGACCCTGAATGGCAATTAGAGATCTATTTTCATCCATAACCATTTTGTACTTATCCCCAAGAAATTCTTTTAAAATTTTAAAGTCATTATCTTTACATGCTGCATTGAGGATTATCAAAAAACCTTCTTTTGTTTTTGTGATAATTAAATCATCATGTATCCCAGCATCTTTGTCCATTAAGAAGCTGTATTTTGAATGATTTAATTTCAAATTTTTAAGATCTAAAGGAAAAATTTTTTCTAAATCTTTGATTAAGTCTTCACCACCATAAATAAATAGCTGACCCATATGGGAAACATCAAAGATACCTGAGTGATTTCGTGTGAATTTGTGTTCTTCTACAATACCTTCCGAATATTGTATCGGCATTTGATAGCCTGCAAATTCAACAAATTTTGCATTACAATCTTGATGTAATTGGTACAGCGATGTTTTTTTTGTTTCCATATTAACTCTTTGTACCCATCTGTATATTTGCCTGAGAGTTTTGCTCCTTCGGCGAGAATTAAATCTCTTTCCAGAGTTAATATGTTACGGTCCTTTTTGCCTGAGAGATTCCTGGGTAGTTGCTCCTTCGGCGCTACGATAATCTGTAGTCTCTCCCGTGTCAGGATATTCTTACATGTGTGGAAAAAAGTCAATCAGAAACAATTTTTTTTTGTTTACTTAAAAGCGAGTAAAATTGTAATAAAACCGCAGAAAGTATAATTGCGCCACCAATTAATCCAAATACAGAGGGTCTTTCACTTACGAAAAGGAATGCCCATATCGGTCCTAGGACAGATTCGGATAACATTATGATTCCAACCATTGCAGAAGGTGTTGTTCTTGCACCGATAGTTATAAATATAAAACCAAAACCAACCTGAAAAAAACCTGCAAGAAAACCCAAAAAGATATCATGAGGAGAAATCATGATTTTAGTGGAAAGCAAAAAACCAATTAAACATGAACTCACACCAGCAACGAACTGGGCTGGCACCATATCCACAGAGGGAAATTTTCTCACAATCATTATTAAAACTGCAAAAGTAATTGGCATTGTAAAAGCTGCAAGGTTTCCAGATAATTCTCCAGGAGATAATGAATTGCCAACCATTAATAAAACACCTGTCATCGCCAGACAGATTGAAAACAAAGTAATTAAATTTATTTTTTCCTTAAGGAAAAAATATCCAAATATTGCAAGAAATAGTATTTGAAGTGAAATGATAAAATTAGTATTAGCAACAGTGGTGTTGTACATAGCAAACACATATCCACAAAAACCAAAAGATAAAATAATTCCACCAAAAAATCCCGGTAATCCAGATTTATAAAATGACTCAATTGTTTTTCCTCTATAACTTAAAATTAAGAAAGCTAGAACTGTTAAAGAAAAAAATAAAGATCTCCAAAATAGAATTTGCCATAATGTAGCTCCCTCAAAAGATTTTACAATTAATCCACCAAAACTTAAACTTAATGCACCTAAAAAAATTAATAATGGTCCAGGTAAGTTTCTTATAAAAGTCATTAAATTTGTGAAATTAAATTTTGCGTCTCTAAGTCATATAGTTTAAATAATGTTTCTGCATCAGCTAATTCGACTTTTTTAAATTTAATCTTTGAACCTGGCGTTAATTGAACCAACTTGTCATAATCTGCACTGATAACAACTCCTATTTTAGGATAACCTCCAATAGTGCCATGATCCGAAAGCATAATTATTGGATTTCCATCTGCGGGTACTTGAATAACACCTTTTAATAAACCTTCTGATTTAATATTGGTATCAACAATATTTTCTATTTTTGGTCCCTCTAACCTCATACCCATACGATCTGATAATTTTGATATTACAAATTCTTTCTCAAAAAAAATCTTTTTTCCTTCGTCAGAAAAATAGTCAAAATTTGTTCCTTGGATAACTCTGATATTTTCAATTTTTGTATTAATGTAATTTAATTTTTTATCACTTAAATTTTTATTGATATTTAAAATATAAATCTTTTGTCCATCTTCTATTTTTTTTCCATTATTTGCACCTATGTTTGCTTTTGTGTTAACAGAGCAACTTGACCATTGATAATTTACATCAAATTCACCACTTACTGCTAAATATCCATAAACAGATTTATTAGTGCTTATAATATCCAATTCATCACCATTTTCTAAAGTGAAAGATTGATAACAAGTTCCTTCGATAGCATTATTTTTTTTTCTAATTATAAATTTTACATCTCCTGTAATTGCAAAATTAATCTTTTCACCAAAATACTTTAACAAAGGACCTTGATAAGCAAATTCAATTATTGGAAAATTTACTTGATTACCAACCAATTTGTTTGAAATTTGAAAATTTCTATTATCCATTGCTCCACTAAATGGAATACCAATATGATAAAGATTGTCTCTACCTTGATCTTGAAATGTTGTGTTTATTCCAGCTCTTTTTATTTCAAAATAATTTTTATTCATTGTTATTGTAATATTGATCTTTAGTAATTTGCTCGAAAGTAACTACATCACCTGGATTAATTAAATTTGGATTATTCTCATTAGTGCTATTAAAAATAACTTGTGGTGTATTTCCAATGATATTCCACCCACCAGGACTTTCGAATGTATAAACATTTGCAAATTGTTCTGTTAATCCAACTGAACCCTTAGGCACTTTTACTCTCGGTGTTTCCAAACGTTTTGCCTGCAGCTCATTTTCCAGATCACCCAGAAAAGGCATACCTGCAATAAAACCAGTCATATAACAAAAAAATTCCTTACCGAAAAATTTCTCATAAATTTTATCACGAGTTATTTGTAACTTTTCCTCTAATCTTTTTATATCTAATGAAAAACTTTCATCACAACAAACAGGTATTTTAATTTTATTACTCTCTAAAGCGTCATCATTAATAACATTTAAATTTTCAATTTGTTGTTTGATTGTTTGAAAATTTTTTTTTCGTAGATCGAATGAAATAATTAATTTATTATATGAGGGAGTTAAGTTATTGATCCCATCAATATTTTCTTTTTGAATACTTTTAAAAAATCGAATTACTTTACTATTTATTTCTTTGTTTACCTCAGTCCCAAAATCACAATACAGAGCTGCGTCACCAAGATTTGATATATTTTTAATCATGCCATGTTATACTTACAAATTATGAGTATGGAAATTAATATAAATTGTGATTTAGGTGAAAAATCAAAACATCACTCCAATAAGTATGATCCAGATTTATTAGAAATCGTAAATTCAGCCAATGTTGCTTGTGGCTATCACGCCGGAGATGAGCAAACCATGAATCAAGTAGTAAAAATTTCCAAAAAAAATGGAGTGAGTATTGGTGCCCATCCTTCTTTTAACGATCCAGAAAATTTTGGTAGAGAAAGAATGAATCTTTCTGAAAGTGAAATAAAAAAACTTATAATTGATCAATATGAAATTCTTCAAAAAATAGCTTCTTCTCATGGAGAAAGTGTATCTCATGTAAAACCTCATGGGGCCTTAAATAATATGGCATGCGAGGATATTGAGTTAGCCACAATTTTAGCCAAAACTATTAAGGATATTAATAAAGACATAATATATCTCGTACCTACTGGATCAAAAATGCAAGAAGCAGCGAAGAAATTAGATATGAAGTTCGCTTGTGAAATATTTGCTGACAGAAATTATGAGGATGATGGCAACCTTGTATCGAGAAAGAAATCTCATGCACTAATAACTGACCCTGAACTAGCAAAAAAACATGTATTAAAGATGGTGCAAACTCAGTCGCTTAATTGTCACAGCGGGAAGCAAATACCTTGTGAAATCGACTCTGTTTGTATACATGGTGACAATCTGAGTTCATTAGCAACAGCTAAGTCGATAAGAGATAACTTAGTTGAAAATGGCTTAGAATTAAAAACTTTAAACAAAATGAAAAAATTTATTTAATATGAAAAAAATTATCTTATCTTTATTTATCTCCCTCTTTATCACAACAAATGTTTTTGCAGCTGGTTCGTCCTCTAGTGGATCAAGTGGATCAAGTGGAAACGATGGTGGTGGGTCAAGTGCAACGAAAACAAATTATGAAAAAGCTGTATTGCTTGTAAAAAGTGCTAAAAAGTATGAAAAAAAAGGAAAGTCAGAAAAAGCAAAAAAAGTTTATTTAAAAGCACAAAAACTTTTAATTAAATCTAACAAAAAAAAACCTGGTAAGGCTGATACTCTTAACTACTTAGGTTTCACTACTAGGAAACTAGGAGATTTCGAAAACGGTGAAAAATATTACCTCCAAGGTCTAGCTATTAATCCAAAGCACAAAGGTATTAACGAGTATCTTGGTGAATTGTATGTAGCAACTAACAGACATAATCTTGCAGTTGAAAGGCTCGGAGTTTTAGAGGGTTGTAATTGCGAAGAATATGATCAGTTAAAAGCTGTTATAGCTGGCGAGAAATCAAAATATTAATTTATATTTTTAATCATCTGTTCTGGCATCCATAAAGCTATTTCTGGAAAAATTACAACTAATATTACTGCTAGAACCATTAGTAAGAATAATGGAAATGCGCTCCTCGCAATGTAACCCATATCTTTTTTTGCCATACCTTGAAGCACAAATAAATTAAAACCAACAGGTGGAGTGATTTGTGCCATCTCAACAACAATTACCAAAAAAATACCAAACCAAATCATATCAAATCCTGCTTGTCTTATCATTGGTTCGATAATTGCCATCGTTAAAACAACAGCTGAAATACCATCAAGAAACATTCCTAAAATTATATAAAAAATCATTAAAACAAATATCAAAACATATGGAGATAGATCCATATTTTGTATCCAAAGAGCTAGATTTCTTGGTAGCCCTGTAAATCCCATTGCCAAAGATAAAAACGTTGAGCCCGCTAAGATAAATGCAATCATACAAGATGTTTTAGTCGCTCCAAGTAAAGAGGATTTAAAAGTCTTTAATGTCAAACTTTTTTGAAAGTAAGATAATATTAATGCACCAACAACTCCTAACGAGGCTGCTTCAGTGGCTGTTGCAATTCCTGTATATATCGATCCAATAACAGCTAATATTAAAATTATTACTGGCAAAAGTTGTTTTGATCTTTTTATTTTTTCAAAAAATGAGTACTCCTCAATAATTTTTGGCATAGTTTTTTTATTAATTAAAGACCAAATAATCACGTAAGACATGAATATTAGTGCAATCATTATCCCAGGAATAATTCCAGCAATAAATAATTTTGCTATAGACTCTTGGACAGCAACACCATAGATAATCAATATAATTGACGGTGGTATCAGCAAACCTAATGTTCCTGAACCCGCTAAACTACCTAGTAAGATTTTTTCTGGATAATTTCTTTTTCTTAATTCAGGAATAGACATCTTGCCTACTGTTGCAACAGTTGCTGCTGAAGAGCCTGAAATTGCTGCAAATAATGCACATCCAACAACATTAACATGGATTAAACCTCCTGGTAATTTTTGCATCCAGGGAGACAATCCTTTGAATAAATTTTCAGAGAGCTTTGTCCTAAATAAAATTTCACCCATCCAGACGAATAGTGGTAATGCGGTAAGTGTCCAAGAGGATGATGTGCCCCATATCGTTGTAGCCATCGCATCACCGACTGGTCTTGAGGTAAATAACATCATGCCAATAGCCGATACACCAATCATACTTAACGCAACCCAAATTCCGGATCCTAAAAAAAATAGCAAAACACTGATAAAGAAAATTGTTAAAAGTATTTCGGTCATTTAATCTTTTTTGATGGTTAAAATAAATTGATGAAAAACGCTTATAAAAAAAATTGTTGATCCAATAGCTACGCTTGTTTGAGGAATCCAAATCAAAATTTCATCTGCTCCTTCACTTCGTTCTTGAAATTTATAGGAAATAATTAACATTTTAACGAAGTAAAAAGCCAGGTATCCTGAAAAAAAGCTTGCAATACTTAAACACCAGGTTTCAATAAATTTTTTCTTTGCACCTGATAATTTTTCCAAGAAAAGCGTAATCCGGATATGCCCTCCTTCTACAAATGTGTACGCTAATGCAAAAAAAGATGCGGCAGCCATACAATAACCTGAATACTCAGCAAGACCTCTTATATAAAAACCAAATATTCTTGATGAGATACCAATAAGAATAAAAACTGCTACCAAAATTAAGAAAAAAGCAGCAACATAACCTGAAAATTTATAGAGTTTATTTAAATTTCTATCTAGTGATTTTAACATAACAATTTAAGGCCACTCAAATTTTAAGTGGCCTTAATTTTAAGAATTGAATTATTTATAACTTGATAAAACAGCAGCTCCTCTTGAACCAGCTTTTTGAGACCATTCCTTAGCCATAGTCTCTCCAACTTTTTCAAAATGAGCTTGTAGTGGTGCATTTACTTTACCGACTACCATACCAGCATCAGCTAAAGCTTTTTTGTCACCAACGTTACCTTGTTTTGATAATTGCCAACCTTTTCTTTCAGCCAAAGCTGCTTGTTTCATAACAAGATCTTTAGTTGCCTGATCTAATTTATTCCAAGCATCTTTGTTCACAATTATCATATTTTTTGGAAACCAAGCTGCAATATCATAAAAATATTTCACACCATTTTCCCAAATTTTTGAGTTTTTACCTGTAGTAGGTGATGTGATCATACTTTCTACTGCACCTGTAGAAAACGCCTGACTAATTTCAGCAGCCTCTATTTTTGTAGGAGCCATTCCTGTTAGCTCGGCAATTCTAATAGTAGCAGAATTATAAGCTCTAAATTTAAGACCTTTTAAATCTTCAACAGAATTAATTTCCTTTTTACTATACAAGCCTTGCGCTGGCCACGGCACAGCATAAAGAAATACTAAGCCTTTCTCGTCTAATCCTTTAACGATTTCATCTTTTGACGCTTTGTATAACTTCATTGCATCAGCGTAAGACGTTGCTAAGAATGGTTGAGAGTCTACTTCTAATAGTGGATCCTCTTTTCCTAAAGCTGACATAAATCTCTCACCAATTTGAGCTTGACCTGTTCTTACTGCTCTAAAAATTTCTCCACCTTTAAACAATGAACCACCAGGGTGTGTTACAATTGTTAACTTGCCACCACTTTTTTCAGTAACATTTTTTGCGAATTCAGCTGCGTTTGCAGAATGAAAGTTCCCCGCTCCATAAGCTAGAGCCATGTCCCATTTCTCTGCAATTGCAAGATTAATTGACAAAATTAATGAAACCAAAATAGTTGATAAATATTTTAAGAATTTCATTTGTCCTCCATTTTTATTAAGACTATTTCATTATGTATTAAAATAATTATCAATAAAAAAATAATACTACTTTTAATTGAATTATTTTAAATATTTTATACTATGCTCTTACTTTGTTAGAAGAAGCACTCATATTAGTTCAGATTATTTTTATCGATATAATCTTGGCAGCAGATAATGCAATTATCATTGGTTTGATTGCTGCAAACTTTGCACCAAAACATAGAAGACAAATTATTTTATGGGGAGTGGCTGGTGCTTTAATATTTAAAGTTATTTTTGCGTTATTTGCAACTTACTTGTTCAAATTTTATTTTATTAAAATTTTAGGTGGTTTGCTTTTAATCTGGATCGTTAATGATTTAAGAAAGGATCTTTTTGAAATAAAGAAAGTAAAGTCGCCAACAAAAAAATCTAAAGAACCATCTTATATTCAAAGTGTTTATAAAGTTTTATTTGCAGACATTACAATCAGTTTTGACAATGTTATAGGTGTAGTTGGGGCTGCAAAAGGCAATTTTGGCTTTATGATATTTGGACTGGTTTTATCAGTAATTTTAACAGGAGCAATGGCAACATATCTTGCAAGTTATATTCAAAAACATTTATGGATTGCCTATGTTGGTTTAGGTTTTATTCTTTTAGTAGCCCTTCAATTAGTAATTGGAGGTTTAGTAGACTTAGAAATTTTATCTATCAACGAACAATTTAAGAAATATTTTTAATACGAATGTTTTTTTGTTGGATATTTCTTTGATCTTACCTCTGAAGCATATTTTCTTAATCCGGCATTGATATATTTTTTTACGTTTAGAAATTGTTTAACAAATTTTATTTTTGTTTGGTTTAGACCAATTAAATCATCCGTAACAAGAACCTGACCATCGCAATGAACAGATGAACCAATTCCAATTGTAGGGATATCTAAATTTTTTGTAATTTGTTTTGCTATTGGTGTTTTTATACACTCTAAGACAATTGCAAAAACTCCATTATTTTGAAGTAATAAAGCATCATTAATTAATTGATTGATCTCTTTAGTGGTCTTTCCTTTAGATTTAAATTTGCCTTTGGTCGATTGGGGTAATAATCCAAGATGTCCCATCACAGGAACATTGTTTTTGGTTAATAGTTTAATTTGATGGATTATTTTTTTTCCACCTTCTAACTTCACTGCATCACATTTGGTTTCCTTAATTATTTTTTTAGCATTCTTTAAAGCAGCGTTTGGTGTTGAATAGGTGTTAAATGGCATATCAACAACCATTAAACTTTTTTTTACTCCAAGTCTTACACTCTTAGAATGATTGATCATTTCTGTAAGAGTAACTTTTCTGGTAGTTGAATAATTGTACAATACTGAACCTAGCGAATCTCCCACTAATACAATATCAACATATTTATCTACCTCTTCTGCAATGTTTTTTGAATACGCAGTAAGACAAACAATTTTAGATTTATTTTTTTTATTTATAATTTTTTTTATTTTTTTCATTCAAGCTCAATGGTGCTCGGTGGTTTAGAAGTAACATCATAAACTACTCTATTTACTCCTCTTATGCTATTTACAATTTTATTTGAAATCATTTGAATAAATGATTTTTTAAAGTCATAAAAATCAGCTGTCATTCCATCCTCAGATGTAATTGCTCTTAATAA
>CACMAB010000013.1:0-22000 GCA_902611635.1 uncultured Pelagibacteraceae bacterium | reverse complement strand
TGAACTTCTCATTAAATCAATTTTTTGAGAATTTTTTTTTAACTTGTGTTTAACAAATTTTTTACTTCTAATTTGAATATTTTTTCTCAATTTACGATTTTTAATAAGATCTATAATTTCTTTTTCAATATTTTTAGTATCTAATTTTTTAAGCTTTATTGCATAATCAGTTGTTTCAGAGAGACCTCCGGTATTAGAAATTATTGTTGCACATCCTCGTGATGAAGCTTCTAATGCTGTTCTACCAAATGGCTCTTCCCATCTTGAGGGAATAACAGCAATTTCAGATTTGCTTAAATAATCTAAAACTTTATTATGTGGAATTTGTCCAAGATTAAAGTGTCTTTTATGAGTTGGAAAATTTTGAAATCTTTTTTCTTCACCAATTGAAATAGCGCTCCAATCATTATATTGGCCCAAGATTTTAAACATTGATTTGCAATATAGATCATATCCCTTAGACTCATTTAATTTTCCAACGAAAATTATTTGTTTATTTTTTTTTATACTCTTTTTTATTGGATCAATACTATGATAAATTATTTCAGTGTTGTTATCTGATAAATTCGGTAAATTTTCAAAAAACTTTTTTTTTACCCATTTTGAGATAAAAATAATTTTATCAACTTTTTTTAAAAGATAGATTCTTTCATTAACTGATTTAGCTCCCTTCATTGTAGTTGGGTCATTATGAAAATATAAGATAATTTTTGAATTTAATTTTCCAAAAAATTCTTTAACCATTATTGGTCTATTATGTAACTCCAAAATGTCAAAATTTAAATTTTTGATTTTATTAATAATTTTATTTGAGTACTCTTTAGTAGTACTATAAAGTTTTGAATTAATATTATCTATATTTATATAATTTTTTGTTAAATAATTTTTATTTTTGGTGCTACCTATAATGTAGGTATTTTTTCTATATTTGGAATCTCTTATAAAATCACTAATCCATAGGGCAACTGCACCAGCACCTTTTTGTGTATAGTTTTCTTTATATGGTAATATTGATGCAATCTTCATATCAACTAATATTTAACAAGTGTTTTCTTTTTTTTTTATCTTTTTTCAATTTATACTCATAAGACATAGCTAACCTTTTATCATAAAATCTTTTTTTATAGATAATTTTCCACTTGTAGCCTCGAGTTGATTTTGCCCCATTACCAGCATTATGCTTTTTAAGTCTTAAATTAAGGTTATTTGTATATCCAACGTAAGTTTTGATAATTTTATTATTTACGCTTTTAAGCATATAAACATAAAATATCATAAATCTGGCGGTCCCTAGGGGAATCGAACCCCTCTTTCGAGGATGAAAACCACGTGTCCTAACCGATAGACGAAGGGACCGAATTTGAGCTTTCTATTTCAAAATGCAATCTTTATCAAGTGTTATTAGGTTGCATTCTTTGCATTATTATTAATTAAATCTTTAAATTCTTTTGATGGTTTGAATATAACAACGTCTCTCTTAGAAATCTCCTTTTCTTCTTTAGTTTTTGGATTTCTACCAATTCTAGAATTCTTTGATCTAATTAGAAATGTTCCAAATTTTGATATCTTTACAGATTTTTTTTTGTATAAATTTGAAACTATTATAGAAAAAAATTCTTCAACTAAATTTTCTGTTATTTGTTTTGAAAATCCAACTTGCATATATATAACATTTATAAGATCTT
Organism: uncultured Pelagibacteraceae bacterium; assembly: GCA_902611635.1. Lineage (GTDB taxonomy): Bacteria > Pseudomonadota > Alphaproteobacteria > Pelagibacterales > Pelagibacteraceae > Pelagibacter. Next base: position 20,315 of record CACMAB010000013.1, on the reverse strand, counting down.
TTTTGGTTAAATTAATTCTCATTAATTAGATATTTTCTCTTATCTTATTGATAAGATTGCCTTTAACAATTTTACTACACACTTCTAATGAATTTGAAAAACCAATGAAATCTGTTCCACCATGACTTTTTACAACTGGTGAGTCTAAACCGATAAAAATTGCACCATTATAAAGTCTAGGATCTAATCGTTTTTTGAACTTATTTAAATTCGAGAAATTTAATATTGCTGATAATTTACCTAAAATTGAATTTTTAAAAACTTTTTTTAGTTCATCTGTAATAAAATTTGCAGTTCCTTCTGCTGTTTTAAGAGCTACATTGCCTGTAAAACCATCGGAAATGATTACATTAACATTTCCTTCCATAAGTTCATTACCTTCTATGTAACCAGAAAAATTAAAATTGTTAGATTTTTTTTCATTAAGTATTTGAAAAGTTTCTTTTATAATTTCATTACCCTTCAATTCTTCTGAACCAATATTTAACAAAGCTGTATTAGGTGTTTCATTTGGATAAAGAGATTTATATAAAGATGCTCCCATAATTGAGAAATCAACTAAATTTTTTGAACTACACTCAATATTTGCACCTAAATCCAATACAACACTCATCCCTTTTTTATTAGGCCATAAGGCAGATAAAGCAGGCTTATCTATATTTTCAATCATTTTGAGATTTAATTTTGCGATAACAAGTAATGCACCAGTATTCCCAGCAGATATTACAATATCAGTTTCTTTTTTTTTTACACTTTCAATTGCAAGCCACATACTTGTATTTTTACCTCTCTTAGCAGCTTCAAGAGGGCTGTCTGTACTTTTGACAACATTGTCTGTATGTATAATTTCATAGAAATCTTTATTTAGATTATTTTTAATGTGTGCTTCAATCTTGGTCTTATTCCCAAAAATTTTAAAAAAATTTTTTTTATTTGATTTATGACTATGGATTATGCCATCAATGATTTTTTCAGGTGATCCGTCACCACCCATTGCATCAACTGCAATTTTAATTAAATCTGACATTTAAACACTAATTATTCTTCAGGGTCTAAAACTTGACGACCTTTATACATTCCAGTTTTTAAATCTAAATGATGAGACAATCTATATTCACCAGATTTTTTGTCCTCAATCACATTTTTTGATGAGAATTTCATATTTTGTGATCTTCTCATACCAGTTCTTGATGGTGTTTGTTTTCGTTTAGGTACTGCCATAATTATGGACTAATTACACTTTTTAAAAAAAAATTCAAAGTTTTTTTATTCAAATTTACAGAAAAACCATCAAAATAATCAACCAAAATATCAATTTCTTTAAAATCTTCCAAAAAAGATGATAGTTTTTTTAATTTTTCATGTTTATCTAATTTATCCCAAAAGTGAATTTCTGAAACAATAGCATGAAATAAATTTAAATAAATTTTCATTTTTTTATTTATTGATTGATCTCCATATCCTATCTCTCGAATGCTTAATTCCAACTGTCTAAAATTAAAATCATAAATTTTTTGTAAAATATCCTTATTTTCTTTATTTTTATAGGCTTTCAAAAAGAAAGCAAAATGAATGAGGAAGAATGTTAACCTATCCGAAAAGGTATCTTCTCGATTAAGAGATTTATATAAGTCTTTATTTCTAGAGTAATTGATTAAATTGTTATAAACATTAATATAATTTTCAGACATGTTAAAAATATTATATATATTTTTTTTTGCATTAGTAGTATCTAATTGTTCTTTTAAAAAAGTTGTAAAACATCATGGTGTTCCTTTTCTAGAAAAAAAACAAAAAGAATTAATTATTGATCAGTCAACAAGCAATGATGTAAGAAAAATTCTTGGATCACCATCGACACGAAGTAAATTTGATAATGATATATGGATATATATTGAAAGAAAACAAACACAATCTAGATTGAGAAATTTAGGTAGGATGAAAATTTTTAAAAATGATGTGCTAGTTCTCGAAATAGACAATTATGGAATTTTAAAGAAAAAAGAGTTTTATAACATGGAAGATATGAAAAAAATAAAAATTGTGGAAGAGACTACGGAAGCGTCTTTCTCAAGAAATTCGTTTATTTATGATTTCATGTCTAGTATGAGACAAAAAATTAATGACCCTCTTGGTGTGAGGGCCAAAAAAAGAAAAGAGATTAACCAGCGATAACTGCTAATAAAAGTAAAGCTACAATATTTGTTATTTTAATCATTGGGTTTACTGCTGGACCTGCTGTATCTTTATAAGGGTCACCTACCGTGTCACCTGTTACTGCTGCCTTATGAGCCTCTGAGCCTTTTCCACCATGATTTCCATCTTCAATATATTTTTTAGCATTATCCCAGGCGCCTCCACCTGCTGTCATTGAAACTGCAACAAATAAACCAGTAATAATTACACCTAATAGCATTGCACCAACAGACGCTAAAGCAGCAACTTGTCCGCCAATTACAAATATTATTAAATACAAAACAATTGGTGACAAGACTGGTAATAATGATGGGATTATCATTTCTTTAATTGCAGCAACAGTTAATAGATCAACTAATTTAGCATAGTCAGGTTTTTGTTTTCTTTTCATGATGCCTGGATATTTCTTAAACTGTCTTCTTACTTCTAATACAACAGCACCACCTGCTCTACCAACAGCTTGCATACCCATAGACCCAAATAAATAAGGTAACATTCCTCCAATTAATAAACCAACAACAACATATGGGTTTGACAAATCAAATGTTACAACTATTCCTTCTAATTTTGATCCAACCTCTTTGGAAAAATGTTTGATATCCTCTGTGTATGCTGCAAAAAGGACTAGAGCACCTAATCCTGCAGATCCAATAGCATAACCTTTTGTAACTGCTTTTGTAGTATTACCGACAGCATCTAATGCATCTGTTGTTTTTCTAACATTATTAGGCAATTTAGACATTTCAGCAATACCACCAGCATTATCTGTAACTGGTCCATAAGCATCTAAAGCAACAACCATTCCTGCTAATGCTAACATAGTTGTTACAGCAATTGCTATGCCATACAAACCAGCGATATGGTTAGTAAGCAAAATACCAGAAACAATTATTAAAGCTGGTATAGCTGTAGCCTCTAATGAAATTGCTAAACCTTGAATTACATTGGTTCCATGTCCAGTGGTAGAGGAACTCGCAACACTTTTTACAGGTCTATAATTAGTTCCTGTATAATATTCGGTCACCCAAATTAGCAATCCTGTAATAATTAATCCTATCACGCCACAATAATATAAGCTCATTCCAGAAAATGATTTATTATTTAAATCATAAGAATTTTCTAAACCTAGAACAAAATCAGTAACTGGATATAAAATAACTAAGGAGGCTAGAGCTGATACAACAAATCCTTTATATAACGCTCCCATCACATTTTTACTTTTTCCAAGTTTGACGAAAAAAGTTCCAATGATTGAAGTTAAGATACATGCCCCACCAATTGTAAGTGGATAAATCATCATCGATAAATCACCTGGAAAAAATATTGAGGATAAAACCATTGTTGCAACAATGGTCACTGCATAAGTTTCAAATAAATCAGCAGCCATTCCAGCACAATCACCTACATTATCACCTACATTATCAGCTATTACAGCAGGATTTCTTGGATCATCTTCTGGTATACCGGCTTCTACTTTTCCAACTAAATCAGCTCCTACATCAGCACCTTTAGTGAAAATACCTCCACCAAGTCTTGCAAAGATAGAAATTAATGATGCACCAAACCCAAGCGCAACTAATGCATTTACAATTTCTCTTTCATTAACATTAAATTTTAATAATAAATAATAATAAACAGCTATTGATAATAACGCTAAGCCAGCAACTAACATTCCAGTCACAGCTCCAGATTTAAAGGCTACAGATAAACCACTAGCCAATCCTTTTCTTGATGCTTCAGCAGTTCTAACATTTGCTTGAACTGAAACTAACATTCCAACATATCCAGCTATGCCCGATAAAGTTGCACCAATAAGGTAGCCTAAACCAACAAGCATACTAAAAGCAAAACTTACAATAACCAAAACAACAACACCAACAATTGCGATTGTTTTGTATTGTCTTGCAAGATAAGCTTTTGCACCAATTTGTATAGCTGATGCAATATCTTGCATTTTAGAATTTCCAGCACTTGAATTTAAAATATTTTTTCCAGTTAAATATCCATAAACTATAGATAATAATCCAGCACCAATAGTATATAAAAGAATAGTCTCGATGGTTGATGTCATATAAGCCTTAATTATGTTGTTGGTTGTTAGTTATTAAAAATCGGACAATACAAAAAAAGCTATAAAAGGCAATAAATAACTTTTAAAAACTATGAAAATGACCTTTGTTTTTAATGGCAATTTTATTCCCTTTTTCATCAATAATTTGTGATTTTTGAGCACCTGAAGAAATATTTCCAATTTTTGAAATCTTAATTCCTAGAAATTTAAACGTTCTTTTAATGATTCTGGACTTTTTTTTTGAGGCAGTAAATAATATCTGATAATCATCACCTTTTGATACAAAGTTGATCTTTTTTAATTTTTTTAAAAATATTATCTTTTTAAGATTTTTAGAGATTGGAATATTAGATATATAAATTTTATAAGATAATTTTTGTTTATTAATTAATTTATCTAAATCAGCAAAAAGACCATCAGAAATATCTATAGAAGTATTTGCAAGATTAAATAATTTTTTTGTCAAATTAATATGTAATTCTGGAAGGTAATATCTATTGAGAAAATATTTATTGAAATCTTTTTTAAAAAAAAATTTTTTTTTTAATATTTGTAAGCCCATGTAACTATCACCCAAGCTACCCGTAACATAAATATCATCATTAATTTTTGCTTTATTTCTAAATACTATATTCGAGGAAAAACCAACAGAAATTATTGTAAAGCTTAATTTGTTTGAAAAGACTGTATCTCCACCTGAAATATGTATTCCAAACTTTTTTTGTTCTTGATTTAGTGATTGAGAAATTTTTTTTAAATTAGATTTTCTAAATGTTTTTTTATTGCCAGAGCTTGAAATAAAATAGTATTTTGGCTTTACACCTTTGCAAATCAAATCAGAAATTGAGGATCTTAAAATTTTTTTAATAACTAAATCAGGGTTTTGAAAATCAAAAAAATGAGATTTATCAATATAAGTATCTACAGAAATAACTAATTTATTTGATTTATCGAAAAAAACATCATCATTTAAACTAAGTGAATTTCTATTATTCAAAGAAAGTTTTGAAAAATATTTTTTGATTATATCAAATTCATGCATTTGACGATCTTAATTTTTTGGCAGCATTATCTAATAATGCATTTAGATATTTAGTTTGTGAATCATTTAAAAAGAGGTTAGATGCATTTAGGTATTCTTTGATTATTATTTTTATTGATACATTAGGTTTATATAAAATTTCATACGTAGCTGATTTTAAAATAACTTGAAATATCTTATCTAGTTTGAATAAATTGAAATTATCACCTAAATTTTTATCTAATTCATCTATAATAATTTCGTTTCGTTCAATTGTCCCTAAAACAATATCTTTAATGAATTTTTTAAATCTATGTTTTGGAAATTCTATTTTGTCATCATTATTAAACAAAACACCATATAATTTTTGAATGATAATAACCCTCGGATTATTTTTGGGGCTATAATTTAGTTTCATTTTTGAGATAATACCGAAATAACAGCTTTTGCTGCCTCAGCACCCTTTTTTTTTCTGGCCTTAGCTTGCTTCATGTTCAAGCAAGTAAGTATTCCATTTCCTATAGGTTTCTTTGAATTAATAGATAAATCCATAATAGCATTAGTTGAGGATTGAGATATAAAATCAAAATGCGGAGTTTGTCCCTTGATAACACATCCGAGAGCAATAAAAGCATCAAATTTTTTTAAATGTTTTGAGATGGTTACAGGTATTTCAAACACACCAGGAACTTGAATTATCTTTATATTAAAATGTCTTGGAAGGTTTTTTTTTACACTATTTAACAAACCCAAAGAAATATCTTTATAATAATTTGCTGTGACTATTAAAATTTTTTTCATCAAATCAATTCTTGTTTAGTTATCTTAATGTTATAACCCTCTAATCCAATAACTTTTTTTGGTGTTCTTGTAATTAATATCATATTTTTAATTTTTAAATCTTTAATAATTTGAGCACCTATACCATAATTTCTTATAAGATTATCTTTACCTTTCTTTTTAAAACTTTTATTTCTAAAACTTTTAAGTGTTTGAGTGACCGAATTTAAGTTAGAATCTTTAATAAAGATAAGTACACAATTATTATGTTTCTTAAAATAGTTTATTGTTTTATCAAATGAATTGGGAAGTTTTTGACTTATAAGATAATTATAAACTACATTTGATGAAATAACTCTAACACGTGGTACGATAGATCTTTTAAGAGATCCTTTTATGAGAGCAAAGTGTTCTGATCCATCTAAAAGATTCTCATATATTTTGATCTTATATTTTTGATTTTTTACTTTGATATCAGAGGATTTTTTTAATTTTACTAATTTTTCTTTTTTTAATCGATAAGAAATTAAATCTTCAATTTTACCAATCTTAAGTTTATGTTTTTGTGCAAAATTTAAAAGTGCTTGACCCTTAGCCATTGTTCCGTCTTCGTTCATTATTTCGCAAATGACTGCTGAATTATTCTTTTTAGCTAACTTCGAAATATCCACTGAGGCCTCTGTGTGACCTGCTCTTACAAGAACACCGCCATCTTTTGCAATTATGGGAAATACGTGGCCAGGTGATACTATGTCTTTCTTACTCACATTTTTCTTTGAAGCTATTTTAATAGTTCTTGCTCTATCTTTTGCTGATATTCCAGTTGTGATACCTTTTTTGGCTTCTATTGAAATTGTAAATGCAGTTTGATTTCTTGATTGATTTACAGGTGACATTAAAGATAAATTTAATCTTTTAGCTTGAAGACTATCTAAGGCTAAACAAATAAGACCCCTTCCATATTTAGCCATAAAATTAATATTCTTTGCATTTGTATCAGAAGTTGACATAACTAAATCACCTTCATTTTCTCTTTTTTCATCATCAACTAAAATGTACATACCCCCTTTTCTTGCAACATTTATTATGGTTTCTATTGACGAATAATTATTTTTTTTCATAAAAATAGTTTCTAACGTATTTTGAAAGAATATCTATTTCTACGTTAACTAAATTACCTTTTTTAAGAGATGATAGATTTGTTAATTTATAAGTATGAGGAATTATCCAGATTTGAAAACCTTTTTTCGTCACTTTAGAAATTGTTAATGATGTACCATTTATACTAATTGAAGCTTTTTCAATTATATTTTTTCTCTCTTTTTTATTAATTTCAAAATCAAATAAATAAGATTTATCAATTTTTTTTACCGATAATATTTTCCCAACAGTATCGACATGTCCTTGGCAAATATGACCTGAAATTTTTTGACCATATTTAAGAGGAAGTTCTAGATTAATCTTATCATTTAATTTTATGTATCTAAATTTCGATCTTTTTATAGTTTCATTTGATAAATAAAATTCCATAATCTTTTTTTTTATCGAAATGAGAGTAAGACAAACACCATCACAAGCTACCGAAATACCTATATCTTTTAACCCTAATCTTAGATTAGATTTTAAAAAGATATTAATTCCTTTTGGTCTTTTAATTATTTTTGTTATTAAACCTTTGTTAAAAATAATTCCATTAAACATTTTAATTTTTGTAAATAGTTAATTTATCGCTAGCTAATTTAGAGTTTATCTTATGTTTATTATATTTGGTATTCAAAATGTTTAAAGAAGTAAAATTAACATGTTTTTTGTTTTTAGATAAATTTTTCGAACATCTAAACATATAAAATTCATTAAATAATTTCTTTTGAAGGAAATTTTTTGTTAATATATCTCCACCCTCTACTAATAGATTTCTTATTTCCAATTTATATAAATCTTTCAGAATTTTTTTAAGATCTAAATTTTTGTATTTATTTGTAGATTGTTTTATTAGAATAGTACCTCTCTTTTTTAAAAGTTTTATTTTTGATTTATCGTTAGAATTATGGAAAATAATAGTATTTTCGTTTTCTATCGATTTAGCTATATAGCTTTTCAAATTTATTTTTAAATTTCTGTCTAAAATAATCCTTTTTGGTGAGAATTGATTAAAACCCCCCAACCTACAATTTAGTTTTGGATTATCTATATTTAGTGTTTTGCTAGAAATCATTATACCATCGCTTTTTAATCTTAAATAATGGTTTAATTTATCAGATGTTTCATCAGTAATTCTCTTTGATATTTCGCTATAAATAATTTTATTCTTCGATACTGCAATTTTTCCAATTACGTATGGAAGTTTCTTTTTTCTATTAAAAAAATATGATTTGTATAAATTTTGTGCGTCTTTTCTTAAAAGGCCTTTTTTAACTTTAATGTTGTTTTTTTTTAATATTGAATAACTCTTACCTTTTACTTTTAAATCAATATCATCTATTGAATAATAAACTTCACCAATTTTATTCTTTATAATATTTTTGGTACAGGGTGGAGTTTTTCCATAATGATTACATGGTTCTAAAGTAACATACATTTTTGAGTCTTTTAAATTTTCTGAACAATTTAAAATAGCGTTATGTTCGGCATGGGGTCTGCCATTAAAGCCAGTTTGTCCTATGGATATTATTCTATTATTCTTTACTATAACACATCCAACCGAAGGATTGTTTCCTGTTAAACCTCTTCGCGCATTAGCTAAATTTAAGGCTAATTTCATGAAATTTTTATCTTGAGCTGAGAATTTATCTTTTTTTGTAGACATCAAGCTTGTCCACAAATTGTACGAAATCTTGTTCTTCTCTAAAATTCCTATAAACAGAAGCAAATCTAACATAAGCAACTGGATCAAGTTCTTTCAAACCTTCCATGACCATTGTTCCAATCGTATTGCTCGCAATTTCATTCTGCCCTAGTTCCTCTAAAGATCTTGTAATTCGACTAATAAATTTTTCGACAGTTTCTGTATCTAAAGGTCTCTTTTTTAGTGCAATGTAAATTGATTTTGCTAATTTATCTCGATCAAAAGAAGATTTCCTTCCATTTTTTTTTACTACCATCACCTCACGATGTTGAATTCTTTCAAATGTAGTAAATCTTGCGCCACAACTACATAGTCTTCTTCTACGGATTGCAGTCCCATCTTCTGTAGGTCTGGAGTCTACTACAGAAGTTTCCCCTTTTTTCTCACAAGGACAGATCATTTATTCAAATTTTTATAAATTGGAAAATTAGAACATAAACTTACAACTTCTTGTCTCACTTCATTTTCCACTCTACTATTATCCTCTGGATTTTCAGATAATCCTTTTATTACTTTCGTTATTAATTCGCCTACTTTTTCAAATTCTTTTAAGCCAAATCCCCTTGTTGTAGCAGCTTGTGAACCAAGTCTTATACCAGAAGTTATCATTGGTTTTTCTGTATCAAACGGGATCCCATTTTTATTACAAGTAATATTGGCTCTACATAAACTCTCAGAAGCTATATTTCCTTTCACACCAAATGGTCTCAAGTCAACTAACATCAAATGTGTATCTGTGCCACCTGAATAAATCTTAAATCCATTATTTTTTAAAGTCTCCGCTAACATTTTAGCATTTGCTAAAACGTTTTTTATGTAAGTTTGGAACTCAGGTTTTAATGCTTCAAAAAAACCTGCAGCTTTAGCAGCAATGATATGCATTAAAGGACCACCTTGATAACCTGGAAAAACAGCTGTATCAAATTTTTTTCCAAGATCTAAATCATTTGATAAAATGATTCCACCACGTGCACTTCTGAATACTTTATGTGTTGTGGATGTTACGACATGTGCATAATTGCAAGGATTTGGATATCCTTTGCCTGCTACTAAACCTGAGAAATGAGCCATATCTACCATAAGATATGCACCAACTTTATCAGCAATTTCTCTAAATCTTTTAAAATCAATTACTCTTGAATACGCACTACCACCTGCAATAATTAATTTTGGTTTATGTTCTCTAGCAAGTCTCTCAACATTATCATAATCGATTAGTTCAGATTTTTTATCTACGTCATAACTTATCGCATTGAACCATTTACCTGACATTGAAATTTTTAATCCATGAGTTATGTGACCTCCTGAATTTAAGCTCATACCCATAAAAGTGTCATTTGGTTTCAGCAAAGCTAGAAATACGGCACCATTTGCTTGAGCACCTGAATGAGGTTGAACATTTGCATATTTACAATTGAAAAGTTTTTTTATTCTCTCAAGTGCTAGTTGTTCTGCTACATCTACATGTTCACAACCATTGTAATATCTTTTACCTGGATATCCTTCTGCATATTTATTTGTTAGAACTGATCCTTGAGCTTCTAATACAGCTTGTGAAACTATATTTTCAGAAGCTATTAACTCAATGTGATTTTGTTGTCTAATTAACTCATCATTTATTGCCTTAAATAAATCTGGATCAGATTTTGAAAGACTTTTTTCAAAAAAATCATGGTAAGAAGAATTTATATATTTTGTTTCACTTGACATTTTTTCCTTATATTTTTTTTACTCTTTTTTTATGTCTACCACCCTCAAATTTAGTATTAATGAAAGCTTCAATACATTTAAAGGCAGTATTTTTTTTTGTCAATCTAGATCCTAATGTTATAATATTCGCGTTGTTATGCAATCTAGATAATTTTGTGTTTTTTATTGAATAACACATCGCAGCTCGAATTTTTTTGTGTTTATTTGCAGCCATTGACATTCCCATACCTGAACCACAAACTAAAATACCCATATTTTTTGAGTTAACGCTGACCTTTTTACATAATTTATGAGCATACTCTGGGTAATTTACTGAGATTTTTGAGTTATCAGTCCCAAGATCATGGAAATTGTATCTTTTTAAAAACTTTTTTTTAATTTGTTCTTTCAAATTATATCCAGCGTGATCTGAAGAAATAAATATTTTTTTCAAATTAGTTAAATTTGTAATCTAAAACGCATGCAACTAAATGGATTCTATTTTCCTCTCCTCCATTGAATGCATTATGATATTTAGTATTATTAGTAATCCAAACAGAGCCGTCTGCAGGCATATGTTTCGCAACATTATCAATAACCATTATAGAACCTGGGTTAGTAATTATTGGAATATGTAATCTAGGTTCTGGATCTCTGTGCCAACTTAAAGTTGATCTTGGCTCCTTTAATAAAATTCTTACACGTCCTAATTTATACTTTGAAGAAAGAACATCAAATACTTCTTTAAAGTAAGTATGCTTGTAGTCTTCAATAAATTCAGAATAAGCAGACTCATCTATCATTTCATCTCTCATAGCCTCTTTTCCGGAAGAGTCTGGTTTAGTCCAGAAAACACCTCTTGCCTTATTACCTTTGATAGAGTCTGGATCACCTGGTATCTGTGTTAATGAAATGGCACCAAAATTTGAAACACCATCAACTCCTGAAAAACCTTTAATGGTTAATAATTCTTTATAAGCATTTTGAAGTTTGTTTACATCAAACTTAATATCTTGTTTTTGAAAATCGTTAAAATTTAAATTCATTTATAAATTATTGTCTCCTGATGTTGTTTAATATCTTTTTTAAGATATATTTGTATATAACATTTGTCGCATATTTTAAATAAATTTAAACATGATTACAGGAAAATTCCCAGCATTGAGACTTAGACGCAATAGAAAAACTGATTGGTCTAGAAGGTTAATTGAAGAAAATAATCTTACACCTAATGATTTTATTTTACCCATTTTTCTAATTGATGGAAAAAATAAAAAACAATCTATTAAATCAATGCCCGGTGTTTACAGGTACACAATCGATAAATTAAATAATATAGTAGATAGTGCTATTAAAAAAGGCATACCTATGGTTGCCTTGTTTCCATACATTGAAAAAAGAAAAAAAAACGACTTAGGTACAGAGGCTCTTAACGAAAATAATCTGGTTTGTAGGGCACTACAAAGAATAAAGAATAAATATAAAAATGAGATTGGAATAATGTGTGATGTTGCATTAGATCCATATACCTCACATGGTCATGATGGACTTTTACAAAACAAATATGTGTTAAATGATGAAACCATAAAAATTTTATTAGATCAATCTTTGTTGCAAGCACAAATGGGTTGTGATGTTTTAGCACCTTCTGATATGATGGACGGTCGGATTGGTGAAATTAGAAAGTATCTAGACAAACATAATTTTAAAATGACACAAATACTTTCTTATGCTGTTAAATATGCGTCAAGTTTTTATGGCCCTTTTAGAGATGCGGTTGGTTCAAAAAACTTATTAAAAGGAAATAAAAAAAATTATCAAATGGATTATCGAAATAGTGATGAAGCCTTAAGAGAAGTTGCTTTGGATATTAAAGAAGGAGCTGATATGGTTATGGTTAAACCTGGACTACCATATCTTGATATTATTAAAAAGGTTAAAGAAAACTTTAGGATTCCGGTTATGGCATATCAAGTCTCAGGTGAATATTCTTTATTAGAACATGGAATTAAAAAAGATTTAACTGATCAAAATATTATTTTAGAAAGTCTTATTTCTTTTAAAAGAGCTGGAGCAAATGCTATTGTTAGCTATTACGCTGATAGATTAGACAAAATCATTAAATAATTATTTTAAAGTGTTAATAAATTGTAGTCTGCTGATTGGTTGGTTTAGGTTATTGGGCTTTAAAATTGACTTTTCAAGATAATCACTCAACAATTTAAGACCTGTTAGTAAAGATCCTATATCTTCAGTTGAGTTATTTTTATCTATTAAAAAATTAGGTATAATTTTTTTTTCTGTTGATGACTTCGATATATATTGTTTTTTATTACCAATAATTTTTTCATTAACTAAACTCTCAAAATTTAAGTCATAGCCTAGAGATTTAAATAATTCCAACTCCCAAAAGATATAATTTTTTATCCAGTCTTTAGAGTTCAATAAAACATAAAATTCTTCTAACAAAGAAAATATCTTTATATTTTTTTGCGACTCAGCTGTAAGCAATTTAACTAAATTCATAGCTGAGGAAATACAAGTTAATTTTTGATGATTATCAAAATATAATGGAGATAAAGCTTCTTGAATTTCTACTTTAAAATAACCCATGCTATTTTCATTTTTAGAATTATAATTTACATATAGTTTATTTCCTATTTGAAGATAGTTCTTAATTTTTTTTGAAGTTCCACCAAAAATAATACCACTTACTTTACCAAAATTCTTAGTATAAATTTCGGATATTAATGAATTTTCATTATATCTATTTTTGTTTAATAAAAATCCAATATCGTCCCAAATCATAATTTGCTCTGATTTTGTAAACATTTAATAGCAGCATTTTGTTCAGCATCTTTTTTTGAACTACCCTCTGCTAAAAAAAACTTAGTATCAATTAATTTTACACCAACCTTAAAGAGAGGTTTATGTCTTGGTCCAGTATTTGAAATAAGTTTATAAATAGGTAATTTCTTAAATCTTTTTAAAGAGAATTCTTGTAATTTTGTTTTTGCATCTATTTGAGTAACAACACTATCTTTAATATTTTCTGACCATAATTCTAAAATAAATTTTTCTACAGAATTAAAACCTCTATCTAGATAAATAGATCCTATCAATGCTTCACAACAATCAGAAACAACTTTATCCTCTAATTTATTTTTTTTTTTCGTAATATCTAAAGTTAAAATATATTTATCAAGATTAATTCTTTTTGCGATTTGTAAACAGGTTTTCTTATTTACTAGTGATGCGAACTTTTTATCCAATATACCCTCTTTTTCATCGGGGTAAATTTCCAAAAGTTTTTTTGCAATTACTAATCCTAAGACACGATCACCTAAAAATTCCAATTTTTCATTATTAATTTCTTTGTTATAGCTTTTATGAGTTAATGATCTAATTAACAAATCTTTGTCTTTGAAATTGATATTAATTTTTTTTTCTAAAGTTTGATAATTAATTTTCATTATTCGATCTTTTGAAAGAATCTATCAAATCTTATTGATTTGTTCCATTTCCAAAATGAAAAAATACTTCCAATAGATCTATCTGAGGAGAAGAAAATAAATTGTGCTTTTCCTACAAGATTATCTTTATGCACATATCCTACGCTTGATAAATATCTACTATCTTTAGAACAATCTCTATTATCTCCCAAATAAAAGTAGTGATCCTTTGGAACTATAAATTTATCAGAATTTTTAAAAGCATAATTTTTTAAGTAAACAGTTTTATGTTTTTTTCCATTAGGTAAAATTTCCTCAAAAGTAAATACATCAATATTTCTATTTCCACAGAATATTTTATCATTTTCTGAGATTCTGGATTTTAACACCTCTGAGTTATTTATATACAAATTTGAATTAATAAATTGTACTTGATCTCCAGGTAAACCAATTAATCTTTTTATATAATCAGTTCTATTATCTGCAGGAGTCTTGAATACAACGACATCTCCCCTTTTTGGCTCACTAAACATTAACCTTCCTGTAAAAATAGGCGGACTAAAGGGAAATGAATGTTTGCTATAACCATATGAATATTTAGTTACAAATAATCTGTCTCCAACTAACAGATTAGGCTCCATCGATGAAGATGGTATGTAAAATGGTTGAAGAAATATTGATCTAATAAAAATAGCAATAATTAATGCATAAAATAAGGTTTTTATATTTTCTTTAAAGAAATTTTTATCTAACATTATCTTTTAACCAAAATTGTAAATGCTATTGAATGATCTTTTTCATCAGATAGCGAAAGAAACAAGTCATATTTCTTAATTTTGAACTTTTTTTTTATAATTTTATCAATTTTTTTTGATTTATAAAAAAAAGGTTTACCCATTTTATCATTTAAAATTTCAATATCTTTAAAACTTAAATTATCTCTTATGCCGGTGCCAAATGATTTTGATAAAGCTTCTTTTGCTGCAAACCTTTTTGCAAAAAAGTTTGTTCTATTAACTTTATTTTTAGAAAATTTAAGTTCATTAGGTCCAAAAGTTCTTTTTATAAAGTTTTGGTTTTTAATTAAAGGCTGAATTCGTCTATTATTTACTACATCAACTCCAATTCCTAATATTTTCATTTCTGTTATTTAATAATTTTTTTAAACTTTTTTATTACTTTGGATAAACCAAAAAATATCGACTCACCGATTAGATAATGTCCTATATTAAATTCTTCTATTTCTTTAAATCTAGATAATAATTCAGTTGTTTTATAATCAAGTCCATGACCAGCATGAACTTCTAAACCAATTCTCTTCGCAATAATTGAACATTTTTTTATTCTATTAAGCTCTTTAGAATAATTCTTCTTCAATTTTACTAATCTAGAAAGTCTACCTGTATGAATTTCAACACAATCAGATCCTAATTTATACGAGGTTTTGATATCGTTAATTGATGGATTTATAAATAAACTAGTTCTAATTTTTTTCTTTTTAAATTTCAAAATTATATTTTTGATTTTATTTTTATTTTTATCTATGTCTAAACCTCCCTCTGTGGTAATTTCTTTTCGATTTTCTGGCACTAAACAAATATAATTTGGTTTCAATTTTAATGCTTTACTTATCATTTTTGGATTAGTTGAGATTTCCAAATTAACTAAAATTTTTTTAAAAGAACAAATTTTTTTTGCATCATTATCTTTTATAT
Organism: uncultured Pelagibacteraceae bacterium; assembly: GCA_902611635.1. GTDB lineage: Bacteria > Pseudomonadota > Alphaproteobacteria > Pelagibacterales > Pelagibacteraceae > Pelagibacter. Next base: position 4,546 of record CACMAB010000013.1, on the reverse strand, counting down.
GCCTTCTATCTTCACGAAGATGAATTGTTATTGAGTCAGCACCTGCTTTCTTAACAAATTCAGCTGCAAATATCGGGTCCGGATGTAGTTCACCTCTAGCATTTCTCAGGGTTGCTATATGATCAATATTTACTCCAAGACGTCTCACTTCGTGTATCTACTTCCTGGTGTCGAAATTGGAATTGATTTCAACTCATTTGGAATTTTGTTCTTTTTATAAGTTGGAACAGAAATTTTAAGGTGTGAAACTATATCTTTTTTTATTTTTAAATTTTTTCGTGATGATCTATCAATAATTGTTGCAAAACCGATTAATTTTGCTTTTGAATTTTTAATCAATTTTACACATTCCATGCTTGATTTGCCTGTGGTTATTACATCTTCGATAATTAATACTTTAGATCCTTTTTTAATTTGAAAACCCCTTCTTAATTTAAATTTTCCATTTACTCTTTCACAAAAAATAGTTTCTTTTTTAAGTAGTCTGCCAATTTCATAACCTATTACTATACCACCCATTGCTGGTGATAAAATTAAGTCGAAGTTTTGAAATTTTTTCTTAATTTTACTAGCTAAAGATTTACATATTTTCTCTGCCTTATGAGGAAAACTTAATAGTTTTGCGCATTGAATATATTTTGAAGAGTGTAATCCAGACGATAAAACAAAATGTCCCTCTAATAATGCATTAGTTTTTCTTAAAATATCTAAGGATTTTTTGTGTGAAAGCATTTCTTTTATCTTCGTGTCTAATTATCTTAAATTTTATACCTTTTTGTTTTAGCTCTGCAATAAAATTAGTGAAATTTTTTAAATCCCGTATGATTAATTGGAATTTAAAATTTATATAGTTAGGGTTTTTGCCTGCCATCACAAGGTTTGAAATATTCAGTTTATGCTCTCCGATTAACGAACTAACATTACCAAGTTGACCGGGTTTATCTGGTAAAGATATCCATAAAGTAGTATTATACTTTTTTACTCTTTCCTCTTTTCTTTCCCCCTTTTCATGCCAATAACGTCTTATAGCTGCCCTTGCTTTTCCTGTTTTTGTTATTGGGATCCAATGTAATGATGGTGAATGATTTTTAGAGGTAATAATCTTAACTCGATCTCCATTTCTTAAAATAGTTTGGAGCTCACTTTTGTTACCATTAATTTCACATCCGATTGCAGTATCTCCTACTTTAGTATGTACGGCATATGCAAAATCAATTGGAGTAGCATCTTTTGGTAATTTAATAACTGATCCTTTTGGTGTGAAACAAAAAACATTTTCTTGGAACATTTGTAATTTTGTATATTCATATGAATGTTCTGGATTTTCATTTTTTTCAATGATTTCTACTAAATCTTTTAACCAGTCATATTCTTTCCAAGTTAAAGAATTAAATTTCTCAGATGATTTATATTGCCAGTGTGAAGCAATACCCCTTTCAGCAAAATCATGCATTTCTGTTGTTCTAATTTGAATTTCTATGGGTTTTTTATTAGATCCAATAACTGCTGTATGAATTGATTTATAACCATTAATTTTAGGTGAAGAGATATAATCTTTAAATTTGCCAGGTATACAATTGTATTCTTTATGTATTATCCCTAGGGTTTTGTAACAATCATCAATATTTTTTAGAATTATTCTAAATCCAATAATATCAGTTATTTGTTCAAGCGAAACTCGTTTCTTTTGAACTTTTCTCCAAATTGAAAAAGGTGTTTTGCCTCTTCCATAAATTTTAGATTTTATATTATTATCATTTAACAAAATGTTTATTTCATTCGAAAGAGACTCGAAAATATCTTTTTTGTCAGATTTGATTTCATCTAATCTATTTTGAATTAACGTTCTTGCATCATTATTCAAAACTTCAAAAGACAAATCCTCTAGTTCATCACGAATTCGATGCATTCCCATTCTATCAGCCAATGGTGCATAAATTTCCATTGTCTCTTGAGCAATTCTTTTTCTTTTATCTTCTTTGGTGATAGCTTTTATCGTTCTCATATTATGTAAACGATCTGCAATTTTAACTAACAAAACTCTTATATCTTTTGAGGTAGCTAAAATAAGTTTTCTAAAGTTTTCTGCTTTTGAGTTTGTGGTAGCGGTGTTTTCAAAAACCGAAATTTTTGTGACACCATCAACTAAATCTGCAACCTCTTCGCCAAATTCTCCTTTGATGGTTTCGTAAGTAGCATAGGTATCTTCGATTGTATCATGTAATAAACCAGTAGTAATAGTAGCGCTATCTAATTTGAGATCTGTTAGGATATTTGCGACTTCTATCGGATGTACTGAGTATGGGTCGCCTGAAGCTCTCTTTTGATTACTATGTGCTTTAACAGCAAAATCATAAGCTTTATTCAGCTTTTCAGGGTTTAAAAATTTATTATAAATTTTTACTTTATTTATTAAATCTTCAGAATTAAGCATTCAAACACTATATCACTAAATTAAATTTGTTTAATAGACCTAATGTCTCTATTTTTTAATGATAATAATAGTTTTTTTATGGAATGTTTTGAAACTGGATGTTTCCAATTTTTATCTATCTCAAATAATGGAAAAAGGACGAAATTTCTTTTATGCATTCTTGAATGAGGTAGATTTAATTCACCTTTCAATTTTTTTCCATTAAAATCAATTATATCAATATCGCACTCTCTAGGAGCATTTCGAAGTCTTTTCTTTCGTCCAAGGCTTGTTTCAATAGTTTTACAAACACTTATTAATTTAAAAGGTGATAATTTAGTTAGAACCTTAACTACAACATTATAAAATTTAGGATTGTTATTATCAGGCCAAGACAAACTTTCATAATAGCTTGATGATTTTATTATCATAATATCATTAAGAATTAATTTTGATTTAGCTAATTCGATATTATTGATTTTATTTCCTAGATTAGAGCCTATACCTAAATAGACAGGATTAACTTGATTTTCTAATATATCTTGCTCTATCACGATTCCAGTCTTTTTGTTTTTTTACTGCTCTTTTATCAAATTGTTTCTTACCCTTGGCTACAGCTAACTCTAATTTTGCTTTTCCTTTTTTAAAATACATTTTTGTAGGTACTATTGTGAGCCCGTCTCTTTGCATTTTACCAATTAGTTTATTAATTTCTCTCTTATTTAATAACAATTTTCTTTCATCGGTTGGATTATGGTTTGAATAACTAGCTTGCTTATAAGATGCAATATGTGAATTTATCAAGACTATTTCACCTTTTTTTTCGATTGCGTAAGAATCTGCTATGTTAACTTTACCATTACGAATTGATTTTATTTCAGAACCTTTTAAAACAATACCTGCTTCAAACAAATCCTCAAAAAAATAATTGAAACTAGCTTTTTTATTAAGACAAATTATTTTCAAACCACTATTGGTTTTTTTTTTCATCAAACTAGTTTTGCGGAATGAAGAGCTTTTTTTACGATATCCTTAGTTTCAGCTGTCACTTTTACAAGAGGTAGTCTTACATTATCATCACAAAGATTTAATAATTTTGCTGCGTATTTCACTGGGCTTGGATTACTTTCGACAAACATTGCATGATGAAGAGGTTGTAATATTTTATCAATTTTTTCAGCCTCTTTAAGTTCATCGTTATTTTCAGATTTTGATAATTTTTGAAAATCAGAACAAAGTTTCGGAGCAATGTTTGCAGTAACACTTATAGCTCCAACTCCACCTCTTTTATTAAATTCTAAAGCATTATCGTCATTACCAGTTAATTGAATGAATTCATTTCCCATCTTTTTTAAAGTTTGTTCAACTCTATTTAGGTCTCCAGTCGCATCCTTAACACCAATAATATTTTTCAATTCAAATAATCTAGCCATAGTATCAACTGACATATCAATAACCGATCTACCAGGAATATTATAAATTATTATAGGTATTCCACATTTGTCGTTTATTGCTTTATAATGTTGGTATAAGCCTTCTTGTGTTGGTTTGTTATAATAAGGTGTTACAATAAGAGCGCCTGTAGCTCCAATTTTTTCTGCATGAGTTGTAAGTGAAATGGCCTCCTCTGTAGAGTTCGATCCTGTACCTGCAAAAACTGGTAATTTTCCATTACTTTCTTTTACACATAACTCAATCACTCTTTCATGTTCATCATGACTTAAAGTTGGTGACTCACCAGTTGTTCCTGCTGGAACTAATCCATTTGTCCCATTTTGGATATGAAAATGAATTAAATTAATATATGTCTCGTCATCAAGTTTATCATTTTTAAACGGGGTGACTAAAGCAACATTTGATCCTTTAAACATAAATACTTATAACATACATTGTAGATTCATATAGTAAAAGATTATGATTAAAAAAATCTTATTTTGGATAGTATTGATTAATTTATTCGGTCTACAAACCATAGCTCAATCTGACGTTATCCCATTAAAGAAACCTATCCAATCTGAAGAGCTAACACAAAAAAAATTATTAATAGATGTACTAAAACCCTTACCTAAACCAATACAAAAAATAGTAACAAAAGAGATAGAAAAAAATACTGAATCTAAGCCAGAAAAGAAG
>CACMAB010000012.1:0-22815 GCA_902611635.1 uncultured Pelagibacteraceae bacterium | reverse complement strand
AGTAAGTCTAAATTTATTCATGCTTATGGACCAAAAAAGAAGGTGGTAGTAATGTCAACTAAACAAACAATTCAATTAATTGACAAAACTGCAAATCTAAAAGTTAAAAAAGTAAGTTGCCAATAATTTTGAAAACCTAAATTTTCTAAAAAATCTGCGGAAAACAATGACAAAACTCCGCCTAATTTATATCCACTCCACCACCCAACGACAGCCATTGCTGCGCCCGCAGCCATTGATTTACCCTCGTTTTCGCTAATTTGCTCAATCCTTAAAGCATCCACAGTAATATCCTGTGTTGCTGAAGCAATTGCAATGAGTAAACCTACTGATATTACAAGGGCTAAATTTTCTGAAGGATCAATTACACTCCACAAAAATAATGAGATTAAGATTAATATCTGCATTAGGACAATCCATCCTCTTCGATGTCCAATTTTTTTTGTTAGGTATGGTATTTGAATACGATCGATTAAAGGAGCCCATAAATAATTAAATGCATAAACTGCAAATATAAGACCAGCCCAACCGACTGTAGATCTGCTTAATCCATCTTCCTTTAACCATAAACTTAAACTACTACCTATCAATACCCAAGGAAAACCAGAGATGGCACCAAGCAATAATATTTTTAACATTCTTTTATCGAAATAAACTGAAAATGTTTCTGAAAGGGATTGTTTTTTAATTTCTATCATTTTTTAATTTCTCCAGAATGAAGGTAAAAATAACACTAATATAGCAAATAACTCCAGTCTACCCAAGATCATACCGATTGTTAAAATCCATTTGGAAAAATCTGGTAATGAGGAGAAATTTCCGTTAGGTCCAATTATTGATCCCAAACCTGGACCAACATTTGAAATAGAGGTCGCAGCACCTGAAATTGCGGTTATAAAATCAAGTCCATTTAAAGATAATAACGCAGACAATAAAAAAAATATTATTAAGTACATGTAAATAAAAGAGATGATTGACGCTATGAATTTATCATCAATTGGATTTTTATCGTATTTCAACACAAAAACACCTTTAGGGTAAATAATTTTTTTTAGTTGATTAATTACAAATGAATAAAGAATTTGAAAACGAAATATTTTTATGCCACATGTTGTTGAACCAGCACAGCCACCTATGAACATCAAAGCTAAAAATAATACTAGAGGAAAGCTACCCCAATTGTCAAATTGAGCATTGACATAACCGGTTCCAGTTAGAATAGAAATAACGTTAAAGAAAATTGATCTTAAATCAAATGAACTTGAATTGTTTAAAGTAAGATAAATCGATAAAATGAAAATTGATATAAATATTATCTTAATAAAAGTTTTGATTTGAGAGTCTGATGTAAAAATAGACCTATTGCCATTCAAAAATTTAATGTACACGATAAATGGTACACTTCCTAAAATAATAAATACCATAGCCGTAGTTTCTATCGCTAAGCTATTAAAAAAACCAATGGATTGATTATAGTTAGAGAATCCACCAGTTGCTATAGTTGTCATCGAATGTGTAATACTATCAAAAATATTCATTCCAAAAATATTGTAAGTGATTGCACATAGCGCTGTTAATCCAGAGTAAATATAAATCAATCTTAGAGCAATCTCTTTGGACTTTGGAAGAATTTTTTCAGATGAATCATTGTTTGAAATTTTAAATAATTGCATTCCCCCAACATTCATTATGGGCATTAATGTAATCGCCATCACTATGACACCAATACCTCCCAACCATTGAAGTATTGCTCTCCAAAATAATATCCCTTTAGGCATATTTTCTAAATTTGATATGATTGTTGAACCAGTTGTTGTAATACCTGACATACTTTCAAAAAAGGCATTTGTGACTGAAAATTCTAAATTAGAGAATATAAAGGGTAATGAACCAAATATAGCAATACTTAACCATGCTAATGCAGTTAGAAGGAATGCTTGTTGCAAATTAAGTTTTTTTTCATGATCTAGATTGGAGAGAAAAAATAAGGTTCCAAAAATAATTGTAACAATTGCTGCACCAAAAAAAGAAGAATCTATTTGACCATAAATAAATTGTACAATTATTGGAACAAGCATAAAAATACCAAGAATTATTTGAAGAATTCCAAGAGTAAAAAAAACTGTTTTATAATTAGACATTTTGAAAGAACATTATTTTATGGTAAATAAATTTCAACTCTATAAGAATTAAGTAGTTCGCTAATTAAAGATTTTGTTGAATTATTCATGATAAAAAAAGAAAACTTAGAAAAAACAAGCTCTTGGCCAATCGTTGAAGCAAAAAAAATGCTTAGAGAAAGAAAATCTTTTTTAGAAAAAAAAGGTAAAATTACACTACAGACTGGGTATGGCCCAAGTGGACTTCCTCACATAGGAACATTTGGAGAAGTTGCTAGAACTTCTATGATGGTTAATGCGTTAAAACAATTAACTGATCTTCCAACAGAAATTATCACTTTTTCTGATGATATGGACGGTCTTAGAAAAGTACCAGACAATGTACCCAATAAAGAATTGTTAGAAAAAAACCTTCATAAACCTTTGACAGACGTACCAGACCCCTTTGAAAAATATAATAGTTTTGGTGAACATAATAATGAGAAATTAAAAAAGTTTTTAAATAATTTTAATTTTAAATATAATTTCAAGAGCTCTACTCAATTGTATAAATCGGGTTTTTTTAATCCAACACTTCAAATTATTTTAGATAATTATGATGGAATAATGAATATCATAATGCCTACTTTAGGAAAAGAACGGCAAAAAACTTATTGTCCATTTCTTCCTATTTGTCCAGAAACAGGACATGTTTTGGAAATTCCAGTTAAAAAAATTGATAATTCTAAGTCTAAAATTGTGTTTGATAATAAAGGTAAAGATTTAGAATCAAGCATATTAGATGGTCATTGTAAACTTCAGTGGAAAGTCGATTGGGCCATGAGATGGTATGCGTTAGATGTTGACTTTGAAATGTACGGAAAAGATCTGATAGAAAGTGCAATATTATCCACTAAGATTATTAAACTAATTGGAAAAAAAAACCCATCTGGTTTTGCTTATGAACTCTTTTTGGATGAGAAAGGGGAAAAGATTTCTAAATCAAAAGGGAATGGAATAACAATCGAGCAATGGTTGGAGTACGCCTCACCAGAAAGTTTATCATTATATATGTATCAAAATCCAAAAAGAGCTAAAAAACTTTATAATGAGATAGTTCCAAAAGCGGTAGACGAATATTTGGAATTTATTGAAAAGGCTAAAACTCAAGATGAGCTTCAGTTACTGATGAATCCAGTATGGCATGTTCATAATGGTAGTGTCCCAAAAGAAAAAATGATTATGTCATTTTCCATGTTATTAAATCTTGTGGAAACAAGTAATGCCGAAAATAAAGAATTATTATGGAAGTTCGTAAAAAAATATAAGGAAAATATTTCTGTAAAAGATCACCCCATTTTTGATAATCTAGTTGGTTATGCTATTAAATATTTTAACGATGTAATAAAAGCTAAAAAAAAATATAAAATACCTGATCAAATAGAAAAAAAAGCACTAGAGGCTCTAATATCAACCTTAGATAAATGTAATGACAAGATGTCTCCCGAAGAAATTCAAACTTTAATTTATTCAACAGGAAAAGAAAATGGGTATTCAGAAAATTTGAGAGACTGGTTTAAATTAATTTATGAAGTTGTATTTGGAGTCGAAAATGGTCCTCGGATGGGTTTTTTTATAAGTTTTTTTGGTGTTAAAGAAACTAAAGATCTTATAATAAATAAAATTAAATAATGTTTTCAAATTTAAGATCTCTAATTTTTAAACTTGATCCAGAGACAGCCCATGGTTTGGCAATAAAGTCATTAAAATTTAATTTCGTACCAAATGTTTTGGACAAAAATAAAAATAGCCATTTATTTAAGACTAAATTATTTGAAAAAGAGATAGAAAATCCAATTGGAATGGCAGCAGGATTTGACAAAAATGCTGAGGTTTATAATTCTTTATTTAAATTGGGATTTGGTTTTGTGGAGGTGGGCACAGTTACACCTCTTAAACAATATGGTAACCCCAAGCCAAGAGTTTTCAGATTAGTCGAAGATGAGGCATTAATTAATAGATTGGGTTTTAATAATTTAGGTGCAAAAAACATTGTTGATAGGATCTCAAGTAATAAACAAATTGGTTTACTTGGAATTAACATAGGTCCCAACAAAGATACAAATGATAGATTGAAGGATTATGTTGAGTGTTTAAAAACCTTCCATGAATTTGCAGACTATATTACGATTAATATTTCATCTCCCAACACCGAAGAGCTGAGAAATTTTCATGATCAGGAAAAATTGAATAGTTTATTAAATATAATTAATAGTGAAAAAACAAAACTAAATTCAAAAATTCCAATTGTAGTAAAAGTCTCACCAGATATTAAAGATAAGGAAATACCCAAAATTTCTGATGTTCTTTTAAGCAATAATATAAAAGCAGTCATTTTATCGAACACCTCTGACTCTACTCGAGATAAATTAAATGACATTCAAAAGCATCAAAAAGGAGGTTTGTCAGGTAAACCAATAGAAGAAAAATCTACAATGCTGATTAATAAATTTTATAAAACTCTTGGTAATAAAATTAAAATTATTGGAGTTGGTGGAGTAGACTCTGGAATAAGTGCGTACAATAAGTTTTTAGCTGGCGCGAGTTATGTTCAACTTTATACAGGTATGGTATACAGAGGACCAAATATTGTAAATCTTATTAAAAAAGAGCTTAAGGAATTATTGATAAGAGATGGAGTTAAACATTATAGTGAAATCATAGGGAAAAAAACAACTTCTTAAATTTTATAAACTTGACGCAATCATCAACTCACTTTATATAGTCGAAAATATTATGTCAAAAAAATGTGAACTTACCGGCAAAATTCCCCTTAAAGGTCATAACGTTAGTCATGCTAATAATAAGACAAAGAGAAGATTTTTACCTAATTTAAAAAAAGTAAAATTTACAAGTGAACTTTTAAAGAGAAGCATGAAACTTACTGTAAGTAATGCTGGTGTAAGATCTGTAGATAAAAAAGGAAGTTTTGACGAGTTTTTAAAGACTGTAAAAAATAAAAATTTGTCTCCAAGATTAAAGAAGATGAAAAAAAGTTTATTAATAAAGTCTCCATTTCAAAAAAAACAAGTTCAATCTAAGATAGCTTAATGAATAAAATTTTTTTTATACTCTCATTTTTAATGGGAGCAGTTGTTTTAGCATCTAATTATTTAGTTCAGTTCCCTATAAAATATTATGGTTTAGAAGAAATATTAACTTATGGAGCTTTTAGCTATCCGATTGCTTTCTTGATCACAGATTTAGCCAACAGATCTTTTGGCAAGATAGTTGCCAGAAAAATTGTTTACATTGGTTTTGCTATAGGTATTAGTTTTACGCTTTTATTCTCAACAAACTTTACAGACTTGATATCTATAAGAATTGCAATTGGATCGGGTACTGCCTTTTTAGTTGCCCAACTCTTAGATGTTCAAATTTTTGATAAATTGCGAAAAAAAGAATGGTTTGTTGCACCTTTAACGTCATCTTTGATAGGTTCAACAATTGATACGTTTATATTTTTTTCAATATCCTTTTATGGAACAGGCATTCCTTGGATCACATTGTCTTTAGGAGATTTAAGTGTAAAAATTTTTGTTGCTTTAATGATGTTAATCCCTTTCAGACTACTGCTGAAAACACTTAAACCAGTTTAGATTTAATATAAATATTTATAGGATAATATTTTATAAGCCAATTTTGCTACCAGAAAATTGTAGGAATTAAATCCTTTGATCGGTGCGAGCTCATTTATATCTGCGCCAACGATGTTTGAGTTTTTGGCTGCAATCTTAATTATATCTAAAACTTCATCCCATAATAAACCGCCAGGTTCAGGTGTTCCTGTTGCAGGCATGATACTCGAATCTAAACTATCTACATCAAAAGTTAGATAAACAGTCTTATTTTTAATTAGTTTTTTAAATTTTTTGAAATTCCATTTTGCTTTATCTTTTGCCCAAAAAATATTAATTCTAGATTTATTTTTTTTTAAAAAAGGTATCTCCTCTTTAGAAATATTTCTAATTCCAAATGAGATTATTGAAACGTTTTTATAATCTAAACATCTTCTGATAGCAGATGCGTGTGAAAATTTTTCACCATTATAACTTTCTCTTAAATCTGCATGAGCATCGAAATGTAAGAGGCAGATATTTTTATGTTTTTTAACAAATGGAACAATACATCCTGGTGTGATTGAATGTTCACCACCAAAAGTCATTGGAAAAAGTTTATTATTAAGAATTTCTTTATTTATGTTAGCTATCTTTTTTAAAGCTTTTTTAATATTTTTATCAATCTTAAAAGGTTTTAAAGTTTTAATTCCTATTTTTTTGTAAGGTTCACAATTTAATTCCTCATCATATAATTCAACTTGATGTGAAGCTTTAATTATCTCTTTTGGGCCATTTTTAGTCCCACCACCATAACTCACAGTTTTTTCCAGACCAAAAGGAACAATTACAACTTTTTCTTTAAAATTGAATTTATTATCTATTCCAAGAAACCCTTTTTTATTTGAAAGATATTGCAATGTTTTATCCAAAAATTTTTGTAAAGTTTTTTCTATCTCTATTTTTCCATTCACCTTTATGATATGCATCACTTGCAATCAAAGGTAATACACTTGTTGCCTCAGCAAAAACCATTTGTTCTTTCGTGACATCAACTTTACCCCATGAACTTGCCTCTTTTAAAGTTGAACTGCTACACGCACCATCTCTTGAGTCTGCTACAGTAATTTGCACAGCATATTTATGCATTTCAACATCTTTACCTAAAAGTTCAGCACATATGACTGTGTCCTGAATAAAATTTTTTGGCACTCCGCCACCTATCATAAATAATCCAGAACCTTTTGATTTAATTTTTATTTCAGTTAATTCTCGAAATTCTCTTATAGAGTCTATTGTAATATGAGATTTCGGGTTCTTTTCTTGATGAATTACTAAACCAAAACCAGCGCTAGAATCTGTAAAAGCAGGACAGAATATTGGCACATTGTGATCATAGGCAGTTTCAATTAAAGAATCTTTCTTTACCGAGTTTTTTTTGAGATATTTCCCCATTTCGTGAATAAATTCTCTAGAGGTATAGCTTCTAGGCTCCAAGTTATCAGCTATTTCACAAATTTTCTTATCACAAATTTGTAATTCATCTTCGTCGATGTAGGTATCGTATATTCTATCAATATGATTTTTTCTAAGTTCAGTATCATCTTGAAATTGAGAGCCTTGATAATGCTTAAATCCTAATGCCTCAAAAAAATCCATATCAATTATCGAAGCACCAGTTGCCACGATTGCATCTACCATATTGTATTTGACTAAATCTTTGTAAATATTCATACAACCAGCTGCTGAGGTCGAACCAGCTAAAGTAAGAAAAATTGTACAATCTTTATCTTTTAACATTTCATTATAGATGTTTGCTGCATTTGCAGTTTCTCTTGATACAAATGACATTTTCTCCATTGATGAAATAATTTTTCTAGAGTCAAAAGATGTAATATCTATATGTTCAACTGGATTTTTAAGAAAGTCTTTTTTACTATTATGTCCTAGATTTTTGTTTTTTGACATTAAGCAACTAAAGTATCTTTGTTGCTGTCTTTGTTATAGAGGCTCATTATAGCATTATCTTCAACTTCATAAATTTTATCAGAATAGAAACCATTAAACTGTGTTCTAAAGGTAAGGCCGTATGAACCTAATTGACCAAGTTCTATATAATCATTTTCTTTAATATTATTAGGTAAAAGGAAAGGACCTTTCATGTAATCCATGCTGTCGCATGTTGGTCCATAAAAATCAAATGCAGTTAATTTTTTTGAAATAATTTTGTTTGAATTATCTTTTATCATTTTAGATGGAAAAACAATATTTGGTGTTCCTGCATCAAAAAGCGTTCCATAAGTTCCATCATTTATATAAAGTTTTTGTTTTTTTCTTAAGTTAACCCGAACTATAGTTGAACCACTTTCAGCAACTAAGGCTCTACCTGGTTCACAAATTATTTCTGGTAGTTTTTCAATCTTTAAATTTTCTAAACCTTTCTTAATTTCATCAAAATAACTCTCTAAAGAGGGTGGAATTAAATCTGGATAGATAGTTGGAAAGCCGCCTCCTATATTTAAATAATCGGGAACAATTTTCGTTTTCTTTATTATATTTGCAATTTCGGAAATCCCTTTTGAGTATGAAATTGGATGCATACATTGCGATCCTACATGAAAACTTAATCCAATCTTTTTTGAATGTTGTTTTACTAATCTTAAAAGTCCTGCCGCCTCTGAATTTATAGCACCGAATTTTTTTGATAAGTCAATTTCAGCATGTTCATTTGATACAGCCACTCTTACAAATAATTCTAAATCTTTTGCATTGCTGGTGCTCTCAATAATTTTTATCAATTCATCTTTAGTATCAAGTGCAAATGTTTTGACTCCGTATTTGAAGTATGCTTCACTTATATCTTCTCTACTTTTAATTGTGTGCATGAAAGAACACTTAGATACTTGATCAAATTTTCTGACTGCTTTTATCTCCTCCACTGAGGCAACATCAAATTGATTAATACCGCTTTTTAATAAAGTTTTAATTACCTCAGGATGAGGATTTGTTTTGACAGCATATAGAATTTTACCTGGAAAGTTTTTTTGAAAAAATTTGGAAGCTGAAAGAATTGATTTCTTTCTAATACAATAAACCGGTTTGTCTGGTCTCAGTTGATTAACTAGTTCTTCAACCGACTTAAATTTTTGCATTTTTCATGCCCCCCAAAAAAAATTTAACAAAAAAAAGTCTTTTTATTTAAAAAAACTTTAATGAATCGAGCAATTAATTCAATACTTACCTAATGTAAAGCAAATAATGACCTATTGAATTGTGGAAAAAAATTCCCATATTGAACTCATGAAAAACGAAGGCGCATTACAAAATTTAGCTGATTTCAACAATAAATCACTATTAATTGTTGATGATGACAATCCATTTAGAGAAAGATTAGCTAGGGCTATGGAAAAAAAGGGTTTTGAAGTTATTCAAGCTGAAGGTGTGCAAAAAGGAATTGATACAGTCAAAGCAAAAAAACCAGGATTCGCTGTTGTTGATTTGAGGTTGGGCGATGGCAATGGTTTAGAAGTTGTAAAACAAATACAGACCTCTAATCCTGAAAGTAGAATAATAATGTTAACAGGATATGGAAATATTCCAACTGCTGTTGCAGCAATAAAAGAGGGTGCAATAGATTATTTGGCTAAACCTGCAGATGCAGATGATGTTGAAAAAGCTCTTTTAGCTGATCCTGCTAAAAAAGCGGCTCCACCTGAAAATCCAATGTCAGCAGATAGAGTAAAATGGGAACATATACACAGAGTTTTTGAATTGTGTAACAGAAATGTTTCAGAGACAGCAAGAAGACTAAAAATGCACCGAAGAACTCTTCAAAGAATTTTATCTAAAAGATCACCTAAATAAGTTTTCTTAATTTAAAAATTTTCTTGGCAATAAGCATAAGTAAAACTATCTTAAATATTTCAGCTAATAGAAAAGGCTTAACACCTAAATCGAATATAGGTTTGTCCCATCCAATTAGTGTCCCTAACCACAAAATACCAAAAATATAGATTGTTGATACTGCAAGTATAAGTTTTGAGAAAATGATTAAATAATTATCTTTTAATTTTACAAAAGAAGCTAAAAAACAAGCTGAAAGAAATCCAACTAGATATCCCATTGTTGGACCTGTAAAATAAGCTAAACCTATTCCTCTTTCTGGGGAGTTTGAAAACACAGGAAGACCTGCAATTCCTTCAATCAAATATAAACCAATTGTCGCAACACCTATTTTATATCCAAAGCTTATTCCAATAAAAAGAACTACAAAAGTTTGCATTGTCATTGGAACTGGATAGAAAGGAATTTTAATTTTTGCCGAGACAGCAAGTAACACAGAACCTAAAAAAATTACAAATATTGATTTAATTATTTGGGCTTGTGTATTTTGCTTTATAAGTTCCATAAAAAATAATACTCTTATTTCTGTCTATAATCTATATTAATTTCTAATGGGAAAAATTAAAAAAACAGATCATTTTTATTTAATTGATGGATCAGGTTACATTTTTAGAGCGTATTATGCGTTACCACCATTAACGCGTAAAAGTGATGGATTACCGACGGGTGCAGTGAGTGGTTTTTGCAGTATGCTTTTTAAACTTCTGGAGGACACAAAGTCAAATCAAAATTTACAAAAACCAACACATTTTGTAGTTATATTTGACTCTGCTAGAAAAACTTTCAGAAACGAAATTTATAGTGATTACAAAGCTAATAGAGCTGAAGCACCTGATGATTTAGCTCCTCAATTTGATTACATCAGAAAATCAGTATTGGCTTTTAATTTACCTTCATTGGAATTGATAAATTATGAAGCTGATGACTTAATTGCAACGTATGTTGAAATGATTTTAAAAGAAGGTGCAAAAGTAACAATAGTGTCCTCAGATAAGGATTTAATGCAATTATATAAAAAAAACGTTCGAATTTATGATCCAATGAAAAATAAGTTTATTTCAGAGGAAGATATTAAAAATAAATTTGGTGTAGGTGCAAGTAAGGTAATTGATGTCCAGGCTTTAGCTGGTGATAGCAGCGATAATGTACCAGGAGTTCCTGGAATTGGTGTTAAAACAGCTGCAGAATTAATTAATAAATATGGAGACCTTGAAAAACTTTTAAAATCTGCTCATGAAATTAAACAAAACAAAAGAAGAGAAACACTCATTGAGAATAAAGATAAGGCTTTAATCAGTAAAAAACTAGTGACATTAAAAAGTGATGCTCCCGTAAATAAAAATCTAACTGATCTTGAATTAAAAAGTATTGATAAAGATAAACTCTATAAATTTTTGAGGGAGATGGAATTTAATAGATTGTTGAGTTCAGCTATCTCTGCATATGGAGAACCAAATTTAACAAGTATCAAAAACGAGGTTAAAATTGAAAAAAATCAAAAAGCAATCAATAAAAAAGAATATTATCTAATTGAAAATTTGGAACAAATCGACAACTGGATAACTGAAGTTGAGGAGTTAGGTGAAGTTGCAGTAGACACCGAAACAAATTCATTAGATCCTCATCAGGCAGATCTAGTCGGTGTTTCATTAAGCTCAAAAATTGGAAAAGCTTGTTATATTCCTATCGGTCATAAATCTAACAAATGTATCGAAAAAGATTTAGTTTTAAAAAAGTTAAAACCTTTACTTGAGGATCCTAGTATCAAAAAAATAGGTCAAAATATAAAATTTGATTTTATAGTTTTTTTCAAACACGGAATTAATATGACTTCAATGGAAGACACTATGCTGATGTCCTATGTTCTTGATGCAGGAAAAAATAGACATAATATGGATACATTGTCAGAAATTCATTTAAACCATAAAACAATATCTTTTAAAGATTTAGTTGGCACAGGAAAAAAGGAGATTAATTTCAGTGAAGTAGATGTTGAAAAAGCCAAAGATTACGCAGCCGAAGATGCTGATATTACATTTAGATTATACAAAAAATTTCAAAAAAGTTTAAAGGATGAAAAAATGATAAATATCTACGAGATATTTGAAAAGCCTTTATTAAAAATTCTTGCTTTTATGGAAATTGAGGGAGTTAAAATAGATAATAAATTTTTAAAATCATTATCCACTAAATTTGAAAAAAAGATTGTTAAAATTCAAAATGAAGTTTTTAAAATATCTAAAAAAGAGTTTAATATTGCATCACCAAAACAACTTGGGGAAATATTATATAATGATCTTAAAATTGCAGATTTAAAAAAAACAAAAAAAGGGAGTTTTGCAACAAGCGCTTCGGTTTTAGAAGATTTAGCATTTAAAGGTCATAAGTTTCCCCAATTAGTATTGGATTGGAGACAGGTATCTAAATTGAAAAATACTTACTCAGATTCCTTGCCGGAACATATCAATCCTAACACACAAAGAGTTCATACCTCTTTTTTATTAGCAGCTACTACAACTGGCAGATTAGCGTCAAGCGATCCAAACTTACAAAATATTCCGATTAAATCTGAGGATGGTAAAGATATTCGTAAAGCATTTATAGCCAAAAAAGATCATGTTTTAATTTCTGCAGATTATAATCAAATTGAGATGAGAATTTTAGCTGATTTGGCTGACGTCAAAGGATTAAAAAAAGCTTTTAAAAACAACGAAGATATTCATTCACTCACAGCTAGTCAAATTTTTAATGTTGATATAAAAAAAGTAAATCAGGATCAGAGAAGAAAAGCTAAAGCAATAAATTTTGGAATAATATATGGGATTTCACAATATGGATTAGCAAAACAAATTAATGTCACAAATCATGAAGCTGAGGAATTTCTTAATGCTTATTTTTTGAAATTTCCTGAAATTAAAATTTATATGGACCGAACAATAAAGTTTTGTAGAAAAAGTGGATTTGTGAATAATATTTTTGGAAGACGATCACATTTTATTAATATCAATGATAAAAACTATAATATTAGAAATTTCCAAGAGCGCGCAGCAATTAATGCTCCAATTCAAGGCTCAGCTGCAGAAATAATGAGATTAGCTATGATAAGACTTGATAAAAAATTAAGTGATCAAAAAAATCAAAATACAAAAATGTTGTTGCAAATCCATGACGAATTAATTTTTGAAACTCCCAAAGAAGAAGCAAAAAGAATCAGTAAAATTATAATTGATGAAATGTCTAGTGTTGTTAAGAGTGAACAGCATTCTTTCTCCATACCTTTAACAGTTGATCTAAATACCGGAGAAAATTGGGGTACACTTCATTAATTTAATTGCCCAAATTAGAACAATTTAGTATTTTTATAATCGAGTATGCAGAAACAAACAATTGCTCTTGTCGACGATGATAGAAATATTTTAACAAGTCTGAGTATAGCTTTAGAAAAAGAGGGATTTAAAGTTCAAACATATATTGATGGTGAAAGCGCTTTAATTGGCTTAACTAGAACCCCACCGGATCTTGCAATCGTTGATATTAAAATGCCAAAAATGGATGGAGAAGAGCTACTTAAAAAACTTAGAAAAAAAACTTCATTACCAGTTATTTTTTTGACCTCTAAAGATGATGAAATTGATGAATTGCTTGGATTGAAGTTAGGAGCAGATGATTTCATAAAAAAATCTGGAGGCTTTTCAATTAAAGTGTTGATTGAGAGAATAAGAGTGCAACTTAGAAAGAAAGATTCAAAAGAAATTATAGAGGAAAACAAAAGTATAATATCTCATGGTAAATTAAAACTAGATCCTTCACAATTAGAGTGTGAATGGAATGGTAAACAATTACCAGATAAACTTACAACGACCGAATTTTTATTAGTTAAGGAATTAGCAAAAAGACCAGGTATAATCAAAGAAAGAGCTCAGTTGATGGATATAGCCTACAGAGAAGATACCGATATAGAGGACAGAACAATAGACAGTCATGTGAAAAGAATAAGAAAAAAATTTAAAAAGGTTGATCCTGAATTTTCAGCTATAGAAACTAGATATGGAAGTGGATATAGGTGGAATGTTAGCTAATGTTAAGCAACCTTCTTAAAAACTTATCTATATTAAAAAAATTTTTATTTATTAATTTTATTTTTTTTACATTTATTGGAATTTTTCTTTTTATTTACTTAAAAAATGTTCAACCAAATTTAATAAAAAAAAAATCATCTAATCACATTGAAGTGATTAATAATACAATTGATAATTTGACAAGACTAAATGTCGAATTTGTAGAAGATGATATCAGGAAATTTCTTTTTTCCACAAGATTTCTTTTTCAAAATTTAGATAGAGTGATATTTTTTGATAATCAACTAAACTTAATTGGTGATACAGATACCTTAGATCTTGATCCTAGATCGTTTTCACAAAGATTAGATATTGTTGAATTTGAAGTGTTAACTGAAAAAAAAACTAAAGAAATCACTGAGAAAAAAAATATTGATGTTGGAAATAATAACGTTGTTTCTCTTAATGATGTACTTTTAAATTACGCATCTTCTAAAAATTTTGGAACACCTTTTACTTTTACCCAAGAAGAGTTCAATAAATTTAAGCTGACAACAATTAAAAATGTAATGCAAAAAGGTGAAAACATTGGCTATTTAGCTATTACAGAAAATGCAAATGATGTTAAAGCAGCTATAGATGAAAGAAAGACTTTTGTAATTAGAACAGCTTTAGCTATTGGTTTAGTAATATTAATTTTCTCCTTTGTTTTAAATAGATATTTCTTAAAACCAATAAAAAATTTAGTAACGTACACTGAAACAATCAGAAATAAAGATCCGAAAGTTACTAATCTTGATATTTTAAAAAAAAGAAATGATGAACTAGGATTACTCTCAAAATCACTAGATGATATGACAAATGAATTAACTAAAAGGATTTCACATGCTGAAAATTTTTCAACAGATTTAGTTCATGAAATAAGAAATCCTCTAGCTTCTCTCAAGAGTGCGTCTGAAATTTTACATGATACGACTGATGTTGAGCAAAGGATTAAATTAATTGATATTTTGAGTCATGATGTTCAAAGAATTGAAAGATTAATTACAGATTATTCACAAATGCTAAAAGATGAAGTTGCATTAAGTAGAGAAAAAATTAAAAAACTTGATATCGAACCAATTATTAAATCAGTCGTAGATGATTTTAATAATATTTATAAATTAAAAAGAGGAATAAATATTTCTTATTCGAACGATGGAAAAAACAAATATTTGATAAATGGAATAGAAAATAGAATTGAACAAATAGTCGCTAATCTTTTGGATAACGCAATATCTTTCAGTGGTGATAATAAAGATGTAATTGTTAAGGTTTCAAAATTAGAAAATGATAAAGTTTCAATCAATATTTTAGATGAAGGACAAGGATTTAAAGAAAAAGATACCAATAAAATATTTAAAAGATTTTATAGTAATAGACCTGATAAATTTGGACAACATTCAGGACTTGGTTTAAATATAGTTAAAAATTTAGTCGATTTACATAATGCTACAATAAGAGCATCTAACAGATTAGACAAAAAAGGAGCAAGTATGGAAATTATATTTCCAAATGCCTAAAGAGTTATATTGATTAATTAATTCTTTATTGCTAGAAGACGCACCATGGAAGATTTCAAAGTTAAAGATTTGACCCAAGCTGAGTTTGGAAGAAAAGAAATTTCAATAGCAGAGAGTGAAATGCCTGGCTTAATGGCTTTAAGAGAAGAATACTCTGGAAAGTCACCGCTAAAAGGAGCGAAAATTATTGGATGTCTGCACATGACTATTCAAACAGCTGTTTTAATTGAAACACTAGTTGCTTTAGGTGCGGAGGTAAGATGGTCATCTTGTAATATTTTTTCGACCCAAGATCATGCAGCAGCTGCAATCGCCAAAGCTGGGATTCCAGTATATGCTTGGAAGGGAGAAACTGAAGAGGAATATATTTGGTGTATTAAACAAACTATTGAGGGTAAAAAAGATTGGGCGCCTAACATGCTTTTAGATGATGGAGGAGACCTCACTGCAATGATGCATCAAGAGTATAAAGAATTAATTAAAAATGTGAAAGGTGTTTCAGAGGAGACGACAACAGGCATTAAAGCTCTTAATAAAATGGAAAAAGATAAAACTTTGTTAGTGCCTGCAATAAATGTAAATGATTCTGTCACCAAATCTAAATTTGACAATCTCTATGGATGTAGAGAGAGTTTAGTTGATGGCATAAGAAGAGCTACAGATGTTATGATGTCTGGAAAAATTGCTATAGTTGCTGGATTTGGAGATGTCGGTAAAGGAAGTGCCGCATCTTTAAGACAAAGTGGTGCTAGAGTATTAGTTACAGAAGCTGATCCAATTTGTGCATTACAAGCAGCAATGGAGGGTTACGAAGTGGTTTTGATGGAAGAGGCAATTAGCAAAGCTGATATTGTCGTTACAGCAACTGGTAACAAAGATATTGTTACAGCTGATCATATGAGAGAAATGAAAGATAGAGCAATTTTGTGTAACATAGGACACTTTGATAACGAAATTCAAGTTGAAGCTTTGAAAAATTATAAATGGACTGAAGTAAAACCTCAAGTTCACGAGATAGAATTACCAAGTAAAAAAAGGATTATTTTATTAGCAGAAGGTAGATTAGTTAATTTAGGTTGTGCCACAGGTCATCCAAGTTTTGTAATGAGCGCATCGTTTACTAACCAAGTGATTGCTCAGATAGAGCTTTGGAATAATCATAAAAACTATGAGAACAAAGTTTATGTTTTACCAAAACATTTAGATGAGAAGGTTGCCACACTTCATCTTAAGAAAGTTGGAGCAAAATTAACCAAATTATCAAAAGAACAGGCGGACTATATAAGTGTCGGAGTCGAAGGTCCTTTTAAACCTAATGCCTACCGCTATTAAAAGTGATAAAATAGATTTATCTTCAGAAAAAGAAACAGAGGAACTCGCCAGTACATTTTTAAAAAAAATCAAGCCTGGATGCTTTATTTTTTTATATGGTGAAATCGGGGTAGGAAAAACTACTTTTATTAGATATCTTATTAATCAATTTCAAAAACTTAATAAATTGGAGATAACAGAAGTTACGAGTCCCACTTTTAATTTGTTAAATGAGTATCAAATAAATGATTTCAAGATAAATCATTATGATCTATTTAGATTAAAATCTACTGAGGAAATTAAAAATTTAGATTTATTTGAGGATAATAAAAACACAATTACTTTAGTAGAATGGCCACAAATAATTAAAGAAAAACCAAAAAATTTGATAGAATTAGTTTTCGAGTATGGAAAAGATCACAAAACTAGATCTGTTCAAATTAAAGGTTTATAGCTTCTATTCCTGAATGCCAAAATTAATAAAAATAAAGGGAGATGCATCTTTTAGAAGTTTTTTTAGAAAAAAAGTAAATGGTAAATCCTCTATCGTTGTTTATGCCAAAAAAGAAAAATCTAAAAATTTACTTGTATACGATGCAATAAATAAAATTTTAAACAAGAACAAAATTTTAGCACCACGATTATATGCCCAGAGATATGATAAAAATTTCATTGAAATACAAGATTTTGGAAATGAAACTGTTTTCAAAACATTAAAAAAAAAGGGCAAAAATAAACTAAGCTATTTTAATCGAATAATTAAATTGTTAATACAAATACAGTCTATCAAACATAGAAAAGTAAAAAATTTTAGAAATCAAAATTATATAATTCCAAAATATGATAAAAAGATTTTAATAAATGAAGCTAATTTATTTTGTGATTGGTATGCAAAAAATAATTTATCAAAATTAAGAAAAAAAAGATTCTGTAAAAAATTTAAAAAGATCATTAAAGAATTAACTTTGAAATTAGAATTAAAAGATAATATTTTCGTCCACAGAGATTTTCATGTTTCAAATTTAATGTCAGTTAAAAACCAAATAGGTCTTATTGATAGTCAGGACGCATTAATTGGTAACAAAGCTTATGATTTAGCTTCTTTAATAGATGATGTGAGACTAAAAACTTCTTACAATTTTAAGGAGAAAATTTTTAAGTTTTATATAAAAAAACAAAAAAACTTGGATATTAAAAAATTTAAGAATGATTTTGAAATATTATCAGTTTTAAGAAATCTTAAAATTATTGGAATATTTACCCGCCTAGCACTCAGGGATAGAAAAAAAAACTACTTAAGATTTATTCCTTATACATGGCAACTGATTAACATGCGAATTGATCAAAATCGGACATTCATTGATTTGAAAAATTTATTAAGTCAAAATTTTAAAAAGATTAAATGAGAATTAAAACAGCTTTGATATTATGCGCAGGCTTCGGATCGAGGTTAAATCCTCTTACTTTAAAGACACCTAAACCTCTTTTGAAATTAAATGATAAAACAATGTTAGAAGTCTGCATAAATTTAACTTTGAAATTGGGTGTTCAAAAAATATTTATCAACACATTTCATTTAGGTGATCAAATCTCAAAATTTATTGAAAATAAAAAGTTTCCAATAAATATTCAAATAATCAAAGAGGAAAATGAGATACTTAATACAGGTGGAGGAATATTAAATTTGATCAATAATTCAGATGATAACGATTTTATAATTTTTAATCCTGATACTTTATGGCACAAAGATTATCTTCATGAAATCACTCAAATGCAAAATTTTTATTTTTCTAATAAACTAAATAATGTTCTCCTGCTTTCAAATAAAGAATTGAGTTTTGATAAAAATTTTTTAGGTGATTTCACATTGGAAAATAATTTGATAAAAAAAAATGAAAAAAACGATTTGATATATATTGGTTGTCAAATTCTGAACAAAAGTTTATTCAAAGAATATAGAGTCTCAAATTTTTCTATTACAAAAATATGGGATAATTTACGAAAAGAAAATAAATTAAATGGTTTTCAAAGTAAAAAAAAATTTTATCATTTAACAAATTTAGATGTCTTCAAAAAACTAAAAGATCTTTAGCTCTTTCCTTATCAAGATACTCACATTTTGTTATTGCAAAATTTTCTCTAAATTCTATCAACATAGGGTTTCCAGTGGGTATTTCTAAATTAGAAATTTGTTTATCATCTAAATTAAATAAATTCTTACATAGAGCCCTAATAGAGTTTCCGTGTGCAGATATTAAAACATTATTTTTTTTTAAATTTTCTTTCACGTGTTCTTCAAAAAAATTTATAACTCTTTCATAAGTGTCTTTTAAAGACTCAGTGTCAGGTAATAATTCTCTCGGAATTTGTTTGTAAGTATCAATATTAAGTGGATGAAATGGACTTTCCTTTTTCAGTGGATCTGGTCTTAGATCCCATGATCTTCTAAACTCATAAATTTTATCCTCACCAATTTTTTTACTCATTTCAATTTTATTCAAACCAGTTAGTGCTCCGTAATGTCTTTCATTCAATTGCCAAGCTCTAGTAAAATTTTTTTTATCATCTAATTCTTGTTGAATTATTTTAAGAGTATTATTCGCTCTTAATTGAAGAGAAGTGTAATAAAAATCAATTTTGATGTTTTTGTTTTTCAATAAGAATCCCGCTTTTTTTGCCTCCAATATACCTTTTTCGGTCAAATCAACATCAACCCAACCAGTAAATTTTTTCTCTAAATTCCAAGAACTTTGTCCATGCCTTACTAATATTAAAAAACTCATATGATTATCTTTAAATTAAATTTATAAATAAAACTATCAAATTAAATGATAAATTTTTTTTCAAAATTTAAAATATTTTTTTATGTAACTAATTTATTATTAATCATCTTATATTTATTCCCTGGAAGTTTATTAGGATGTATTATTTTTGATAATTGTAAAGTTCAACCACAAATTACATCAGATGTTATAGTATCATCTAACCATTTTTATGCTTTTGGATTAGTTACTATTTTAGGATATTTGACCTTTTTAAATTCAGAAAAATTAAAACAAGTTTTATATTATCTTTTAGTAATTTCAATTCTATTAGAAGTGTTCCATATAGTAATTCCCGAAAGGAGTTTTCAGTGGTTAGATGTGTTTGGAAATTTATTAGGGGTGGTAGTTGTAATTTTTTTTAAGAATCTTATAAATAAATATGGGATTACTAAAAAATAAACTTATTATATTATTTATTTTTTTCTTAACAGGATGCTCATCGATTCCATCAAATACTGCAAATAGTTGTTCAATATTTAACGAGCGTTATCTCTGGTATAAGTATGCAAAAAAAACAGAGCAAAAATGGGGTACTCCTATTTATATTCAATTAGCTATTATAAAAATGGAGTCAGATTTTGACTGGTTAGCTAAACCAGCTAGACAAAAAATATTTAAAGTAATTCCTTATAAACGCCCATCAAGTTCATTTGGATATTCTCAGGCAGTCAAAGGGACTTGGGAACAATATAAGAAAGAAACAGGAAATAAGTTAGCAACAAGAGCTAGATTTAAAGATAGTGTTGATTTCATTGGTTGGTATACTAGCAAATCAGAAACAATTTTAAAAATTTCCAAACAAGATGCTTTTAAACAATATTTGGCCTATCATGAGGGCTGGGGAAATTTTAAACATTATAAAAAAAATAAAAAAGTTATTGGATTAGCTAAAAAAGTTGAGAAACAATCTAATATTTATAAAAAACAATTATTGAGTTGCAGCAATTCCTTAAATAAAAATAAATATATTATTTTTTAGAGAGTTCTTTTTTTAACTCCAGGTCTATTACATCAATCCTTTTGGTGTTTTTTGCTAAAGCTAAATACATAGATGGAGTAACGTATAATGTGAAAAAAGTTGAAATTATCATACCACCCAAGATGGTTGCTCCCACAGCTAATCTTGATCCTTCACCTGCACCTGGGCCAATATTCCCTATAACTAAAGGTATCATTGCGATCATTGTACTTAATGATGTCATAATGATAGGCCTAAATCTTACTGCACAAGCCTCTTTCACAGCTAATTCAATACTTTTTCCTGTAGTTCTTATTCGATTGGCATAATCAACAATTAAAATACTATTTTTAGTCGATATACCGATGAGTATTATCAAAGCGATCTGAGAAAAAATATTTACTGAACTATTTAAAAATAAAATAAATACTAACCCACCAAAAATTGCCAAAGGAACTGTTAAAACTATAATGAATGGATGAATGAATGAATTAAATGTTGCTGCCATCACCAAGTAAGCTGTGAGCAATGCGAGAGCAAAAATTATAAATAATTCATTACTAGTCTCTTTAATTTCCTCGGATTTACCTTTCCAGGTAATTTGATTTTTTGGAGCCAAATCTGCCATGATACTTTCAAAGAATTTTATCGCCTCGGTTAAAGTGTATCCTTCATTAATATTTGCAGATATCGTGACTGCTCGTTGTCTATTGTATCTTGCAAGTTGTTTCGCTGAACCTTCCTCCTTAAAACTAACTAAATTTGATAAAGAAATTAGTTTTCCATTTGTTTCAGATCGAACAAAAATTTTTGAAACTCCTTCTTTATTCCTTCTATCAGATAAATATTGCTGAACTACAATTGGGTATTCTTTACCTAATTTATTGAAAGTTGTAATCTTTTTTCCCCCATAAAGAGTTTCAAGTGTTTCTCCTATTGCTTTTGTTGATACACCTAAATCTTTAGCTTTATTTTTATTAATAACTAATTTCACTTCAGGTTTGTTTCGATTGTAATCAGACTCAATTCTTGAGAGACTTTTATTTGATCTTAATTTTCTAATTACTCTTTTTTGAATTTCTTCAAGTTCCTCATAGGTACTTCCATAAATAACCATTTGTACTGGCTTATTATAATTAGATACCCTGATTGATTGTGGAGATATTGGAAATGCAAGAGCTTGCGGTAATGTAACAATTTTTCCAATAGCCTCTCTTAAAACAACTTGCTGTCCTTTTTTCCTATTTTTCCAGTCATCTAAAAGTGCAATTATGATGAAACTATTATATGAGTTTGCAGAACTGCCAAAACCAGGTACTCTCATAATAAATCTTGAGTATGGACTATCTTCAGCTTGTAAAAGTGGAATTAATCTAGCTTCGACTTTTTGTGCTTGTTCTTGTGTGTACTCAAAAGAGCTTCCTTCATCTGTTGCGCCAATGATCAAATAAGCACCACGATCTTCCATTGGCAATAATTCTTTTTTAGAGAAACTAAACAACAATACAGAGCAAATAATTATAAATACAATAAAAGAACCCACTGATTTTGTTTTGTGAGCAATTACATCTAAAGTCTCTCTATAGAATTTTGAAAATCCTAAAAATATTTTTTCAAATTTTTGAATAAAAATCCTCTTTGAAGTCTTTTTATCTAAAAATTTACTAGCAAGCATTGGCGATAAAGTAAGAGCAACAAATGATGAGACAACTATTGAAAATGATAATGCAATTGCTGTTTCTCTAAATAATGTTCCTGAGATTCCCTCTATGAATATCAGTGGTAAAAATACAGCTACTAAAATTAATGTTGTTGCTATGATTGCAAATGAAATTTGTTTGGACCCTTTATAAGCAGCAACTAGTGGAGTTTCTCCATTTTCTATTCTCCGATATATCGCATCAGTCATAATCACGGAGTCATCAGTAATTATTCCAATTGCTAGAATAAAACTTAAAAGAACAAATATATTTATGGATAACCCAAAAATATAAAGACCTAAAAAAGATGCTATTAAGCTTACTGGAAGAGCAATTGCTGGAACGACTACAGCTTTAAGATTCCCAAGAAATAAATAAATTATTAGTACTACTAATACAAAAGCAATCAAAAGGGTTTTATATACCTCTTCAATAGCAGCCTCCACGTAGTTTGCTCTATTAAATGAAACTCTTAAATCTAATTCACTTGGTAAAGATTTTTTAACTTCTACTATCTTTTTTTTGATTTCATTCGAAAGTTCGACTGTTGAAGCTCCACTTCTCGCATAAATACCAATACCCACTGTCCTTAAATTAACCTGATCTTTTGTTTGGGCTTTAAAAAGTGTTTTTTCTGAAACAGGTCCAAATTCAATATCAGCAACATCAGATAACAAAATGACTTTATTATTTGTTTTTTTGATTGGTAATTGTTTTATCGAATTTATGTTATTGTATGATTTATCTAAATTTAATGTCAGGTCAATATTATCTGCCTCAAG
>CACMAB010000011.1:0-24711 GCA_902611635.1 uncultured Pelagibacteraceae bacterium | reverse complement strand
CTAAATTTATTGAGCAATTTGGACATGGAAAATTATTGAAACATTTTTTACACAAAACACTTGGGGAAAATCCTCTTCTATTTAGAAAAAATAAAACTTGATCATTCTTATTTAGGTGGAAATTTACTTTTTGAATTATCTCTTTAGAAAGCCAGGATTGTTTATCCATTTTAACATTATTCAAATTAATTATTTCATAATTGGGTAAAGAAGCATTTTGATATCTTCTAACAAGTTTTGAAGAGGTGTACTTTTTTTTCCTTATATTTTCGTATGTTTCTATTGATGGAACAGAAGTGATTAAATTTATTGGAATATTTTCAAATGATGCTCTAGAGATAGCCATATCTCGAGCATTAAATATTATCCCTTCATCTTGTTTGTAAGATTGATCATGCTCTTCATCAACTATTATTAATCCTAAATTTTTAAATGATAAAAATAAAGATGATCTAGCTCCA
Organism: uncultured Pelagibacteraceae bacterium; assembly: GCA_902611635.1. GTDB lineage: Bacteria > Pseudomonadota > Alphaproteobacteria > Pelagibacterales > Pelagibacteraceae > Pelagibacter. The sequence continues at coordinate 24,250 of CACMAB010000011.1, read as the reverse complement.
ATGACAACACTAATTTTTCCATTCGTTAAGCCACTCCAAATAATTTCTTTATTTTTTTTTGATATACCAGAATGCCAAATTGCTGCTTTGAAACCAAAAAATTCAAAAAATTTTTTTTCAAATTGATTGGTCAAACCAATCTCTGGCAACATTATTAATCCTTGATAACCTTTTTGCAAGATATGCTTTAAAGCTTCAAAGTAGACAATGGTTTTACCTGAGCCAGTTGTTCCTTGTAAAACATGAACATTGAACTTTTTGTTCATATCATTTATTTCTGCGAGAGACTTTTTTTGTTCTGAATTTAATTGAAAAGAATTTTTGTTTAACTTAAAAGAGAACTCATCATAAAACTTCTTATCTAATATTGCTACTGGTTTTCCACTTAGTAGGGCTAATTTGAGCGCCATTCCTTTTGGTACAATGTTATATTCTGAAAACCAGTTTAAAAAATCTAATGTTTTCTTTTTTAATTGTGGAATTTCTAATTTTCTAATTATCTTTTTCGTTTTATAATTTTTATTGTTATCGTTTTCAAAATAATCCCACACAACGCCTATTTTTTTTGATTTTCCAAAAGGGACTTCAACAAAATCACCAATTTTCAAATTTAATTTACTCTCGTAGGTAAAAGGATAATTAAATATATTTGGTATAAGAATCGGAAACTTCATACCCTAGTATATAACAATCTATAAAGTTTTTTTATTTATTACCTAATCTTATTCAATTATTATCAATTATGAACAAACCTTATATTAAAATTCATCTATTTCTTTTTTAACAAATCTCTCAAAAATTTGGGTGTCATGCTCACAATAAATAAATGCAAAAGTTTTTTTTGAAAAGAAAACTTATTTTTATTAAAAAAACTATCTCTTTCTTGAAAAAAATACCACTTCTTAAACTCTTTAAAACTCATTTTTCGATGTCTATCACTAAAATTCTCTCCATGTATTCGAATAGATAATAATGGTTTTTGTGTTACATGCGCTTCCTCTATTTTGGATATTTTCATTACCGCATCATAATCACCAATAATATTAAATTCTTTGTTAAAAAAATTAATCTTTTCAAGTAAATCTTTACTTACTATTAGACCACTAATTGCTACCTGATAATTTTTAGATAAAAAATCGTATATTTTTCCATTGGGTAACTCGTTTTGATAATTAATTTTAAATTTATCACTTTTTTGAAAAAAATAGTGAAATTTGGAATATGAAAATTTAAATTGCTTATTTAAAAAAAAACTTTCTCTTTCTGAGAGAAAATCATCATACCACCAATCGTCGCAATCTAAGAAAGCAATAAACTCTCCATTACATTTTCTACAGGCTAAATTTCTTGCTTCGTAAAGTGACGTAAATTTTTCAGAATAAAAATATTTAAATCTTGGTTCATTAAAACTATCAAATATTGCTTTGCTATTATCAGTAGATTGGTTATCCCAGAAAATTAACTCCCAATTGGTATAATTTTGTTTTTGAATACTCTCTAATGTTTGTTTAAGATATTTTTCACCATTATAACAATTTACAATTATACTTATTAGCTTTGACATTTAAATTTTTTTGAATTTCCAAACATTTTTTTACTTTTTAAATCCTAACATCTGAAGCAGGTGCTATTTTTCTAAGAATGTATAGCCCTTTTTTCTACTGATAAAGCTGCCTCTTTAACGGCTTCAGAGAATGTTGGATGAGCATGACATGTACGCGCTATATCTTCTGAACTTGCTCCAAACTCCATCGCAACTCCAATCTCAGCAATTAATTCACCAGCGTGAGGACCTATTAAGTGTGCTCCAAGTACTTTGTCAGTTTTTTCATCAGCAAGAATTTTTACAAAACCCTCTGTATCATCAATGGCTTTTGCTCTTGAGTTTGCCATAAATGAAAATTTTCCAATTTTATAATTAATTTTAAGATCTTTTAATTGTTCTTCTGTTTTTCCAATAGAGGCAACTTCAGGACTTGTATAAATCACACCAGGAATAGTGTCATAGTTAACATGACCTGATTGACCTGCTATATTTTCTGCAACTGCAATTCCCTCATCCTCGGCTTTGTGAGCTAACATGGGACCACTTATTACATCTCCTATCGCATAAATATTATTTTGATTAGTTTTAAAATTTTTGTCTGTTTTTACTCTCTTTTTTTCATCTAATTCCACACCAATTTTTTGAAGATTTAGTCCCTCTGTATTTGGCTTTCGACCAACAGATATTAATACTACATCACATTCAAAATCTTTTTTGGTACCATTTTCGTTTAAAGTTGAAACAATTGCATTATTGTTATTCTTTTTAATTTTCTCTACTTTATGCTGCATATGAAAATTGATACCTTGTTTTTTTAAAATTTTCATAAACTCACTAGAAATCTCTTTATCCATACCTGGTGTAATATGATCTAAAAACTCAACTACATGAACTTCTGAACCAAGTCTAGACCATACAGACCCCATCTCTAAACCTATGTATCCTCCACCAACCACAACCATTTTTTTGGGGACTTGTTCTAACTTAAGTGCTCCAGTGGATGAAACAATTACTTTTTCATCAATTTCAATGCCTGGTAATGATACTGGAACTGAGCCAGTTGCAATTATAGTATTTTCAGTTTGTATAATTGTCTCTTTACTATTGTTATCTTTGATTACAATATCATTTTTAGATTTGAAACTTCCAGTGCCTTTAAAATATGTGACTTTATTTTTTTTAAGAAGGAATTCTACTCCTTTGGTCAAAATCGTAACTGCTTTATCCTTATTCTTCATCATTTTTGACAAGTTTAATTTTACCTCACCAATTTCAATTCCTTTATTTGATAGACTTTGTGCGTTATGAAACTCCTCAGATAAATTTAATAAACTTTTAGAAGGTATGCATCCAACATTCAAACAAGTACCACCCAGTGAACCCCTAGACTCTATACATGCAGTTTTAAGGCCTAATTGTGCCAATCTTATTGCACAAACATAACCTCCAGGTCCTCCGCCAATTACTACTGCTTGAAATTTATCTGTCATTTAAATATCTAAAAATAGCCTTCTTGGTTCCTCTAAATTTTCTTTTATCATTTTTAAAAAAGAAACAGACTCTTTACCATCAACAATTCTATGGTCGTATGATAACGCTAAGTACATTATAGGTCTGATCTTAATTTCTCCATCAACTACGATAGGTCTATCAACTATATTGTGCATACCTAAGACACCTGATTGTGGAAGATTAAGAATAGGGGTTGAAAGCATTGAACCATAAACACCGCCATTACTGATGGTGAAAGTTCCCCCTTGAAGATCTTCAATTGTCAGTTTTCCATTTTTTGCTTTTTCAGATATTTCTTTAATATTTTTTTCAATATCTGCAAAAGATAATTCATCTGCATTTTTTAGGACTGGAACGACCAATCCTTTTTCAGTGCCAACTGCAAAACTAATATTATAATAATTTTTATAGATAATAGTATCACCCTCAATTTCGGCATTTATCGCTGGGAAATTTTTTAATGCTACTATGCTTGCTTTAACAAAAAAAGACATAAAACCTAATTTTACACCATAGCGATTTTGAAAATCATCTTGATTTTCTTTTCTCATCATCATTACATTTGACATATCAACTTCATTAAATGTTGTAAGTAGAGCTGCATTATCCTGTGCTTGTTTTAATCTTTTAGCAATGGTTTGTCTTAACCTGGTCATTTTAATTCTTTCTTCTTGACCATATTTTATTTTTCTTTCAGATGGAGGAGGATTGACGCCCATTAAATTTATTAGATCACCTTTTAAAACTCTGCCAGCTTTTCCTGAACCTTTGACAGAACTGATATCTATTTTATTTTCAGTCACGATTTTTCTTACTGCTGGGGACAAAGTTTCATCGATTTTTATTTCAGCTTCTACTTTTGAAGGTTCTACCTCTTTAGTAAGAACTAATGGTTTCTCCTCTTCAACATTATCTTGAAAAACTTCCATCTCCTCATCTTTATCATCTTCATCTATCAAATTTTCCTTATCAACTTTCACAGTGGGTTGTATCTTTTTAATTTCCTGATTTTCTTTAGATTTAGTCTCACTCTCGGAGACAGATCCTAAATCAGCACCAACTTCAACGACCGATCCATTTTTTGAATTTATTTTTGTAAGAACACCAGATACTGGAGAAGGAACCTCTAAATTTACTTTGTCAGTTTCTAGTTCAACAAGTGGTTCATCAGCTTCAACAGGGTCACCTTCATTTTTTAACCACTTAGAGACAGTAGCCTCTGTGATACTTTCCCCAAGAACTGGAACTAATATCTTTTCACTCATCAATATTTATTCAAAAACTTTCTTTATAATTTCTTGTTGTTGAGAAACATGTCTCTTGGCATATCCTGTTGCAGGTGATGCATCTGGACTTCTTCCAATATAAGAAATCATACTATTCTTAGCCTTTATATTATCTAATGTCCATTGGATATAATCTCTGACTGAAAACCAAGCACCCATATTTTTAGGTTCTTCTTGACACCAATAAAATTTTGCATTTTTTGCATATGGTTTGAGCTCATTAGCAAGTGCTTTTGCAGGAAAAGGGTAGAGTTGTTCAATCCGATATAACACTATGTTGTTTTTTTTTATTTTTTCTCTTGCTTCAAGTAAATCAAAGTAAACTTTTCCAGAACAAAGAATCACTTTTTCAATTTTTTTTGGTTTTTTTAGTTTAATAAATCCTTTTACTTTTGGATCAATAGCATGATCCCATAAAACTCTATGAAATGAATTTTTTTTACTAAAATCATCCAAATTAGAAACACAATGTTTATGACGTAATAAAGATTTAGGGGTCATAATAATTAATGGTTTTCTAAAGTCTCTATGCATTTGTCTCCTTAAAGCATGGAAATAATTTGCAGGGGTTGTGCAATTCATGACTTGCATATTATCATTTGAACATAATTGTAAAAACCTTTCTAACCTAGCTGATGAATGTTCAGGTCCTTGACCCTCATATCCATGTGGTAACAACATTACTAAACCAGAGGCTCTTGACCATTTTCGTTCACCAGAAGCTATGAATTGATCGATAACTACTTGCGCACCATTAGCAAAATCTCCAAATTGAGCCTCCCAGATAGTAAGAGTATTAGGTTCAACTAAACTATATCCATATTCAAACCCTAAAACAGCTAATTCCGATAAAAAACTATCTACTATTTCAAAATTTTTTTGTTTATTTGAAATATTATTTAAAGGGATATATCTCGAATTATCTATTTGATTTCTTAAAACAGAATGTCTTTGACTAAATGTACCTCTTCCTGAATCTTGACCTACAAGTCTTACTGGATAACCTTCCTCCAATAATGAACCAAAAGCTAAAGACTCCGCAGTAGACCAATCTATGCCTTTACCATTAGAAACTGAAACTTTACGATTTTCTAAAATTTTTGTAATTGTTTTATGAATGTTTATTTCAGTCGGTATTGTATTTATTTTATCAGAAATATTTCTTAATTTTTTAGTGTCAGAGCCTGTAACTCCTCTTTTGTCTTTTCCTCGCTCTGGTCTATATCTTGACCATGTCCCCTCAAACCACTCTATTTTTGGTTTATAATTTTTTGCATTTTTAAATTGGTCATCTAATAAATTCTTAAATTTTTTAATGGAATTATTTAAATAATCATTTGTAATTGATCCTTCACTTACCAGTTTTTCACCATAAACTTTAATAGTTGAAGGATGAGATCTTATCTTTTTATACATTAAAGGCTGAGTAAACGAAGGTTCATCACCCTCATTATGTCCAAATCTTCTGTAGCAAATTAAATCAATGACAACATCTCTATTAAATTTTAATCTAAAGTCTGTTGCAATTCTTGCTGCATAAACAACTGCTTCCGGATCGTCACCATTAACATGAATAATTGGAGCTTCAACCATTTTAGCTATATCAGATGGATATGGCGAAGATCTCGCAAATCTTGGGCTTGTTGTAAAACCTATTTGATTGTTTACGATAATATGAATTGTGCCACCAGTGTTATGTCCTGGAAGACCAGACATTGCAAAGCATTCAGCAACTACTCCTTGTCCAGCAAAGGCTGCATCTCCATGAATAAGAATCGGAATTACTTTTTTTCTCTCTTTATCTTTATGAAAAAATTGTTTCGCTCTAGTTTGTCCTAAGACGACTGGATTTACTGCTTCTAAATGTGAAGGATTATCGGTCAGACTAACATGAACTGAATTTCCATCAAACTCTCTATTAGATGAAGCACCTAAATGATATTTAACATCTCCAGTATCATCTTTAGATTTTGAACTTATTTCTCCCGCAAACTCATTAAATATTCTTTTGTAAGATTTTTGTAGAACATTAGCTAATACATTAAGTCGACCTCTATGAGACATCCCGATTTTAACTTCTCTAACATTTGACTGACCACCAATTTTAATTATTTGTTCAAGTGCAGGAATTAAGCTTTCACCACCATCAAGACCAAATCTTTTGGTTCCAACATATTTTGTATGAAGAAATTTTTCAAAACCCTCAGCTTGAATCAGTTTGTTAAGAATTGCTTCTTTACCATTTTGTGTAAAATTGAAATCATCAGCCTTTTCAACACGATCTCTAAACCATTTTCTTTCAGTGGGATTTGAAATATGCATATATTCATAACCTAAAGAACCACAATACTTTTCTTTTAAGAATTTTAATATCTCATTAATATTTGAGTATTGCTTATTAGTGACATTGTCTAAGAAAATTTTTTTTTGATAATCTTCTTTTTTAAATCCATAAGACTCTGGATGAAGTTCTTCTAAATAATCTGCTTTTAACAATCCTAATGGGTCTAACTTTGCAATAAGATGACCTCTTTGTCTATACGACCTGATCATCGCAACAGCTTTAATTGAATTTGTATTTGATTTAATTATATCATCATTATTTTGTTCTATGATTTGATTTTCAAAATTTTGCTTTTTGTTTATTGTAACTTTCTTAGAAGGACTCCATGAAGGACCATTGATTTCATTTACAATTATATCATCTTCATCTCCAACTTCTTTAAAATATTTTCTCCAGCTATCAGGTAATTCAGGATCATTATTTACAAATTTTAAGTACATTTCTTCGATGAAAGCGCTGTTAGATTTATTGAGAAAGGCTGTTTTTTTAAATTCTAAATTTTTAGAGGAAGACATTATGTTTAATCAATATAAACTGACTAAGAAATTTTTCAATCAGACAATTTATCGAACAGTGTTTTTCCAATTTTAGAAGGAGAATTCGCCATTGTTATTCCACAATCTTCCATCTTTTTAATCTTATCTTTAGCCCCACCTTTGCCCCCAGAAATGATTGCACCAGCATGGCCCATCCTACGACCTGGTGGTGCTGTAATACCCGCTATAAAGCCAACAATTGGTTTTTTTATTTTATGATTTTGAATAAAATCTGCTGCTTCTTCTTCAGCTGTACCTCCTATTTCTCCTATCATTAAAATAGACTCTGTTTCATCATCATTTAAAAATAAATCTAAACAATCAATAAAATTTGTGCCATTTATTGGATCTCCACCAATACCTATACAAGTGGATTGACCTAATCCATTTTCAGTAGTTTGAGCAACTGCTTCATAGGTTAAAGTCCCAGATCTAGAGACAATACCAACAGAACCTTTTTTGTGGATATTGCCTGGCATAATACCAATTTTACATTCATCAGGAGTTATTATTCCTGGACAATTAGGTCCAATTAATCTGGAATTTGATTTTAATAATTTCTGTTTGACTCTCAACATATCTTGAATTGGGATTCCTTCAGTAATGCAAACAATTAACTCGATTGATGCTTCTATTGCCTCAAGGATTGCTGCAGCAGCAAATTTCGCTGGTACGTATATCATCGTGGCGTTAGCACCCTCAGAGTTTTTAGCCTCTTTAACTGTGTTGAAAACTGGTAATCCTAAATGTTTCTGTCCTCCTTTTTTAGGAGTAACTCCACCAACTAATTTTGTTCCGTATTTAATTGCTTGCTCAGAGTGAAATGTTCCATGTGACCCCGTGAAACCCTGACAAATTAACCTAGTTTCTTTATTTACAAGAACTGACATTACTTTATAGCTTTAACAATTTTATTTGCTGCATCATCTAGATTTTCAGCAGAGATAAGTTTTAATCCAGAATTGTCTAATATAGTTTTTCCCTCTTTAAAATTTGTACCAGCTAATCTTACTACCAAAGGAACATTAATATCGATTTCTTTTGCTGCATCAACTACACCTTGAGCAAGAACATCACATCTCATAATGCCACCAAAAATATTGATTAAAATACCTTTAACATTTTTATCTGATAAAATTATTTTAAAAGCCGCTGAAACTTTCTCCTTTGACGCTCCTCCACCAACATCTAGAAAATTCGCTGGCTCTTCTCCATATAACTTAATTATATCCATTGTAGCCATTGCTAAGCCAGCTCCATTTACCATACAACCAATACTTCCATCTAATTTTATATAAGCTAAATCATGTTTACTAGCTTCAATCTCTATAGGGTCTTCCTCATTTAGATCTCTAAGATTTAAAATCTCTGGATGTCTAAATAAAGCATTGCTGTCAAAATTAATTTTTGCATCTAGACAAACAATTTTTTTTTCTTTTGTTAAAATTAATGGATTAACTTCAACCATATTTGCATCTGTTTTAACAAACATTTTAAAAATTGATTTAATTAAAGAAATAGCTTCTATTTTTGAACTATCCTCTAAATCGAAAATTTTGATTATCTTTTCACAATCTTTATCAGAAATTTCTTCTGTAATATCAATTTTGTTAGTTAAAATTTTGTCTGGAGATTTTACTGCTACTTCTTCAATATCCATCCCTCCTTCATTGCTAGAAATAAATGCAATTTTAGATGTGGCTCGATCAATTAAACATGATAAATAAAATTCTTTCTCTATATTAGAGGAAGTTTCAACATAAAGTCTTTTTACTTCTCGACCTTCTGGCCCAGTTTGATGCGTGATTAATTTCTTCCCAAGAAGTTCATTGGCCGATTTTTCTAATTCATCTAAATTATTTAAGATTTTTACTCCTCCTGCTTTCCCTCTTCCACCTGCATGGATTTGTGCTTTTAAGACATATTTATCAGTTTTTAGTTTTTTACATTTTTCAATTAAATCTTTAACAGTAAACGCAAAAACTCCCTCTGGGACAACTGCACCAAACTCTTTTAAGATTTGTTTAGCTTGGTGTTCGTGAATATTCATTTTTTAGCTAAATCAGGATCGATTTTAGAAGCCGCTTCCCATAGTTTTTTTACCGCTTCAACTGAATGTAAAAATTCAGACTTTTCTTTTTCATCTAAGTTAATTTCCTCTATTTTTTCAACTCCACTTTTTCCAATGATAATTGGCACACCAGCATAAATATCTTTTATTCCATACTCACCATTTAATTGAGCTGCACACGGAAGCATTTTTTTTTCATCATTGAGATAAGCTTTAGCCATTTCAATTCCCGACGCTGCAGGTGCATAAAAGGCAGAACCTTTTTCTAAAAATTTTACTATTTCAGCTCCACCATCTCGAGTTCGTTGATTTATTTCTTCTAATCTTTCTTTTGAAATTTTTCCATCATTAACCAAATCTAACAAAGGTTTTCCAGATACTTTGGTAAATCTTGGAAGAGGAACCATTGTATCTCCATGTCCTCCCATAACCATCGCATCTATCTCTTTTACTGGTACATCAAATTCTAAAGATAAAAATAATTTGAATCTCGAACTATCTAAAATACCAGCCATTCCAACAACTTTGTTAGATGGTAAACCCGAAAATTTTTGGAATGCCATTACCATTACATCAAGTGGATTAGTTATACAAATTACAAAGGCATCAGGAGCATTTTCTTTTACTCCATTTGCAACTTGTTTAATTATCTTTAAATTAATACCTAATAAATCGTCTCTACTCATACCAGGTTTTCTCGGAACTCCAGCAGTAATTATTACTACATCTGATCCCTCAATATCTTTGTAATTATCAGTTCCAGAAAATTTCACATTAAATCCATCTACAGATGAGGACTGGGCAATATCCAAAGCTTTTCCTTTGGCAATTCCACTTGCTACATCGAATAAAACTACTTCATCAACCAATTCTTTTGTTCCTATTAAGTGAGCTAATGTTCCTCCAATTTGACCTGCACCAATTAATGATATTTTACTATTTTTTTTTGTCATTTTTTTTATTTCATCGTAGGCATCACAAATTCTGCATTTGACCTGATGCCTGAAGGCCATCTTGAAGTTATTGTTTTTAATTTTGTATAAAATTTTATACCCTCCATACCATGCATTGCACTGTCTCCAAATAAAGATCTTTTCCATCCACCAAAACTGTGAAAGGCCATTGGTACAGGAATTGGTACATTAATGCCTACCATTCCAACTTGAATCTTGCTCGCAAAAGTTCTACCAGCATCTCCATCTCTTGTGTAAATGCTCACCCCATTTCCATATTCATGATCATTTATTAACTTTGCTGCATCCTCAAAAGTTTTTACTCGAACTACAGATAACACTGGTCCAAATATTTCCTCTTTATAAATCCTCATTTCTTTTTTAACATGATCGAATAAACAGCCACCAATATAAAAACCATTTTCATATCCTTGTAATTTTAGGCTTCTTCCATCTACAACAAGCTTAGCTCCCTCTTTTACTCCTAAGTCTACATATCCTCTTACTTTTTCTAAATGCTCTTTTGTTACTAAAGGGCCCATTTCAGAATTTTTATCCATTCCTGGTCCTACTTTTAAGGCTTCTGCTTTTTTTGAAAGTCTTGAAACAAGTTCATCACCTATATCTCCAACTGCTACTGCAACTGATTGTGCCATACATCTTTCTCCTGCAGACCCATATGCAGCTCCCATTAAGCCATTCACTGCACCATCTAAATCACAATCAGGCATTACTACCAAATGATTTTTAGCACCTCCCAAAGCTTGAACTCTTTTTTCATTCTTGGCTGAATTTTCATAAATATATTTTGCAATTGGAGTAGAACCAACAAAACTAACTGCCTTTATATCTGGGTTTGTTAAAATTGCATCGACAGCTTCTTTATCTCCATTGATCACGTTAAAAACGCCATCGGGTAAACCTGCTTCTTTTAAAAGTTCAGCTAATTTAATGGAACAAGAGGGATCTTTTTCAGATGGCTTCAATATAAAAGTATTTCCACAAGCAATTGCAATTGGAAACATCCACATCGGTACCATTGCTGGAAAATTAAAAGGTGTAATACCCGCAACTACACCTAATGGCTGTCGCATAGACCAGCTATCAACATTTGTACCAACATTTTCTGAAAATTCACCTTTCAGCAAATGAGGAATACCACAAGCAAATTCAACAACTTCTAAGCCCCGAGTTAGTGAACCTTTTGCGTCCTCATAAACCTTTCCATGTTCATTCACAATTAGTTGTGTGAGTTCATCTGAATTTTTTTCAATAAGTTCCTTGAATTTAAACATGACTCTAGCTCTCACTAAAGAAGGTTTTACTGACCATTCTTGAAAAGCTTTTTTTGCTACTTCTACCGCACTATCCAAATCTTTTTTAGATGCGATTCTTACTTCTTTTTCTTGGTCACCAGTCGCTGGATTAAAAACTTTACCCTTTTTATCTGATGTTCCGGGAATTATTTTTCCACCTACAAAATGTTCAATTAATTTCATGAATAGGACCTTTTAGATTAAAAATTGTTATTAGTCTATTGTTTAAATATTAGCTGTTGCTAACATTTTTTTTATTTCAGCAATTGCTTTTGCAGGATTCAAACCTTTTGGACAAGCGCTAGTACAGTTTAAAATTGTGTGACACCTATAAAGTTTAAGTTCATCTGCCACCTTTTTTAATCTTGAATTTCTCTCTTCATCTCTACTATCTATGATCCATCGATAGGCTTGTAAAAGTACTGCTGGTCCTAGATATTTATCACCATTCCACCAATAACTTGGGCAAGAAGTTGAACAACACGCACACATTATACATTCATATGCGCCATCTAGTTTAGCTCTATCTTCTTTAGATTGAAAAATTTCTTTAGTTTCTGACTTTGAATTTGATTTTAACCATGGCTCAATTGATTGATATTGTTTATATAAACCATCCAAGTCACCTATTAGATCTTTTTTGACCTTAAGGTGTGGTAATGGATAGATATTGATATCACCATTTATTTCTTTGTGAGGAGTAGTACAGGCAAGGCCATTTTTTCCATCCATATTCATCGCACACGAACCACAAACTCCATGAGCACAAGATCTTCTATAAGCCAAAGTTGGATCTATTTCATTTTTAATTTTATTTAAAATATCTAAAACTTTCGATGGACAATTATCCATATCAACTTCGTAGGTATCAATTCTAGGATTTTCCTCTGTGGACGGGTCCCATCTATAAACATTTACTTTTCGAAGATTTTTTGAACCAGTTTTATCCTTAAAATATTTACCTTTCTTTACTTTAGAGTTGTCAGGTAAACCTATTTGAGCCATCAATAAACTCTTTCCTGAGGTGGAAAATATTGCACTTCATTAGTTAATGTTGATTTGTGTACTTCTCTATAACTAATTTTTGTATCTTTTCCGTCACACCAGGCAAGAGTGTGTTGCATAAATTTATTATCATCTCTTTTTGGAAAGTCCTCTCTTGCATGTGCTCCTCGACTTTCTTTTCTGTTATAGGCTGAATCAACTGTCACTACAGCTTGTCTGATTAAATTATCAAATTCTAAAGTCTCAACTAAATCAGTGTTAAAAATTAAAGATTTATCTTTAACTGATAAAGAGTCTAGCCCGTCATAAGTTTTTCTTATTTCATTAACACCTTCTTTAAGAGTTTTTTCAGTTCTAAAAACAGCACATTTAGACTGCATAGTCTTCTGCATTGACAACCTTAGTTCAGCTGTTCCGATATCACCTTGTGAATTTCTTATCTTATCAAATCGATCTAAGCATTTTTGGGTTTCTGTTTCACTGATTTCCTCATGTGGAGTTCCTGGTTTTATTAGTTCTGCTGCACGTTTAGCGGCTGCTCTACCAAAAACAACTAAATCAATTAATGAGTTTGAACCAAGTCTGTTTGCGCCATGAACTGAAACACACGCTGCTTCACCTATTGCCATTAAACCTGGAACAGTTTTTTCTGAACCATTTACAGTTAATACTTCTGCTTTATAGTTTGTTGGTATTCCACCCATATTATAATGCACTGTTGGAACAACCGGAATCGGTTCTTTAGTAACATCTACATTTGCAAATAATCTTGCAGCATCAGTTATACCAGGCAACCTACTTTCAATAATATCCTTATCTAAGTGACTTAAATTAAGATGCACATGATCTTGATCTTTTCCCACTCCTCTTCCTTCATTAATCTCAATTGACATTGATCTACTCACAACATCTCTTGATGCTAAATCTTTTGCTTTAGGGGCATATCTTTCCATAAATCTTTCACCCTTAGAATTAGTGAGATATCCTCCTTCACCTCTTGCGCCCTCTGTGATCAATGTACCATGACCATAAATTCCTGTTGGATGAAACTGCACAAATTCCATATCTTGCAATGGTAAACCTGCTCTTAATACCATCGCATTACCATCACCCGTACAAGTATGGGCTGATGTTGCAGAATAATATACTTTTCCATAACCACCTGTTGCAATTATAACAGTGTGAGCTCTAAATCTATGAATAGTTCCATCATTTAAATTCCAAGCAATTAGACCTTTGCAGGCTCCATCTTTCATTAATAAATCTAATGCAAAATACTCAATAAAAAATTCTGTATTATGTTTTAAAGCTTGTCCATACAAAGTATGTAAAATTGCATGACCTGTTCTATCAGCGGCTGCACAAGTTCTTTGTACAATTCCGTTGCCGTAATTTTTAGTCATACCACCAAATGGTCTTTGATAAATTTTTCCATCTTCAGTTCTGCTAAATGGAACACCGTATTTTTCTAGCTCTATTACAGCCTTTGGTGCCTCCTTACAGAGATATTCAATACTATCCTGATCACCTAACCAATCAGCTCCTTTAACTGTATCGTACATATGCCAACGCCAATCATCCTCACCCATATTTCCTAAAGCAGCAGAAATACCACCTTGCGCTGCAGAGGTGTGACTTCTAGTTGGAAAGACTTTTGAAATACAAGCTGTTTTTAAACCAGCCTCACTTAAACCAACCGCGGCCCTTAGACCAGAACCACCTGCTCCCAAGACTACCACATCGTATTCATGATCGATTATTTTGTAAGAACTCATAAGTTAATTAATAATATAATTGTAATTAATGGAATTACCACAGCTGATACGTACAAAAAACCATTTGCGACATTTTTGATTTTATAATCTTTTATATAATCCTCAAAAACCTCACTAATACTTAATGCTGAAAAGAAATATGCAGTAATAATAAATAAGCTAAATAAAAACTTAGATAATGGATTCGTAAAAAATTCCAATACTTCTGAATAGCTCTGATCATAAATACTTATAAAACTTAGAATAAACCAGGCCATTAACGGAACTAATATTGCTCCACTAATTTTTAAAAAAATCCATTTTTTTGTTGCAGCAATCATTTCAAAATAAATTTTTTCCAATCAAATATAAAATTATAGTTAAAAAGATTGACCCTATGATTACTAAAAGACCAGTTATTTTAGTTGTCTTAAGTTCAAATCCATAACCTAAATCCATTATCAAATGTCTAATCTCACTTAAAATTTGAAAACAAAAAGACCAGGTCAAACCTAAAGTAATAAATTTTCCAATTTGAGAATTTAATAGTAAATTAACAGCCTCATAACTATTTTCACCTAATAATAATAAAGATGCCCACAAACAAATTAATGTAATCCCAATTATATTTATTATGCCCGTAATTCTGTGTGAAATAGATACTAAAGACGAAATATGCCATTTATAAACTTGTATGTGAGGGGATAATGGTTTTTTATTTTCCATGGTAATTGTTTTTAATTACTGTTTCTGCAATTTCTACTGCATTCAAAGCCGCGCCTCTCAAAAGATTATCTGAAACGATCCATAAGTTTAATCCATTTTTAATTGTTTTATCTTCTCTTATTCTTGAAATAAAAGTTTCATCCATTCCCTCTGCTTCAATTGGAGTTGAATAACCGCCATCATTTCTTTCATCAATAACTTTACAACCTTCAAAATTATTCAAAGCATCTCTTACCTTTTCCAGAGTAAAAGGTTTTTCAAATTGTAAGTTGACTGACTCAGAATGAGAAACAGAGATTGGTAATCTCACACATGTTGCCGTTAAATCAATTTTGGTATCTAAAATTTTTTTGGTTTCGTTCATCATTTTTAACTCTTCCTTAGTATAACCATCATCTGCAAATTGATCGATATGAGGGATGGCATTAAAAGCTATTTGTTTTGTAAAATTTTTAGATGATACTTTTTTACCATCTAAAACTAGTTTAGTTTGCTCAATAAGTTCATCCATGGGAGCTTTTCCACCTCCAGAAACTGATTGATAAGTAGACACGACAATTCTTTTGATAATAAATAGATCGTGTAAAGGTTTAAGAGCAATCACTAATTGAGCTGTTGAACAATTTGGATTTGCAACAATATTTTTTTTAATTTTTTTTAGATCATCTGAATTTACTTGTGGAACTATCAAAGGTACGTCTGGATCCATTCTAAAAAAACTAGAGTTATCAATTACCAAACAATTTTTGGCTGCTCTTTCTGCAAATTTTTCAGAAATTTTTCCACCAGCTGCAAAAAAAGCAATATTAACTTTTGAGAAATCAAAATTTTCTAAATCAAGGACATCTATTTCCTTACCTCTAAAACCAATTTTTTTTCCAACACTTTTTGAGGACGCAACTAAATATAAATTATCTATAGAAAATTCTTTTCTCTCCAAAATTTCCAATGTTTTTCTACCAACATTTCCTGTTGCTCCTACAATTGCAATATTCATGATCTAAGTTTTATACTAGATGAAAGGTAAATCGCAAACTTTAAGAGCTAGAGAATTTCCATCAATTTCTATTGTTCCGGACGAAGATGCTTTGCAATATGGTTCTTTTATCATTGCAATACCAATAACTTTTTTAAAATGAGGCGAGTAACAAGCGGATCTTAGTTCTCCAATTATATTTCCATCATTATTCTTGATGTTTAAAGAACTAGTTAAAAGAATCTTGGTTAAATCTATCTGAACACCCATTAGCTTTCTATCAATTCCTTTTTCTTTAATTTTTTTAAGTTTATCTTTACCTAAAAAGTTTATATCGGTCTCTAAATCGACATATTTATCAAAACCACATTGAAATGGATTGTCATTGTTATCAAAATCATTCCCATAAGAAAGTAAACCACTCTCAATCCTTTCGATTAAATTTGGACATCCAGGTCTAACATTGAATTCTTTACCAATTTCAAAAAGATGATCGTATAACTTCAAACCTGAGTTGGTGTTTTCAACATAAATTTCAAAACCACCTTGTTTTGACCAACCAGATCTAGCTATTAAATGTTTTGCCCCATTAAAAGTGAAATAATCAAATCCAAAAAATTTTAACTCTTTCATTTTTTCACCAAAAACTTTTTCCATTAAATCAAAAGATTTAGGACCTTGAACTGCTAAGATATCTACGATTGGTTCAAAAATTTTAACATCAAATTTATTTCCTGAAGCAAGACCTTTTGCAAAAAAAATTACATCAGAGTCAGCAATTGATATCCACCATCTATCTTCAGATAATTTTAAAATAACAGGATCATTTACCAAATTTCCATTTTCATCGATTAAAGGACAATAATAACATCTTCCTACTTTTGATTTCGATAAATCTCTACAAGTCATGAGTTGTACAAGTTTTGCAGCATCTTTGCCTGAAATTTCAACCTGTCTTTCTGCAGCTACATCCCAAATTTGAACATTCTTTTTTAAATGATCACAAGACTCCTCCAAGGAACCGAAAGCTGCTGGTAAAAGCATATGATTATAAACTGTATAAGCGGTAACACCATGTTTCTCAATTCTAGAAGTATAGGGTGTACTTCTAACTCTTCTTGATTTTGCTATCGGATAACTTTTCATTTAATTAAAAATTCTAAAATCTTTTCTCTCATTTCAAATGCTTTTTCAATCATTATCATATGACCACAACCTTTAATTACATGAGTAGATGAGTTTTTTACTAAATTTGAAAATTTTTTCCCTGCATCTAAATTGATCATTTTATCTAACTCTCCGAAAATAAGTAATGTGGGAAGATCTAAAACTTTTGTTGCCTCTAACCCATTTGAGTAGTTATTACACGCATTTAAATCAACTGCTAAAATTTCACTAATATCTCTTGGGGACTGAATTATTTTTTCTACTGGATTACCACCAATAAATTTTTTTGAACCTTCATAACCCCATTTCATCATTAATTTTACAGCATCAGAGTCACCATTATTTGCAAGTTCTATTAAATCAGGATGAACTGGCATTTTATTTGAGCCGCCAACTAAAACTATTTTATTTAATCTGCTTTTATATTTAAAAGCATATTCAAGTATTTCTAAACATCCTTGAGAATGACCAACTAAAATCAAATTTTTTAATTGCAATTTTTTAAATACACTTTCTAGCCAATCAGCAATTTTTTCTATGGTATCTAAACATGGTCCATCTGAATTTCCATGACCAGGAAGATCGACAGACAATACATTGAAATTCTTATTCGAAAAAAATTGTTCAGTTAATGACCAAACTATGTGTGAAAGGCCACTTCCATGAAGAAATACTATTGTTTGTTTTTTTGGATCTATGCCTTGACCTGCATCAGATGCATGAATAGTTTTATTTTCTATTTCAAATATCAATCAATTACCTAAAATTTTTTTCTCAATTCAAATTTTTGAATTTTTCCTGTCGATGTTTTAGGTAGTTCACAAAAAACAACTTGTTTTGGCACTTTGAAACCTGCGAGGGTTTCTTTACAAAAACCAATTAATTCTTTCTCGGTTGTTGGTTTATCCTTTACCATTTCAATAAATGCACAAGGTACCTCTCCCCATTTTTCATCTGGTTTAGCTACAACGGCTGCAATAGATACTGAGGGATGTTTTGCAAGAGTATTTTCTATTTCTATAGAGGATATGTTTTCACCTCCAGAAATTATTATATCTTTAGACCTATCCTGGATTTTTACATATCCATCTGGATGCATAACAGCTAAGTCACCAGAATGAAACCAACCACCAGCCATTGCTTTATTTGTAGCATCCTTATCCTTAAAATAACCCTTCATGACTACATTTCCTTTAATCATTATTTCACCAATCGTCTTTCCATCTTTTGGAACTTCAGTCATTGTTTCTGGATCCATCACAGCAATCCCTTCTGTATTTGGATATCTAACTCCTTGTCTTGCTTTAATTTCGTTCTGCTTTTCCTCATCGAAGTCATTCCAAGCATCATTCCACGCACATTGAGTTACATGTCCATAAGTTTCAGTTAATCCATAAACATGCATAACTTCAAAACCAAGTTCTTTCATTTTTTTGAAAATTATACTTGGCGGTGGAGCTCCTGCAGTAAGGACGTATACTTTTTGCTTTAATTTTTTTCTATCAGACTCTGGTGCACCAGTTATCATATTTAGTACAATAGGCGCTCCACCAAAGTGAGTAACATTATGTTTGTCTATTAATTCAAATATTTTTTTTACATCTATATTTCTTAGACAAATTGTTCTTCCATTTAACATGGGTATTGTCCAAGGATAACCCCATCCATTACAATGGAACATTGGGACGATAGTTAAAAAATTAAGTCTGTTTGGCATGTTCCAGGCAACTGCACTACCTGTGGACATTAAATATGATCCCCGATGATGGTAAACAACGCCTTTAGGGTTTCCGGTAGTTCCAGATGTATAGCTCAATGATATTGCTTGCCACTCGTCATCTGGCATTTTCCAATCAAAATTTTCATCACCGGTATTTAAAAAACTTTCGTATTCTAGATCACCAATTTTTTCACACTTTGATTGGTCTGCAAATTTATCAACTATATCAATAATTGTGATTTTCTTTTTTAAAGTACTTAACGCTTTTTTAACTTCTATGTGTAATTGTCTATCAACAACAAGAGCTTTAGCATCACTATGTTCTAAAATATAAGCAATAGTTTTAGCATCTAATCTTATGTTAATTGTATTTAATACTGCACCAGACATGGGAACAGAGTAATGTCCCTCAAAAATTTCAGGGGTGTTGAAAGCTAGAAATGAGACAGTATCTCCTTTATTAATTCCAATTTTATTAAGGGCGCTTGCAAATTTAATAGTACGTTTGTAAACATCAGCCCAGGTGTATTTACGATCTTCATAGATAATTGCTTCATAATCAGGATAAATCTCTTTTGCTCTCTTCAAAAAAGTCAAAGGAGTTAAAGGAACATAATTTGCACTATTCTTATCTAAATTAGTATCGTAATGACTCATTTAATTGAATTTAAAATTCATAATATTGGAGCTTCCAGAAATTGCTGATTTGTAATGTTGTTCAGCTCTTGGTAGAACTTTATCAAAATAAAACCTAGCGGTGTCAATTTTGTCATCATAAAAGTTTTTATTTTCATTATAATCTTTAAAACTTACCTCTAGTACTTTTATCCATGCATAAGCAATCGAAACAAATCCGAGAGTTTTAAGATAATCATTAGCAGCAGCACTTACATCATCTTTATCTGTTTTAGATTTCTCAATCATCCAATCACTAAATTTTTTTAATATATCTAAATAATTATTAAAATCTGAGATGAATGGTCTTATTTTTTCGTTGTTAGAATTACATTCATTTTTAACCTGATCTAAAAATTTATTAATTACATCCCCGTTCTTATTTGATAATTTTCTAAAAACTAAATCAGCAGCTTGTACAGAATTCGTACCCTCGTAAATTGGTGTAATTCTATTATCTCGATATAACTGTTCTATTCCTTGATCTTTAGTATAACCATACCCACCATAAATTTGCATTGCATCGCTAGTGATTTCCATTGCTAAATCTGTAAACAAGGATTTTACTACTGGAGTCATTAATGAGACATAATCAGATGCCTCCCGCCTAGCTTTTTCATCTGGATGATATAGGCTTACCTCAGTTTGTTGAGATAACCAAAAACATAAGGCTCTCTCGCCCTCAATAATAGATTTCATATTTAACAACGATCTTCTAATATCTGCATGCTCAATTATAAAATCAGCACCATTTTTAGATTTTGAATTATTCGACTTACCTTGCTTTCTTTCTTTTGCGTATGAAAGTGAATTTTGATAAGCAATCTCTGATATACCCAAACCCTGTATCCCAACAACGATCCTCTCAAGATTCATCATCGTAAACATTGCACTCAAACCTTTTTCCTTATCACCAATCATGTAGCCAGTTGCTTCATCAAAATTAAGAACACAAGTTGCTGATCCTTTAATTCCCATTTTTGTTTCGATAGAACCAGTTGATATTCCATTTCTTGGACCAACATTCCCATCTTCTTTTACAATAAACTTTGGAACTAAAAACAGACTGATACCTTTAGTGCCAGCCGGAGAGTCATCCACTCTTGCTAAAACCAAGTGAATAATATTTTCAGTTAAATCGTGATCACCAGAGGTAATAAAAATTTTCTGTCCAGTTAATTTGAATGTACCATCAGATTGTTTTTTAGCCTTTGTTTTTAGTAGCCCTAAATCAGTACCACATACTGGCTCAGTTAAGCACATTGTTCCACTCCACTTACCTTCTACAATTTTTGGTAAATATTTATTTTTTATTTCATCGCTAGCATGATGATTAATACAATTATAAGCACCAATACTAAGTTCACTATAGAGTTTAAAAGAAAGGCTAGCAGAGGATAGCATTTCATCAAAAAATGCGCTCACTGTTTTTGGCATACCTTGACCCCCATATTTTGGATCACATGATAAAGATGTCCAACCATCCTCAATATATTTTTTATAAGCCTCTTTGTAACCCGGAGGCGTTCTAACAACTCCATTTTCTAAAATTGCAGGATTTTCATCTCCAACTTTAGCTAATGGTAAAATTAAATTTTGATTTATTTTTGCTGCTTCCTGTAGAATGTCTTTTACTAAATCTGGGGTAACTTCTTTGTATTTTTCCAATTCATTATACTCTTTGTTGTTTCTTAGTTTTTCAAAAAGAAACATCATATCTTCAACGGGTGCAGTATAAGTTGGCATAATTTGATTTTAAAATAATTAATTAATTATTGCAATTTTGAAATGATCGCATCACCCATTTGTGATGTAGTCACCTCTTTTGTACCTTTTGATAAAATGTCTTTAGTTCTTAAACCATCATTTAATACATCCTGTACAGCTTTTTCCAGAGCTTCTGCCTCTTTATCTAAATCTAATGAATATCTCAAAGCCATAGCAAAACTTAAAATTGTAGCTATTGGATTAGCAATACTTTTACCAGCTATATCTGGAGCCGAACCATGAATAGGTTCATACATAGCCCTCATCTCTCCATCTTTATTTTTTGCACCTAAAGATGCAGAAGGTAAAAGACCTAATGATCCAGTCAACATTGAGGCTTGGTCAGATAACATATCTCCAAACAAATTATCTGTCACAATTACATCAAATTGCTTTGGATTTCTCAACAACTGCATAGCACAATTGTCTGCAAGCATATGACTTAGTTCAACGTCTTTAAATTCTTTATCGTGTAATGTCTGAACTTCTTCTTTCCAAAGTTGGCCTGCCTCCATAACATTTGATTTTTCACAAGAAGTTACTTTGTTTGATCTTTTTTTTGCTAAATCAAAGGCAACTCTAGCAACTCTTATAATCTCATTGCTTGTGTAAGTGTGAGTATTAATCCCTTTTCTTTCCCCATTTTCTATTGGTTTAATTCCTCTAGGCTCACCAAAATATATTCCTCCAGTTAACTCTCTTACAATCATAATATCTAAACCTGAAACAATTTCAGGTTTTAATGTTGAGGCATCAACTAATTGTTTAAAACATATTGCTGGTCTCAAATTAGCAAATAGTTTTAGTTCTTTTCTTAGTTTTAAAAGTGCTCTCTCAGGTTTTTTGGAAAACTCAACATTATCCCACTTTGGTCCTCCTACAGCACCTAACATAACAACTGCACTTTCTAATGCTTTATAAAAAACCTCATCTGTAATCGGTGTACCATGCTTATCGTAAGAGCATCCTCCCGCTAAATCTTCATCCATCTCAAAATCTAGAGACTTTTTATCATTGAACCAACTGATAATTTTTTTTACTTCACCAATAACTTCGGGACCAATACCATCTCCGGGAAGTAATAGTATCTTTCTCTTTTTTACCTTAATCACTTATAATCCATGGCTTAGAGCTTTTTAATTTTTGCTCAAAACTTTTTATCTTATCAGACTTATTTAAAGATAGCGCAATATCATCTAAACCTTCGAGAAGACATTTCTTTTTAAAGGAGTCTATTTTGAATTTAATTTCATTATTACCATAAATTATTTTTTCTTCTTTAAGATCTACTGAAATTTCCTCTTTTCTATTAGCATATTCAGATAATTCTTTTATTTTTTCCTCATCAACAATAATTGGTAAAATTCCATTTTTAAAACAATTGCTATAAAAAATATCAGCGAAACTGGAGCTAATTACACATGTAATACCAAAATCTAATAATGCCCAAGGAGCGTGTTCTCTTGAGGATCCACAACCAAAGTTTTTTCCTGCTATCAATATTTTTGAATTTGTAAATGGATCTTGATTTAATATAAAATCGCCTATTTTATTTCCATTATCATCATACCTCATCTCAAAAAACAAATTTTTTCCAAGTCCAGTTCTTTTAATTGTTTTTAAAAACTGCTTTGGGATGATCATATCAGTATCAATATTTACGATTGGTAAATATGCTGGAATACTTTTTAATGTAGAAAATTTTTGCATTAATTTTGATACTTTCTTACATCATCCAAATTCCCAGAAATTGCTGCTGCCGCTGCCATTCCTGGGCTCACAAGGTGTGTTCTTCCACCTCGACCTTGTCTTCCTTCAAAGTTTCTGTTTGATGTTGATGCACATCTTTGCTCTGGTTTTAATTTATCAGCATTCATTGCTAAACACATAGAACATCCTGGTTCTCTCCATTCAAAACCAGACTCTTCAAATATTTTATTTAAACCTTCTTGTTCTGCTTGTTCTTTCACTAAACCAGATCCTGGAACAACCATTGCATGAACATGAGAGGCAATTTTTTTATCTTTTAAAATCTTTGCTGCTTCTCGTAAATCCTCAATTCTTCCATTTGTGCAACTACCTATAAAAACCTTATCTATCTTAATATCTTTAGCAGCCATATCAGGTTTTAAACCCATATATTTTAGAGCTCTTTCAATAGAATTTTTTCTATCCTCATCCTTTTCATTGTCTGGGTTTGGTACTTTATCCTCAATAGTAATGACATCTTGAGGTGAAGTTCCCCAGGTAATCATCGGTGAAATTTCATTAGCTTGAAGACTTATTTCTTTATCAAAATTTGCACCATCATCAGATTTTAAACTTCTCCAGTACGCTAAAGCTTTGTCCCATTTTTCACCTTTGGGTGACATAGGTTTTCCCTCCAAGTACTTGAAAATTTTTTCGTCTGGTGCAATCAAACCTGCTCTTGCTCCACCCTCTATAGTCATGTTGCATATGGTCATTCTTTGCTCAACACTCAATGATCTGATTAAATCACCAGCATACTCAATAACACATCCTGTTCCACCTGCTGTTCCTATTCTTCCAATTATTTGTAAAATTACATCTTTTGAAGTAACACCTAACGGAAGTTTTCCATTAACATTTATTCTGAAATTTTTTGCTTTTTTTTGCACTAAAGTTTGTGTTGCTAGCACGTGTTCAACCTCTGAGGTGCCTATACCAAATGCTAAAGCACCAAACGCTCCATGTGTAGCTGTATGACTATCTCCACAAACTATAACTGTTCCAGGTTGTGTAAATCCTTGTTCAGGACCAATTATATGAACTATACCTTGACGCTTATCCTCCATTCCAAAGAGTTGGATATCAAATTCCTTACAATTTTTTTCTAATGTATCAACTTGAATTTTAGATTCTTTATCTGAAATAC
>CACMAB010000010.1:0-32598 GCA_902611635.1 uncultured Pelagibacteraceae bacterium | reverse complement strand
GTTTAGCAATTTCTTCAGCTTGTTTTTTTGTAATTGATGCAACAATATTTCGGCCAGGTTCTTGAGAACCACTCTTTAGTTTTGCAGCTTCTCTTATAAAAAAAGATGCTGGTGGTGATTTGATTTTAAAATCAAATTTTTTATCTTTATAAACAGTTATTTCAACTGGTACAGGTTTACCAGCTAACTTTTTAGTTTTATCATTAAATGCTTTGCAAAATTCCATTATATTTACCCCGCGTTGCCCTAATGCAGGTCCAACTGGTGGAGCCGGATTTGCTTGACCACCTTTAATTTGTAATTTTATAAATCCACTAATTTCTTTTTTAGCTGCCATAAATCTAACTTACTTTCTCCACTTGATTATATTCTAAATCAACTGGTGTTGGCCTTCCAAATATAGAAACTGACACCTTAAGTCTAGACTTTTCTTCATCAATTTCCTCAACCATTCCACTAAATGAAGCAAAAGGACCATCAATAACTTGAACTTTTTCACCAACAGCATATTCTATGGCTGATTTTGGCTGAGCAACCCCATCTTTTATCTGACCTAAAATTTTATCAATTTCTTTGTCAGATACAGGTACAGGCATTCCCTTAGTACCTAGAAAACCGCTGACACGTTTTATGTTTTTTATCATGTGGTAAATATCATTATCCATCTCACTCTTAATTAAAACATACCCCGGAAAATATTTTTTTTTTCTTTGAATTCTTTTACCTCTTTTAACTTCAGTTACATCGTGAGTTGGAACAATAATTTCCTCAAATTTTTCAGAAATTTTAGCCTTATCTGCTTCCTCTTTGATAAGTCCTGCAACTTTATTTTCAAAACTTGAGTGAGACTGAACAATATACCAATTTTTCATTAAATACTCACTTTAAGTAATAACTCTAAGAAAAATTTTAAAACCTGATCTAGCAATAGAAAAAATAAAGACATAACTACTGCCATTGCAAAAACCATTAATGCACCCTGAAGTGTTTCTTTACCTGTGGGCCAAGAGACTTTGAATGCTTCCTGTTTTACTTCTTGTATAAATTTTATCGGGTTCTTCATAGTTATTCAATTTATATTGGCAGGAGCGGAGGGACTCGAACCCTCAGCCTCCGGTTTTGGAGACCGGCGCTCTACCAATTGAGCTACACTCCTATATAGAGTTTACTCTATAATTTTAGTTACTACTCCAGCTCCAACAGTTCTACCACCTTCACGAATAGCAAAGTTTAATTTCTCTGACATTGCGATTGGTGTAATTAGTTTAACTGTAAATTTGGCATCATCACCAGGCATAACCATTTCGGTACCAGCTGGTAATTCTACCTCTCCAGTCACATCTGTAGTTCTAAAATAGAATTGTGGTCTATACTTTGTAAAAAAAGGTGTGTGTCTTCCACCTTCTTCTTTTTTAAGTACATACGCTTGAGCCTCAAATTTAGTATGTGGTGTTACAGAACCTGGTTTACAAAGAACTTGTCCTCTTTCAATATCAGTTCTTTCTACACCTCTTAAAAGTACTCCAACGTTATCTCCTGCTTCGCCAGAGTCTAAAAGTTTTCTAAACATTTCGACACCAGTACAAACTGATTTTTTAGTTTCTCTAATACCAACTATCTCAAGTTCATCTCCTGTTTTTAGTACACCTGACTCAACTCTTCCAGTTGCAACTGTACCTCTTCCTGAGATTGAGAAAACATCTTCTACTGGCATCAAGAAATCTTTGTCTTTTGGTCTATCTGGTTGTGGAATAAATTCATCAACATTCTTCATCAATTCTAGAATTGAATTTTTTCCAATTTCATCATCCCTGCCCTCAACTGCTGCAAGTGCAGAACCTTTAGCAATTGGAGTTTTGTCACCTGGAAATTTATATGAAGTTAATAATTCTTTAATCTCTTCTTCAACTAGATCAATCATTTCTTTATCATCAACTTGATCTACTTTATTTAGGTAAACACAAATAGCAGGAACTCCAACTTGTCTCGCTAAAAGAATATGCTCTCTTGTTTGGGGCATAGGACCATCAGCAGCATTAACAACTAAAATTGCACCATCCATTTGTGCTGCACCAGTAATCATATTCTTCACATAGTCAGCGTGACCTGGACAATCTACGTGAGCGTAGTGTCTTTTTTCAGTTTCATATTCAACGTGAGCGGTTGAAATTGTAATTCCTCTTTCTTTTTCTTCTGGAGCTTTATCAATTTGATCATAAGCAACTGCTTGTGCTCCACCAGTTTCAGATAAAACTTTAGTGATCGCAGCAGTTAGAGTTGTTTTACCATGATCGACATGACCGATTGTTCCAATGTTACAATGCGGTTTATTTCTTACAAATTTTTCTTTCGACATTACTAATATTCCTCACTTTTATTTTTTTTATAAATTATATTTTTCTTGGAGCGGGTAAAGGGAATCGAACCCTTACATCCAGCTTGGAAGGCTAGCGTTCTACCATTGAACTACACCCGCACAACCCCAAGAGTAACACTCCAGTATTGCCTAAGATTATTGAATGGTGGAGGGGGAAAGATTCGAACTTTCGAAGACCGAAGTCAACGGGTTTACAGCCCGCCCCATTTGACCGCTCTGGAACCCCTCCCTTAGGGGAAGTGTCCCCTTGTTCAATAAAGCTTCAAACAACAAGCGTTTTATATATTTTATTTGTCTAAATGCAACACGTGATTTAATGGGAAAATATTTGAAAAAACGTGTAAAACAAAGGAAATTTTATGAATAAATCATCTTTTTTTATCATCGGACAACATGCTGTAATTGAGGCTCTTCGTAACCCTAAAAGAAAAGTTTTAAGAGTATTTTTAACTGAGGAAAGTAAGAAAAACATTCATAAAAAAAGTCCCAATAAAAACTTATTAAATGAGGTCAAAGTATATTTTAAAACAAAAAAAGAACTTGATAAGTATAGTACTAGGGAAAATTTACAACACCAGGGATATGTTGCAGAAGTTGAGCACATTCAAAAACCAATTCTTAAAGAATACATCAAAGAAAAGAATGATATTACATTAATTTGTCTTGATGGAGTAACAGATCCAAGAAATATAGGATCTTTGATAAGAAGTGCTGCCTCTTTTAATATTGATGGAGTTATTATTAAAGAAAGAAACTTTCCTAGTGAAAGTAAACTTATGTATAAAGCTGCAAGTGGAGCAATTGAATATATTAACATTTTTGAAGTTTCTAATATCAATTCAACACTGAAAAATCTTAAAGAAAAAAATTTTTGGGTATACGGTTTCGATGGTGATGGTAAAGAAGATTTTACTGATATTGAGTGGAAAGGAAATAACATATTATTATTTGGATCAGAAGGATCTGGTATGCACAAACACACAACCAAATATGCAGATTTTTTAGTTAAGATTGAGATAAATGAAAAAATTGAGAGCCTAAATATATCAAATAGTGCCGCTATTGTATTTCATCATTTAAGTTATCTAAAAAAAAAGAGTTGATTAATTAATAAATAATTAATAGTTATTGCGCATGCCCTTGTAGCTCAGCTGGTAGAGCAATTGATTTGTAATCAATAGGTCCGCGGTTCGAATCCGTGCGGGGGCACCATCACTCAATAAAATCAACACTTATTATTTTGCTTAATTAGATTTTAACTAAGTTTGAATATGAATTGCGGACATAGTGCGGACAGATTTAAGTTTTTAATTTATGCTGGACCCCTATATCTAAATGCTCTTCTAAATCCTTTTTTGACAGCTTCGTTAACTGTTTTTGCGTAAAATTCCCCAGGTGTATTTCCAATAATGATTTTATCATATTGTTGATCAAACGGTAAATGGAAAATCTTTTCTTTGGTCCCAGGATTAATATTGCATTTAATCATAGGATAGTCTTTTTTTAGTTTTTCTGTATGCAATTCAATCTTTAATGCCTTCGCAACTTTTTTAGCCATATCTGAATAATCTATCGTTGCATAAAATACTGGTTTTAATTTTATTTTTTTATTTAATTTTTCAGTTATTTGATAATGCATTGTTGTTGCAAAGTGTTGATACATATATTTTTCTCTAATAGTTCTAAACTTGGACCAGTTTTTAGTTTGAACTATGTGAATTTCATTTCCCTTTTTACATATTAAGTCTCTACCTAAATCATCAAAACCTTCTATTATCCCAAAAAATTTAACTGTCCATCCCTTGTCCTCATAAAGATGACCTATGTATCTCTCATAAAATCTTCCAATCTCTAATTTAGAATGAGTTTTGTTAAGATATCTGTCTAATGCTAACTGATTTTTTTTATTTGCTGGTAACTTCTTAAACTCATCAGGTTTAAGAAATTTTTGTGCAGGATCAAAGTCTTTGTCTTGTCCAACTGTTCCGTCATCTTGAATAAGAAATGAGTCATCTTCTAAAATATAATCTTTAAAGTCGTCAATTATTGGAAAATATTGCTCATACGTTTTTAATTCGTATTCAAGAACTTTTAGTTTTTTGTTTAATTCTCGTTTATCTTTTTTAACTTCTTTAACAATCTCAGCACCTTTGCGAGATGGATGCTTTTTCCATCTTAAATATTCAGCTCTATGATCATCCAATAAAGATTGTACTTCGGCATACATACTTGCAAACCAAGCCCTGCCTCTATTATTACCTTTTAAATTTTTATTTTTTTGTAAATCAGCATTAACATTTATAAGAAGAGTGTTTCTAAACAGAGCCTCATTTTCTAAAGCTTTTTTCTTATTTAATGAATCTTGATACTTGATTTTTTTTGGAAGAACTATGAAACCATATAAAGCAATAACTAATGCAATAAAGATATACCATTCTACCATAAATATATATTAGCATTGCGGACATAATGCGGTCAAACTGAATGGGAATTTTTTAAAACGTTGACAAATAATACTTTTCTAAAAAATAATAGTTGATTTGTAATCAATAGGTCCGCGGTTCGAATCCGTGCGGGGGCACCATCAAGACGTTTCTTTTCTCAATTGTTCAATTTTGATTTTCTTTTGTAGACTTCTGTTTCTATCGTAAAGAAGATTAAATTTAATTTTTTGATTTGTTTTTACCATAATATTTTTTGCATTCCGCACCTCAATATTATCAGCAACAGCAGAAATCGGCCTTTTTTGAGAATTTAAGTTCTTAATATTTATTTTAGATTTATCACTCACAATTTTACCTTTCCATCTTCTTGGTCTAAATGGACTTATTGGAGATATAGATAATCTTTTTGAATTCAAACTTAATATAGGTCCGTGAACTGATAAATTATAAGCTGTACTTCCAGCAGGTGTAGAAACCAGTACACCATCGGAGACAAGTTTTTTTATGACTTGTTTAGAACCATGATAAATTGATAAAGAAGCTGCTTGCCTACTTTGTCTTAGAATTGAAACTTCATTTATAGCTATATGTTTTTTAGTTTGATTTTTATTATTTTTTACAACCATCTCTAGCGGAGAGATGGTAATCATTCTTGCTTTATGTAAATTGCTTATGATATTTTTTGACGAAAATTTATTCATCAAAAATCCATAACTCCCGGAATTTACTCCATAAAAAAATTTTTTTGACTTTCTATTCTTTTTTAGTGTTTGTAACATGAAGCCATCACCACCAATAACAATTGTAATATTCGATCTTTTAACTTTATTTTGATTAATTTTTTTTTGTATTAATGATTTTATTTTTAAAGATCTTTGATTTATATCAGATATGATTTGAACTCTATACATTTAATGGTGCCCTCGGCCAGACTCGAACTGGCACTCCGCAAGCGGCAAGGATTTTAAGTCCTTTGTGTCTACCAATTTCACCACGAGGGCATTAATGAATTTCATGAGTGTTTATGCTAATATTTATAATTGAACAAGATGAATAAGTAAATTTTTTTAATTATATTAATCAGAATGTATTTCTTAATTCAAGGTTTGTTCCATATTCGGGAATTTCACTCATCAAACTATAGTTAGAACTTATGCTGATATCAAAACCACTTAAATTTCTTTTATAATTTAAAGTTGCTTCATTATTATCTAATTTCATAGCATACTCAGTACTTTCATCAGGAACATAGCCAAACCCTATATATAAAGTATCACTATGAGCAATTTCACTTTGATTTCTTTCATAGATCGTCATTAGAGATAAACCATTATCCATTTCTAAATCAAATCCAATATTGCCTCTAATACTTTTAGAATCTTGACCAATACCTCTAGTATATTCAGTTGTTTGTGAGATATACCTATATGTTGCATCTGATGTAGGGCTAAAGTCTAAACTAAATTCTAAACCTGCATTTGGTTCAAAAGTTAACGAGTTATAGTCAATAATATTACTTAAGTTAAAACCTGAGGATATCATTCCAGTTTCAACTACTTGTTTATTATAAACAAGACTAGCCACCCCTGTTTCTGAATACTTTGATAATTCTGTGTAGCTGAGATCAATTCTTATATTAGGAGAAATATTGAATTTTTCTTTTTGATAAGTAGTAAAATAATTAATTGAGCCAAATACTTGTGATCCATTTCGATTACCTGTTCTAGTATTCCCTCCTCCCTTTCTAACATGATCAGTCTTTAATTTGCTTACTCCCAAAATACCTTCAATAAATCTTTCATCATCATGAGGAAAAGTTCCATAAAGTGATAAACTAACTGAGTCAGTATCTAGAGTCGTTCCAAAAGAGCCTACATCCACTTCATCTCGACCATACCGGAATGCGTATCCATATAATTTATTTTCACTTATCTTTTTATCCATTCCAAACGAGATACCTTTACTATCAATTTTTTTTGACGAAGAATGTGAGGTATCTCCTGCTCTTCCAAAACTAATACTGCCCTCACTCCAAAATGACCATTCATCCGATAGTTTATCTAACACCTCATTAGTTTTATTAGATACCGGGATAATTTCTGATAATGAGGCCATCATTGAATTTGAAAAATTCAATCTAATATTTTGATTACTTAATTGGTCATTACTTCTATGACGTCTTAACCAAAACATACGATTTAATACTGGCGTAGTGGCGTGGATGGCAATTTGTTTAGCTGTTGTTGTTTGTGAGTCAATTATAGCTAAATGATCTTTACCGCCTTTATATTTACCAACAGGGTCATCACAAGCACTATCAATTAAACTCCAATTACAACTTAGGTTAAATTCATAAACTTTATCGTTTGTATCACCAATGAAAAACATTTTACTTCCATCATTACTGAAGGCAACCTCTCTTGGTGCGATATCATAAGAACTTACATCAAAGGTACCTTCAAGAGATAAAGTAGAAACATCATAAGGTGTAGTTAATTTAAACTGAGAAATCTGTTCAGTCTCACTATCAATGGTATACATTTTAGTACCATCATCTTTAAAAGTAACCCCGTCTATGTAGTCGTGGTAAGAACTCATATCTTCGGTATTAACATGTGTAACTCCTGAGCTAAGATCAAATGCTGTATCTAGTGAAAATTCATGAACACGCTCTTGTGAATTATTTCCTACACCAGCAATAAACATTCTGGTACCATCATTATTAAATGCAATTGAATTAGCTCTTTGTTCTTTACCAATGAGACTATATAAGCCATCAAATGAAGCAGTTGAAACATCAAATGCAGTGGTTAGTGACCAGTAATCTACTGACCTTCTATTAGCATGGTTAACAACAAACATTTTTGTTCCATCGTTATTGAACACTACTTGTGTTGGTACATGAGAGTCGTTACCTCCACTTACATGTACTACTTTAGTATTATTTACGGTTGCCGTTGAAATGTCATATGCGGTAGTTAATATATGTTCAATAACTGCATCCGTTGTTCCTCCGCTTCTTAAAGTATACATTTTTGTTCCATCATTATTAAATGTAAGTCCATAATAAGTGGCTGTGTCGATTGATTTGCTTTGCACAAAGGTTGGCTCCGCCATAGATTTTGAAAAAACCAGAATTAAAGGAATTAGAAATATAAAAGATCTTAAAAAACTCTTTAATTTCATAGTACTAAAAATTACTCTTTTACACTACCAGCTGTTAGACCGCTGACTAAATATTTTTCAAAATATATGAAAATAAAAAGTACAGGTAAAGTAACGATTACAGAGCCAGCCATTAAATATTGACGTGGTGTTTCTGCATCACCGCTTAGATATTGAATGGCTCTTGATAAAGTGAAGGATTTAGGACTATCTAAAAACATCAATGAAAAAAGAAACTCATTCCAGGCTATCATGAAGACATAAAGTGCAACAGATGCAATAGCTGGCAAACTTAAAGGAATTATAATCTTTAAAATTATACCAAACCAATTTTGACCATCCATGATGCCTGCGTCTTCAATTTCTTTTGGAATACTTTTGAAATATCCCTGCAACATATAAATAGCAACCGGCAAGGTTGTGGCTGTATAAACAATCAATAAACCAAAGATTGAGTTTCTTAATCCAAGTTGACTAAACACAGTATATAAAGGGATGACTAATACTATAGCTGGAAACATATAAATAATTAAGATCGAAGTTGATAAAAAGTTTTTACCAAAGAAGTTTAATCTAGCAACAGCATAAGCTGCAGGAATTGCAAATAATAACGTGACAATAACAGTTCCAATTGAAACTGCTGAGCTTATTAAGATATATCTACCAAAATTATAAGTTTCAAAGATAACAAAATAAGATTTGAACAACTCAGTTAAGCTTTTGGTAAAATCTAGACTAAAGTCTAAAGGATTAACTAATAAAGCGATCTGAGTTTTAAAACTGGTAACTAGCATAATGTAAAACGGGAATAAGATTACAAATGCAAAGAAAACAATGCCAAATAAGGTAATAAAATCAAAAATAATTTTTTCAGATATGAAATCTTCCTGTAAAGATTGCATACTGTATTTTTTGAGTTTATTCGAAAAAAACAAAGTAATTAAGAAAACTCCAAATATATACCAATATGGAGATGCCTCATTTAAGTAAAAATATGAAATTGAAAATATAAAAGATAATAAGAGAATCTTTATTAAGTGATTAATCCTATTGCCAATTAAGACAAATGCCAACGATAACAGAATACCAATTAAGAATACAGGTGTGATGTTTAAATAAGTGAAACTTAAACCTTGGAGCGTAGCCATGATCTTCCAAATTGATAAAATGCATGTCAGAAAAAAAGATGAAATTATTAAAAATATTGCAAGAGACTTAAACTTCATTAGCCCTCTTTCCAATTAATCTAAAATAAATAACCATAAAACTAAGAAGCAACATGACAATTACTATTGAAACGGCAGAGCCCATTCCAATATCTGAAACTGCAAATCCTTGTTGATAAACATTGATAGGTAAAGTTCTTGTGCCTGATGCCCCACCGGTTAATAAAAAGATATCTTCAAATTTATTAAAGTTCCAAATAAACCTAATCATAAATAAAATTGAGATGATCGCTGTAATTTGAGGTAGAGTAATATGGATAAATTTTTGAATTGGGCTTGCTCCATCCACCTCTGCTGCTTCATACAAACTTTGTGGTATTGCTTGCAATCTTGCTAAAATAAATAGAAAAGCGAGTGGAAAATAACGCCAAATTTCAAAAAAGATAACTGTGGTTAAAGCTAACCTTAATTTGAATTCAAATCCTAAAATACTCATTGTTATGTATTTTTGGCCTAATAAATTTATTGGTTGCTCTATGATATTAAAATTTACTAATAATGCATTTAAAGTTCCACTATTAGGATCTAGTAATAAAGTCCAAGTATAAGCTAAAGCAACTACAGGGCCCACATACGGAAAAAGTAAAATACCTCGCATATAAGTTCGACCTTGAATATTTTGATTAACTAATTGTGCTGCTAAAATTCCAAAGATAATTGCCCCAACTGTACCAAAAAAAGTGAAGTAAAATGTCGTTAAAAGTAATTCAACAAAATTATTTTCATAAAAAACTTTTTTAAAATTTTCTAAAGTAAAATTTGTAGTGAGTAGTGGGTTATCTGCTTTCCCACTTAAAATTGGTTTTTGAGATTTAATTATTTTTTTATCAATTATTTCACCATTGATATTCTGTATAATTATCTCAAAATTTTCCCTATATTTTGCCTGCCAATTTCCAAAACTACAAACAACCTTTTTAGATTGAAAATTACATCTTGGATCTAAATTGATCGGTGAAACATTTGTTGGAAATTTATCTTGAAACTGAACATTTCTTATTTCTTGAATTAAAGAACTATTTCTTAATTTATAAATAATTCTTAATTCTGATTGATTTTCTGAAATTGATTTAACAATTTTCTTTGCTCGAGGTTCTGGAATTCTAATATCTTTTAGTTCAATGTCTTTAAAACTAATCCAAACATTGGCAAATATAGGAAATAATACGATGGCAAAAACTAATAGGACTGCAGGTAAAACTAAAGTGTAGGCAGTTCTTTTTTCTAATTTTGATAATGAATCACTCATAATAAAAAGCGGATAATAAAATATTATCCGCTCTTTATAAATTTATTATTTAAAACTTAGCTAATTCAGCGTTAATTTTCTTAACCGCTTCATCAACTGAGATTTGATCATCAATATATTCTCTCGTGATTCTGTTTAAGAATTGAGAATTGATGATTTTTGATGCTCGAGATAATTCACCTTCTTTAACACCCCATCTGTTTGCAGTATCTAAACCTGCAACGATGTTATCAATAACATCTGCAGAATAAAGATCTGTTAAAGGAGCTTTTCTATCAACACCTACTGGTAATTTACTCCAAGCTTTAGTGTAAGCACTAGGATCACTCTTATTTCCTCTTCTTACTGGAAATTTTCCTTCCGGAGCAATTCCTAATGTCGCTGTATAACCTTCACTCATAGAGTACTCGATGAATTTTTTAGCTTCATCAGTATCTGCATCCGCAGTAATACCAAAGTATCTCACATCAGCCCAAGCAGCACCTTTTTTATTATTCGGTCCACTAAAATTAGTAATGAAACCAGTTTTAGAAGCTAACTCTGGTGATGTCGGATCACTATTTATTGTTGGTGGAGCAGAGTCTCTTAAACCTGCTAACTCATCCATAATAAATGGTGACCAAATAATCATTGGTGTTTTTCCAGCGAAGTATAATGCTCTTGATTGTTTCCAGAATAATTCTCCTGGAGGACTTGCTTTCGCAATTACTTTGTAAAATTCTAAAGAATTCTTTAAAGCTTTACCTTGCTTTTTAGTTCCACCTTTTTTAACAAAATTAACTCCATTAGCTAAAAGTACATGTTCAAGAACTTGGCTCATAAAGTTTTCATCTGTTTTAGTGGCAGCTACAAAGCCAAACATATCATTGCTTGATAATGCATTAACTGCTTTAACAATGTTTGCATATGAAGTTGGTGGCTCTAAACCAGCTGCAGCAAATAGATCTTTTCTATAAACAACCATTTGTGTCCAGCCATCAACTGGTACAGCTGCAATTTTTCCACCCTTCTTAGCCATATTTAATGCACCCGGTGCAAATGTTTTCTTACCTAACGACTTAACTACAGCGTTATTTGCATCAACATCTAATATGCCTGCCTCAGCCCATGGTAAAACATATTGAAGAGTGTGATAAATCACATCTGGAAGATCTCCCGCTGCTGCTGCTGCAGTAGCTCTTGTACCAAGATCTTTTTCTTCAATTGGTATGACTTCAACTTTGATGCCAGTTTTAGCTTCAAACGCTTTAGCCATCTCCTCTTGTTTTGCCATTCTTGCAGGTTGGACCTCTGTCGTCCAAAATTTAATATCCGCAAAACTAGTATTAGTAATTAGAAATACTAGAGCAAATATATTAATTATGATTTTTTTAATCATGTATTCCCCCTCTTATATTGTTCCTCTCTGGTATTTAGTTTTCTCTGATGTTCGCGATTTTTTCATTGCGATAAATCTAGCAGTGTAATAAATTTTTAACAACATTTAATGGTTAGTTAAAATCCCTTTAAATCAAATAAATGTCAAAAATTGTTATTAAAAATCTCGAAAAATCATTTGGTGAAAATAAAGTTATCAACAATTTTAACATAGACATACACGATGGAGAATTTATAGTTTTAGTAGGTCCTTCAGGTTGCGGAAAATCAACTTTATTAAGAATGGTCTCAGGATTAGAAAGTATCGATCAAGGAGAAATATTTTTAGATACAAAATTAATTAATAACTTAATTCCTTCTAAGCGTGAAATTGCAATGGTCTTTCAATCTTACGCTTTATATCCGCACATGAATGTTTTTGAAAATATGTCATTTGGTTTGAAAATGGAAAAAATTTCAAAAAATGAAATTAGTGAAAAAGTTAATCACGCAGCTGCAACACTTCAAA
Organism: uncultured Pelagibacteraceae bacterium; assembly: GCA_902611635.1. GTDB lineage: Bacteria > Pseudomonadota > Alphaproteobacteria > Pelagibacterales > Pelagibacteraceae > Pelagibacter. Next base: position 20,252 of record CACMAB010000010.1, on the reverse strand, counting down.
TAGAGGATTTATTAGAGAGAAAACCCAAACAACTTTCAGGCGGACAAAGGCAAAGAGTTGCAATCGGTAGAGCTATTACAAGAAATCCTAAAGTATTCTTATTTGATGAACCATTGTCTAATCTAGATGCAGCTTTAAGATCGGAAATGAGAGTTGAAATTTCTAAGTTACACAAAAAATTAAAAACAAATATTATTTATGTAACACACGATCAAATAGAGGCGATGACATTAGCTGATAGAATCGTAGTGCTAAATAAAGGAATTATCGAACAATTTGGAACACCAAATGAAATTTACACTGATCCCAATAACATTTTTGTTGCAGAATTTATTGGTTCCCCAAAAATGAATATTGTCAAAATTATTAAAGAACAAATTATCAATTCTAACACCATAGAATTGTTTAAAAATAAAATTACTTTTGAAAATTTTGATTTTAAAGATGAGATTTATTTAGGTATTAGGCCTGAAGATATCAGCATAAAAAATGATCGTGAAATTAAATTAGATGTTAAAGTAGATCTTATTGAAAATTTAGGCTTCGAAAAAATTATTTACGCTAAATTATCGGACAACCAAATTACTATTAAATCGTCAGAAGATATAAATAATCAGCCACTTAAAATATCATTTTCTAAAGACAAGGTTTTATTTTTTGATAAAAATAAAAACAGGATAAGATAGATTTCTTTGAGTAAAAAATTTTCAATAATTATATTTACTGATTTAGATGGTTCATTATTACATAGAGATAATTTCAAATTTGATGAGATAAAAGATTATGTAAAAAGTCTTATTGATCAGGGGATTATTATTATTCCTAATACTAGTAAAACTGAAAAAGAAATAGATGGATTTATATCGGAACTTGGTTCGGATCTTCCTTTTATATCTGAAAATGGATCTTCAATTCATGGATTGAATTTAATAAATAGTAATTTTCCAAACAAAATAGTTTTGAGCAGAGATAAACAGGAATTAATTGAAATTTTTGACTCTAAAGTTCCTGAAAATCTTAAAGCTAAATGTAAATTTATTTCAAAAATGAATTCCAAAGAACAAACCAATATTTTTGGCCTTGAAGAAAATAATTTAAAAAATGCTTTAAATCGTAAATATACAATTCCCTTTTTATTTGAGGGTGACAAAACAGAAAAAAATAAATTATTAAAAATTTTAAGATCTTCTTCATTAACTATGCAAGAAGGAGGTCGTGTTTTAAACCTAGGAGATAATACAGATAAAGTTAAATCAATGAGTCAAGTTCTAAAGATATACAAAAAAGTAGAAAGTAAAATAAAAGTCATAGGTGTAGGAGATAATTTTAATGATTTAGATATGTTGAGAAATTGTGATATTCCATGTTTAGTCTTTAATGATCAATTTAAACAAGATCAAATAAACATAGATAATCTAATAGTTTCTAACAAGCCATCACCTGAGGGCTGGGCTGATGTGATTAAAACGGCACTAGTTAAACTAGACTATTAAGATTAAAAACCCAGCATGAGTGATTTTTCTCAAAATGGAGTAGTCTCTACTTTGCACGACTTTAAAACAAAGTCCACAGCAGTCATTGAAAATGAACTTTCAAAATTTTCAAAACAAAGAAAAATGGAATTAATTTTGCCATGTCTTTATTCCGAATTAGAGGGATCGGCTTTGCCAAAAATAGTTGAGGAAATAAGTAAAACGAAATATTTAGATCACATAATTATTGGATTAGACAAGGCAAATGAAGCTCAAGCTAAAAAAGCTTGGAAATTTTTCAAGAAATTAAAATCACCCTTTTCAATTCTTTGGAATGACGGTCCAAGTTTAAAAAAATTAGATCATGAATTAAAAAAAAATAACCTTGCTCCAAGTGAGCTCGGTAAAGGTAGAAATGTTTGGTATTGTATAGGCATGTGTATAGCAAGAGATAGTGCACGATCAGTTGCTTTACATGATTGTGATATTAAAACTTATGATAGAAGAATGCTTGCAAAGTTATTTTATCCAGTAGTAAATCCCCTTTTCAACTTTGAATTTTGTAAAGGCTATTATCCAAGAGTAGCGAATGAAAAGATGAATGGAAGAGTTGCAAGATTATTAGTTTTTCCGCTGCTAACAGCATTAGAAAAAACTATTGGTAAAAGTGATTATTTAGACTTTATGAAATCATTTAAATATCCTTTGGCAGGTGAATTTTCATTCAGGCGAAATGTTTTACCTGAATTAAGAATTTCCTCAGACTGGGGAATTGAAGTTGGAATTTTATCAGAAATGCAAAGAAGTTTTTCTCCTCAAAATATCTGCCAAGTAGATTTAGCAGATACTTATGACCACAAACATCAAGTATTATCAATTGATGATGAAACAAAAGGACTATCAAGAATGTCAATTGATATCATTAAAACATTTATCAAAAAATTAGCAACTCAAGGCAACACTTTTAGCAGGGAAAAGTTTAGATCATTAAAAGCAACTTATTATAGATCTGCTTTAGATTTAATTGATATATATAGAAATGATGCAGTCATGAACGGGCTCAAATTTGATTCTCATACAGAGGAAAAGGCAGTTGAATTATTTGCAATAAATATAATGAAAGCTGGAGAAGCCTTTATTCTTAATCCAATGGATACCCCATTTATACCCACATGGAGTAGAGTAAAAAGCGCAATACCAGATTTTCTTGGAAGACTTGAAAAAGTAGTTAATGATGATAATAAAAAATATTATTAATGTTAACTCAAAAAGATCAGAAAACTATAAGATCTAAATTAGACAATATTTACAAAATATTCTTATCGAAAAGAGATATTGATTATTTTGAAAATGAAATTGTTCAAATCATTCAACAATTTAACAAAAAAAATCTTAAAAAGAAAAAAAGTATCTCTGAGAAAACTACTTTAGTTATTTGTTATGGTGATAGCGTGTATTCAGAAAAAAAAAAATCAATTAAAATATTTCAAAGCTTTTTTCAAAAGAAATTAAAAAATTATTTTGATACTATTCATTTTTTACCATTCTATCCTTCAAGTAGTGATAGTGGCTTTGCTGTTAAAGATCATTACAAAGTTGAAAATAAACTTGGAAATTGGTTTGATATAAAGAATGTTTCAAAATCGAGTAATGTTATGGCTGATCTAGTTATCAATCATTCATCAGCAAGAGGCTTTTGGTTTAAAAATTTTCTAAAAAAAAAGGAACCTGGAAAAGATTTTTTTTTAACAATCGACTCTAAATTTAATACTTCTAAAGTGGTTAGACCAAGAGATCATAGATTACTAAAAAAAATAAACATTTTTAAAAAATCCGATTATCTTTGGCGTACATTTAGCCCAGATCAAATTGATTTAAATTTCAAAAATCCATCTGTATTAATTGAATTTATCAATATAATGATCCATCTCATTAACAATGGTGTAACCATTTTTAGACTAGATGCTATTGCATATCTTTGGAAAGTAAATGGAACTGAGTGTATTAATTTACAACAAACACATGAAATTATAAAACTTTTAAGAATCATAATTTGTCTTTTGAATGTACAAACCACAATAATCACAGAAACAAATTTACCTGAAAAAGAAAATTTAAGTTATTTTGGTAAAAATGATGAGGCTAATTGGATATACAATTTTTCTTTACCACCATTATTAATTCATGCCTTTCTTTTTGAAAATAGTTCATATTTAAATGAGTGGAGTAAAAAACTTCCTAATACAAAAAATGAAAATTGTTATTTAAATTTTATTGCGTCACACGATGGTATAGGGATGAGACCTACAGAGGGATTGTTGAATGAAAAAACATTAAATAATTTTTTAAAGAGACTAAAAAAAAATGGTTCAAAATTTTCTTACAGAAAAGTTCAAAATAAAGGTAAAAAAGTATATGAGGCAAATATTACAGTTTTTGATGCCTTAAAAAAATCCGATTATGATCAGAAAGGTGAATTTTATTTAGAAAGATATATTTCTGCTCATGCTATAATGATCTCTTTTGAGGGAATTCCAGCCATATACTTTAACTCCATGTTTGGTACTTCTAATGATGAGGCCAAATTTATTATTACTGGTAACAACAGAGATGTTAATAGATATAAATGGAATTTAAAAAATATTAACAATAAACTTAAAGTTAAAAACACTAAGCAAAGTATATTTTATAATAAGCTTTGTAATTTGTTAAGTATTAGAAGAAAACAAAAAGCTTTTCACCCTAACGCCTTAAGAGTGAATTTAGATTTTGGCAAGAAAATCTATGGTTTTAAAAGAATAAGCAAAGATAAAAAACAAACAATAATATGTATTACAAATTTAAGCTCGAAGATTCAAAAAACCAGAATTGATAAAAAGTGTCTTGAAATGAAGAATTTAATGAGCTCAAAAATTATAATTGAAAATAAACAATTTTTAATTCTTAAACCTTTTGAAACAATTTGGTTAACAAATACTCAATAATAATTATTGCTTATTGTCAAAATATTGAATTGCCCATTTAATACCTTGATCAATTGATATTTTTGGAACAAAGCCGTATTTTTTTTGCAAAAATGTTGAACCGCCCCTAGCATAAACACCTTCGGGTTTATTTGAATTTCCAATAACCTTTGCATTTTTCTTTCCTAAAATTTTTAATATTTTTTTTGATAATGAAATAAAACTTAATAATTTTCCTGATGATAAATTTATAGCTTTTCCATTTTTAATTTTCCTTGCGATAAGTAAAGAACCTCTAATAACGTCTTTAATATGAATAAAATCTCTCATTTGGTAACCACTTCCCCAAACTATAAATTTTTTTTTTGATTTATGATTTATTGCTCTAAGTACAATACTTGGAAATGGGTAATTCAAATCTTGATCAGATCCATAACCTGAAAAGGGTCTAAAAATTGTATTTTTTATCCCATGTTTTTTAAAAGCGATTGAGGCCAAATATTCATTATTTAACTTAGCCCAACCATAAGAAAGATCAGGTTTACCCAAATTGTCTTTTGAAAAATCAATGTCTTGTTCTTTTAATAACCTGAAATTTTTTTTAGTTTGTAAATTTACTGGGTATGCTGCACTTGAGGAGTATGTAATTACATGTCGAATCTTTTTTTTATTTTTAACTGCCCACCTCCAAAAAGCTGTGTCAATTTCTAAATCTTCAGCAACCGCTAATGGATTATTTTCAATAACTTCTCGCCCACCAACAATAGCAGCCAAATTAATTACTAAATCATATTTTTTTTCCAATCTAACTCTAAAAAATTTTCTACAGTCCTGATTTAAAAATTTAAATTTTTTGTTAAATTTATATGGATTAAATAATTTCCATTTTTTAGGATGAATTCCTCCAGATAATGGAGCTATATTGTCTATAACTTTTACATAATCATTCTTTTTTAAAAAATATTCTGAATAATGTCTTCCAACAAATCCAGCACCACCAAAAATTAAAATATTCATGAAATTAACCTGTTAGTTTTTTCCACTCGTCAAAAGCTACTGAAGTTTTTTTTGGTAAAAAATTATAAATATTTTCTGTATTTTTATACAAATCCTCAACTAGTTTTAATGAATTTATATAGCCAATATATTCATCTTTGAAATCTTTGATCAAATTATGAACATTTCTTTGTTGATAAACTGTTGGTTCATTATAAATCACTTTGTATTTTTTTGCTGTAACGTAGAATGCAGCCCAAATATCATCCATCCTTCCGATATGTGGAAATAGAAAATAATCTTTAATAACTTTTCTATGCAGCAAAGTATTTTGAGAATTAAATGGAGAAATTTTTTTTGAAAAAAATGGGAAAAGTTTCTTCTTAAAAGTACACTCTGGTTTGAAAATCATTCTACAAACAGCGTCAATATCTGGATCACCATTCCAAAAATTTGCTTGAATATCTGGTTTAATCAAATATTTTTTACCAACTTTATATTTCCTGTTGTTAACAAGTTCTAGCGGCAATCCTCGATGCCAAAGATTCTTGTGATTGGTATATCCAACTGGATCAAAAATTATTTTATTAGTCTTCACCTCTTTGCAGCGAATTTTATTGTGAATAAATATATTCTTAAACCAATTAGTATATGGAATATTATCGTCATCTATCAAAGCAATAGTTTCTGCTCCTCTTTCAAAGGCCTCTAAAATTGCAAAGTTTCTTCTTTGTATACAATTCCATCCAACTAATTTAGATAATTTGGGCCACTTTTTTTCTTGATACTTTGTACTTAGGACAATTGTATTTTTTAAATCAAACTTTTTAGATTTTTTATCTAGTGCCACGATGAGCTTGCAATTTTTATTTGCTGCAAAAAGTTTTAGTGCTTTAGTAGGTTTGTTGATTGTGGTGGTTGCAATATAAATCATAAGTTTTTAAATAAAACTTTTAAATATGAAAGATAACTTCTTATACTAATCGAAGATGTTCCTTCAACTCTTTTCCTCCATGTGGCTGGAATTGTCTTAATATCACATCCCATTTTTATAGGTTTGAGCAATAATTCTAATGCAAAACCATGTCTAAACTCAGTAATCGATAAATTCTTAAGTATTTTACGTGGATAAATTCTGTAAGCAAAAGTAAAATCTAATATTTCATACTTAAAAATTAATTTAATTAATTTTTGGAAAAAAAAATTGGCTAAATATTTGATTAAACCGTAATTGGAAAAGCCTTTTTGACTTAACCATCTATCAGCAGAAATAATAGAGTTTGGATTTTTTAGACTAATTCTTATCAATTTGATTAGCTCATTTGGATTTGTTTCAAGATCAGATGCCATTATTGCAATAAATTCTAATTTAGATTTTTTTATACCTAGATCAATAGCACCACCAACAAATGGTTTTAATTGACTAAAATATCTTAAATTTTTAAATGATTTTTTGAGCTTTTGTAATTCGAATTTATTTTTTTTATTTGTTAATTCATTTGAAAAAATGATTATATATTCTTTTTCAAATTTAATTTTTTCTAAAATTGCAATTGTTTTTTTTAGTGAATTAATTTCATTCAAAAATGGGAGAATTATTGAAATTGAAAATTTATTTCTTTTTTTCATGATCTAAGTTTTGTAATAAATTTAAATATAATATATAGAACTAATGTAAATGAACTCATTTAAAAAATTTTACACCGGCCAAAACTACAATCAACACATGTATAATGGTTTAATTGGTTTTTTTATGAAATTATCTCATAAAAAAATGGAAAAAAATAAAGAAAAAAAAAGCAAAATTCTTGAAATTGGTCCTGGCACACATCCTCACACAGACTATTTATTACATGAATTTGATGAGTATCATGTGGCTGAAAAAATTGAAGAGTTGTCTGATTTTTACAAAGATAAAGACAAAGTTATATTTGCTACTTATGATGGAGAAAAACTTCCATTTGAGGATAATTTTTTTGACAGAATAATATTATCACATTGTCTGGAGCATATTCTTGAGCCAGAAAAAATACTTCAGGATATTTATTTAAAATTAAAACCAGGAGGAAATTTAACTATAGCTCTTCCAACTGATCCTGGTTTATTATGGCGAGCTGGTAAATTTATAAGTGCTAATTTTTTGATTAAAAAAAATTATGATTTCACAAAAGAAGATTATTATTATTTCACAGCCAAAGATCATGTTAACAGTATTTTTTCATTAATTCCAATTATCAAAAAAAATTTTAACAAAATTAATTTTGAAAGATATGAGCCATTTAAAATACCATTGTTAGATTTTAATCTTTTTTATATAATTGACATTGAAAAGTAATTAATTTTTGTAACAATCAGATATTTTTATCAAAATATAATCATCATCGTTTATTAAATCTTTACATTCAGGATAAAATTGCGTTTTTTTGAATAAAATATGAGATATTTTTTCAAGTTCTATAATTTCTTTTAAAAATTTGATTTGCGATTCCAAATTTTTAGCATTGTAAAAGTTACTAGCTAATTTTAATCTTAAATCCCAATCAATAATTTCGTTATGTTTAAATGGATGATGTTTATGATTAATAAAAATAGGTAAACCAGTATTCAACCTAATAGATACTGTATCAATTGGTACTAATATTGAGTCAATTTCGTTATAATTTTTCTTAATTTTGTTAAATAGAAATATCTTTTTCTCAAAATTAGAATTTAAATTTTCTAATATGTGAGATTTTAATCCAAAAAAAATAATTATTGAAAAAAAAACAACATAGATTAATTTTTTTTTATTTAAAAGTTTTTCTCTAAATTTATTAATTAAAAAAGATATTATAATTATCGATGAAATGGGCATCAAAAATACTGATGATCTCCAAGGGAATACGAGTGCAAGACTATTTATTTCTACTAAATATTGGATTATTGATAAAAAGATTGAACAGAAGCCGAAAATACCTAAGGAAATAAATAATTTTGTTTTATCTCTAATTAAAATTAAAGAAATAAAAAATGTGATAATTGAAATGATATCCTTATGTGAAAACCAGTAATGAATATCAGCATGATGAGGTATTCTTTTCATTAAAATTTCTTGGCCTAAAATTGTTGTATCTCTATCTAGATTGAGAAAATTGAAAAAAACAAAAATTGTTATTGGCAATATTAAAAAGGAATAATAAAGAAAAATCTTAAATAAGTCTGTGTATTTTTTAAATAAAAAAAAGTACGTCGAAAACCCTAGAACTAAAAATCCTGAGTGGATTATATACGTGGGATGAAAAGATGCACTAATACAAATTAAAAGAATGCTTAAAAAATTTTTATTTATTAAAAAAAAATAAATTCCTAAAAAAAATAAAACCCCATAACTTGCGGGTTGATACCCTGCGTCTATGATACTTTGACCTGCAACACCTGAAAAAAAACTATTTTCATGAAATATCAATATAAAAAAAGTAAACCAAACTATAATAAAATTTGATTTTTCAAGATTTGTGAAAATACTTTTACTAATTAAAAACAATGATAATGCACATAAACTCAATAGAACAAAATGCATAAAGTATAAAATTTTTACAGAAAAAAATTTTATCAAAATATAATTAAAATAAGTGAATAAGGGTATATGATCTGTTTGATTGGCAATCCAATCATTTTGAAGTTTATTGTCATTAAAAATTTCTAGAGCATGAATTAAAACTACGAAAGCTCCTTTAAATAAAGTGAATTGTTGAATTGTTAAGGCAAATATTACGCTAAGAGAAAATATAATAAAGGAAATTTTATTATTTATATAAAATTGATTTAGTTTGAATAACATTTATTTATTTTTAATCATCCTCTAAAAATTAATTGAATAATAAATTTTTTTGAATGCAAATTAGATCTTTGTTTAATTTCAAAAATTTGTAATTGTTTAATTCTAATAATTCAATGAGATCTTCCGCTTTATTTTTTTGTATATGAATCCACTCAAAAATTATTAATGGTCTGATATTTGTATTTTGAATAAAATTTGTTATTAAAATTTCATCATAACCTTCTGTATCAACTACTAAGAGATCTAGGCTATCAAAATTATATTGATCAATAAGTTCTTTAAAATTAATGCAATCGATCTCAATAGATTGTATATGATTAGATTTTATACCATGATACTCTAAGTGATTTTTATCAAATGATGCTAGAACAGTTAGCCAACTTACATCCTTGCTTTGATATTTTTTTTCATAAAAGTCGTGATATTTTGGATTTACTGAAAATATTTCTCTCTTACCACTTTTTATATCAATAGCTTTATTAACAAACTTTACATTTTTATAGCCAGAATAATTTTTTTCCAATTGTTCAAAGGCACTTTTGATTGGCTCTACTAATAATACATTTGTATCCGTGTTTATAGATGTTCTCAAAAAATCGTCACTTTTTCCATCATTAGCACCGATCTGTATTATGTTATTTATTTTTTTTTTATTAATAAGAAGTTTTATTAAATCACCACTATTTAAAGAAGAAGACTCAATAAATCGCTCAGTTTTTATTGTTTCTTTTGGAAACATTTTAAAACCTAGTGCTCCTAAAATTTTTTTCAAAAACTTATTTTTTTTTACATCGTGACTCATTTATTCATTCAGTTAGTGCTTTTTTTAAATAAGTAAAATCAAGTTTACAATCTTTATAACCTTTTTTTACTACATTAAGATATCTTTCAGTGGGAAATCTAAAAGGTGTTTTGTTAGTCATTGTATAAGTCATAACTTTTTTTCCATAATATAGAAAATAATACTTTTTATATAAAATTGGATAATCCTCATAAACATCGAGTTTTTTTTCATCACTTTTGGATATTTCAAAAAGTCCACCAGGAACAATTGAATTTTTTTTTGGCTCTATGTCAGCTGCTCTATATTTACTTCTAAAGGTTAATCTAAAATCTTTTAAATTTATTTTTTTTAAAAAAATACTATCCTTACACCTTCTTTTCATTTGAAAATGATGAAGATTACTCCCATAAGCAAAATAAAGCATTTATCGATCTACAATTTCTATTTTTTTTTCTTTAATAAAATTTAAAATCTGAGCACTACAATCATCAATTTTTGATTGCTGCTCAGACCGAAGAACTATGGATACTCCAAGTTTTCCTGCGTGAAAAAAGGGATAGCTTCCAATTTCAACATCTTTATTCTGATCTTGAACCTTTGATAAAGAATTTGCAATTTCACTCTCTACAGTTCTTAAACTTATTGTGTGACTCAATATTGGATCACCACCTATAATTTTTTGTTTTAAACTACCTAACATAGATTTTAGTATTGATGGAACACCTGGTAAACAAAACACGTTCTCAACACTAAATCCTGGAGCCCCACTTGTTGGATTTAAAATTAATTCAGCATTACTCGGCATCCAAACCATTTTTTGTCTGCCTTCATTAAATTCTCCTGGCTTGTAGTAACTCTCTAATATCTTGTAAGCTTCTTGATGAACTTCATACTTTAACCCAAAAGCCTCTGAAACAGACTCTGCTGTGATGTCATCATGTGTTGGACCAATACCACCAGTTGTAAAAACATAATCATTATTTTTTCTTAAGAGATTTAAAGTTTCAATTATTATTTTTTTTGTATCTGGGATAACTCTTACTTCGTTTACCTGAACTCCGAGTGAATTAAGCCAAACTGCTAAAGTACTTGTATTTGTGTCTTGAGTTCTACCTGAAAGAATTTCATTTCCAATTATTAATATAGCAGCATTAACTTTTGTATTTTTTGTCATATTATCTATAATTTGAATATGGAATTTACCAAGTCTTTAATAAAAGGCAAATTAATCAAAAGATATAAACGTTTTTTTATAGATGTAAAAATAAATAAAGAAATTGTTACAGCCCATTGCCCCAATACAGGCTCCATGAAAGGTCTGCTAGATGAGGGAAATGAAGTATACTTACTCAAAAATGATAATCCAAAAAGAAAACTAAAATTTGGTTTAGAGTTGATAAAAGCTAGAAATAATTTAGTTGGTGTAAATACTCACATGGCTAATAAGATTGTTGAACATGGTTTAAATGCTAATCTAATTAATGAATTAAAAAACAACGATAATATTAAATCAGAAGTTTTTTATAATAAAGAAACTAGATTTGATTTTTTAATAGAAAAAAAAAAGCAAAAAAGCTTTATCGAAGTTAAAAATGTAACTCTTTTTAGAGAAAAAAAAACTGCTGAATTTCCTGATGCAATTACTACAAGAGGTTCAAAACATCTTCTCACCCTTATTGATGCCATAAAAAAAGGTTATAAATCTTACTTGATCTTTTTAGTTCAGATACAAAATATGGAAAATTTTAAAATTGCGAAAGATATTGATGAAGAATATTATAAAAACTATCTTATTGCGAAAAAAGCTGGTGTTAATTTTCTTGCTTATAGATGCAGACTAAATTCAAAAGAAATAAGAATAGAAAAAAAGTTAAAAATTATAAATGAATAGTTATTCAGAAAAATTTGAAAAAATGAGAATTGCAGGAAAACTTGCAGCTCAGACCCTAGATATGCTTACTGAAAATATAAAAGAAGGTATTTCAACTGCACAAATTGATAAACTTGGCTACGAATTTATTAGAGACAACGGAGGTTACTCTGCCCCACTTTATTACAGGGGTTTTACCAAATCATTATGTACTTCATTAAATCATGTTGTTTGTCATGGAATTCCTTCTGAAGAAAGAATTTTAGAAGAAGGTGACGCAGTCAATGTAGATGTCACAGCAATCATTGATAACCACTACGGAGACACAAGTAGAATGTTTTGTATAGGTAAAACTTCTGTAAAATTAAATAATCTTATAGATGCAACTCATGAGTCAATGATGAGAGCCATAAAAATTTTAAAACCTGGAAAAAAACTTGGAGATATTGGTCATGAAATTCAAACGTATGTAGAAGAAAAAGGTTTTTCAGTTGTCAGAGATTTTTGTGGACATGGTATAGGTACAACTTTTCATGAATCACCAAATATTTTACATTATGGAACTAAAAATACCGGAATGGAACTAAAACCAGGAATGACATTTACAATTGAACCTATGATTAATGCGGGTAAATTTGCTACAAAAATGCTCAATGATGGTTGGACAGCAGTTACAAAAGATAAATCTCTGTCTGCACAATTTGAACATACAGTTGGAATAACAGAAAATGGTTATGAAATTTTCACAGAATCTGCTAAGGGTTATTCAAAGCCTCCATATTTATAATTAATGATTAAAAGATATTCGAGAAAAGAACTTACTGATATTTGGTCAGAAGAAAATAAATACAAAATTTGGTTAGATGTAGAGATAGCTGCAGCACAAGCTATGGAAAAATTAAATCAGATTCCTAAAGGGGTCTCCTCAATTGTTAGAAAAAAAGCGCGAATTAACGTTAAAAGAATTCATCAAATTGAGTCACAAGTTAAACATGATGTCATAGCTTTTTTAACTTCTGTTACAGAGAAAGCTGGGATTAAAGCAAGATATCTTCATCAAGGAATGACATCATCAGATGTTGTAGATACAAGTTTTAATATTCAGTTAGTTCAATCAGGCAAAATTATTCTTAAAGATCTTGACCAAATTTTAAAAGTATTAAAAAGACAAGCAAACAAGTATAAATTTACACCCTGCATGGGAAGAAGTCATGGCATACATGCTGAACCTATTACCTTCGGTTTAAAACTTGCTTCTTTTTACGCAGAATTTAAAAGAAATAGAAAAAGATTAGTTGATGCAATAGATGAGGTCTCAACATGTGCTATTTCAGGTGCTGTTGGAACTTTCGCCAATATAAATCCAAATGTGGAAAAACATGTTGCTAAAAAACTTGGCTTAAAAGTTGAACCGATTTCAACTCAAGTTATTCCAAGAGATAGACATGCTTTTTATTTCTCAGTTCTTGGAATTATTGCTGGTTCAATTGAGAGAGTGGCTATAGAAATCAGACATTTACAAAGAAGTGAAGTGTATGAACTACAAGAATTTTTTTCAAAAAAACAAAAAGGTTCATCTGCTATGCCACATAAAAAAAACCCTATTTTAAGTGAAAATTTGACAGGCCTTTCAAGAATGGTACGAAGTGCAGTAATTCCTGCACTTGAAAATATTGCCTTATGGCACGAAAGAGATATTTCACATTCAAGCGTAGAGAGAAACATTGGTCCAGATGCTAATATAACTATTGATTTTGCTTTAGTAAGATTAACAAATATTTTAGATAATATGATTGTTTATCCAAAAAAAATGTTAGAAAATTTGAATATAACGAAAGGTTTAATTTTTTCACAAGAGTTGATGCTTGAACTTACAAAAACTGGATTAACTAGAGAAAAATCATATCGAATGGTTCAAAGTTTCTCAAAAAAGTGTTTTGCTGAAAATTTAAATTTATTTGATGTAGTGCGATCTGACAGATATATAATGAGTAAAATCTCAATAAAGAAATTAAAATCAATATTTAGCTATTCAAAACATATGAAAAATGTCAATTTTATTTTTAGAAGAGTAATTAAATAATGAAAAAAGGAAAAAAACTATACGAAGGAAAAGCTAAAATTATTTATGCAACTTCTGACAAAAATCTTGTTATTCAATATTTTAAAGATGATGCAACGGCATTTAATAATCAAAAAAAAAGCACTATTGAGGGAAAAGGTGTTCTTAATAATAGAATTTCAGAACATATACTCTCAAACCTAAATCAAATTGGAATTAAAAATCATTTAGTAAAAAGACTAAATATGAGAGAACAACTTGTGAAACTTGTGGATATTATTCCTATTGAGTTCATTGTAAGAAATATTGCAACTGGTTCTCTCACAAAACGATTGGGTATTGAAGATGGTACTGTACTTGAATATCCATTAATAGAGTATTGCCTCAAAGATGATAAATTAGGTGATCCAAACATAAGTAGAGAACACATTCTGGCATTTAATTGGCTTGACGCTATTCAGCTTGATTTAATTGATGAAAATTTAAAACGATTGAATGATTTTTTACTTGGTTTGTTTCGAGGTGTTGGAATTAAACTAGTCGATTTTAAAGTAGAGTTTGGCTTCACTCATGAAAGTGGAAAAAATAAAATTATTTTAGCAGATGAAATTAGCCCTGATACTTGTAGATTGTGGGACTCAATTACGGATAAAAAACTTGATAAGGACAGATTTAGAAAAGATTTAGGAGATTTGATACCAGCTTATACTGAGGTTGCAAAACGACTTGGTATTCTTCATGAACAATCAAATGTATCCGCTGTTAACGTGACAAAACTTTCTTCAATAAAAAAAAAGAGTAAATGAGGGTTTCCGCAATAATAACATTAAAAAAGGATGTTTTAGATCCACAGGGTAAAGTCATCCATCAGGCATTGGATGGAATGGGTTTTGAAAATATAAGTGAAGTAAGACAAGGTAAATATTTTGAAATAGATGTTAATGAAAATGATCCAAACAAAGCAAAAGCTGTTGTAGAGGACATGTGTAAAAAACTTTTAGCTAATCTTGTAATCGAAAACTTTAAAATTATTGAAACACAATAATTAATGAAGTCATCTGTAATAACTTTTCCTGGCTCAAATTGTGATAGAGATATGGATGTTGCGCTCAAGAAATTTGGTTTTAACAACAAGATGATTTGGCATGATGATAATGAACTCCCTAAAAGTGATTTAGTTGTACTTCCAGGTGGTTTTTCATATGGAGATTATTTACGATGTGGAAGTATGGCTTCAAAGTCTAGGATAATGCAATCAGTAATAAATTTTGCAAAATCTGGGGGATTGGTAATGGGAATTTGTAATGGATTTCAAATACTGGTTGAAACAGGTTTAGTGCCAGGTGTTTTGTTAAGAAATAAATATTTGGAGTTTATATGTAAAAATGTCTTCGTGAAATTGGACAATAAAGAAAATGCATATTTTAGAAATCTTAATAAAGATATTTTAGAATTTCATATTGCTCATAATGAAGGAAATTATTTTTGTACCAAAGATCAATTGAAAGAAATTAAGGATAATAATCAAATCGCAGTTTATTATTGTAATAAAGAAGGCAAGGTAGAAGACCAATATAATCCAAATGGTTCAATTAAAAATATTGCAGGCATTTTTAATAAAGAAAAAAATGTGTTAGGAATGATGCCCCATCCTGAGAGAATGATAGATCAAAGTTTATCTGGGGAAGATGGCTCAATTTTTTTCAAAAACCTTATTAATAATATTAAATAATGGAAGTTAATGAACAAATTGCTATAGATCATGGACTCAAGTCTGATGAATATAAAAAAATTTGTCAATTACTTAAGAGAACTCCAAATATTACTGAACTTGGGATTTTTTCTGCAATGTGGAATGAACATTGTTCATATAAGTCATCACGACTTCACCTTAAAAAGCTACCAACTAAAGGAAAAAATGTAATTCAAGGTCCTGGAGAAAATGCAGGTGTTATTGATATTGAAGATGGTGATGCAATCGTTTTTAAAATCGAAAGTCATAATCATCCTTCATTTATAGAACCTTATCAAGGTGCTGCAACGGGTGTTGGTGGAATTATGAGGGATGTATTTACAATGGGGGCAAGACCAATAGCTAATCTAAATTCGATACATTTTGGATCTCCACAACATAAAAAAACAAAAAATCTTTTAAGAGGGGTTGTACATGGTATTGGTGGCTACGGAAATTGTATGGGTGTGCCAACCATAGCAGGACAGACCTCATTTGATAGTTCTTACAATGGAAATATTTTAGTTAATGCAATGACACTTGGTCTGGTTAAAAAAAATAAAATTTTTTATTCTAAAGCCGCAGGTTTAAATAAACCTGTAATTTATGTGGGTTCAAAGACTGGTAGAGATGGAATTCATGGTGCAAGTATGGCTTCAGCTAGTTTTGATGAAAAAATTGAGGAAAAAAAACCAACTGTGCAAGTTGGTGATCCTTTTACAGAAAAACTTTTATTAGAGGCATGTTTGGAATTAATGGCTGGTGACTCAATTATTGCTATTCAAGACATGGGAGCTGCTGGTCTAACTTCTTCGAGTATTGAAATGGCATCTAAAGGAAATTTAGGCATTGAAATTAATTTAAATAAAGTCCCGTGCAGGGAGACTAGAATGACTCCGTACGAAATTATGTTGTCTGAAAGCCAAGAAAGAATGTTGATAGTTTTAGAAAACGGCAAAGAAGATATTGCCAAAAAAATATTTGATAAATGGAATTTAGACTTTGCGATCATCGGAAAAACAACGAACTCAAAAAATATCGAATTATTTTTTAATCAAGAGCAAGTAGCAAAAATACCTGTCAATATTCTTGTTGAAAATTCTCCAATGTATGATCGTAAATGGAAAAAATCAAAGTTACCCAAAAAAAATAAAATTAAGAATGAAGTTTTAAATAAATTAAAGATCAAAGATGTACTAAAGAAAATTTTATCTAATCAAAATATCTGTAGTAAAGAATGGATCTGGCAACAATATGATCATACAGTGATGGGTGACACTATTCAAAAACCAGGCGGAGATTCTGGTGTTGTAAGAGTACATGGAACAAACAAAGCTGTAGCAGCATCGGTGGACTCCTCAGCAGTATATTGTTGGGCTCACCCATTAACAGGAGGTAAACAAGTCGTAGCGGAGAGTTGGAGAAATTTGATTTCAGTTGGAGCAAAACCGATCGCTATCACCAATTGTTTAAATTTTGGAAGTCCTGAAAAAGAAGATAACATGGGTGAGTTTGTTGAATGTGTTCAAGGTATAGGTGAAGCTAGCAAATATTTAAATTTCCCAGTGGTATCTGGCAATGTATCTTTTTACAACCAAACCAAAGAAGTTGGAATTAAACCAACTCCATCAATTGGTGGTGTGGGTCTTATTAAAGATTACAAAAAGATGATTTCAATGGATTTAAAAGAAGTGGATAATTTAGTTTTAATAATTGGTAAGACTGAAGGGCATATTGACCAAAGTTTATTTGCTAGAACAATTTTAAATGAAAAAAATGGACCTCCACCAGAGATAAATCTGTTTAATGAAAAAAATAATGGAGAGTCAATTTTAAATTTAATTGATAAAGGATACGTGAAAAGTGCTCACGATATATCCTTAGGAGGTCTATTGGTAGCGATAAGTAAAATGTGCATTAGAGGTAATAAAGGAATTAAGATTAATAAATCAAAGAAGTTAATTAATGAAATTGAGTATTTTTTTGCAGAAGATCAAGGTAGATATTTAATAGAGGTGAACAAAGAAGATTTAAAAGAAGTTACAAAAATTTTAAACAAAAACTCAGTACATCATGAAGAATTAGGTATTATCATACAAAATGATATGATTATTAATGAAAAGACAAAAGTTACAATTGACGAATTAAAGTCTTATTATACAAATTGGTTACCAAAGTATATGAGTTAAAAAATGGCAATGGATTTAAAAGAAATCGAAAAATATATTAAAGAAGCAATGCCAGATGCTGTAATAGATATTCAAGATCTAGCCGGAGACGGTAATCATTATTCAGCAACTATAACCTCTTCTCAATTTGCAGGAAAAAGTAAAATTGAACAACATAAAATGGTTTATAATTCATTAAAAGGTAAGATGGGAAATGAACTACACGCTTTAGCAATTAAAACAAAGGAACAATAATGGATGATCAAACAAAAAGTTTAATTCAAAATCATATTGATACTAATGATGTGTGCCTTTTTATGAAAGGTACGCCAGATCAACCACAATGTGGTTTTTCAATGACTGTCTCAAATATACTTAAAATGTTAGAAATAAATTTTAAGGGTGTGAACGTACTGGAAGATCAATCTTTAAGAGATGGAATTAAAATATTCAGCGATTGGCCAACGATCCCACAACTTTATATTAAAAAAGAGTTTATAGGTGGGTGTGATATCATTAAAGAAATGTATGAGAACGGAGAATTAAAAAAAGTATGCGATGATAAAGGTATTAATTATAAAAAATAATTATTATCTAGAGTAATATTCAATTACTAAATTTGGCTCCATAACAACTGGGTACGGTACTTCCTCGAATTTTGGAATTCTAACAAATTTGAATTTTTTATTTTTTTCATCCATTTGAATGTATTCTGGAGCTTCTCTTTCTTTGCTTGCTAGAGCAATGTCAATTATTGCTAGTTGCTTTGACTTATCTCTAATTTCTATAGTGTCTTCTTCTCTAACAGAATAACTAGATATGTTTACTTTTTTTCCATTAACTTTTACATGTCCATGGTTGATTAATTGTCTTGCAGAAAAAATTGTAGTTGCAAACTTTGCTCTATAAATTACTGCATCCAATCTTCTTTCCAATAAACCAATTAAATTTTCACTTGTATCGCCTTTGAGCATGCTAGCTTTTTTATAAATATTTCGAAATTGTCTCTCATTAATATTTCCATAATAAGCTTTTAATTTTTGTTTAGCTTGTAACTGAATTCCGTAATCAGAAGGTTTTGAAGTTTTAGTCTGACCATGTTGTCCTGGTCCATAGGCTCTTGTATTAAACGGGCTTTTAGGTCTTCCCCAAAGATTTACTTTTAATCTTCTGTCAACTTTATGTTTAGAGTTTAATCTTTTTGTCATTTAATAGAGGGCTTTATAAACTTACTCATTATTTTGTCAATCAACGTTTTTTACCCAAACTTGCAAATACACCAGATAATATACGTGTTTCTTTATCAGATAAGTCCATTTTGTAAAAAATGTTTCTTAAGTTTTCTAGCATTTTTGGTCTCTTCTCTTTAGGTCTAAAAAAATTTATTTCATCTAAATTTTTAATGCAAAGGCTTAGCATTGATTGAATTTCTTTTTTACTTGCTGGTTTTACCTTTTTTGATTTTTTAAATGGAATATTTTTTAATTTGATAAGACTAGCTACATATTGTGCAATTATAATTAAACTATGAGATAAATTTAAAGACTTGAAATCAGGATTAGTTGGTATTTGTAAAGTATAATTTGCATAACTCACCTCATCATTTGATAAACCTGATGCTTCTGACCCAAATAAAAATCCAACTTTTTTCTTAAAGTCAATCTTTTTTAAATCTTCCAAATTAATATGTTTTATATTCTTATTTCTAAATCTTGCTGAAGTAGCAATTAAAATGTCAATCTTTCTTAAAGCTTTTTCTAAATTATCGTAATTTTTACTTTGATTTATAATGTTTTTTGCTCCTACAGATGTGGCTAAAATTTTATCATTTGGAAAAATAGGTTTTGGATTAATCAAAACTAATTTTTTAAAATTAAAGTTTTTTATTGCTCTAGCGCATGCACCAATATTTTCTGACAATTGAGGTTTATGTAAAATAAATGAGATATTATTTTTGCTCATTTACTTACTAGCAGGGGCATTATCCTTAAACAGTTTATAATCTAAGCTATCAATCAATGCTTTAAACGAAGCATCAATAATGTTTGTCGATACACCAATAGTAAACCAATTCTTGCCCTTTGAGTCTGTACTTTCAATAGACACTCTAGTAACAGCCTCTGTTCCTGTATTTAAAATTCTTACTTTATAATCAACAAGTTTTAAATCTTTTAGATATTTTGAATATTTTGCAAGTCTATCAACGTTTTGTCTGATAGCATTATCTAATGCATTTACTGGTCCATTCCCCTCACCTTCACAAATAATTTTTTCACCGTCAACTTCTAATTTAGCTTTTGCAGAAGAAATTATTTCACCAGAATTATTTTTTTTAACAGAAACGTCATATTCATTAATTGAAATATATCTTGGTATTTCTCCAAT
>CACMAB010000009.1:0-35797 GCA_902611635.1 uncultured Pelagibacteraceae bacterium | reverse complement strand
CTACTGACCACCCAACATTAGCTGGTACATTATCAAATGAGTTAACAACACCCGCTGAACTTAACGAAACTTCATTAGAACAGTCGTTGATTGACATCGCGGCATTTACTGATGAAAGAGGCCTAAAAATCGCGGCGCAAGGAGTAAGATTAGTAATCCCTTCAGCGTTAAGATTTACTGCTGACAGACTTATGAATTCTGCTGGTAGAGTAGGCACTGCGGACAATGACATTAACGCAATCAGAAATATGGGAATGATCTCTGGTGGATATGTAGTAAACAACTACTTAACTGCTGCGAAGAAATTCTTTATTAAAACTGATGTGCCTAATGGCTTGAAGCATTTCAATAGATCACCTATCAAAACTTCAATGGAAGGTGACTTTGATACTGGAAACGTAAGATACAAAGCTAGAGAGAGATACGTATTTGGATTCTCTGACCCTAGAGGTATCTTCGGATCTAACGCAACATAATAAACAGATATTAAAGGGCCGATCTTGTATCGGCCCTTTTTTTATTGTAAGGTGTGAACATGAAAAACTTCCGAGTACAGATACGAGCTTACGGTAAATATGCAGATTTTGAAATATCTGCAGAAGATGGCCCTATTTCAATAGAAAATGCTATTGTTGACAAACTGGGAAAAGGTGATATAAAATGGGAAGATGAAGGTTTTTATGATCCTTCACGTAAGTTTATAACCTATGAGGAGGTTATTAATGGAGAAAATGATGCAACATCTAAACGACCTTTACCACAGGAAGAAAGGTCTAGATCTCGAATGGGAGCAGGAGCATCTTAAAGAGGGTAGATATACTCTCAATATGGTTAAGATTGACAGAAAAGTCAGAGACGTAATTAGCCATATAAAAATTGCAGAAGCTCAAAAAGAGCATATGCAAAATAAGATAGAAAACTCTGCACCCGAAGTTTCTGTAGCTACTTAGTAAAAAGCTACATCGTTGAATAAATCTCATTCACATTACAGGCTCTCTTGCGCTCTAGTTAAATGTGTTGTATAAAAGACACACTATACAATTAATTAGATCATAGACGAGTATAGTCGACGGCCTAGAGACTATGATCAGAAACTAGGAGGATATAATTATGGCACAAACTACGTTTTCAGGACCAATATTAGCTGGTACTATTAAAAATACTACAGGTACTACAGTTGGAACTGATATGAAAAACACAGGTCAAGTTGTAATGGCACAAACTTTTGCAATTGATCTTTCAAGCGGAGCAATCGCAGCTCAAGCATCAGATGTAATAATTCCAGCAAATTCACAAATCATTGATTGTATTTTTGATATTATTACAGCAGCAAACACTTCTACTAATATTAGTGTTGGTTTTGTTGGTGGTTTAGCTACTGCTCTTGTAAACGCTCATACAATCGGAACAACTGCAGGTAGACAATACCCAACAACAACCGCTGGTGGAGCATTAGCTTGGGAAGATATTGGAACATCTGATCAAAGAATTAATTTTACTAATTCTGCAGCAACAAATGCAGGTGAAGTTAGAATTACAATTACGTATCAGCAAAACAATAACTTAGCATAATAATTTAGTGTGGGCTTCGGCCCACACATAATTTAAGGAGAAACAATGTCATCATACTCAAGTGATCAACAGGTAGCCAACGCTACAGCCGATGCTCAAATGGTTCCTACAACTCAACGAGCTAGGTTAACAGGAATACAAGCAGAGGGAGCTTCTGGATCTAAAATAATTTTTAAATCTGGTGGGTCTTCTGGAACTGCAATAGCTACGTTTGAGTTTGGATCTGAAGGAATAGATTTTTATGTTCCAGGTTCTGGAATTCTATTTGAAGAAGGAATTTATTTAGATCTAACAGCTACACCAAGTGTTACTATAACATTTACGTAGGAGTAAATTGTGGCTACAATAACTTATAAAGTAACCGTAGCAACGGGTACAACACAATACGGAACTGGTAATAGATTTTATATTAACGGTGAGCTAGCTCCTGTTTTGTATTTACAAGAAGGTAATACCTATATATTTGATCAATCTGATTCTAGTAATGCCTCTGGTGGTGTTCATCAAATTGCTTTTTCTAGAAATCCAAATAATAGTCCAGTAGCTGCTTACACATCCGGTGTTACATCTACAGGGACACCAGGAAGTTCAGGAGCACAAACAACATTTAATGTTGCACCTGTAAGAACTACAGGCGCGCCTTTATTATTTTACTACTGCACAAATCACAGTGGTATGGGTAATACTGCACAAACTATTTCACCAACATCTGAAGAGACACAATTTAATCCTCAAATAGATGATATTATAGAAGAGGCATTTGAAAGAACGGGTGTTAAAAGTGCAAGAACAGGATATATGTTAAGATCAGCGAGACGATCTTTAAACATAATGTTTCAAGAATGGGCTAATAGAGGAGTTCATTTATGGAAAGTTAAACTTGCAAAAGTTCCACTAGTAGAGGGTCAAGCAGAATATAATTTTGCAGCTGATTCAGAAAATTTTCCAGAAGATTTAGATACAGTTTTAGAAGCTTATTACAGAAATAATTCAGATGCAACTGCACCACAAGATATTGCATTAACCAAAATAGATAGATCTACATATTCACAAACACCAAATAAACTAGCTAAAGGCACACCTTCACAATATTATGTAGAAAGAAAATTAAATCCAAGTGTATTTTTGTATACTACACCAAGTTCTAGTGTATCAAGCACAACAACACCAAGTAATTTTCAATTTTGTTTTTATTATTTAGCAAAAATTCAAGACGCTGGTGCATACACAAATACTTCAGATATAGTAAATAGATTTTATCCTTGTATGATGTCTGGTCTTGCATATTATTTAAGTCAAAAATATTCACCAGACAGAAGTCAAGAATTAGAACGTAGATATGAAAGTGAATTATTAAGAGCTCTTGATGCAGACAATCAAGGTACATCTACTTTCATTTCACCACAAACATTTTATGGAGATGGAGTATAATGGGTAAATACGCTTCAGGAAAATATGCATATGCTATTTCGGATAGATCTGGATTAAGATTTCCTTATGATGAAATGGTTAGAGAATGGAATGGATCATTAGTTCATTTTTCAGAATATGAACCAAAGCAACCACAATTAGAACCAAAACCAGTTGGCTCTGATCCACAAGCTTTATATAATCCAAGACCACAACCCGCATCAAAAGCAAGTTTAATACTTTTAAATAATAATCCTTTTACATCTGTTATTTATAGTGGAACAACTTATGTAAATGTTTTTTCAGAAGATCATCAAAGAGCAGCAGGCTCTATAGTTAGATTTAGAGGGCCACCTGAAGTAATAGCAGCGGGTCCTGGTGGTGATGATGCAGATGACACTCCAAATTTACAACAATTTCAAAACATACCTACATTTGATAATGTAAGTGATTTAAATAATGCAAGTGGTTTTACCATTGCATTAGGACAAATAGATTCTTCAGGTAATATTACAGGAGCTACAACAACAGACCCTTTAACAGATCCAATAAATTTT
The DNA here is from genome assembly GCA_902611635.1 of uncultured Pelagibacteraceae bacterium. Lineage (GTDB taxonomy): Bacteria > Pseudomonadota > Alphaproteobacteria > Pelagibacterales > Pelagibacteraceae > Pelagibacter. Next base: position 32,258 of record CACMAB010000009.1, on the reverse strand, counting down.
TTTCATATAACTAGCACTAGTAATGCAACAACAGGTGGTGTATCAGGTGGTGGAGAGGGTTGTTCGGCAGGACCAGTAACATTAGAGGTAATTAATTAATTATGGCATACACTTTAACAAATTTAAGAGACGATATTAGAAATTATACTGAAGTTGGTAGTAATGTTTTAACCGATGCAGTTTTAGAAACTATAATTATAAATGCAGAAAATAAAATCCATAGAGCGATTGACACTGATCAAAGCGTATTTTATGCAACATCAAATGCTATTATTGGAAATAGATATGTAACTATACCAGACGATTTAAGAGCCATAAGATATGTACAACTTAAAGATTCAGCTGGTAATCAATTTTACTTAGAGCAAAAAGATACATCGTATATAGCAGAATTTTACTCCACACCTAGTACATCAGCTGTAGATATACCTAAATATTATGCAAATTGGGATGAAGAATTTTGGGTTTTAGCACCTACACCAGACCAAACTTATGAAATCACTTTAGCTTATGACAAAGAGCCAGCGACCATAACTGATACTACATCTACTCCCGCTCCAGCTACAGCTGGGACTTATTTGTCAAATAAATATCAAGATTTACTTTTATATGCGTGTCTGGTAAATGCATATGGATACTTGAAAGGTCCGGCAGATATGTTACAATACTATCAAAGCCAATATAAAGAGGCAATAGAATCGTACGCGATCGAACAAATCGGTCAAAGACGCAGAGACGAATATCAAGATGGTGAAGTTCGAGCTCAACTTAACGTTAAACCACCATCAAGTTATACATAGGAGATAAAACAATATGGCAAACATAATACCAAATAGTTTTAGAGGTGCTCTCTTCGAAGCGAATCATAACTTTAAAGCTTCCGGTGGAAACACTTTTAAAATTTCATTATATACAACTAATCCATATACAACAGCCTCAACTGTGTATTTAGCAGGAACTGGAAACGGCGAAGTAGATACAACAGGTGGAACTAACTATTCAGTTAAAACATTAACAAGATTTGGAGTTGCTTCGAGCACAGCAGTTGCTTCAGTTGATTTTGATAATGTTACTTATAGTAGTGCATCTTTTACTGCAGCGTTTGCAGCTATCTATAATACAGATACAGTTGATTCAGTAGCAAATAGATTAGTAGTAGTTTTAGATTTTGGTGGAAACAAGACAGCAACGAATGGTACATTTACTATTACGTTTCCTGATCCGACTACACCGTCTAATGCAATTATTAGTATGGCATAAGGAGAAAATTTATGGCGTTAGTTATAAATGATAGAGTAAAAGTAACAAGCACAACTACTGGCACAGGTGCATTTGCACTTGGAGCAGCAGTAACTGGTTTTGAAACTTTTGCAACAGGAATAGGAAATAACAATACAACTTATTATTGTATCTTTAATCAAGGTACAAGTGAGTTTGAGGTTGGACTTGGAACATTAGATGGCACAAGTGCAAACTTAACAAGAGGATCAGGAGCTACAATTTTTAGTAGTTCTAACTCTGATAATGTTGTTGATTTTAGCGCAGGTACGAAAGATGTATTTTGTACTTTACCTGCAAGTAAATCGGTTTTCTTAGATGCATCAGGAACACCAGTAGGAGCAGCGTCAGCTGGCTTTGCATTAGCAATGGCGGTGGCGTTATAAAGGAGTAAATTATGGCACAAGATTTTAGAAACAATTTACAAAGAAACGTGGGTACATCTCCAGTAACTTTAATTACGGCTGGAGACTTTGATGCAGTTATAGGTATTAGAATCTGTAACACTACCACTGGAACTGTTTTGGCTAGTTGTCAGATTGTAAATGGTGGAAACGATCACTTCATTGCAAAAAATGTAAGTGTTCCACCAAACTCTGCCATCGAACTAATCCAAGGTGGTGCAAAAATTGTTTTAGCAAATGGTGATGTACTTAAAGCTCAAAGTGATACTGCTTCGTCTTTAGATATTGTTACATCATTTATTGATACAATTAGTTCGTAGGAGGAATTATGACGGCAATAGTAAACGGAATCCAATATATCGGAGGCGGAACAGCCCCTAATGAATTTATACAAAACCAAGCAGGTACAATTGATGGTACACAAACTGTCGAGAATGGTGTTCTTGCAGGACCAATAACTGTTCCTGGTACAATAACAGTAACAGGAGTGTTAGTCATTGTCTAAAATAGAAGTAAATACAATTGAGCCACAATGTGGAACTAATTTAACACTAGGTGCAAATAACGACACAGTTAGTTTAGGCACTGGTGCAGGATTTACTGGTGGTATTGATGCTATAAAATGGGAAACAACTCCACAAACTGGTAGTTTTGCTGCAACAGCTGGAAGAGGTTATTTTATGAATACGACTTCAGGAGCTTTGACACTTACACTACCTTCCTCACCTTCAGCAGGGGATATTGTAGCTTTAAAAGATTATGCAGGAACTTTTGCAACAAATAATTTAACGATTGGTAGAGGTGGATCTCCTATTAATGGAGCTAACTCTGCAGATGTAATTGTAAATACAGATGGTGCCTCTATTGTTTTAGTTTATGTAGATGGTACTCAAGGTTGGGTAGCAACACAAGATGATTCATCAACTTTTGCAGGTAAAAATTTTTTAACAGCAACAGGTGGTACAACAACCACTTGTGGTAATTGTAAGATTCATACTTTTACAGGACCAGGGACTTTTACAGTTTCACAAGTTAGTTCTTGTGCACCAGAAAATATAGTTTCATATATGGTTATTGCAGGAGGTGGTGGAGCTGGACATAGTTATCCAACTAGTAACGGAGGTGGTGGCGGTGGAGCTGGTGGATATAGAGAAATTAAAAATCCGATAACACCTTACACTGCAAGTCCTTTGGATGGTTTTGGAACTCCAGCAAATCAAGTAACAGTTACAGCAACAGCTTTTCCAATAACAGTTGGTGGTGGAGGTCCTGGTCATACTCCAAGTAGTGCGGGTACTGCTGGTTCAAATTCAATATTTTCAACAATAACATCAGCAGGTGGTGGCAAAGGTGGTGCAAATGGACCAGGCAGTGGATCACCATCAAATCCTACTACAGGAGGTTCAGGTGGTGGAGGTGCGGGAGGTACATCTAGTGCATGTCTTGGTGGTGGATCAGCAGGAAATACACCTCCAACAACTCCAGCACAAGGAAATGCTGGTGGAGATAACTACAAAGTGGGTACAGGAAATCCCCCAGATAATCCTGGAGCAGGTGGTGGAGGAGCAGGAGCAGCAGCACCTAATTCACCAACAGGTGCAGGTGGAAATGGTGGGGCTGGTACAACTTCAAGTATTAATGGTTCACCGACAACAAGAGCAGGTGGTGGAGCAGGTGGTGGAAGTCCAAATGGTACAGGTGGAACAGGTGGTGGTGGAGGCACTGGTCAATTAAATGCCACAGACAATACTGGTGGTGGTGGTGGCGGTACTATGAATGGAAGTAATGGTGGAAATGGTGGTTCAGGATTAGTAATAATAAGGTATAAATTTCAATAATTATGACAAGCACAATTAAAGTAAATACAATAACAACAGAATCAGGATCTACATTAACTGTAGGCGGATGCGGAAAAACTGTTGCATTAGCTTCAGGTGCATCACAAACAGGATTTGGTAGAACAGGAACTGTTGATTGGCAAACAGGAAGTATTAAAACAGGAGATTTTACTGCTGTTAATACACAAGGTTTTTTTGTAGATACAAATGGTGGAGCAGTTACGGCGACTTTACCATCAGGATCTGCTGGTGCAATTATTTCTTTTCAGGATTACAGAAACACATTTGATACACACGCTTTAACAGTCACTCCTGCGAGTGGAGAAAAAATTAATGGTGGGGCAGGTAATATTGTTTTAAACACTGAAGGTGAAGGTGTTACTTTAGTTTATATAGATTCAACAGTTGGTTGGAGATCAATTCAAGATAATGTTTTTGCAGATGTAGGAAGTAATTTTATAACAGCAACAGGTGGGACAGAAACCACTTCTGGAGACGATAAAATTCACACATTTACAGGACCAGGAACGTTTACAGTAACTGGATTAGCTGCGTGCGCAGCAAACAATATAGTATCTCATTTAGTAGTAGCTGGTGGTGGTGGCGGTGGAACAGGTATAGGTGGCGGTGGTGGAGCAGGAGGATTTAGAGAAGTTAAAAATCCCGCAACACCATATACAGCAAGTCCTTTAGATGGTTATCCAACACCTGGAAATAGAGTTACAGTAACAGCAACATCTTTTCCAATAACAGTTGGTGGTGGTGGAGCTGGTGGAGCAGGAACACCAGGAGACGCTAGATGTGGACACAGAGGCAACCCTTCAATTTTTTCAACCATAACATCCACAGGTGGTGGCGGTGGTGGTGGAAATAGTCCTTACGGTTGCTTTGAAGGCCCAGGAGGTTCAGGTGGAGCTGCTGTATATAATTCTTTAATTAAATCACCAACTACAGGAGGAGTGGGTAACACGCCCCCTGTAAGTCCATCTCAAGGTTTTCCTGGAGGTAACGGAAGTAACCCGACTGGTGCGGGTAATCCATCAGGACCCCCTTGTGCTGCAACTACAAGTGGCGGCGGAGGTGGAGCAACTGAAGCAGGAGAAAATAATTATCCTCGACCTTCACCAGCAGCTGGTAAAGGTGGAGACGGAGCAACAACCTCAATTAGTGCTACGCCAACAGTTTATGCTGGTGGTGGTGGAGGAGTTTTTAATACATCAGGAGCACCTGGACCAGGAGGAACTGGTGGAGGTGGAGCGGGAGCTCCAGGACCATCAGGCGGTGGTGCAGCTGGAGTTGCAGGAACTGATAATACAGGTGGTGGTGGAGGTGGATCAGGAGATCCAGCAGCTGCAGGAAATGGTGGTAGTGGAATTGTAATAATAAGGTATAAAATTCAATAGGTAAATTATGAGTGAAATAAAAGTAAATAAAATTAGTCCAAGAACAGCGTGTGGTACAACTACATTAGGAGATAGTGGAGATACATTTACAATTCCTAGTGGTGTAACAATTACCAACAATGGAACTGCAAATGGTTTTGGAGCGACAGGTGCTGTTGATTGGCAAACAACTAAAAAAACTGCTAATTTTACAGCTACATCAGGAGAAGGATATTTTTGTGACACAGCAGCAAGCGGTGCCTTTACTTTAACACTGCCGTCTTCACCAAGTGCAGGAGATATTGTAGGTCTTAAAGATTATAATGGAAATTTTGGAACAGCTAATTTAACAATTGGTAGAAATGGTTCTAATTTAAATGGGACAGCAGCAAATAAAGTTTTATCAACAAATAATTTAAGTTTAACTTTAGTTTATGTAGATGCAACAGAGGGTTGGATTCCGATTGAAGAAGGAACAGGTTTTGTTGGAGCATCTTTTGTTTGTGCATCAGTTAGTGGTTCTTGTAATACGATAGTAACTTGTGGAGATTATAAAGTAGCAGTATTTAAAGGCCCAGGTAATTTTACAGTTAATAGTTTAGCAACTAGCTCTCCTAATAATAACGCTGATTATGTAGTAGTAGCTGGAGGTGGTGCTGGAGGAAGTGGAGATCCAGGAGGTTATGCTGCTGGTGCAGGTGGAGCAGGAGGATTTAGAGAATCTCCTGGTACAGCAACTTGTTATACAGCATCTCCGTTAGGGGCATCTCCTGCTGCAGCAATTACATTAACAGCACAAGCTTATCCAATTACAGTTGGTGGAGGTGGAGCACCTAGCCCTACTCCCACTTTTGGTGGAAATGGTTCAGTTTCAAGTTTTTCAACAATATCATCTGCTGGCGGTGGTGGAGGTGGAGGTGGTAATTCACCTTGTAATGTAGCTAATGCTCCTGGTAGAAATGGTGGATCTGGCGGTGGTGGAGGAGCTTCAGGGAATGCTACTTATCCAGGAGGAACAGGTAACACTCCTCCAGTTACTCCCGCTCAAGGACAAAATGGAGGAACAGGCGGTCACTCTAGTGGTGGGACTGCATCAGGTGCTGGAGGCGGAGCTGGAGCAGCCGGCACAGCTGGAACACCTGGACCTGCACCAAGTCCTGCTAGTTTAGGAGTCGGTGGAACAGGAGTAGGAACATTAATTTTAAATTGCTCTAGTTTTGGAACTCCAGGACCTTCACCAGCAAGATTTTTTGCAGGTGGTGGAGGTGGAGCATCTAATAATTGTCTTACTAACGCTTCAGCTGTAGGTGGTGGTGGAAAAGGCACTACCAATACTTCTACAGGGACAGCAGGAGCAGATAACACCGGTGGTGGTGGAGGAGGTGGTGTTTTATCTCCAACGCCTGTACCAAGAGTAGGTTTAGCTGGAGGATCAGGTATAGTAATGATAAGATACAAATTTCAATAGTTGAATGGTAGTTAAAATTAATATATAAGGAGAAACATTATGGCACATTTTGCAAAACTAGGAGCTAACGGAAAAGTTATATCAGTATTAACCCTAAATAATGGTGATATGTTAAATGCTGATGGTGTTGAAGACGAATCAGTAGGTCAACAATATTTACAATTACATAATAATTGGCCTGCGGAAATGTGGATTCAAACATCTTACAATACACAAAACAATCAACATAAATTAGGCGGTACACCTTTTAGAGGAAATTATGCTGGCATAGGTTTTACTTGGGACGAAGATAATCAAATTTTTTGGCCTAAAAAACCTTTTACTTCTTGGGTAAAAAATACAACTGAAGCTAGATGGCAATCACCAATTGGTGATGAACCAGAATTAACAGAAGAAGAAAAAAATGCAAATAAATATTACGTTTGGAATGAAGAGGGCCAGTCTTGGGACTTGACAGACCCGTTAGCGTAAATTACAAAGGTATGTGGTATGCAAAAGAAAGTATTATCTGAACAAGCTCTATATTATGGTGATGTGGCAATGCCTAAAAATTGGGACATTGACCGAGATAAATTACAAAAAGATATAATAACTTCAAATGTTACAGATTCACCTCTTCCATTTTCAAGAACTTGGGATATGTTAAATACATATCTAAGAGAACATATTGGTCTTGAGTATGGTGTTTCTTTAATTAACAAAGAAACATGGGGTAATATGTATAAGCCTCAAGAGACAACAATTCCTTTATTAAATATAGATCCAGTAGATCTACGAAACTCACCAGACTTTACATTATTATATGGTGTAAACGTCAAAGATTGTAATGTGCGAGTACACTATGAAGATAACAGACGTAAAGGTAGAAGTTGGGACATAGAACTTACCAATAATAAATTTATTATGTTTCCATCAACTAATATGTATTACTTAACTAACAATCAAAAGGATAGTTTAAATCTCGTACAAACTATAACATATGAATATATTTAATTATTACTGGTATTTTACTGGCGTATTAACACCTAGATTTTGTGATGAAGTAATACAATATGCAAATGCACAAAAAGAAGTTATGGCTAGAACTGGTGGTTATGGTGATAGAAAATTAAATAAAGAAGAAGTTAAGAACCTACAAAAAAAAAGAAAATCAGATTTAGTGTGGTTAAATGATACTTGGATATATAAAGAATTACACCCATATGTCCACGAAGCAAATAGAGCTGCAGGTTGGAATTTTGATTGGGAAAGATCTGAATCTTGTCAATTTACAAAATATAAATTAAATCAATATTATGATTGGCATTGTGATAGTTGGGACAAACCTTATGATCGTAAAGATGTAAACCATCCTGAACATGGTAGAATAAGAAAATTATCTATGACTTGTCAATTAACAGATGGATCAGAATACAAAGGTGGTGAATTAGAGTTTGATTTTAGAAACTATGATCCACACATGCGAGACGAATCAAAACACAGAATACAATGTAAAGAAATATTACCAAAAGGATCTATTATTGTATTTCCTAGTTTTGTATGGCATAGAGTTAAACCAGTAACATCAGGCACAAGATATAGTCTTGTGGTATGGCATTTAGGGAGGCCTTTTAAATAATGTTTATAAATACTTATTTTCCAACTGTAATATGGAGTGAAGAAAAACCTGAGTTTGTTAAATCATTAAACAAAGCAAGTAACAAATATATTAAAGATGCAAGAGCAAGAGAAAAAAAATTTATAAAAGAACACGGTGATTTTGGAAGATCATATCACTCAACACCACTGACTAATGATAATGATTTTTTAGATTTTAGAAATTACGTTGGTCAAAAATCTTGGGAATATTTAGATCACCAAGGTTATGATATGTCACAATACACAACTATGTTTAGTGAGTTATGGGTGCAAGAGTTTGCTAAAAAAGGTGGTGGTCATCATTCAGCACACATACATTGGAATCAACATGTATCAGGTTTTTATTTTTTAAAGTGTAGTGATAAAACATCATACCCAGTTTTTCACGAACCAAAGACCGGTGCAAGATGTACAAAATTAAAAATGAAATCGGGTTTAAAAGGTGTGTGGCCAGGCCATGAACAATTTCACGTAAAACCTAAACCAGGGACACTAATTATATTTCCAGGATATTTAGAACATGAATATGCAGTGGATTTTGGTAAAGAACCATTTAGATTTATACATTGGAATATACAAGCAGTGCCAAAAGAAATGGCTAAAGATGTTTAAAAAAAATAAATATACAATTATTAAACAAGCAATATCTAAAGATCTTGCAACATTTATTGCAAACTATTTTAGAATGCAAAAACAAGTTTACGATACTTGTAAAGCTGCTAGATACTTTTCACCATTTGAAAATATACTTGGATATTACGAAGATCCTGTTGATGGACAAATACCAAATACTTATTCTCATTATGCAGATATTGCCATGGAAACTTTATTACTTAAATGCCAACCAGATATGGAAAAAGCAACAGGATTAAAACTATATCCTGCATATACCTATGCAAGAATTTATAAAAAAGGTGATGAACTTAAAAGACACAAAGATAGATTTAGTTGTGAGATATCTACAACTATGAATTTAGGTGGTGATGACTGGCCAATATATCTTAGTCCAAATGAGAATGTAGGAGCACCAGATGGTAAAAATATCACCGCAGCTAGCAAAGCAAAAGGAGTTAGAGTAGATTTAAAACCTGGAGATATGTTGGTTTATAGAGGTGTAGAGCTAGAACATTGGAGAGAGAAATTTAAAGGCAAAGAATGCGTACAAGTTTTTCTGCATTATAACAATCGTAAGACCCCAGGAGCGAAGGATAACATGTTCGACAAGCGTCCACATTTAGGTCTTCCTTCTTGGTTTAAACGATGATATAATCTTTAGATGGGGGCTGTGTCACCACCACATACCACACAGTCCCCTTTTAAGGACATATTATGAGTTTAGGATTTGACGCAATATCAGCATTACCTTTTGCTACATCAGGACCAGATAGTGATGTAAATGTTTCAGTAACAGGTAATCAAGTAACTATTAGTATTGGCAGTGCTGGAGTTATTGCAGATTCAGTTACAGAAAACTTAACACCAAATCAAGTAACTTTAGGTCTAGGCACTTTAAGTATTAGAACAGATGTAGATCACACTGTTACAGGTTCACAAATAACTTTAAATGTTAATAATGTCAGCGTAAGCACAGATGTTAACGTTTTACCATCAGGTGTTGACTTGACCTTAGCCACAGGTAATGTTACAATAACTGCTGACGCAAATATAAGTCCTACAGGTTCTCAGTTAACATTAGATACAGTAGAGCCAGGAGTTATTACGTGGAACGATATAGTACCAGGAGCAACAATGGTTTGGACACCAATAAAACCTTATTAATATGGCATCAACTTATTCAACAGATTTATCATTAGAACTTGTAGCAACCGGTGAAAAAGCTGGTCTATGGGGCACAATCACAAATACTAATTTACAATTATTACAAACAGCAGCTTCAGGTTATGTAGAAGTAACTTTAAGTTCTGGTAATGTAAACTTAAGTTTAGCTGATGGAGATGCAACTGCAAATGGTAAAAATTTATACATTAAAGTGACAGGAACTTTATCTGGTAATGCAAGTTTAACAATGCCTGCAACTACATCTGGTGGTAATGCTAATAGAGTATTTTTTGTAGAAGATGGAACAACGAGAGGTGGGGCTGGTGATAGTTATACGGTAACTTTATTAACGACTGGTCAGAGCGCATCTACACAAGTGCCTCTTCCAGAAGGTGCAACAGCTTTAGTTTATTCTAGAGGTAGTGTTCCAGCAACAACATTAGGTATGTTGGAAAAAGGATTTACAACGGTAACTGCAGCGAGTAAAACTGCATACACAGCAGTGCCTGGTGATCAAATAGGTGTAGATACTGTTGCTAATATTGTAACTATTACTTTACCTGCAGGTGCAGTGGGTGATGAAATAGTTATTATGGATGTATCAGCATCTAATGGTTTTGGAACTAACAAATGTATCGTAGCACCAAATGGATCAGATAAAATTCAAGGAACTGCTGCTTCAGTAGATCTTACAACTAACAACCAATCAGTCACACTTTTTTATACTGGTTCTAATAAGGGCTGGCAATTTAAAACTAATACAGCATAGGAGTAAAGGATGCTTACGAAAATTAAGTTTGCTCCTGGTATTGACAAACAAGACACAGCTGTTGGAGCTGAAGGTCGTTGGGTTGATTCAGATAATGTTAGATTTAGATATGGACTACCAGAAAAAGTGGGTGGTTGGCAATCATTACTTACAGATTCATTAGTAGGTGTTGCCAGAAAACAACACGCTTTTGTAGATAAAGAGGGAAATAGATACGTAGCCATTGGTACAGATAAATTTTTAATTGTATATTTTGAAGGTCAATTTTTTGATGTTACTCCTCTTTCAAGTTCTATAGCAGGAGCTACATTTACATTTAATGGCACTACCACAATAACTATTACAACATCTTCGGCACATAATTTAGAAGATGGTGATATTGTTTTATTTGATAGTGTAACTTTACCTGGTGGTACAGGATTAAACGCTTCTGATTTTGAAGATAAATTATTTCAAGTTATTACAACACCCACAGCGACCACTTTTACAATTACATTTACAAGCTCTGGTTCTGCTGCATCTGGTGGTAGTGTAACTTTAAAACCTTATGAAAGAGTCGGCCCAGCTGCTCAAACTTATGGTTATGGTTTTGGTATTAGTCAATATGGTGGTACGGTTCAAGGTGCACAAACAACCACTCTTAACGGAGCGTTGCTCGCGGATACGGCAGGTACAGGTGGATCGGGGACAGCAATAACTTTAACATCAGTTACAGGTTTTCCAACAGGCGGTGGAACAATTGCAGTAGGAACAGAATTAATAACTTACACAGGAGTAAGTTCAAATGATTTAACAGGTATTACTAGAGGAGCAAAAGGAACTGCAGTATCAGGAACAACCGGACAAGCTCATAGCAGTGGTGCAACAGTAACTAACGCCACTGATTTTAGTGGATGGGGTGATGCAGTTGACGCCGCGACTGTTACTCTTGAACCAGGACTTTGGTCTTTGAGTAATTTTGGTGATGTATTAGTTGCAACGATTGCGAATGGTAAAACATTTACTTGGGATGCTTCTATTACAGCTAGATTATCTACACGTGCCTCTACAACTACATCTGGATTTGAAACTACCAATAATCCAACAGCAACTAGAGTTACACTTATTTCACCTACCACACGTCACTTAATTCATTTTGGAACTGAAACAACAGTAGGAAGTGCAGCGACACAAGATGATATGTTTATAAGATTTTCTGCAGATGAAAGTATTAATGAATATACAGTTGAAGCGACTAACACTGCTGGCACACAAAGAATACAAGATGGTACAAAAATTATGGGTGCATTAGTTGCAAAAGAAAATATTCTAATTTGGACAGACAATGCTTTATACACAATGAAATTTGTTGGTGCGCCATTTACATTTGGCTTTGAACAAGTAGGTACAAACTGTGGTTTAATAGGTAAGAATGCAGCTATTGAAATTGATGGTGTTGCATACTGGATGGGTAATAATGGATTTTTCTCTTTTGATGGTACGGTAAATACATTACCTTGCTCTGTTGAAGATTATATTTATGATGATATTGATACTACCAAAGGTCAACAAGTTAATGCAGGTATTAACAATCTATTTACAGAAGTAGTATGGTGGTATCCAACAGCAGGATCAGATTTTAATAATAGATATGTTGTTTATAATTATGGACAAGATAATGCAAGATTGCCAATGGGTAACTGGTACACAGGCACCAATACAAATTCTATAAGAACTACTTGGATTGACTCTTTAGTATATCCTAAACCTTATGCTACAGCGTATAATAGTTCAGGCACAGGAACATTTCCAGCAATTATTGGCGAAACAGGATTAGGTCAAAGTGTATTGTTTGAACACGAAACGGGGACCGATCAAGTAAATCCAGATGGTAGTGTAACCGCTTTAACATCTTTTATTAAATCATTTAGTTTTTCTTTGCAAAAAGATCAGAGTGAAGTATTTCTAGCTATGAGAAGATTTTTACCTAACTTTAAAGTATTAACCGGTAATAATCAAATTACGTTAGCTGTAAAAGATTTTCCTGCTGATAGTGATACACAAACTTCATTGAGTCCTTTTACAATTACATCTACCACAACCAAAGTAGATACACGTGCAAGAGGTCGATATGCAAATATAAAAATAGAAAATACTGGTGTAGGTGAATCGTGGAGATTTGGTACATTTCAAGTAGACTTACAACCTGATGGAAGGAGAGGATAATGACAAAAGTAGTAGTAAGATTACCAGAACCTAAAAAAGAATATAGTGAAGATAATCAAAGACAAATTAACAGAGCATTGACTACAATTATAGAACAATTAAATTCTACATACTTAACACAACAAAAAGAAGATCAAGAACGATTTACTTGGTTAGGATTAGGCTAGTGGCAAATATATATAAAAACGATAAAGTAAGTTTAACAACTACAGATGTTACAACACTATACACAGTGCCATCTAATTCAAGAGCTATCGTTAAATCATTATTAGTTGCAGAAGATGCATCTGGATCAGCAGCAGTTAAGGTAACATTAACTAACGCGGCAGGCACAGCTTTTGTGGTAGATAATGATGTAACTTTAACATCAGGTCAAAAAGAACAAGTGTTAAGTGAGCCTTTAATTATGTTGGAAAGTGAAATATTAAAGGTACAAGCAACTAGTGGTAACGTGGATGTTATCGCATCTATACTAGAAATTAACAGGGAGGATAGATAATGCCGTTTATAGAAACAGAAGCTTCTGTTAGGTATGAAACAATTAATGGTAAAAGAGTGCCAGTAATTACACCTAAAACAGAAGTTACTTTAACTAATACAGTTACAGGTCAAGAGTATATGTCTGATGCAGAAGCTATGGCAGATGTGCAAAATCCAAGCACAGCTACCAAATCAGAGCATATAAGAAGAGACGTAAATGTGACTGTAGAAGAGATAAAGATAGGCGCTGGCTTTAATATCAGCGATTGACGTATGTTTAAAAACCTTGTAAATTGTGATATACTCGCCTACTTACAAGCTTTGCGGACTTGCTTTGATATCAATAATATAAGAAGAAACGTATGGGATTTTTAAAAAAATTAACAAGACCTATTTCTAAAGTACTTGATAAAATAGTACCAAACGAAATCAAACCAGCATTACCATTTTTATCTGCTGCAGCTCCATTTTTATTACCTGCTGGAATAGCAGGAGGAAGTGGCATATCTGCATTACTTAGAAGAGGTGCATTAACTGGAGGAATTAATATAGCTTCTCAATTAGCACAAGAAGGAAGTGAGGGAGATTTTTCTGGATTGTCAGCGTTATTAGCTGCAGGGACAGGTGCATTAACTGCCCCTGGTGCAAGTTCTACATTAGAACAATTTAGATCTCCTGTAGGAGAATTTGATCCAGCTAGAACTTTTTTACAAAAAGGAAAAGATATGGGTATTACAGGGTTACAAAAAGCTTCTAAATTTTTAACAACTTCAGGAGAAGCATTAAGAAGTCCTGGATTTAATAAAGCAACTGCAGAAGCAGCATTGTTTCCTGTAACTCAAGCAACTATGGATTTAGGAATAGCAGAAACTAGAAGAACAGCAAAAGATTTAGCTAATGATGCATTAAATAGTTTACCAGAAGGTGCAACAGATGCAGACAGAGCTTTAGCTATCAGACAATTTATGGAAGCCGCTGGATATTTTAGTGAAGATGAGATTGTAGATACTATTACTGCATCGGGGTACGCGGACGGTGGTAGAGTAGGATTTGATAATGGTGGTGGTGTAATAACAGAAAAAGAACAAAAATTAATAGATCTTGCTGATTACTTTATGGAAAGAGGTATGTCTGAATCAGAGGCCTATGAAGCAGCAGCTAAACAATTATATGCTTATGGTGGTAGAGTAAAATTAAGTAAAGGTGGTGACCCAGATTTTTCAGGAATTAAAGGAGCGGTGGTCGCGGTGGATGAAAATTTAAAAGCTGATAGAGCTGGAGACTTTTTTAAATTAAGAGAGGAAGCCATTATGAAAGGTGATGACGATAAGATTAAAGAAATAGAGTCTGATTTCTTTAAAGAGTTTGGATTTGTAATGCCGAAGATGGCTAAAGACGGTGGACTGATGGATCTAGGTGGTAAAGAAATGGATTTAAGAGGTGGTGGTTTTGTACCAATAGGTAAAAAAGAAAAAGCAGATGATGTACCTGCAAGACTTTCTAAAAATGAATTTGTAATGACTGCAGATGCAGTTAGAGGTGCAGGTGGTGGAGATATTAATAAAGGTGCTAAGAGAATGTATGAAACAATGAACAGATTAGAGGCGAGGGTATAATGGCTGAAACAACTACAATAACAAAACCAGCACCAATAATAGAAGGTGCACTTACATCCTTTTTAGAAACTCTTAAAAAACTACAACCAGGTACAATACCTGCTGGTGGTTTTACAGGAATAGATACAGAAAAATTTAAACCTACAATTGCTGATGAATCACAACTACAAAAAGATGCGCGAACCGCGGCTGCTGGATTAGACTCATTAGTAGGACCACAAGCTTATCAACAATTTATGTCACCTTATCAACAAGAGGTGATTGATACTACACTTGCAGAATTTGACAGACAACAAACTATTGCAGATACAGCAAGACGTGATAGAGCTATACAAGCAGGTGCTTATGGTGGCGGTAGAGAAGGTGTGCTTGCAGCAGAGGCGGCAAGAGGCGCAGCACAAAGTAGAGCAGGATTACAGGCACAATTATTAGCACAAGGATTTCAAAACGCACAAGCAGCAGCAGCAGCTGATCTTGCAGCAAGACAAGGATTAGGAACTTTTCAAACTCAATTAGGTCAAGCAGGTCAAGCACAACAACAAGCAATTCTTGATGCAGCGGCAGCGGCCGAAAGAGAAAGACAGTTTCAACCATTTACACAATTAGGATTGATTGGACAACAACTTGCACAAATTCAACCAGGCGCATTCCCGACTCAAACAGTCGGATATGCACCGCCGACACCAGCAGCAAGTCCACTAGCCACAGCACTCGGTGTGGGTACAGGTATTGCTAGTATCGGTTCTAAATTAGGAATCTTTGGCTAATGAGCAGAATATTAAGACGACCCATGTTTAGAGGTGGCCGTGTCGATAGTCGCGGAACGGGGATTACATCTGGATTAGCAGATGGTGGTAGAGTTGGTTTAAAATTTGGAGGTCCACCCGCTACAACACCTTTGGGGTCAAGTGGTTTAATAAGTCCTGGTATGGCTACCGAACTTGCAAGAGGACCAAGATATTCAGGGCAAGGTTTATCAGGTGCTAATATATTTCAACGAGCTTTAGTCAAATCTAAAAATCTTCCATTTATAGGAAAAGCTGTAAGACCTTTGTTTGGAGGACTGGGTGGTGGAGCAAAATTAATGACTGGAGGATTAGGTTTATTTGGAGCTGGTGCTGGTCTTGGATACGGAATAGGAAAAACAGCAGACTTTGTACTTAAAGCCACAGACTCACCTGAAGCATATCAATTTAGAAAAGATGCAATTAGAGCTAACCCATTCTTGTTTGATGAAACATCAACAGATGAATTTGTAGAGTTTAGTGAAGAATTAGCTGACAAACAAAAAGAGGGTGAAGCTCCAGGATTATATCCAGGTGGTTATGAGAAGTTTTTAAAAGATAAAGGATATATAAAAGACAAAGATGGTAGAGTGGTTAAAGAAGAAATAGTAGAAACAGTAAAAACTGATACTCCTGAAGTAGAAATAAAAGATAACAAAGATAAGAATGCAAAAGATAGCAATACGGAAGAATCTTTAGACGTGGGTGCTGATCTTAAAAAGACACAAAAATTATTTGAAGAATTATTAGGTATGGATAAAGCTAGAAGAAGAGATGTTGGTGATGCATTAGGTAGAGCATCCGCAGCATTTTTAGGAGCACCAAGTGTTAAAGAAGGTTTTGCTGATTTTATGAGAGCAGAATCTGCTGCAGGTCCTGGTAGAGGAGAAAAAATTTCACAATCAGCAGCCGCTCTTGCAATCAATGATTATATAGCTGGTAAAAAATCTAAAGCAGATCTAGAAAAATTATTAGCTGCAGAAAAATTTAGAACAGATTACAAAATACGAGCTTTAAAGGAAGGTTTAACTTTTGATCAAAAATTATTAAATGCGGCTGAAAAAGAAAGAAAAAGCAAAAAATCTATTAGTGTAATTCAAAGCGTAGTAGAAGAAACATTTCCTGAAGTTGATTTTAAAGGTGAATTACCCAAAGACGTAAATCAATTAGAAATTGGTGCGGTATATGTAGGAGATAACGCAGATAAATCTGCAAAAATTGTTTATCAAATTAATGAAGACAAGGTTCCTGTACCGATTAAAACTATCTATTAGGAGGTTAGATGGCCTTAACTCAAGCTGAATATGAAAAAATATTAGGCGGTGGATCTTCTGATGCTACCAAAGATAAGGACGTAGGTTTAACCAAATCTATATTAGCTGGATTAGGTTCAGGTGTATTTAAAATATTTGAGGGTGCTGCTACTTTAGGAGCTACACTTATGGATCTAGGTGTAGATAAAAATAGAGCAGAGGCCGTAGAAGAATACTTTGATAGAATAAATCCTTTTGATGAGGCAGCAGAGGCAACAGCTGCTGGTAAAATTACAGAACTTATCGTTAATATTGGTATACCAGGAGGTGCAGCTTTTAAAATAGGATCTGGTTTAACAAAAGCAACATTAAGAGCAAAACAAGCTGGTAAGTATTTAAGTGCTAATGAAAAATTTAGAAGATTTGGTAAAGGTGCTGTAGCTGGTGGAGTTGCAGAGGGTGTGTTTGTTGGAGATGTAGAAGACGTAGGAACCTTTGGAGATTTTCTTGGTGGACCAACAAAAGTAGAAAGAGATACAAGTGATCCCACAACAGAATTATTAAATAGACTTAAGTTTGGAGTAGAGGGTGCGTTGTTTACTGGAGCGATTGGAGCAGCCGGTAGAACAGTATCTAAATTAAGAAACCAAACAGGAACAGGTAAAGCTATAACTGGAGAACCAGGGACTTTCGAAAAAGCGTATAATAAATTTATAGATAAATATATTTCAAAACCTTTAAGAGCACGAGGACCCGAAGTACAAGAAGCCTTTGAAGAAGCAAATAAAAGAAGAGGTTTGATTGCAAAAGATACAAGCATAGCTGAAAACGCTATGATTAAAATTGAAAATATTACAAATCAAATTGTTAAAAATTTTAAACGTACAGGAAATAAACTTGATAAAGATATAAGAAAAGATTTGTTAAAAGATATGAATAATATCTTAACTGATAATAATAATTTAAAACCGCTTATAGATGAAACAGGAAAAGTAACTTTAAAATCTATAGATGAAAATACACAACAGGCGTTTAGAAATAAATTAATTAATCAATATAAAGCCTCTCCAAAAGACGTGGATGAATTGTTTAGAAATTTTAACAAAATGAGAGGAACGTGGTCAGAGTTATTTACTTTAATGGGAACAAGATTAACCGACGATGCCTTAAAAGAATTCCAAACCGTTATACCAAAACAAATTAATGACATATTAGATAGAGGATATGAGGTATTTAAAAATAATCCAATGTCAGTGGCAGATAATTATCCTCCTACAAAAGCAATTATTGATGAAGCTGTTATTAGTTTTAAAGATGAGGCAGCAAAGAAAGGAATTAAATTATCAGACGATGTAGCGAAAAATATGGTAAATGAAGTATGGAACAATGCTGAATTACCTAGAAGTGTTTTGTTATCATCAGGAAGTAAATCAGGAGTAGTTAGATTAGCAAGTGTTCCAGATTTTTTTATAAAATCTGTTGCAGATGACATAATTAAACCACCAAAAGGAACAATGAGAGGTGGTAAAAATTTAAGTGATCTGACAGGCGTAGGACAAGAAATAATAAAAAAATTATTAGGTAAAGCTCAAAACCCAATGAGCACAATTGTAGAGGGCACAAACGCTTTATCTGCTCAAGTTCGTTTAAATCAATATTTAGATTCCATAGTAAGAAGATCTAACAAATTAAAAGTTGAATACGACAAGTGGTTGGCTGGTGGTAAAGTAGGACCTGAACCTAGAGTCCCTTTTTTAGTTAACAACCCTGGAGAAGCTAGAAAATATTTTGGTTCGAATGCACAATTAAATGTAGATTTTAAACTTATAGCTCCAATCAAAGGAGGAATTGAAGGCACACCAATAGGAAGATTTACTGATCAAATGGCCACAATAAAACCAGTGGATGAAATAGAAGCGGCACGATTAGAAGCTTTAGATTTAACGGATTCAATTATTAATCCTGTTTCAGGTAAATACGCATTAACCGATCAAGCAAACGCTTTAATTACACCGCAAGAAGTAGCGAAAGGATTGCCAGCACAACTTTATCAAAATTTAGTTTTATATCCTAAAGCTACATCACAAATGGCAAAAACAATTCTTGCACCATTTACCCATATGAGAAACTTTATTAGTGCTGCTGCTTTTGCTGCAGCGAATGGTATTGTTCCCTTTGGTAACACAAAAGATGTTAGACGAGCTTTTGATGCACTACAAGTAGGAGATCAATCAACAGTTTTTACAAAAGGATTTAGAAAAGATAATGAATTTTATCAAGAGCTATTAGAATTAGGTGTAGTTAATTCACAAGTTCAATTAGGAGATTTAAGAAGATTATTAGAAGATGTAGATTTTGGTGGCACTTTAAATAGAATAGGAGCTGATTACAACGGATTTAATACCTTTATGAAAGGTTTAAATAAAGTTAAAAAATTTTCACAAGATGCATACACAGCTGAGGATGACTTCTGGAAAATATTTACATTTTTAGGAGAACAATCTAGACTTAAAAATGCTTACAGAAACGCAGGTTTAAGAGAAGGTCAAGAAATAAAACAAATATTATCTGATGGCACAGAAAGAGTTATAGGAACATTTAACGATGATTTTATAAAACAACAAGCAGCTAATCTAGTTAAGAATAATGTTCCTAATTATGCGTTTGTATCAGAGTTTGTAAAAGGATTAAGAAAATTACCTGTTGGGAACTTTGTAGCTTTTCCTGCAGAAATTTTAAGAACAGGCACAAATATTGTAGATACAGCTTTAGATGAAATATTTTTTACAGCTAAAATAAATGGTAAGGTTGTTAACCCATTAAGATCAAGAGGATTACAAAGATTAGGAGGAATGGCTTTTACAACCACAGCTTTACCTTTATCTTTAGTTTCAGGATTCCAAGCTTTATACGACGTAAGCAAAGATGAATTAGACGCAATGAAAAGATATGTGCCTGAGTGGTCTAAGAATTCTATTCTTATTCCATTTAAAGACAAAGAAGGTAAATTATCTTATATAGATTTTTCACACTTAAATGCATATGATACTTTAACAAGACCTATCCAAACTGTAATTAACGCTGTTGAATCTGGTAGAGGGGATAAAGATGGTATTATGGATGATTTTATTTTAGGTCTTATTGAATCAACAAAAGAATTAGGATCACCTTTTATATCAGAATCTATCTGGACAGAGGCTTTACAAGATGTAGCTCCTATACTTGGTAGAGCAGGAAGAACCGCGGATGGTAGAGAAATATATAGTAATGATCCGAGAATAGATCCTATCGGCTCTAGAGTTTATAAATCTTTGGCGCATCTTGTAGAATCTCAAGCTCCATTAAACTGGAAACAATTAGGTAGATTAGGATTAGCTATGAAACCAATTGATGATTTAAGAAGATTTGACGAAAGAGGTAACGAGTATAATTTAGGAAATGAATTGTTAGGTATCGCTGGATTAAGAAGAATAGAAGTAGATCCTAGTAAATCATTAAATTTTAAAATAACTGATTTTAAAAAAGGTATTAGAGAATCAAGAAATCTATTTACCAGAGCAACTTTAAAAGGTGGTCCTATAACTCCTGAAGAAATTGTAGATGCTTACATTAGATCTAATGAAGCATTATATGCTGTCAATAGAGATATGTATCAAGACATACAATCAGCTAAAATTTTAGGAATGAGTGAAGACGCGATCTTTGAAAGAATGCAAGACAGAGGAGAAAGAAAAGCTTTTAACGCTTTAAATGATGGTGACTTTAGACCATTCTTTCCATCTAGAGAAGTTCGTCAAATTTTTGAAATAAAAGCTGCAGAGTTAGGAATGTTAAATCCTTATGAAGCGGCTGAAGCAGTTTTAGAAAGAATAAGAGAAGTGTTATCAGAAACATCTTTAGATGCTGATTTATTTCCAAGTATAGAAAATCCATTCAAAGGTTTTCCTAAACCAACATTGGGTCCACTATCACAACTACCTAATGTTGTTACCGGCGCTGACCCTGCAGTTATAAATGCAAATCAAAATTTTGTACAAAATGCGTTAAATCAAGCGCAAAATTATCAAGCATTAAATCCTTTTGATGAACTAGGAAATCTGTATAATCAACAAAAATTAAGAAAAACTACATAATGGCAATAGAACCTAAAACAACCAGAGAACACATTTTATCTTTGTATGGACACATATCAGGTGTCAAGAAAAATTTAAAACACGTACACGAGGATGTAGAAAATTTGGGAGGCAAGATAGACAAGATCTATTGGGTTCTTTTGACTGTGGCGGGTACTGCAGTACTCTTCGTGCTAGAAAGGATGTTTGGATGAATTTGACACGTAACTTTTCTTTATTAGAGCTGACTAAATCAGACACAGCAATTAGGAGGGGAATTGATAACGAGCCTAACGCTGATCAAATAGATAAATTAAAATTACTTTGTGAAAATATTCTTCAACCGGTACGTGATCATTTTGGCAGGGTCAAAGTGACGAGCGGTTTTCGTAGCGTAGAATTATGCACTGCGATTGGTAGTTCTGCAAATTCACAGCACGCCAAAGCTGAGGCCGCAGACTTCGAATGTCCAGGTGTAGATAATGTTGAACTTTTTGATTGGATTAAAAATAATCTTGAGCCAGATCAGTTAATCCTTGAATTTTACACTCCAGGTGAACCTAACAGCGGGTGGATTCACTGCAGCTGGATACCTGAAGGTAGACGTGCATCATTCTTACATGCGTATAGATCAGAGGGTAAAACAAAATACAAACCTATATTAGGTTCTGCAAAAGATTTATTTTAACGGCACATACAACCTATCATACTACCACTACCATCCTTCATGATATGCAAGTTAAGTGTATCAACATAACCAGTAAGTTTTAATCTTAAGATTTCACACACATCAAAGCAATCAATCTCACTTGTTAATACTATACCATCTAACAATTTTTTTGTTACTGGTATTAAGTGATATATTCCGTCATTTAATATTATTAAGTCCATTAAAATAAAACCGGTTCTAAATTAAAATCAAAAGATAATATTCTTTTTTTAAATTTAATTTTATTTGGTTCTGTATAGTGATACAAAAATTGTGGCACTATCATTATGTCACCAGGCTTAACTTGTGGAGTATACAAAACACTTCTGTCTTCTTGATTATTCCATGGCTGTATGTATGTAGTTTTTGGTGAGTCTGGTTTCATATCTAAATATAAAATACCACAATACCCTGTTGAGCTATGATTGTGAGGCACGTGATAATCTCCTTTGTTGTAAACAACGGACCAAACTCTTTGCAATAAAATTTTAGAATTATATTTGGCCCGCATTAAACTAAACTCATCTTTAAATATTTCTCTAAACTCTGTATTAATACTGCATTTACCTCTATTACTACCAAAATTAGCTTGAGGCATTTCTGGATATCTTGCTAGTGCTTTCTCTAATTTTTTCTTTTTGTTTTTAAAATCTACACATTTGATTTTAAAAAACTCTATTTTAAATATAGGTTCTATCTCGTATTTTATATCCACTCTCTTAACTCCTCACCCATAATTTGTGTTGCTATATTTATCTTTTTACGCAATGCTTTTCTAATCTTTTCATCCACCGTTTTTGGTGCTATAAGATCTATGTATGTCACCGCCTTTTTTTGACCTATTCTATGCGCTCTGTCTTCTGACTGCAGTCTTTTTTCTAAGTCATATCCATTAGAATAGTAAATTACATTGTTAGCAGCAGTGAGCGTAATACCATAACCACCCGTCTGTGGATTACCCACAAAGAATCTTACAGGTGACTTTGCATCTTGAAATTTTTCTATATTCTTTTGCCTTTGTTCTGCCGGAATCGCGCCATAATATTGAACAATAGAATCTGATCCATATTTTTTAGAGATAGCATTTACTATTCTTTTTACATCATAGACATAATTAGCCCATATTATTGCCTTACCTTCGACTTCTTCTAAAACTTCTAACAAAGCATCGATACGATTGTTTTTTATTTCTGTAATAGAATCATCGTCGTTTTTTAAATGACCACAAGTAATTTGATGCAAACGCATTAGTTGTGTCAACACATGAGGCGCGGTTGCCATTTTACCATTTAGTTGAGCGAGGGCCGCGGATTTCATTGTAGCGTATGTTTTCTTTTGATCCTCTGTTAGTTCTACTTGTCTTTCTACATATGTCTTTTCTGGTAAATCTAAACAATCCTGTTTTAATACACGATCAGAAAACTTTTTTAATATCTCTGATAATTCATCGAGTCTCCTATATCCTGCAGGTATCTGGACTCTTCTGCCGCCAAAGTTTCTATCTACCATAACTGCATATCTATTTCTAAATGTATAAAAAGAACTAAAACCTAGTAGTTCTTCGTCTAAAAATCCACACTGGGTGTACAAATCTAAGGGTGATTTAGTTACAGGAGATCCTGTAAGAATACGTCTATATTTTGCAAGCTTACCTAAATTTAAAATAGCTTTGGTTCTTTTTGCAGTGGGTGTTTTTATAGTTGTAGACTCATCAACAGCCATCATAGTTTTATGACAATTTAAAAATCTTACAGCAAACTCAAGACCTTTTTTAGTCGAGAACGCTTCTACATTCATTATAAGGATGTGAAGGTCATAGTCTACTTTAAACAATTGTTGATACTCTTTATCCTTTGCTTTGGATGTAGTCGCAGTCCATAATACTGTTTTGTGATCTATATGCCTAGCTAAATGATTCGGTATTTCTTGAGAAAACCAGTTTCTATATACACCTTTTGGTGCTATAATTAATGCCCCATTTATTTTACCTTTATCATAAAGCATAGCCATATTATCAACTAATACTTTTGATTTACCTGTACCCATCTCCATAAAATAGGCAAACTCTTTTTTATTCCACGACTTTTCTAATGCACTTAATTGATGTGCATAAGGTTTAGTTTTAAATTTGTATTTCATAATTTTTTTCTTCTTTCTAGTTGACAATTATATATAGCCTATGCTAAACCATGTCAAGAAGTTAGAAATGAAAAATAAAATATTTGAGTTATACAAACCTAGATCTTTGCAGGAGTTTTTAGAATTTCATAAAAACAACCCTGACGAGAAATTTGTTTATGTAGTTCAACAACCAGCGCCTAACATAAATATATTAAGTGCGTCTGATTTTGGTTACTTGGTAATATGTTTACCAAACACTGGACCAGAATCACAAGCGATATATTCTACTGCACCTTTTGTAAGAAAGATGAAAAAGAACTTACAAGACTTTCGTAAAGAAGATTATTTACTTGCGGTAGGAGATCCTGTAATAATAGGTATATCCACTACAGCTGTTAGTGATGTAACTAATGGACAATTTAATGTATTGAAATGGGACAAACGTGAATACCGATACTACCCATTAGAAGTGGATATGTATCAGAAAGGATAACAATGGCTGTAAAGCAAAAAATAAAAGTAAAGACTTTTACAGGGAGTGGTAGCTTCAATGTGAGAGATGAGATGTTAAAAGATTCAAAAGATCTTTTAGACAATGTAGAGGTGACAACGGTTGCACAAGAATGTGTGAAGTTGAAACAAAAGGAGGATGAGATTGCTGCATTAGAGGAGCAACTCAAAACAAAGAAAGCGGAAGCTGATGATATTGGCTCTCGTGTAATCCCAGAATTATTAGCAGAACAAGGATTGTCAGAGATAAAACTCGCTGATGGTTCCAAAGTATCTGTGAAAAAAGAATATAGATGTACTCTTCCAAAAGACGAGGATCGAAGAGCACAATGCTATAAATGGCTTCGTGACCAGGGGTTAGGAGATATTATTAAAAACAATGTCTTTGTGACTTTTGGGAAGGGAGAAGATGACAAGGCACAACAATTGTTGGACCTTGCGGCAGAGAATGGGTTCGAACCACAACAGAAATCTGATGTGGCTTGGGCTACGTTAACTGCCCTATTTAAGGAGCGTATCGAGTCCGGGCTCGATATGCCTCCTGATGTCTTTAGTACATGGATTAAAGACAAAACTAAAATCACCCGGAAATAATGGAGGATGAATAATGGCTAATGAAATAAAAGCTAAAACTCAAACATCACTCGCTTTATTTGGCGATGATGTATCCAAAGGTTTTGAAAACATGACGCAAGACGATATGGCGTTACCGTTTGTTAGAATCTTAGGACAGCTATCACCACAGGTAACTGATGGTGATGCAAAGTATATAGAGGGTGCCAAACCAGGCATGATCTATAATACGGTTACCAGCGAACTATACGATGGTAAAAAAGGTATCAAGGCTATTCCTTGTTACTACAGAAAGGATTATCCAGAGTGGTCGGATAGAGGAGAAGGCAACGTTGCTCCTGTTGCAACTCACTTACCGAACAGCGCGATAATTCAAACTGGTAAGCGAGAGGGATCGAAGATTAGGTTACCAAATGGTAATTATCTAGAAGAAACCGCTTATTACTACATAATGCTTGAAACAAAAACAGGCGGATTTACACCAGCGTTGATTACAATGAAATCTACGCAGCTACAGGTCAGTAAGAAATGGAATTCTATGATGAAAACCATACAGATTGCTGATGGGAAGGGTGGCTTTGCTATCCCACCGATGCATGGTGTAGTCTATAACCTAGCATCTACACTACAAAAGAACGATAAAGGTTCGTGGTATGGATGGGTTGTAACGCAGGACAGAATTTTGGGTCAACCAGATAAGGCTTTGTATTTAAGTGCAAAAGACTTTGCTGGTAATGTATCCAAAGGGAACGTTCAAACAAAAGCAGATGTGGAAGAGAAAGTATCGGACTCAACTCCATACTAAAAAAATAGGGGGGATTGTGAGGTCCCCCCTTTACAAAGAAAAAAGAAATGATAATAAAAAAAGATAAATTCAAAAATATATTTCAAGGACTTGATATAGCGTATGGACAATACCAACCAGGAGATCGTGGCGAGAACGGAAAGCAACAAGGCAAAGCTTTTATTGTACGTGGTACCGTCACCGAAGATCACTGGAGCAAGCACCTCAACGGAGAAGGACCAGCCCTTGGCATCATCCCTATTACACAAAACAATGATTGTAGGTGGGGCTGCATTGATATTGACGAATATAACTTTGATCATACTAGCCTCATTAAAAGTATTCGGTCTAATAAACTTCCCTTAATAGTTTGCCGTAGTAAATCTGGCGGCGCACACGTATTTTTATTTACTAAAGAAAACATTCCTGCATCGTTGATGCAATCAAAATTAAAACAAATGGCAATCATACTTGGATATGAAGGGTCAGAAATTTTTCCTAAACAAACAGAAATATTAGTGGATCGTGGGGACACTGGTAATTTCTTAAATTTACCCTACTACAATGAAATGAAAGGACTACGATATGCTATCAACGATAATGGCACCGGTTGTACACTTGAGGAATTTTTTGAGCTCTATGATGTTTACGCTCTTACCAAAGAGCAAGTCGAAGAAATCAAAACAAAAGAAAAGAAAATAGAAGAAGCATTTCCTGGAGGACCACCTTGTTTAAATAAACTAGCATCGATAGGATTTGGACAAGGCTCTAGGAACAATGCACTATTTAATATTGCAGTGTACTACAAACAATCAAGTCCTGATACATGGGAAGATAAAATAGTAGAAGCAAATTTAAAATATATGGAGCCTGCACTTAGTAATAGTGAGGTTCAACAATTAATTAAATCAGTAAATAGAAAAGGTTATGATAAATATCGCTGTAAAGATTCTCCTATTAATGCAGTATGTCAATCTGGTTTATGTAGAACAAAAAGATTTGGTGTAGGATTTGGTGAAGAAGAAATGCCAATATTAGGTAGTCTTACGAAGTATGCATCAAAACCACCAGAATGGTTTTTAGATGTAGATAAAAAAAGAATACAACTAAAATCAGAACAACTTTATAGTCCACAACTATTTGCATTAGCGTGTTTAGATCAAGCTAACTTAGTAGTTCCTGTACCTAAACCACAAGATTGGAAACAACATTTTTTAAAACCTATGATGCAAGGATTACAAGAAGTAGAACCTTTAGAATCACTAGATCCTATTAATGAACTCACAGGTTTATTACAAGACTGGACAACTAATAGACAATCAGCAAGAACTTGGGATGATATATTAAACAAACTACCATACACAGATGAAAAAAGAGAATTTACTTATTTTAGAATGGAAGATTTTTTTAACTTTTGTAAACGAAATCATTGGGAGAAAGACAAAAATCAAACCGGTAATTTAATAAAACAACTAGATGTATTTGAAAAAGAAGACAGGATGAGAATAAAAAAACAACAACCACGATTAATTAAAATTAAAACAATGAAACAGACAGAGGCATCTGTTTCTAAAATACCTTATCAAGAGGAAGACTTCTAATGAAGACCATAATATTAGGTCCACCTGGCACAGGTAAAACAACAACACTATTGAATCTTGTCGATGAATTTATACAGCAAGGTGTCAGACCAAAACAGATTGGTTATTTTTCTTTTACCAAAAAAGCTGCAACGGAGGCAGCAACGAGGGCCGCGGATAAATTTAGTTTAGATTTAGAAAATGATCTAGATAATTTTAGAACACTTCACTCTTATGCTTTTGCACAATTAGGTATGACAAAAGAAAAAATGATGGGTCGAGAAGATTACAAAGAATTTGGTGAAAAGTGTGGCATACCAATTAAGGTTGCAAAGTTTTCTGATAATGATGGCACATTTAATTCTGACAATGAGTATCTTACAATAATAAATACAGCGATAGTTAAACGATTAGATTTATTAGAATACTATGACTCTCGTCAAAATATTTTAGATATTGAACGCAATACTTTATATCTTTTAGCAGAAGAATTAAAGAGGTTTAAAAAAGAAAAAGGACTTAAAGATTTTAATGATTTACTGCTAGACTTTACCGCAAAAGAAAAAACAAATAGTTTTAAAGTTTTATTTATTGATGAAGCACAAGATTTATCTTTGCTGCAGTGGGAAATGGTAAGGAAACTTTGGTCTAATGCAGAGAAAACTTATATAGCTGGAGATGATGATCAAGCTATATTTAAATGGGCAGGTGCAGACGTAGATCATTTTATTGCACTTAAAGAAGAAGTTGATGATATACAAACTTTAAATCAATCTTATCGTATACCTGGTGGACCCATACATGAATTATCACAGAGAGTAATTGGTCAAGTACAAAATAGATTTGATAAAGAATACAAACCAAGAGAAGAAGAGGGACTTTTACGCAGATACTCTGACGTTACACAAGTTGATATGTCAAAAGGTAATTGGTTAGTATTATCTTCTGCTAATCATTTTTTAGATCCAGTCAAAGAGGTATGTGAATTACGAGGTTGGTATTATCAATATCGCGGAGCTAATTCTATATCTTTAAAATTATTGTTGGCTCTAAATAATTGGGAGTCTTGGCGTAAGGGCTGTATGTTAAATCATTTAGAAATAAAAAATATTTATGAGTATCTAGGTTCGAATGTATTAGAAGGATTTAGAAAAGGTAAAACACTACATTCTGAAGATAAGTATACTTTAGAAGAATGTAAGAAAGATCATGGTTTGGTTATAGATAAAGTTTGGTATGAAGCCTTTGAAGGTTTAGATACCATAACCGAAAACTACATTCGTAATATGAGGGCGAATGGAGAAACATTAAATAAAAATCCTCGTATAATAATGTCAACCATACACGGAGCGAAAGGAGGAGAAGCTGACAAAGTTTTATTGATGCAAGACATAACAAACGCAGCGCTCGAAACATTTAGTCATGACCCAGATGAATTACATAGATTATTTTATACTGGAGCGACGAGAGCGAAGCGTGAATTGCACGTCTTGGATCCAAGAGATTTTGATAAAGCTTATTTATTATGACACACAAAGATCTATTTAAATCAACAACATACGATTCATTAGAAAAGCAGGTCGGCGGCAAACATTATAAAAATATGAAGATTCAGCCAGCACACTTTATAAACGAAAATAAGTTGCTTTTTGCAGAAGGCAACGCTATAAAGTATATCTGTAGACACCAGTCAAAAGGAAAAGAGGAAGATGTGAAGAAGGCAATCCATTATCTAGAAATGATACTAGAGAGAGACTATTCGTGAGAAGTACACAAATACCTCTATTCACTCCAGAAACAGAATGGGTGATGCCAGATGAACTTAAAGATCTTCGCGGAGCCAAACAAATAGCAATCGATTTAGAAACTAATGATCCAGACTTGAAAGAGCTGGGTTCTGGTAATGTCACTGGAAAAGGGCACATTGCTGGCGTTGCGGTGGCCGTAGAAGGCTGGTCAGGGTATTTTCCTATAGGACATGAGTCTAATGGCAATATGGATAAAAAACTGGTGTTTTCATGGTTGCAAGATATGTTTAACCAAAAAGATACCACCTTCATATTTCATAATGCCATGTATGATATCTGTTGGTTAAGATCAGTAGGACTGACCATCAAAGGTAAAATTGTAGATACAATGATAGCTGCGTCTTTGATTGATGAGAATAGATTATCTTATCAATTAAATACGTTATCAAAATATTATGTGGGTATGGGTAAAGATGAAAATATTTTAAACGCTGCAGCAAAAGAATATGGCATCGATGCTAAAAAAGATTTGTGGAGATTGCCTGCAATGTTTGTGGGTCAGTATGCAGAGCGTGACGCAGAGTCTACTTTAAAACTTTGGCAACGATTAGAAACAGAAATGTATCAACAAGAATTATGGGACGTATTTAATCTTGAGACAAAATTATTTCCATGTCTAGTTGACATGAGATTTAAAGGTGTAAGAGTTGATTTAGAAAAAGCAGACAATATTAAAAAATCTTTGATGCACAAAGAGAAAAAAATATTAAATAAAATCAAGCATTTAACTGGTGTTGATGTAGAGATAATGGCAGCACGTAGTATTGCCAAAGCATTTGATAAATTAAAACTACCATATGATAGGACAGAAAAAAGTAAAGAACCTAGTTTTACAAAAAACTTTTTACAAAATCATCCACACGAATTACCAAAAGCAATTGCTGAAGCAAGAGAAATAAATAAAGCTCACAGCACATTTATTGATTCAATAACTAAACACGCAGTTAATGGTAGAATACACGCAGATATAAATCAAATACGATCAGATGCAGGCGGGACGGTGACTGGTAGATTTAGTATGTCTAATCCAAACTTACAACAAATACCAGCAAGACATCCAGAGTTAGGTCCTTTGATTCGATCTATATTTATTCCAGAACAAAATCATACGTGGGGATCTTTTGATTACTCACAACAAGAACCCAGAATATTAGTGCACTATGCAAAGCTACAAAACTTAACTGGTGTAGATGAAATTGTAGATGCATACAATGCAGGTGATGCAGACTTTCACCAAGTTGTTGCAGATATGGCAGGCATAGAACGTAAACAAGCCAAGACAATTAATTTAGGTTTGATGTATGGCATGGGAAAAAATAAATTAATGGCAGAATTAGGATTAATGAAAGAATCTGCAGAAAAATTAATTAGGCAGTATCATACCAAAGCGCCTTTTGTAAAACAATTAATGGACAATGTATCTCGTAAAGCAAATGATCGAGGAAAGATTAGAACTTTACTTGGTAGAGCCTGTCATTTTGATTTATGGCAACCTGTTCAATTTGGTGTATATAAACCTTTACCATTAGAACAAGCGAGAAAAGAGTATGATGAGCCTTTAAAACGTGCATTTACTTACAAAGCTTTAAATAAACTAATACAGGGATCGGCTGCTGATATGACAAAAAAATCAATGGTAGCCCTCTATGAAAATGGTATAGTACCTCACATTCAAATTCACGATGAAGTTGATATTTCAGTGGAGTCGAATGAAAAGGCAGAGGAAATAATTGAAATTATGGAATCTGCAGTAGAACTAAAGGTCCCTAACAAAGTAGATTACGAGTCGGGGGCTAACTGGGGTGAAATTAAATAATGGCATATTTAAATGCAAACATACCACCAATATACGCCCAAATAAAAAGGGAGTATTTGTATGACCTTAAAAAACACCATGGCGAAGTTGAAGATTGTATTATCTTCGGCATATCGAGTCTTGGTGGAAGGGCTATATTATTTCACGCTCTTATGGGTAACGGTGCAATATTTTACCGCCTACCTATTAGCGCTTTTATTCAGAGAGGATACGACCCGGCCAGAGTTCCCAAGCGCAGGCTGGATGAACTTGAGCTTTGGAATTCTTTCTCTTATTATCCTACTGTCACTCACTGGGCTATTTTAAGCGCAGCTTCCGGTTATTATTTTGGTAAAGATAAAAAGAAACACTATGGGTCTTATTTATTTACTATTGACTGGGGACACCCAGATGCTAATATATTAGACACTGACCATTCAGAGATCCCGCACGAACATAAGTGCGCACACATAATTGCTCTAGATGATGGCAATTTTGCAGCACAACCTAACAATAGATGTATTTGGGATTTACCTTCATTTACTGTCAAAGATAATATCCCTGATTGGAAAGTACAAAGCAACGAATGGAACGTGGAAGATTCAGGTAAGTGGAGAACCGCAGATACTGATGACTTCTTCTACGAGATCGAGGAGCAAAAAAATGATTGATAAAATTAAAAATGTAGCAATGCACTACTGGACTGAACACAAAAAAGTAGTAATCGCTGTGGCTGTTGTAATTATTATAGCAATAATATTGTAGGTTTTATGACGGGAGATTGTTATGAATTACAAATTCACTGCAATACTCATAATTCTATTGTGCCTTATGGCATTTTTTTTAGAACCTGGATATATACCTAGATGAGTAAAAAGCCTTTAAACATATCTGAAGAAGCAGCTGTGCAAATGCCAATGAAGACGGTTGCCAGTTTGATCGCAATGATTGCGGTCGGCACCTGGGCTTATTTTGGTATTCACGAAAAACTAAATCAACACAGCACAAAGATAGAGTTGATGACAAAAGACTTAGAACAAAACTCAGAGTTTAGAATTAAATATCCACGTGGAGAACTTGGTCAATCAAGTGGAGAGGCAGAGCTTTTCATGTTGGTGGAACACCTCGCAGGTGTTTTAGAAGAAGTAGATAAGGAAGTAAAGAGCATGAGAAACAATGCAGTAAACATAGAATTTTTAAAAGATAGGACGAAAAAACTTACAGAAGACGTAGAAAAATTAATTAGAAATGGATCCGGAGCACACTAATGGTTGAAGTTGTTTTTGCTTTATTACTCATTGTGGACAATAAAATTGTGGAGCATCGTATCCAAGACAACCTCAGTTCATGTCTCAAGGCCAAGCGATACGC
>CACMAB010000008.1:0-37962 GCA_902611635.1 uncultured Pelagibacteraceae bacterium | reverse complement strand
AACAGATCCTAAAAAAAATGCATTATCGATTTTTTTCAAATATAAAGGATTTATGAAAAAAAAAGGTCACAGGCCAGTTACCCGAGTCAAAAATCCAGAGCCAAATCATGAAGATCCAGATTGGGTCATCTGGGCAGCTTGGGCCGATAGGATCACTTTTGAAGATATCGAAAAAAAAACTGGTTACCGGGAATCTGATGTTATTAAGATAATGAGAAAATCTCTCAAACCATCCTCATTTAGATTATGGAGAAAAAGAGTTCATCAAAAAAGTATCAAACACAGAAAAAAATTTGAATATTCAAGAAAACAAATAACTAGTAAAATAAAAAAAGGTGATTATCTATAACTTATGAAAAAAATTACAATCTATACTGGTCCAATGTGTAATTATTGTGAAGCTGCTAAAAGATTACTCACAAGAAATAATGCAACTTATGAAGAAATTAATGTTGCAAAGGTTGAAGGTGCAAAAGATGAAATGATTCAAAAAGCAAATGGTAAAAGAACTATTCCTCAAATATTTTTTGATGACCAACATATAGGTGGTTATGATGAGGTTAGAGCGTTAGAAAAAGAAAATAAACTTCAAGAGCTTTTAAAATAATATATTTAAAAAACTTTTCTTAAATTCAAAGCGATTTCATCAAATGTTTCAGGTCGCATTGCATTATTATTTAGTAAATAAAAATCAATATCCAAACCATTAACATTTTTAGTATAAATATATTTTGATTTTAAAATGTCATCACCTTCAATTTTAAAAGCAAAATTAGAATTTTTTTGTGGTAGATAACCTATTGCTAGATGAATTTTATTTGTATAACCAACTCTATGTTTATAATTGTGTTCAACAATAAAAAATAAACTAAAGTTATTATCATAAATAATATCAACACCTAATTCACCATTAATATTATGTAATGCTCCAGAATTTAATTCGGTATCATATTTAGTTGAGCTATCACTCATGTAGGAATACTTGATGTTAGATGATCGATGTAAGTTGGCTTGATATTCAATCTTACCATGTCTTTTCATTTTATATTTTTTATTATTTAATGTTTCAACTGAAGCTAGAGATAATCTTAAATTTCTTGACTGAATACTTTGTTTATCAAATCTCATTGCAGTTTTTCCACTTTCTGAATAGCTACTCAACAATGTATAACCTAAATCAATTTGAGCAGCAGGAATTAAGGTAAGCTCATCTTTTTTAATTTCCTCTTTCAATTTTAAAGTTCCATAAATTTGTTTACCATTTCTATTTCCAATTAATTTATTTCCATCTAAAACACTTGAGATATCTGAATAAAGTGCACCAATACCAACAACCGCATCTAAAAATCTATTGTCATCTTTTACTGGAGTAGTTGAATAATAGGTTAAATTGTAAGTATCTGTATCTAACCTGCTTCCATCAATACCAACTTTCACGTCATTTTCACTATATCTAAACGCTAGCCCCTTAATCTCTCCATCATCAGTAAACTTGTCAGCACCAATGGTGATACCATCGGTATAGATTTTTTTCTTAGATGAAGTATCGCTTTCTCGAACTTTACCAAAAGCTAAACTTCCCTCAGACCAATAAAAGATATCTTTGTTTTTACTTTTTTCTTTAGGAGATGTTGAAACTTGAATAGCCTCAGCTAGAGAAGCTAACATTTCATTAGAAAAATTAAGTTTAATATTTCTAAAGCTTAAATCTTGAAGATCTTTATTTCGTCTAATCCATTTTAAACGATTGAGCGCTGTGTCTGTTGAGTGTTCAATTGTTCTGTTTGCAATATTAACTTGAGCTTCAGCCACTCCTCTTCTATCTCCTTCAGTGATCTCTGTACATTTTCCAGCAAAAAGATTGAACGGACAAGGTAAGTGATACTCTTTAACTAAATCATCAATTCCTGCAACATACATTCTTAACCCGGAGGGACTAAAGTCTATACTACTGGCGTCAGTCTCGGTATCCCTTGCACCACCATCAAAAGAAGCTGTCGCAATATTAAAACCCTCAGATAAAGTATATTGATTAACAGCATTTACTTGTGAGTCTACCATAAACAATCTTGTACCACTTTGATTGAACACTATACCATTATGTGTAGATCCATTCAAAAGTGTTGTCACTGCAGCAGATCTTATAAAATTAGCTCCACCCGAAAGATCAAAACTTTTGTTTAATGAATATTGATGCAAGCCAAACGCTTGCTCAGTAATAATCATAATTTTGCCATCAGGACTAAAAGTTAGACCATTTAAAAAGCTAGTAAGTTGCGGTGAAACATCAATAAAATTTCCAGTATACGTTACTGATGCCGATGATATATCGAAATTTGTAGAGAGCGAGTATTCAAATACTTTTCTTTCTCCTCTTCCAGCAATAAACATTTTTGATCCATCATTGTTAAACTTAACTTTAAAAGGTTTACTAGATTGACCACTAACTGATAGGCTTTGGACAAAAGAAGCTGTCGATATGTTGTAAGGTGTTGATAAAATATATTCAAATACACTTCTTGTTTGTTGTTCAACCGTAAACATTTTTTTTCCATCATTACTAAATGTAATATCTCTAGGATCGGTTGTTTGAGCTGAAGTATCGAATCTTCGTATTTCATAGTTGGAAGTAGAAAGTGTGTCACCACTTGCTATAAAATTCGCATACGCGTTTTGAGAAAAAAAATAAGTTATTAGAGTCAAAAAATTAAATAAAAATATGTAGATTTTATTTTTTTTCATAATCACTTTATAAAAAATATATTTGAAATTTGAAAATATTAAAATGTACCAGAAATTTCTAAATTTGCACCATAATCGGGGATTTTACTAAATAGACTATAATCAGTATCTATTTTTAGTTTAAAATTACCAAAGTTTTTTAAATAACTAATCTCAGTATTATTATTATTTGTAGGATCATAAATCACATCAAAATTAGCTTGATTAACTTGTTTTTTTCCTAATTTAAATAATAAACTATCTGAGTAAGCACTATTACTAAGACTTTGGAATCTTTCATAGTTTATTGCAAAAGTGTATCCATTTACATTCATATATTCGAACCCAATATTTCCCCTAATATTATGCAAAGAATGTTTTTTTATAGTTTTTCTTACTGTTGTATTGTCAATGTGATTTTTATAAAAATGATCAATATCTGGAGTTAAATCAAAAATATATTCTACAAAACCATTTCTGTTTAGAGTTTTATTATCTAGATATACAGTGTCATCAAACTTAAAACCCCCCGAAGCATTTCCAGTTTTAAAAGTCAGTCTTTCATGAACATCTACGCTGTTTGTGGCGGAAGTACCGAAATCCGTATACTCTGAAAGTTGGGTAATACCAATCTCAAATTTACCAAATGGAGTTAAATTATGTCTAGTATATTCGTTTTCATTTTCATAAATCATTGACGTAAAAATTTGTCTGCCGTATCTTTCTCCTGTAACTGTATTTTTAACTAATTGATCAATGCTTAAAAAGCTTGCACCAATTAGAGTATTAAGATTTGATTTTCCATCTAGAGGTAAACTTCCATACATATTTAAAGTATATGCTTGGGCGTCTAATTTACTTCCTAAACCAGTATCAATTTTGACATCATCATTGCCATATCGAAAAGCTAAGCCAAAAATTTTATTATCAATTAATTTATCAGCTCCAAACATAATACCTCTTGTTCTAATGTCTTTTGGTTTAATGAAACCTTTTTCTCCTACTCTGCCAAATGAAATATC
This sequence comes from uncultured Pelagibacteraceae bacterium, assembly GCA_902611635.1. Taxonomy (GTDB): domain Bacteria; phylum Pseudomonadota; class Alphaproteobacteria; order Pelagibacterales; family Pelagibacteraceae; genus Pelagibacter. The sequence goes on along the minus strand of CACMAB010000008.1, from coordinate 34,219 downwards.
AACGTGAGACCAGTGAGACCAATTCCTCATATTCTTAAAAGGATTTTTATCTTTTAAGGATGCATGAATAAATTGATTATTATTAAGTGAGTTTTCTAAATTATGTTTTAAAGAGTTCTCTAACTTATGCTTAAATGAAGCTAAAATTGGATTATTGATATCTAGTTTAATATTATGACTGTTTAAATTTCTTTTTTCCTCATTTCTACGTAACCAATCGAATCTTTTGAAAATTGTATTTGAATTTTGATAAATTATATTTTTAGCAATTTCCGCTTGAGCCCCTATTGCTGTAGCAACATCTGCTTCACAAATTACAATTCCAAAAGGGCAACTTAGATCATACTCAAAAACTTTATTCTTTAAGGTACTAGCCCAAGTAACCTGATAAAATTTCATACCATTTTTCGCAAAACGCATACCTCCTGCTGATCCATCAGCTCCTGCAGCACTAAAAACATTCGCTACACTTCCAACGAAAGTTGCTGTTGAAGTATCAAAACCAGTACTTAACTTATAAACATAAATCTTATTATTTGTTGATGCTTCGTTTGACTCAATAACATACATTCTTGTACCATCATCATCAAAATCAAAATCTTGTATTGTTGCAGAATTTTCGGTTATTGCAAAAAAATTTCCAAAACTTGCTGAACCTGGCAAAAAGGGAGTGCTTAGATTAAATTCAGCAATACCAACTGTACCGTTGACATCCATCAAGAACATTTTTGTTCCATCGTTATTAAAACGTATACCATGAGACCTACGAGCACTATCCGAGCCACCTTCACCAGCTGCAAAGGTTGCCCAATCTACCCCATCATCTGCATCTTTTGAAAAATTAGATATATCATAAGGAGTCGATAAACTATGGACATTCATATTCCCAGCCATATCTATTGCATATAGTTTTGTACCATCGCTATTAAATGTGTGACCTTCCAATCGATTACTTACTAAAAAATCACCACTATCGCCACTATTTACATTTAAAGTAACTATTGAAGCAGTATCTATTGATGACACATTAAATGGAATACTTAAATCATACTGGGTTATAACAGGCGAAGTTCCATACTGAGAAAAGTGTATTCTGGTTCCATCTGGAGTTAAAGTTACTCCAATCGCTTGATTTACATTAGTAGTGTCTGCTGAGCGTACAAAAGTTGGTTTAACTTCTGCTTTCAAATGTGTAAATTGAAATACAAGTAAAAATAATATTAGACCATTTATTATTTTTTGCATAACTAATATTATAATTTAAAAAATATCAATAAAGTCAAAAGTTAAAAGTCTTTCTTTAAAAAAATATTAATTTCTATACCATAAAAATGATTATTTTTTTTAAGTAATATTTTGGTTATTCGCTTTTAAACTAGAAAGTTCCAGAAATCTCTAGACTTGCCCCATAGTCTGGAATTTTATCAAATAAACTATAGTTAGAATTTAATTTTAAATTAAGATTACCAAGATTTTTATTGAAGCTGATATTGGCATAATTTTGATTGAGAGGATCAAAATCTAGGGCAAAATTATTTCCATCAATTTCTTTTGAGCGACTAATTTTAATTATAAATCGTTCTGTAATTCCTTTACTTAACAGGACATCATTTAAAGTTGATCCTTTAAGCGCAAATGTTTTTTCATACAATGGTGACAGAGTGAGACCATCAGGATAGATCAGTTCAAAACCTAAACTGGTTCTTAAATTTCCTCTATTATATGCCCCTTCAATTGTATCCGTATTAACTTGATTGGAACCTACTAAAGAATAATTGTAGTTAATATCACGAGATAAATCATAATAAATTTCCATTCCGCCCATGGGTTGGAAGGTTTTATCATTTATTGTTATCTGATCTGCCTCAAATAAAAATCCGCTAGAAAATTGTCCAGTTGTGAACGTGTCTTCATGGTATCTTATATTTTGCGTAGGTGAGTCAATTGCATCACTTAAGAAATCTGTATATTCACCTAATCTTGTAATTCCAAAAGTAAATTTTGTTGTGGGAGTTAGGTTTAATTTACCATAGGAATTTTTAGTTCTAAAATCTATAGCAGTAAACAATTGTTTGCCGTATCTTTGTCCTGATTTTTTTCCTAAATAAAGACTATCTATTTTGAGCGCACTTAAGCCTAAAACTGCATTTAAATAATTTTCTTTATCCTTTGGCATGATGCCATATAAATTTAAAGTTAAAGAGTCCATGTGAATATTTTGTTGAGAACGGGCAATGTTGGATCTGCCATTGCCATATCTTATTGCCCAACCAAAAAATTTATTATCACTGAATTTTCTATCAGCACCAAGTGTTATTCCTTCATTTCTGATATTTTTTGCATTTTCAAACCCCAGTTTATCAAAATGACTTAACGATAAATCTCCCAAACTCCATGAAGACCATTTAGACTTTTTCTGATCTTTTTTTGGGGTACTTACAAGAGTAGCTATCTTTTTCTTAGCAACTGGTTCCAAACTCATTGCTAAACTCTTCAATAAAGGATTTGGATAATTGATGTTGATGTTATGACTGGTGAAGTTTTCTTCATCTCTATTTCTTTTGATCCATTCAAATCTGTAAAAAATTGAAGAGATATTTAAAGCAATATTTTGCTTAGCTAATTCAACTTGTGAGCTGATACTCGCAGTTGGGTTTGATACACAAGCAACAACACCAAAAGGACATTCTAACCTAAATTGATTAATTTGATCTACAGCACTAGCTGGAGGTCTATTATCTAAAATAAATAATTTCATTCCATCTGATGCAAAAGTGAATCCTCTTGGCATACCATTTGAATCACTAGCTCTATTTCCAAAAGTACCTAGACCAAGTTGTAATCTACCAACTTTAGTTGCTGTAGAAACATCAAAATTTTTTGATAAACTGAATTGGTAAATATAATTTTTTGCCCTATCCGTTTCATCACCTTCATCAGTATTACCAACCAGTAAGAACATGGCGCTACCATCTGAACTGAATTCTATACCACGACCTATCTCTGTAACATCCCCATCATCTGTGACATCAAGATCTAAAAAGTCAACTTGATGGACTAGAGTATAAGATGATATATCAAATGGGCCCGGTAATGAAAAAGTTGAAAGTTGCCTAACTCTAGAATCTGCCTCATTGGTTCGACTGCTTAATGTAAACACTTTAGTTCCATCTCTACTAAAGGCAATATTTTCTATTTCAGAATCACCAATCCAGTCACCCGATGCAACTGAAAAAGAAATTTTTGTCTCATATACAATTCCATCTACATCATTAGGAGTTACTGCATTAAATTTTCCTAATTGACCAAATCCATCTAAAACAAAAAATATTTTACCATTATTTACTACATCAATACTTGTAGCATGTTGATTTAATGCATTACCTGATACCTCTTGAGAATCTAGTCCATCAAGATCATCACAGGTAGCATTCGGATTAAAATCTACTCTATCAGACGTAAGATCAAACGGCCTATCAAGTCTATTTTGTGATATATGGTTCCCTCCCAATTCACCAGGAGTAGCATTACTGGTAAATACAGTTAAACCATCATCACTAAATGCTACACCATTAGGATTTTCTGTTCTATCTTTTGTAAGAAGCTCACCATTAGTACTTGATCTACAACCTGGATTGCCTCCTTCAAAATGATTGTTACCTCCTGGAATCTTTCCTGCTTCCCAAGTAATTGTTAAAGCTGCTGCAAAAGCGAGTGTAGAAAAAAAAATTCCTAAAAGTATTAGGAATACATTTGTTTTAAGAGAACCTTTTAATACAGCTTTTAAGATTTTTTTTGATTTTAATTCCCTCAAAACTTTCATAGGACAAATTTATATTTTGATTGATATATGAGTCAAAAAAAATTTTATGTTAAAAAAGTAATAAAACTAGGATTTTATCTAAGAATACTGAGTGGATCATAATAACAATCCATTTCTTCTATCGTTTCAAAAAATATTTTATTGATTTCTGCCGAATGAGCAGTTGGACAAATTCTTTCAGCAGTTAAACTATTAGCAACATATTCTTTTTTAACTTCATTGATTGCTAATGATTTTGATAACGCGGTAGAGGCTTGAGCAAAACTTCCTGTTTGAGCCAATGTTATACCCGGACCTATCACAGCAGAGTATTGAGTACAATTACTCAATATCGGTAATAGTAGCAATATAAAAAAGATTCGTTTCACAGCTGCAATCTACATAAAATTGAAAAATATTAAACAACCAATTTATTCAATTTGGGTTTCAAATTATTTCTTCTTTATAAGCTCAGTATTGTTAATGTTTATTGCCATACAAGTTATGTCATCCCTTAACTTTTCTGCACCCCAGTTAAGCTCTTTTTCGATAGCTTCAACGATAGACTTTGGTGTGACCTGTGACATTTCATTAATAATTTTTTGTACTCCTTCAGCCCCTAACTCTTCCCCATTTTTCATATACCCTTCAGTTACTCCATCCGTATAAACTACAAAAGTTTTATCTTTAAGATTAATAGTATTTGATTTTACCATCGACTCGGTGAAATATTTAATAATACCAATCGGTGGCATTTCAGATTTGATATATTCATAATTTTTATTTTCATCAAAAGTAAGAATGCTTTCATGACCTGCATTAATAAAAACTAACTCACCAGTTTTAATATTTAATTTACCAAAAACAGCAGTGACAAACATTCCTTTAAATTTTGCCTCCACTAATTCATTATTGACACCAAAGACAACTTTTTCTAGAGGAAATTTTAAATTAGTGAGAGTTCTAAAGATTGAGGATGCTTTTGCCATATACATTCCAGCTTTAACTCCTTTGCCGGATACATCAGCTAAGGTAAAAAAATATTCTTCAGGTGTGGATCTAACAACATCAAAATAATCTCCAGAAACATCTCTTGCTGGAACGTTTTTTGCAAAAATAAAGTTTTCAAACTTTGAAATATCAGGAAATAAGCTTTTTTGAACTCCCGCTGCTAGTTCACGTTCTTTTAAAAGTTTAGCTTCTTTTTGCAAGTTGGCTAAAGCCATTTTATTTTCCTCAATAAACCTAAAATAAAGCCCTGTTAAAAATGTTATTGTGACAATAAAAATTGGGTAACTAAAATCTACTAACTCTGATCTAAATTTATAAATTGAAAAACCAATAATAATAATTGCTAAAATATTACCGAAGAAGATTGATAAACTATATTTTGGTTTAATTTTTTGCGATAAAATAAAAGTTAAAAGAGCAATGATAATAGAAAAAATTAGCTCAAAGATATAAGTGTTTGGATTTCTAATTAAATATGATTGATCTAAAATATTTTCAATAACATTAGCATGAACTTCTACTCCAGGAATAGTTACACCGAGTGGTGTTTTAACTAAATCGAATAAACCTTGGGCTGATGCACCAATTAAAACGTATTTATTCTCAAAAAAACTTTTTTCAAAATTGCCATCATAAACATCGCCAGCTGAAATATATTGTTTCTTTTGTGATTTTTTATATTTAATCCAAATAATACCATTAGGATCAGACTCTACCTTATAAGGTCTAGCACTTATTCTTTGAATACCCACCTCATTTAATTCGATGTAAATATTTTTTTGTTTTGATCCAACTCGAACCATTTCTAGGCCCATCGTTGGATATATCTTTTTATTAAACTGAACAATTAAAGGAAGAGATCTAATAATACCATCGAGCTGATCTAAAAAAGAAATGGATCCTAAACCTTGAACATTTTTTTCTAATTTTTCTAATGAACCTATTGAATAAGGATAAGCGTAAGTGAATTCCTCTGGCTTGCCTCCTTTAGAAAGAAATCGTGCTTTTGCTTTTCTGTTATAGTTCGCATGAGAAGGTACGTTACTGCCTAATACTGCAATAATTGATTTTGACTCTTTTAATTTTTCAGCAAATAAATCATCTGGACCTTTTAGATTTTGTAATTCAGAGACATCTGATGGAATTAAGTTATATGATTTAATAATTTCATCAGGTGACTGTTTATCTTTTTCGGTGAAAAATATATCGAAACCGATTGCTTTTGGATTTGAAGTATTTAGTTGATCTAAAATTTCTGCAAAAACTGTTCTGTTCCACGGAAATTGCCCGAACTTACCAAGGCTTTGTTCATCAATATCAATGATAACTACTTCACTCTCTTTTTCTTCAGCAAAAATTTTTTGATACAAATCAAAACTCAAATAAGAAACTGACTTAATAAATGCTGGATTTAAAATTTTTAGAAAAATTAATAAGGTTAGTACAATTAAGAAAACAAAATAATTTAAATTTTTTTGTACAAAAGCTTCCACAAAGTAAAATTTATATCTAATTTAAGTAATGTAAATGAAACTTATTAAGAACTAGCTAATTACTTCTTTTTTCTTCTTTTCTTTTTAGCTTTTTTCTTTTTAGCTGCTCTTTTCTTTTTAACGATCTTTCTTTTCTTCGCTACTTTTCTTTTAACCTTTTTTTTAGGTTTTTTCTTTTTTACTACTTTCTTTTTCTTTTTTACTACTTTCTTTTTCTTTTTAACTTTTTTCTTAACTGCTTTCTTTTTCTTTTTAGCAGGTTTTTTCTTCACAGCTTTTTTCTTAGTAGCTTTTTTCTTAGTAGCTTTTTTCTTTTTACCCTCTTTTTTCTTAACTGCTTTTTTCTTTTTCGAACCTTTTTTAGTAGCTTTTTTCTTTTTACCTTTTTTCTTATCTACTTTTTTAGCTTTTTTCTTTTTATTCTTTTTCTTTTCTGCTTTAGCTTTTTTCTTTTTAGCTTTTTTCTTTTCAGCTCTTTCTTTTTTAATAGCTACTTTCTTCTCTTTATCTTTTTGAATATTTTCTTTAATGATTGATTTAATTTCTTCTTTTTCAAAACCCATAGACTTAAGCTCTTTTCTTAATTGCTTTTTCATTTCTTTTCTCTTACCTTTTTTTTCTTCTGGTGAGAGCTTAGCAACTCTTAGAGCTTTCATCTTTTTATTAAATTTCTTTAACTGGTTTTTAGTAATTTTTTTGGCTTGTCCGGGTGCTTTACCTTTCGTCATTGACGCCATGCTGTATGGATTATCAAGTAAAGTTGAACCTAAATTGTTTCCAACTAAAACTGCCCCTGGTCTCATACCTAAAGTATTATTTTTTCCTGGGCCAATTAATAAAGTATCAGTTTTACCTTTTGATACAATTGTTTGAAATTCTGTTCCTCGTGATCCAAGTGTTCCTTCCGGCACTTCTACTGTTAAACTATCAGGATTTTTTTTACTAATTAAACCAGAAATAACTTTTAAACTTCCTTGTTTTACACTTGCAACTATTTTTCCATCATTTGTTGCAGGATCAAATATAAATGTATCCATTACAACTTCTGAGTCTTCACCGATAGTAAATGTTGATTGGTCTAAAAGTAAAATTTGTGTTCCAGATCCTGCGCCAGCAACTATTGTTTCATTTAAATAAATTTTGTCACCAGCTTTTAATTCTCTTGTTTCAGTTTTAACAGTTCCCGAAATTGCACCAACAATTCCAACTAATTGTTTTTCAATGGTTAATTTTTCCTCAGCAAAAACACTTGTGCTGATCATAAAAATTAGACCTGTTACAACTGACAATAATTTTTTCATCAATGTAAAACTAACAAAAATATAAAAAAAATAAACTTTAAAAGCTCAAATTGAACGTCAAAAAAATCAATTTATACGGGATTTTTTTAAAATAATTAATTAATTAAGTTTTAAACCCTTGGAAAAACTTAATGCAAAGGAATCGGCTAAATAATCATAGTTCATTATATTAGCTTCAGAGAAAGTTTTTTCATAAGACAAATTAATAAACAACGATCTGTTTGGATCAATTATTGGAAAGATATCTCCAATAGCTTTGGTAATCATTATGTCTGTTGTCGTTGCGTGATCAGATCTTAACTTTGTTGAATCTACAGTGGTATCAGCTGCTTTGTAATCATTAAAACTAGTTGAGGCACTCCAAGCAATATATGCCCAAGGAAATGCAAAATTTAAACCCAAACCAAATTCATAAGTTTCGTAATCATTTCCAGCATCAATTTTTGCATCACTATCACTATAACCTAAACTTAATGAGCTTGAAATTATTGGAGTTAAAATTAGATCGTAACCAAAAGTATAACCATGACCTATAGCATTAGACTCATCTGCTGTTCCGTCTGATGCATTCACATTTGCTTTAGAGTCTGAATAAGAATAACCATAACTAAAAGAATGTCTTTCTCCAACTGTAAAAAATCCCCCTACTCCTAACATCAATGAAAAACTGTCTGCATCATGCTGTGCATCAGTTTTACTCATAATGACATAAGGACTTAAACTTTGGTTACCCAGAGTGGTATCTAAACCAATTGTTAAACCGTAACTTTGAAAATCATCATCAGCTTCTTGATATTGATTAGATGTTGTATGTGCAAAATTTAATAATAACGATGACTCTTCTCCTATAGGTCTAGTAGCAGCAATACCTATAGATGCAACTTCGGTTCTGTCATGTTTAGGAGACGTAAAAGCGGCAATTGAATTTGAGTCATATTTTAATCTTGTTTTAGAAACACTATTTACGTTATTAGAAAATGTTAAACCAATACCAACATCGGCTGTCAAATTCCACAAACTTGGTTCACGATCTCTTAACTCTTCTTCAATTTCTTGTAAAGTTTCTAAGTCCTCAGCAGAAAGATCTCTTCTTAATTTCATGTCCTCAATAATAGTGTTAGCTTTTTCTGGAGAGTCGACTTGGACCAAAACAGATAACAAATATAATTTTATTTCAACATTGTCTGGATAAAGCATATTCAATCTCTCAAGTGTTGAGATTGTTTGTTTAAAGTTACCAACTTTCCCTTGTTGTTGTGCATACTTTAAATTTAAATCTAAGTTATTGGGATCTTGTAATATCTGCATGTAGGTAATATTTTTTTCTGAGGAAAAAGCAGATGTCGAAATCAACAGAATTATTGATATTAAAAATAATTTAAATCTTACGAAATACAAAAACATAAAAATGAAAAGATATTAAGTCTATTATTTTTTTCAATTAATTAATTTTAGAAATTACTCTTATTTTCCAATACTTATTAAAGTTAAGTCATCAGATAATTTTTTATTTTGGCTAGTTCCTATTACAGATTGAGTAATGCTATCTAATTGCTTAATAGTATCTTTATTATAATTTTGCTCAATAATGCCTATTGAACCATCAATCCCTATTTCTTCACCTTTATCATTTAAACTTTCTGACAATCCATCAGTGAAAGCATAAAACCTTGAACCGTTTAATTTTGTTTTATGAATATTATAAACACTTTTATCTTTTTGTTTAATCACACCTAATGGTGGCGCTGAACTTTCAAACTGATCATATTTACCTTGTCCGTTTCTTAAAATTGCAGGTTGATGACCTGCATTCACCCATCTAATTTCATCTGTAATTAAATTATATTCACCAACAATTGAAGTTACAAACATGCCAGCAGTTTTAGTGTTATTTAAATCGTTGTTCATATGAAAAACCATTTCATCAGGGTCTACTTTTGATTGTGCTAAAACTTCAAACAGAGTGGATGCCTTAGCCATGACCATTCCCGCGTGGATTCCTTTACCAGCGACATCTGCAATTATAAAATAAATACTATCGTTGTGAGGATAAAAACTGAAAAAATCACCAGATACTTCTCTTGCGGCAATATTTATTCCGTGAACAGGATAATTTTTTAAATTTCTTTTTGGTAAAAAGTTTTCTTGGACTTTGACTGCAAGTTTTACTTCTTTTGAAATTCTTTCACGCCACTTATTTTTTTCGTCTTCACTAGTCTCTAACTTACTCATAAGCTTATTATAATAGAGACCAATCACGCCCCCTGCTGTAAAAGGATCCTGAGGACCTCTGATTTTAAGATCACCAGACTCTGATTGCTTATCTAAAATAGAAATTAAGTCATGTTCAATAGAGACAGCATTGTGTTCTGCAATATTTAAACCTAGCTCTTCTTGAACAGGACTTACTCTGAGTGGATAAAATTTGTTAAAAAAACTTAAAATTGTAAATGAAGATATAAATGTAAACGCACCAATCGCAATGATACCAATTAATTGAATTTTTATTTGTGAAAATCTATCAAGGCCCGTATCTAAAATACTTAGGTCACTAAATAAACCAACTGCTAATGTCCCCCAAACTCCTGCTGCTAAATGGACAGGGACCGCTCCAACAACATCATCAATTTCAAATTTATTTAATACTTCGTTTACGATAATTGCAATAATTGCACCAACAACCCCAACAAAAATTGAAGTAACTGAAGTCATTGAATTACATCCGGCAGTAATTGCAACTAAACCTGCTAGTGGACCTAAAATGATGTAAAATGGATCTGGCTTTTTAAATCTTAAATATGAAATACCTAGTCCAGTTAACAAACCAAAAGCTGCCGCTAAAAAAGTATTGATTAAAATTAATGGAACAGCCTCATCCATAGCGCCATTACTTCCGCCATTAAAACCAAACCAACCAAACCATAAAATAAGTGTACCTAACACTGCTAAAGGAAAACTTGAGCCAGTAAACTTTCCTTTATTAGCATCTGAATACTTACCAATTCTTGGACCTAAAATAATAACTGCTGCTAACGCAATCCATCCACCCACAGAATGAACTATGGTGCTTCCTGCAAAATCAACAAAACCTAAATCAGATAACCAACCAGTTGTTTTAACAGTTCCTGTTATTGCTAAGAGTTGATCTACTGTATCATATTTAGATAAATAACTAGAAGACCAGGCCCAATGACCAACGATTGGATAAATTATTCCTGTCGCTAAAACTGTCATGATTAAATAACCATTAAATTTCATTCTCTCCGCAACTGCGCCTGAAATAATTGTTGCTGCTGTTGCAACAAACATTGCTTGAAAGACAAAGTAAGTCATGTACTCCGCTTTATCTGTTTTAAAGAAAAATAAATCGGTACCAAAAAATCCATTGTAAGAAGTACCAAACATCAAACCAAAACCAAAAATCCAAAAGATAACAACCGAAACACCAAAGTCTGCGGCATTCTTTAATGCAACGTTAATGCTATTTTTGTGTCTGGATAAACCTGTTTCCATACACATAAAACCTGCTTGCATGATGAAAACTAAAATCGCGCAATCAATCACCCATAAGGTGTCAATATTACTCGTTAAAACATCTATTACCTCTTGAGCCATATCTTTATCCATGATTTTAATTAACTACCAAAACAAATTCAACTAGCAATTGGTAAAGTGCTCAAAATGATTTTTTTAATTGATCGTTATTAAATTAACATCCCAGTGATTGGACACCACCTCTTCTTCTAACTTCAAGAGTGCATTCAGTGGAATCGCCACTGACAAACTCTTGGGCTATTACAAGAAAATTATTTGAATCAGTTCCTCCAATACAATATCCATAACCACCGTCTCTAGGTATTGTTTGATCACCATCAAATAAAGCTAGTTCAATCTGTACAATAGTTTCCTGGCCGTCATTGCTTGTAGGGGACCGAGGAGCACATACTTCAGAAGAATCTGTTTTAAAGTAACTTCCTGAATTAGCATATTGTTCGGATTGAGCTAAAGCAATCTGTGCCATAAGATTTTTGGCTGCACTTGCTTTAGCGCTTTGGATATAACCTGAGTAAAGAACCATCCCAGTTGCTGAAAGAATTCCTATTATAGCTACAACCACCAAAAGCTCAACTAAACTAAATCCTGAGCTTCTGGTGATCATAAGTTTTTTTATCTAAAAATGTTATTCCGCAACATCAATTTCGTTGACAACTCTGTCAGCAGCGACTGCACATGCCTTTGGTCCATCGTTATCTGATGTAGTTGCATCAAAACAAGTTGTGATTGTTATAGTATTACCATCAGCAACTACGTTTACGTAACCTCTGTCTGCTTTAGCAGTGAAAGAAGTATTCTCTGATCTAACAGCACCTGCAGACGTTGCATACGGATTTTTGAAATCTGTAAGTTCAGCTACAGCCGCAGCAGCAATTGTGCCACCAGTTCTGTTTTCACAATCAAATTTAGTAGCATCAGTTTCTCCTGCTCCAAGTACTTCTTTACCAAAAGCTTTTTTGGCACCAACGTTACATTTTTGATCTTCAGCAGCAATATATTTAACCACAGAAGCGTGATTTGATTTAGCTGATGATTTTTTGGCACCTTCAGTGTATCCAGTATAAGCAACAGTTCCAACTGCAGCCAAAATACCAATAATCGCAACCACGACTAGTAGTTCGATTAGCGTAAAACCTTTATTATTTCTCATGGTTCCTCTTTATATTAATTAAATTAATTTAATAACAAGATTTTTAAATATTTTTTTCTGATATGTAAATAAATTAAAGTAGCATTATTGAGCTTTTTTTTTGTGGAAAATAAATAATATCTGCTCATAATGAGCTAATTTAACAATTTATGACATATAAAATAGAGGAAATTGATACAAAACGAATAGTTCACTTAAATGGTGAAATTGATATGGACGTTGCTGATAAAGCTAGACAAACAATATTACCTTTGATTGAAGCAGGTCACGAAGTTCATTTAAATTTAAGTAAAGTTGAATATATGGACTCCTCAGGAATTTCAGTGCTCATTGAAAGTAAAAAATTATCAGAACAAAAAAATACAAAATTTGAGTTGGTTGAAGTCAGTAAACCAGTTGAAAAAGTTTTAGCAATGGCGAGGAAATTTTTATGAGTTACAAAGTAAGTGAAGAGGGAAATGTAGCAACAGTTCATCTTGATGGTGAAATAGATATGGATGTTACTGAAAAAGCAAAAGAAGTTATTTTTCCACATATTGATGCAGGGAAAGAAGTTCATCTTAATTTAAGTAATGTTCAATATATGGACTCGTCTGGAATATCTGTTTTAATTGAAAGTCACCAAAAAGCTTTAGAAAAAAATACAAAAGTAATCATTAAAGAAGTAAGTAAATCTGTTTTAAAAGTCATCATGATGGCAAAATTAGAACAAATATTAAATTTGGAATAATTACTAATGAGTGAATTAGCTCACACAAATCATACTGAAAAAAAAGATTTTTTAGTGCGATCATCAAGTTTAAAAGATGTCAGAAGTTTTTGTAGGGAAGTTTTTGAAAAACTTCATATTGACCAAAGTTTAAAAGATGAATTAGTTTTAGCAATTGCCGAAGCAGCACAAAATATAGTTAAACATGCTTACAAAGACTCACCTGATACAGAAGATAAAATGGTTGTACAAATAAGTTGTAAAGAAAACAAATTACAAATTGGTTTTTATGATATGGGTACACCAGTGGATCCTGGAAAAGTTAAACACAGAGAAATTGACAATGTTAAACCGGGTGGTTTAGGAACTTTTTTTATTCAACAAATAATGGATGCAGTTGAATTTAAAGATGGAAAAAAACCTTGGATCAATCACTTAGTTTTAACTAAGCAATTATAAATTTTAGCCAATTAAAGCTCCAACATTGAAAATTGGAGAGTACATCGCGATCATTAATCCTCCGATCATGATACCCATAAAAACAATCATAATTGGTTCAATCAGTGATGAAAGGTTATCAACAGTTGTGTCAAATTCAGCTTCATAATATTTTGCAACTGATCCAAACATTTCATCGAGTTGTCCAGTTTGTTCCCCTACTGAAATAAGCTGAGAAAAAGTTGGAGGAAATAAAGGATCTTTTAAAAATAATTTTGTTAATGTGTCTCCAGAAAAAACTCCTTTTTTGACATTTTCTAAAGCCTCTAAAACTACGACGTTAGTACTAACTGATTTAGAAATTTCTAAACTTTCAAGGAGATTAACACCTGCAGCACTTAAGTTACCCATGATCAATGAAATTCTAGCTAGCATAGATTTTAGTATCATGTCACCGAAAATTGGTAGTTTTAAAACTTGTTTATGCCAAGCGTATTTCATTTTTTCATTCTTGGACGTAATATATCTAAAACCTAAAACAAAACCGATTAAGCCAAAAAGTAAAACTTTTCCACCAGTGCCTCTTAAAAAGTCACTCATAGCCATTATAGTTGCTGTTGCAGTGGGTAATTCTATACCCATTCCATCATACATTTTAGCAAACACCGGAACAACTTTAACTAACATGAATGCACTAACTGTTATAGCAACTGTAAACATGATGCTCGGATACATTAAAGCTGATTTAATCTTCTTTTTAATATTCTCCTTTTTTTCAAGAGACTCAACAATTTTGAGCAAAAATACATCTAATTTACCACTGGCTTCACCAGCTTTGATTAAGTTAATGTAGACATTATCGAAAAGCTCAGGATATTTTTCAAAACACTTTGATAAGGTTACTCCACCCTCTAAGCTTTTTCTAATATCTTCGATAATGTCTTTCATAGCGGGACTTTCAATTTGATCTCTTAACATTCCCAAAACCTGTAAAATAGGTAAACCTGCTTTGACCATAGTTGCAAATTGTTTTGAAAAAATTAAAACATCCTCAACTTTTGCCTTCTTTTTTCCAAAAAGGCTAAATCCTTTGCCTTTTTTCTTCTCTTTTACCTCTGTTTTTTTCTTTTTTGACGAACGAACTATATTCGTTATGATAATTTTTTGTTCTTTAAGCTTATGAGATGCCTCATCTAAATTAAGCGCTTCAATTTCTCCATCTACATATTTGCCTTCAGATATGCCTTTGTATGTAAATGCTTCCATAAATTAACAATTATTTATCCCTCAGATAAAACTCTTTCAAATTCTCTAAAATTTAGTTCACCTGATGCAATTAATCTTCTACCCATATCTTGCATTGTTTGAAAACCTTCTTTAACTGCAATTTCTCTTAATTCAGGAGTTGTGGCCTGTCTTAGAATTGCTTCTTTAAGAGGCTTAGAAACCGATAGTATTTCATAAATACCTTGTCTGCCTTTATATCCTGTGTCTTTACACTTTGGACACCCTTTACCTTTAATTGCTTTTACCCTTGATGCAACTTCAGCAGTAAAACCCAAATCTTGTAGAACTTTTGGAGTTACATCATCATCAGGAACTTTACAATCTTTGCAATTTTTTCTTGCAAGTCTTTGGGCTACAACAAGTTGACAAGCAGCGCTGATTAAATAATCAGGCGTTCCCATATTCTGTAATCTAGTAATTGTACTTGGTGCATCATTAGTGTGCAACGTGCTAAATACTAAGTGACCCGTTAAAGCAGCTTTCAAACCGATATCAACAGTTTCTTTATCCCTCATCTCTCCAACTAGAATAATTTCAGGATCTTGTCTTAAAAAAGATCTAAGAGCTTTAGCAAAAGTAAAACCAATATCATCTTTTATTTGAACTTGTCCTACACCATCTAATTCATATTCAACAGGATCTTCAGCAGTTAAAATATTTAAATGAGGTTTGCTTACTTCCTTTAAAATACTGTATAAAGTAGTTGATTTACCAGAACCTGTGGGACCTGTTACAAGAATTAGACCTTGGGTACTATGAATTGACTTTCTTAAATTTTTTAAATCTTGTTCTTCAAAGTTAAGTTGCTCTAAAGTTATATCTCCCGCATCCTTGTTAAGAACCCGCATTACAATTCTCTCATTATTTGCTGTCGGTAAAATTGAAAGCCTGAGGTCAACTACTTTGCCTTCGATTTTAAAGTTTATCGCACCATCTTGAGGTAATCTTCTTTCAGCAATATCAAGTTTACCCATAATTTTAAAACGTGTTACTACCGCGCCGTAATTATCATGAAGAAATTTTCGATACTGTTCTTGCTCAGTAAGCATACCATCAAGTCTATATCTTACTCTTGATGTGAACCTATAAGGTTCAATGTGAATATCACTGACACCGCTTTTAATTGCATCTGCAACAACAGCAGTACTGAATTTTATAACCTCAGATTCATTTTCGATTGCCTCAATATCCTCTTCTGGCGTATTTTCTAACACCTCTCCCGCTTCACCTAGATCAGAATCAAAAGTTTTTTGTTTTTCTTTATTTTCTTCTCTAATGGTTGCAGCAGTCACCTCTCCACTTTCATTTGAAATTTTTTCTATGTACTGAGAAATCTGCGTTAAGGGTGCCGCATGTAACTCAATATTTTTTTTTGTTATTGCTTTTAAATTTCTCATTAAATTTAGTTTAGAGCTATCAGGAATAGCTATGTGTAAAGTTTTGCCATCAATTTTAAAAGGTGCAACGAAATTTACTTTTATATAATTAGATGGAAGAACAGTTTTGATCTCTTCAGAAACTTCTTGTTTGGCAAGATCAACAATGTCAAGATTTTGCTCTTTAACTAAAATATCAAGAATTTTTTTTTCATCAGTTAACTTAAGATCAAATACGGCTTCTATCTGAGATTTGTTACCCTCTGTGCTAGTCTTCTTAATATTTATTAAATCTTTTCCAGAAATTACATCATTATCAATTAAAACATTGATTAAATTAATTTCACTTTCTCTGCTTATCTTTAACATATTATTATAAAATTCTTGGAGCGATAAACACCAATAAGTCAGTTAATTTATCAGATTTACTTGTCCCTTTAAACATTTTTCCAACGATAGGAAGATTTGCTGCACCTGGGACTTGACCTGCTTTATCGGAAACAGTATTTTTCTTTATTCCACCGATTACAACGATATCGCCGTCAGCAACTAGTAATTTTGTTGCAATTTCCATGGTGTTTATTCCAACGCTACCAGCATTCTGTCTGTTTGGAGAGTCATTGTTTACTTTTACATCTAGAAGCACATTTCCATCTCCAATGATACTAGGTGTTACTGTCATGACTAATGCTGCATCAGTAAATGTGTCAGCGCCATCACCTCCCGCTACAGGAATTTGTTCACCTTGTTTGATTGTTGCAGTTTGATTATCTAAAGAAAATATTTTTGGATTAGAGATTATTTTGGATATACCTTTTTTCTCCATTGCTTCCAATTCTACTTTTAACACCGCTGAACCTGTTTTTTTTAATATTCCTATACCTGAAGTAGCACCAGCAGCGGGTAAATTCATTAATGTATCTTTTCCATCACCAAGGTTTGAAGTGTCATCGGATATAGCAGAGTCTGTCCCGGATGGCGCACCTACGGAAGTACCACCAAGAGTACCTCCTGCTCTCATATCTTGTCTTGCAAAAGCACCTCCTAATTTTTTACCAAGCTCTTGCTCAAAAGAAGACTCGGCCTCTACTATGTATACCTCCATTAAAACTTGTTTAGTTCTAACATCAATTTCTCTTAAAACTTTATCGACTACATCTAAATCTTTTTCTTTACCTCTAACAATAATAGAACGAGTAGTTTTTTCCTCTGTAACTTGTATAGGCATAAATGAACCTGAACCACCGCTAGAAGTAAATAGTTCAGTTATTGTAGCTTTGGCTTCTGCTGGAGAAATATAGTATAGTCTAAATATTTCTGAAATAATTGGTTCCACTGAGTCCTCTAATTCAACTTTCTTTTTAACAGCTTGAGCTCTTGCAGATTTATAACTTTCTTGAGAAGTTAATGTTGCCGGAGTAGCTACTCTTATAATGTTACTAGCAACATCAATGTCTGCTGCATAATTTTTCATATCCAATAAAGCATTAAAAGCTTTATCCCAAGGTACATCTGTCAATGAAGCTGTAACTGACCCAGCAACATCCTCACCCACAAGAATGTTCACATTACCGATTTCTCCCATTAATCTCATGGTTTCACCGTAGTCCATGTTTTGAAAATTAAATGTTACGTTTTGTTTTAAACTTACATATTCCTCGGGAATTAAAAGATAATTTTTTTCTTTAACTGCAGATAGTTTTTTTCTTTTTTTAAGTTTTACAACATCTCCTTCTACTGGAGTTGGGCCCATCTCTGCCATTTTATCAATTTCTGCTTTACCCATTTCTTTAACATCAGTCTTTATAAGTGGAGTATTGTGCTTAAAAATTTTGCTAGATTTTTTCTTACCCGTAGCGGTACAGCCTGCAACTAGTAATCCTACAACAATAAAGCTTGTAAATATTTTTAAAAAAGATTTTTTCATCAGTTGTTTCTCTCTATAATTTGATTTTTGAAATTAATTACAACTAAGGAATCCTCACCATTTTCAAAAATAACTTCTTTTTTACTAATACCTATCAATCTTACTCCTGGAGATAGCTCATCATTAAAAGCAACATTTATTATGTCACCATTTTCATCTACCAAAGATGCGAAACCTACGCCCTCACCTTCAATGATTCCAACTAATTTGTAATTGAACACACTCAATTTTTTCTTTTTCTCCTCAGTTTCTGCAATTAGTTTTACACCTGCGCTAGAACCTCCAAGAGTACCATCACCGACAAAAGGATCATTTAATGGGAGTGGCTCTTCTTTACTAATCTCTGAACTGATATTCGATTTTTTCTGTGCTTGCTGTTCTTTTATTTTTTGGTTTACTTCTTTTGCTCGCTCAACAATATTCTGCTCTTTATCATGGTTATCAGCTTTTCCCGCGAATGCAAAAAACAACATGAAAATGATATATGTTATTTTCCTAAAAAAATTCATCTGCCAAACCTACAATAGTTAATGTTCCATTCACTTTTATCGCTCCAGTTGAATCTCCCTGTTTTACCACTTTGATAGACTCATTGTCAAAGTTTAACGTCTTTTGCGATAGAGATAATTGCCTTTTAAACTTAATATATCCTAAAAAATTTCCAGTTATCTCAAAATCTACTGGGATTTTATAATAAGCTATATTTTTTACTTCTCGTTTCTGTTTCTTTTTCTTTTTCTTTTTCTTTTTTTTACTAACTGAAGCTATTGCATCAGCTTTAGTGACCTCTGCTATTTTTTTCTTTTCAATTTTAGAAATTACTAAATTATTCATTGCAGCAAATTCACTCAAGGTTTGATACAAGCCCTCAACTTCAGCTTTGGTGTGAAATAGAGTTGAATATTGCTCATATTGAGGTCTCTTTAGTTTTATTTTTTTATTTTTAGATTTTATGTCGCTTACAAATTTTGCTGTTTCTTCTTTTTTCTTATTCATGTCGTCGAGTTGTGCTTTTTTCTTATTAACAATGGGATTTAAAACTGCATAGAAAATAACTAAAAAGAAAACTACTGCTCCCACAGATACTCCTAATTTAATCCAAGTTTTTTTATCAACGTTTTTTAGTTTTGCTTGAATATCTTCGAGAGATATATTTTTTAAATCAATATTTTTTAAATCAATTTTGAAGTTCATAATTTTACTTTTTTAATTTTTACAAAAACTCTAAACCCTTTCATTGTTACTCCACCCTGTGTTGATCGAGGAAGTCTCATTGAAGACAAAGATGCTTGCTCAACTAATTCCTGTTTTCCCAAGTTATCAATAAACTTTAAAATATCTTGATCGCTTGCTGCAATACCCTGTATGGTAATCATACGTCCACCATTATAATCAACTTGATCAAATTTTAATCTTGCTGGGACGCTTGATGCTATCTGGGCTAATATTCTATAAGTTAATTCTTTGTTAGATTTTAAAGTTGAACTTAATTTTAACGTAGTTTCAATTAATTGTAATTCTTTTGAGACTTTTTTTAACTCTGCAGATTTTTCTTTATGAACTTTAACGACATTAGAATAGTCTTTTAATTTTTTATTGTAGGAATGAATATTCCAAAAAGATAATGAAAACAAAACTAAATATAATGCAGCAATACCTCCCGCTAACCCTTTAAATGCAAAACTTGAAATTGCTTTCATTTTCTTTTGCTGAAACATACTTTTTCTATTAGGAAGTAAGTTTATGTTTTTTGCTGCAGTTACAAATTTATAATATCCAAATACATCAAGTTTTCTAAACGCTAATCCTACAGGCGTAGCTAAGTAAGATCTATTTTCTAAATTGATTTGCTGTTCAAATTGTTGTGGTACTTTTAAACCTTCAATTGGGTCAAATAAATTAAAGCCAACATTCATTAATACTTTTCTAAAAAATGATAAATATTCCTCAACATTTTTAAGATCTGAAACAACTTTAATATTTCTAATTCTTTTTTCATATTTTGTTTCAAAATCTTGAACTGCTTGTTTAACTTGTGTGACGTACCTTCTAACTAGTGCTTCTTTTTCCTCTACATCCTCAGACTCTAATAAAATTTTTCTATCCTGCCCTCTTAAAAAAATATCAGTAATTATTGGGTTATTATCATACAAAATCATTAAATAATTTTCATCTAAACCAAATTCTAACACCGCTGTTAAATTTGCGTCTTCAGTTTTATTAGTGATTTGATTAATTTGGTCGACAGCAGATTTTAAAGCAAAACATTTAACATCAATAATTACAGGGTTTAACCCACTATTTTTTACGATTGATACGTAGCTATTTATATCTGCCAATTTGGATGCAACAAAAAGAATATCCATTGTATTATCTTTTTCATTTCGATTAATCACTTGATGAAAAATTGAATAATCATCTAAGTTATCTGTTAGTTGAACTAAATTCTCCCACAATGAGTTCGTTTCAATTGCTTTTTGCAATTCCTCTTCTTTCATAAGTGGAGAAGTAACCACTCTTATGATTGCACTAGTAACTGGTATTGAGATTGCAACATTATTTACATCTATTTTAGACTTTTGTAACGCTAAACTTAGTTCTGTTGTAACTTTTTCAGCATTTTCAAGAACACTACTTTCATCAGGAATTTCTATTGGATGAGAATAAAATTTATCTAACACCCATTGATTTGACTTGTTTGTATTTATTTGCGCAAGTCTTATCTCTTTATTAGTTAACTCAACACCAATAACCTCTTCTCCTTGAACAGAAGATTTACCAATTTTTGATTTAAAAAATTCTAATGCTTTGTTAAAAGGATTGTTTCGTTTCTTTTCTGGTGACTTGGGTAGTTTAATTCCTTTTAGTGAAGGTTTTTTAAATTTTAAATTTTTTAATTTACCAAAAATATTTGAAACTTTACTTTTTGATTTTTCTTCGGTTGTTTCCTCAACTTTTGTCGCGACTTCATTGTTAATAGTAATATTGTTTTCAACTATACTCTCATCTTTTGAAGGAATAATTTTTTGCTCATCAGTTTTAATTTCTGAAGTTTCATCTTTAACATCTGGGGTTTCAGCAGGAATTATTTTTTCTTCTACGTTTGTATTTGTTTCCGGTTGATTTTGCACTGTAGCTGGGGTTTGTTCTCCCGCTTCAGCAATTTTTTTTAGTTTTTCACTTTCTGCTTGAACATCATCAAACCATTTTTCTAAAATTGGTATTGCCTCATCTAGATTTGTTGTTCCTGAAGACGAGATTTTTTGTTTTCCATCAATATAAAGTCTTCCAACCCAATTTTTAGATTTAAGTTCACCTTTGTATTTGTCTTGTCTAACGTAAATATGAAGTCTTCCATCCTTTTTGTGAATAACTTGGTGAGTAGATCCCTCATTCTCATCTTTTTTTTTAACTGATGTATCAGAGACCTCAGTTTCCTCAGTATTTTGATCAATATTTTCATTTGCACTCTGAATTTTTTCATTATCTAGATTTTGTACACCTTCAGGTTGATTTTTATCTTCAATTTCAGATTGATTTTCAGATCCAGATTGATTTGGATCATCATTTAAAATTTTTTTATCTTCGTCTTGATCGCTCATATTAAAAAATTAATATTTTCTCTAACACAATTTACGAATCTCTAACACAAAAATCATTTTTAGTCTAACACAAAATGAAATATTATATGTTCAAAATGAGTTTTTTATTAAAAAAGTAAAGAAAATAGGGATTTTTAAGCTAATTCTATTTTTTTTTAAAATTAAGTAAAATATATAAACTCTAACACAATTAGATTTTTCAAATTGTGTTAGAGTAATTTACGATTGTGTTAGAGTTAAATTTTTTTTTAGAAATTTAAAAAAGCTAATAAAATCAACAATTTTAGTATTTTGCAAAATTTATAGGATTTTGTGTTAGAGTTTAAAATTTTTGTGTTAGAGGAAAGAAAAAAATCTAAATTTTATTCTGTATGAACCAATTATTGATATAAAAATTTCAGTAAATGAGTTTAATTTATACTTTCAACTTAAAATTGATTAGTTTTACTAAAAATTTTTTATTTTTTTCTATTAAAAATTGTATTTTCTAAAAAAATTAATTTTTATCTAAAAATCTTTTGTATTAAATCCTAATTAAGGTTTCCTTTTATGTCTGTTGTCAATTCTTGATAGATCATAACAGAAATTGTATTTAAATTACTTATAACTCTTTCATAATCCCATGAAAGATCAATATTATTACAATTTAGTTCTTTAAAATAATAAACTTCACCTAATTTAATTTCTGGTTTTATTTCTGCAGCAATAATATTCATTTCATTTGTTTTTTTTTCAATGACAAAATTATATCTACATACATTAGTTGTAGCCCAATATAAGACAGAAGTAATAACTATTCCAATTAGTATCATTATTTTTCCGATGCTAAACATTTGTTGATGTACTCTATAGCCCGTCAACTACAACAATAGTTAAATCATCTTTTTGTATTCGACCAGATTTAATAATATCTTCGACAATCTTGTTTAATCTTTCATAATTAGGAACGGGTTGATATTTTTTTATATAATTTTTAAATCCATCTGACTCTAACATGTTTCCTTTTGTATCTTTTATTTCGGTAATACCATCGGTAAAAATATACATTGAACTATTTGAAAAATTAATTTTTGTTTCTTTAAATTTAAACTTTGGAGCAATACCTAACGGCGGACCAGCTTCATCAAAATTAGAAAAATTTCCTTCATTGTCATAGATTAAAGGTGGTTCGTGTCCTGCATTAGCTAAAGTAAGTTCTTTTTTATTACTATCGTAAATTCCAATCAACATTGTAACAAACATTCCTCTTGATGTTGTTTCACATATTTCAGAATTCAAAATATTTAAAAGTTCTGCTGCAGAAAAATTTGTTTTGCTTAAACATCTATAAAGACTTGATGCCTTTGACATAAGTAAAGAAGATTTTATTCCTTTACCAGACACATCCGCAACACCAAAACCATAAACTCCTTCTGTAAGCTCTGCGAAATTATAAAAATCTCCCGAGACTACCTTAGCTGGAATATTTATTCCTGCTATTGGAAATTTTTCTTTTTGGTTTTGAGATAGTAAAGTTTTTTGTATCTCACCAACAATTTCTATTTCTTTCTGCATTCTATTCTTATCAACAAGATCTTTTGCCATTCTTGCATTTCTAATTGCTAATGCGGCAGGTCCAGATAAAGTTTCCAAAAGTTTTCTGTCGTTCTCTTCAAATAATTTATTATTTGTTTTTTTATTTAAACAATGAATAACTCCTATACACTCATCTGATACTATCAAAGGAGAACATAAAACAGAATACGTAGTAAAATTTGTTTTATTATCTAGGTCAAAATAAAATTCAGCAATTTCTCTAACGTCTTTTCTTACGTCACCAACCCTTATACATTTTTTTAATACTACTGCTTTGCCCATTACACCTTGCGTAATAGGAATTTCAAAATCTTCTAGATATGCTTGATGTTTGGATGCAATACACTGAAAAGACTGGTTCTTATCATCAATTAAAAAAATATTAGCAGCTTGTGCATTTATTCTTTTAATAATTAATTCTAGAGAATTACTTAAAGTTTCTTTTAGATCTAACGACTTAGCTAGATCATGATTCATTTTTGTAACTAATTCTAGATCTTTACTGGTAGTATCGTCTACATTAGTTGTTTCTTTTTTTTTCGCGCTAAAAAACATGTTATTTATAAATTGATATTCATTAATTTTTTGATAATTTTGATTATGATGGAAATCATGATTCATGCGCCAAATTTCTATTTGCACATAGCTGATGCGATGTTGTTTATACAATATTGCATCGATGGACTCATAGAATTTTCCTCCCAAATTAAACTATAAATTGTGTCCTATATTATAGTATTTATCCTCGGAAGTATATGGGGGAGTTTTAGTAACGTATGTATTCATAGATTGCCCGATAATAAGGGTGTTGTCAGAGGTAGATCGTATTGCCCAAGCTGCAAAAAACAAATTAGATGGTATGATAACATTCCAATATTCTCATATGTGCTCTTAAAAGCTAAATGTAGAGACTGCTCAGCCAAAATAAATGTTAAATATTTTTTGGTAGAACTTGTTTGTGCATTGAGCTTTGTATGGTTTTTTTATTTATTCGGTTTGTCACTTACCACCCTTCTTTTTTTTATCTTATCTATTTTCTTCGTCATCATATTTTTCATTGATCTTAAACATTTTATAATTCCAAATGAGCTAACTTTTCCATTAATGGCCATAGGGTTGTTTAAAAGTTTTGATCCAAATTTAAATCAGTATCTATTTCCAAATTTTTTAAATTCAGTAATAGGGGGTGTTGCAGGTTATTTAATTATATGGATGATAATTTTTATTTATAAAAGATTAAGAAATAAAGAAGGTATGGGTTTGGGAGATGCTAAACTTTTGTCAGCAATTGGTTTTTGGTTTGGGTGGATATCAATTCCTTTCATATTATTTTTTTCATCCTTTATCGCTTTAATATTAGCGATACCAAGTTTGATGAATAAATCCAAAAATTTATCCTCGCAAATTCCTTTTGGACCTTATCTCATATTAGGATGTGTATTATATCTATTGTTGCTTGATAAAATTATTTTATACCTAAATTAATAATATAAAGGATTATTTCTATTCAGATATATTTTAAAAACCACTATCTCTCCATCCACCTTTGTTACGTAGAATTTCTCCTGGTACTGAGAAAACAGAGAATAAAGTACTTTCATCTTCGGAGGGACCAGCAACATTGGCAAAGAGTTTATCACCAAACACAACTAACTCAGATAGCACACCTTCACTCACATAAGCGCATGCATTCTTACCAGGATTGTTTACATCTCCTGGGGTTTCAAGCTTTAATAATTCCGAGCTATTAGTTCCACATTCATCATCAGCAGCACAAATGAATGAATGCCCTTGAGCACATGGAGCAGAGCCTGGTGGTGGCTGGTATATAGGATAATAAACTATTCCTTTAAATAAAGTTGGTGGCGCTGATGATTTTCTAAAAGTTCTTGGGGATAAGAAAGCATTATTTTGATTTTTTTCCAAATGTATTACCCAAGCGTCAGCTGTATCTGGTATTGGACAATTATCTCCATCTGTATCTCCAGAAACGTTAACACAATTAAATGCGTTCCCCACGTTACTTGCTTTGTCAGCTCCTTCATGTGCCAATCGTAAAAAGTCAGGATTTATTTCCATTGGATCACTTCCAGGATTCATAACAATCTTTGGAACTTCTACTCCATTTAAATGCTTCCAATAAGGAAAATGTTTATCTTGGACGCCATATAAAATATTATCTAATTCAGAACTTTTTCCTCCTAGGTCGATAAAATTTCCTGTTGAGCCAAATAACCAAAATGATTTATCAGTTACTCCTAATCCAGCTTCCATTGAAAAAAATGAGTATCTTGCATTTTCTCTTGTAGAACCCAACCTAAAAAGGGTTGTTTGATCATATAACTCTGTTACACCAGATGATAAAGTTCCAAGATCATTCAATCCTTTTGTATTGTTGGTTAAATTTATTTTTGTAATTTTGCCTTCAAGATCATTTACATAAACTAATGCACCTCTCCAAGGAACTCCTGGTGCGGTATCGGGAGTAATTACCACTGGAGCAGCAGGTATAGCGTTAGGAATATTACTTCCGTTATTAGTCTCAACCAATACATCCCCTGATAAAATACCGTTAGGTGTTGTATCTACTATATTGATTGGACCTCCATTGATTTCAGAACCATATATTCTACCAGGCATACCATCCATATGACCTTCTAAATCGATCACAAATAAAGCTGATCCAGCACAAGCATCTCCCTTGGACATACCAGCACCCATAATCGCAACATATCTATCTGTTCCAATATTTGATGAACCAGAACTCGATGGCATTCTAACAATTTTTGGAGTGGACCAAGTTTCTCCTAACCTAGAATAATCGTAAGCTGGGTCTATACCTGACCCTCCAATGCACGCTCTAACACTTATATCATCTGATAATGTAGGCTCTTCATCAGATGGATTAGCATTAAAAACTTGTTCATTTTTAAAGACAACTTTTAAAACAGACCCTCCAGAACCATCATCAGACATTTGTGCACTTGTAATACTGATAGGTTCAGGGACACCATTGTTTAATTTCACTGCCCCTAAAACTGTTTGAGGAATTTCTTCACCAGTTGGATAATCTAAAACAAGATCAGGGAAATAAAAAGTGTTACCTCTATAACAAGATGCTGTTCCAGTAGTTCTAAAATCAGAAGCTGTACTACATACTGCTATATTTGTAAGTGCATCAGCATCATAGTCAGCATCATTAGGATCTAATTCTGTTTTTTCTCTAGCGTCATTATAGTTATCTGTAGCCACTTCTCCCTCAGAAGAATTCATTAAACTGGATGAGGTAGAATTATATTCAATAGCAGATATTCTGCCAAGCACATCGGCAACTAACACTCTATTATTTATTCTATCATTAAATACTGAAAACATATGAATCGGACCTCTGGTTCCTGATGGGATTGGATCTGTTACATCAAGTAAAGTAAAGCCTGCGCCACCTCTTCCATAAGGAATAAATAATAAAGTACGCCAACTTCTACTACCTTCTAATTCTCCTCTAAAATTATATCCCCTTATAAATGCATCGTGTATCACAGGAGAGCCATCAACTCCAAAAATTGGGTTAGTTCCACCCCCAGAAGATTTATCATATTCTGAATTTATTATTTGTGGAAGTTTTGCTGCAACAAAAGGAGGTATAAAGCCCCATATCTCTTCACCGCCTTGATACCCATTTCCACTTTTAGCTGCAATTGCATGAAGTATTCCTGAGTTTGCACCTGCATAAATTACATTTTGTCTTTTTGCTTGTTCCACTTTAAAACGCGCATAACCTCTTGTTGACCTATGATACGCCTCCTCATTAAAAGATGTAAAATTTAAATTCATTTCTGGCGGACCTACCTCTACAAGTTGCGAGTGATATACGTCACCCATTACATGGTTTCTGACTTCAGCAACATCACAATCACCATCATAATCAAAATAATCATTACCTTTCATAAAATTAATCAATCCTATAGTTTCATCACCCTCAGTGGCGTCACTACCAACATCAGAACAATTTGACGTACTAGTATGATAATCATCAATTTCATATCCCAATAAATTGAATAAATTTGTTATTGCTGTTGATTGATCTTGAGAAAAATTATCCCAGTTTCCAAGATAAGAAGCTCCTGGCATAGCTGTCCAAATATTTCTACCATCATCTGCGCCACCTGGTGTTGATTGTCTTCTAATCATTAATGATGAGTCCCAATTCTTATGTGGATTTCCTGGTGCAGTATTATGCTCAACACAATCTTCATTAGTATCAGGACAATCAGCAGGGCTAAGAAGTTTTTTACGTAAAATTCTACCTTGCCATTCACCAAATTGTTCGTATCCAAATTGTGCTTGATATAAAGATCCACCTTCCTCGATAGTTGCTGTAATTGACGGCGCAGTGAACGCTAGTTTATCAGCAATAATTTGTCTTATCTTAGAAGTTAAAACAGTTTTTAATCTTTCAGGTGTTCTGGCTACAATTGCTCTTTCACAATCCTCATCATCAATACATTCTTGTGCAGTTGTTCCAGCTGGTAATGTACTAGTGCCTATTCTTGAAAGTTCATGAAATCTATTTAAACTTGTACCATTAATTCCACCTCCATAAGCTACATAAAGAGATTTTACCCCTTGTTCTCTCAATCGTGCCATTCTTTCAGCAGCAAAACCCCTTTGATTATCACCGAGCAGCCCAGTGTTCCTCATGGCCCCATCTCCAATTACAATTACATAATTTATCTGACAATCAGCATCTGGATTTAAGATTTTGCCTCCAGCATTTTGATCCATAAAATAATCTTCAGCAATTTGAGAAAAAGCATTTGCATCCGTACCCCAGGCCATTCCTAAAGGAGCCATTACATCCATAATTTGATCAGATCCCCTTGGGCTTACGGCTACATTTAAACACGAGTCCCGATTACATTGTATACTTGTCCCCTCTGGATGATCTCCATTCCAGCCTTGATAGTAAGTACAATCATTAGTTCTATGACAATGACGCCCTCCCATAGCAGCAGTTCTTGAACGACCATGTTCACCAGCGTTCCAATGACCAAAGCCAAAATAAGCACCTGTTGTTAATGTAGTGTCGTTAACGATTGCGTTAATTGCAGATTTAACTCCATCCCATCTTCTAATTCTTGGTCCCCCCATTTGTTGAACCCAAGTTGTATTTCGAGCAATAGCGGTGAATTTATCTTCATGAAATTCGTCTATGTAACCCCTAGCGGTTCCTGTTAACAACAGGTATCTATCATCAGCTGCATTATAACCTATGCCAAGAGCATGTGGTTGATTAAAACCCACATTATCAGCATCCAAAGCATTTGCACTTCCCTCATTAGACAGATTTGTTCTTGAACCTGAACCTACTCCAGTGATGATTGTACAAGAATTGGTCGTAGAGTTTGATATTTGAATTTTTTGTATTGCGTGAGAAAAAACGGAAGTAGTATAAACTATGTCACTATCTGCTGGTGAAACTTCCACACCAAAAGGAATTGCTAATTCAGAAGTTAAATTTGGAGCATTTGATGCAGTACATTGTCTTTGTCGAGTTCCTAGGGTAAATTCATCGGCATTTCGAGTTAAAGCATATCCTTCAAGATTATTTTGTAATCTATTTGAAAAATAAACCATGTTACCTTCATTATTAACACTAAGTCTTCCTGCCCATCTTACAACACTTCTTGTGTCGGTTATATTTTGTTCTCTACATACAAAAGTTTCAAGATTACATGACATAAAGAAACCAAAAGCTCTTCGACCACCGCCTGCTGCAAATAAGTAAGGAACACCTCCAATCTCCTTTATGTCAAAGCCGTTGTAACTCATGCCGCCAGGTGCTCTTAAGGCAATTAAACATCTTCTACCATCTTCTGAAAAGCCAAATATATAACCTCTGGTATTTCTCTCCTGACTATGAAAAAAAATTACGCTCTCATTAAAACTAACAGAGTCTAGGTTTTCTACAAACTCTACATGAGCAGCTTTTCTTTGTCTTTGAAGGCCTCGCCTGGTATGAGCACTATTATCATTGAATTGTGTACATCCCGCTCTTGGGATTGCCCTGATAGGTCTAAATGAATTATCTCTTCTCCCATTAGCATTGTACCTTATAATTGCACCTGCAGTTCGTCTTGAATATTGTGAAAATAGAATTCTATTTTGTGAGTCGTAAGCAACCCCTGCAACTGGGCCAATACCATCACCTCCTATCCACCTCCCCATACTGGCAGAACTATCGACTAAAAATAATATATTAGCAGCAACGTCACCACCGCCTGCACCGGGTGGTACAGGTTTTGCATTCACATTGCTACTAAACGATAACAAAAATAACAAAGATAAAATTTTAAAAAGTTTCATCATTTTCTATCCCATAACCTCAATTACTTCCTCACCTGTAGTATAATCCATCATTTGTGGATTAGTAATTTCAAGAACCTCAAAAATTTCATCTCTAATATTTATTTTGCTATACATTATTACCAGATTACCCAAACTTAAATCTTTGTAACCTACCCAATTTTCTCTCTCAGCTTCGCTACCAGGATCACTAATATTATTTTTTACAAAGTTATAAATTTCATTTTTTATTTCACTATCTGTTGAAATTAAATTTATACCCGCAACTTTAGAGTCGTAGATTATCACTTCCAAATCAGTATTTTCTAAATTTGAGTTTTCACAATAATCTGCTGCATAGGCTTGGTATTTTGCAGAATGACCTTTTTCAAAAAGCTCAGATTTGTATAGCATCAAAAATTCAAATGTATTTTGTGCATCTCGCACGGGTGTGCCTATATCGACCGATAATAAAGGACAAGCAATAGAGGAGCTTGAAAAAAATATTAAAAATGAAATTTTTAAAAAAAATTTTTTCACGACAAAACTATAAATTTATATAAATATTTTTTCAACATTCATACCTGCTCATTTTAAGCTTTAAATTCATTGTTAATGAGACAAAACTATAAGTGTTTCCAGAGGTACTATTATTTCTGGATTGTTTGGGTTACCCATCATGCCGCATCCATAAATTTTATAAGCTGTGCCTTTCCTTTGAGACGTACCTGATCCTTTTTTCAAACTTACACCAGTGCCCTTATACTCAGAGGTACCAGAGCTGACTGAGAAAAATTCATAAAAATACTTTCCAATATTTTCCTCTTCTTGACTGAGTGCAGTTGAATTATCAATTGAAGAGTTTATTGCTAATCCAGCATTGCCATCGTTAAAAATTGGGAATAATAAATCTAAAAAACTTTGTTCTCTTACATGCTCAACTGCTCTAAAATTACTATCTCTACTCAAGTTTCTAAAACTTTTATAGCAAGGGGTATCTTGATCTAAAAGATTGGGTTCGGTCGATAGCTGGTTTGTGGGATATATTCTTCCATCATAGTCTCTGCCTCCAGTATCAACTCTGATTGGACCTAGCATTTTATTGATTAAACTTTTCTGAGCTTGCAATAAAGCGGTTTCAGCAACATAGAAAGTTTGCTGATACTCATCACTACTATTATTACTTTGATGATCAGATGAAGCTATCACAATTAAAGCACCTCCCATTAACGACATAGCTAATAATAAAACTAAAGATAAAACCATCGCAAATCCTTTTTGTTTATTATTTTTCATTAAAAAGTTTCTCCAATATTTCTCGT
Organism: uncultured Pelagibacteraceae bacterium; assembly: GCA_902611635.1. Classification (GTDB taxonomy): domain Bacteria; phylum Pseudomonadota; class Alphaproteobacteria; order Pelagibacterales; family Pelagibacteraceae; genus Pelagibacter. The sequence continues at coordinate 3,326 of CACMAB010000008.1, read as the reverse complement.
ATGAACTGTAACAACAACTGAGTCTCTTAATTTTTTATCTTTTCCATCAGCAATTAAATTATTTCTATCTTCACCACCCAATCCTAAAATTGTTCTAGGCTTATCTGTTGTAGCTGCTTCTCTGTAAAAATCCTCTTTTGATACCCAAGTAAGTCGTATATCCACACCTCTGATATCTAAAAGCCTATCTCTAATTCCACTATGTTCTGGAGCTGGAAATCTACCAGCAGAGTCTTGTATTATCTTTCCATCTTTATCAAAAGGTATAAACTCCATGTCATCGATATAATTTCTTACCATCACTCCAGGGGTACACTCATTGCAATTAGTAAGCCATAATCCTTTATTAATCGAATTTATATCTGCAGAGTCATCACTGACCCCACTCCCAACTATACCACCGGCACTTTGATCTCTATTAACTCCAAATTGATTTTCTAAATTAAACAGGTTACCAACCCCAAGAGAATCATTTCCACTGTCATCTTGTGGAGGTGGAGTTGCTTGTTCGAATAATTCACATCCACTTCTTGGTTGGAAATAATGTTCTACTCTTTTATAAGCGGCAAAACCACCTGAGTCGTTAGGCAATGCATAATAAGTTATTCTATATCTTTTATAAGCTTGTTCTCCGTCACCATAGTCATTTTGATTAAAATCTTCATATACAATTTGAATTTGATCACAGCAGTTACTACTGGTGCTTGCAGTAGATCCAGTTACATTAGTATTGTTGGTCGATACTGAAGTAGTAGCGTCTGAGACAATTCCAAAACCCAAAGTATTTTTTCTTATCACTAACGGATTATGACTGTCTTGAGGATTGTTGAATCCATTATCAAAATATAAGTAACTATTTTTTGGTAAAACAATCCCAGTACCATTTTTACATTCTGATGTATTAGATGCATATTGAGCTATTTCATGAGATCCAGCATAATATTTAAATCCTGCCATACGCACATCTCTCATTAACATTGTAACTATATCTCTGCTTGCTCTACTAATTTTGGCTTTATCACTGACTTGTGAGTATGATTGATTAACAACAGAATATGATGTGTACACGGCAGCCATCATGATTGTAGTAATAACGATTCCAATCATGATTTCGATCAAAGTAAGACCCGCTATATACTTAATTCGATTTTTCATTGTTTTAACTCAAAATCACTTTGAAAATATAAAAATTTTCTTTTTTTTCCATTATTCAAATTAAATTGTACTCTTCCGATATACATGACTTCATCCATGACATAAGGCTCATCTGGACTACCATTATTATCAATATCAGTCTGTTGTGGATTGATTAAACCATCTACCTGACTCCACCTACTGACTACTTTAAACACTCTGAAATTTCTTGTTTCATTACGGCCTGCACAATTTAAATAATCTTTATTGTTTAATAGAGCGTTCCACTTATTGGTTTTTATTTCAACATTAGTTGTATTATTTGTTGTTCCAGAGTAAATTTCACCACTATTATTAGTTCCTCCAGAATTGCTTTGACAAAAATTTGAATTAAACTCTCTTTGAGATAGTAAATTCGAAAAATTATTATCACCAGTAGTATTTATATCTTGATTACCAATAACATCTTCTGCAATTACATTTGTTAAATAATTGGCTTTGGTTCTTTCACCTGAAATGTAAATAGACTGAATTGAATAATTTGTCATTTGTAATATGGCAACGAAACCAATTCCAACGATTGCAGTTGATATCAAAGCCTCTAAAAGAGATAATCCAGATATTTTTTTATTTATCTTTTTTTTAATCATAAACATATTTTGGTGCTTCATCATCACACGCCCATTTCTTATCACCAGTACCTGGGTCTATCTCGTATTCATTAACATATCTGCTGGTGACAACATTTCCAAATCTATTCCAATGAACTCTACTCACTGTTACTTCACCATCATCTATTACCTTACCTTCTGAATTTACAGGTTTCTCTGGACAAATATCACCGTCAACATCACTCGGCATAGCTATTCCACAAACTGGGTTAAAACTCTCTCGCCTACAAATATTTATATAATTGAAAGGAACACCTGTAGATGCGTCAAAAGCAAGAGACGCAGATCCTTCATAAAATTTGCCATTTTTTGCAAAACAAACTGCTGCTGCTCTTTCCCCAAAAAAATTTGTAGACACATCCTTTAGTTCAATTGCATAAACAGCATTTTTTATCTCATTACTTGTGCTTTTATTATCAGTGTCCCAATAATTATTATCCTCTTCAAAATCTCCAGCATCCGTTTTACATCTTTTGTTTTTTTCTTTATTCCAGGGGCTCTCGCCATTATTCATTCGAGTTATTAAACTTGCCAAAGTCATGCCTCGTGATTCTATTTTTAAATGGTTCGCCGTATTTGAAAAAAGTACTTGGACATAAGCAAAAGTACCTCTTTCTGTTTGAACTATAGCGTTTCTTATCATCGCTTCAACCTCTTTAACTGCAGCTCTGGTTTTTCTTTCTTTATTCCATGAAGAAAAATTTGGATATGAAATTGCAGATATAAATCCAACAATTGCAATGACAACAATTAATTCTAAAAGATTAAATCCTTTATTGTTCTTTACCTGCCCCAGCATCTATCTTTCCAGCTTTAACTAATTCTTCTAATGATTTTGCCATTGTAATCATTCCATCTTTTACTGCTGTTTGCATGATGCTAGGGATTTGATGAATTTTCGCTTCTCTGATTAAGTTTTGAATTGGGGCTGTACACTTCATCACTTCGAAAGCACCACAACGGCCTTGACCATCTTTAGTTTTAAGAAGTCTTTGTGTGACTACCATTTTTAAAGATGTCGAAATTTGAGCTCTGATCTGTGCCTGTTGCTCAGGCGGGAATACATCGATAATTCTATTAATTGTATTTGGTGCGCCACTGGTATGTAATGTTCCAAAAACTAAGTGACCTGTTTCTGCTGCTGTTAATGCAAGAGAAACTGTTTCTAAATCTCTCATCTCTCCTACTAGAATAACATCAGGATCCTCTCGCAGTGCCGCTTTTAAAGCACTCGCAAAAGTTTGTGTTTGTTTTCCAACCTCTCGATGAGAGACAATGCTTTTTGCATCCTTGTGAATAAATTCAACTGGATCCTCTACAGTAATAATATTTGCAGTCCGGGTCTTATTAATTTCATTAACAATTGCAGCGAGCGTAGTTGATTTTCCTGATCCTGTTGGTCCTGTAACCAATACAAGTCCTTTGTGCATATCAATGATATCATAAAGAACTGGTGGTAAATCAAATTGTCCCATCTCTGGGATGACACTTTCAACTCTTCTGAGTACTGCTGCTGGTCCA
>CACMAB010000007.1:0-39521 GCA_902611635.1 uncultured Pelagibacteraceae bacterium | reverse complement strand
TCAATGGAGGCATTTACTTACAAAAGGAAATCAAGCTTCTTATTATGACTACAAAACATTCATAGACTCAAATGAAAATTATCCTAGAATTGGAAGAATAAAATATTTAGCAGAGCATAAACTTTCTACAGAAAAAGTTAATCCACAAAAAATTATAGATTGGTTTGGTCCAGCAGAACCTTTAAGTGGTTTTGGTAAAATGATATTGGGTGAAAGTTTTATTCTTAATGGCAAGAAGGAAAAAGGAATAAAATTTATTAAAGAAGGCTGGATATCAGCTGAATTATCTAAAACTGATTTAAGATTTTATCGTAAGAAATTTAAAAAGTACCTTAATGCAGATGATTATATTAAACGAGCAGAACATCTTGCTTGGAATAACAAATATTGGGACTTAAAACGAATGTTAAGATATTTACCTAAAGATTATGAACTATTATATACAGCCAGACAACTATTGATGAGCAAATCGTATGGTGTCGATAATGCTATCTCTAAAGTTCCATCTAATCTTAAAAATGATGCCGGTTTAAATTACGATAGATTAAAATGGAGAAGAAAAAGAGGAAGAGTTGATAGTTCTGTTGAAATTCTTTTAAAGATAAAAAATACAAAAGATTACTTGGTTCGTCCTGATAAATGGTGGATAGAAAGAGAAATAATTTCTAGATCATTAATATATAAAAAAAAATATGAATTAGCTTATAAAATTGCAAGCAACCATGGAATGAATGATGGACCTGAATTTGCTGCTGCAGAGTGGATGAGTGGTTGGATTGCGTTAAGTTTTTTAGATGATCCAGTATTAGCAAAAGAACATTTTGAAAATTTTTATAATAATGTTGGATACCCTATTAGTACAGCAAGAGGTGCATATTGGTTAGGTAAAACTTATAAAAAACTTGGTGATAAAGATTTATCTTATAAATGGTTTAAAGAAGCAACAAATTATTTAACCACTTACTATGGTCAATTGGCATTTATGGAAATTAGTCCAAATGAAAAATTTGAGCTTTCAAAAGACATGATTATTAAAAAAGAATATCGTGATTATTTTTTTAAAAAAGATTTAGTCAAATTGATATATTTACTTGATGAACTAGATGAAGATAAATATACTAAACATATACTAAGACATTTGGCTAATGATGATGTTAGTAGTGGTAGTGAGGTTTTGGCAGCTGAACTTGCAACAAATATAGAACGATTTGATTTTGCAATTCAGATTTCTAAAATAGCATCCTATGAAAAAAGATTTCACAACAAATATAATTACCCAATTATAAGCACACCCAAATATATTAATGGAAGAAAAATTCCAGATAATGCTTTCATTCTTTCAATCATAAGACAAGAGAGCGAATTTGATTTAAGTGCCAATAGTCATGCTGGTGCAAAAGGGTTAATGCAATTAATGCCTTACACTGCAAAACTAGTTGCTAAACAGGCAAAACTTCCTTATTCGAAATCTAGGTTAACTACTGATGCAGAATATAATATTAATTTAGGATCACATTATATAGCAGGATTAATTCTTGAATATGACGGTGCTTATCCATTTGCAGTTGCTGCTTACAATGCTGGACCAAAAAGAGTTCGATATTGGAAAAAAATAAATAAAAATCCTCAAAAAAATCAAATTGATTATATCGACTGGATTGAATTAATTAAATTTAAAGAAACTAGAAATTATGTTCAAAGAGTATTAGAAAACTATAATGTTTATAGATATGTTCTTGAACAACAGCCAATCACAATGAAAGATTTTTTTAAGAATAATCCTTTGTTTTAAAATTGCAGATGGGGCGTGTTTCAAGTTTAAATAATAATCAATCGCTCCCAAGACTAAAAATTTAATTAATATTAAAAAAAATTTTATAAAATGATTTATTTTCTTATTTTATTAACTTTGTCCTCCAACCAAGAATTATTACTTACAATGAAAATATTCACAAGAAATATTATAAAATGTTTAAATACCAAAAAGCAAAAAATGTATTTAATAAATTGCAAATTAAAATTTAATTCTAGAATAAATAATAAAATTATAAAATCTACAGACCTAGCACGATCATCAAGAATGCTTGAAAATAATTTATAATATTTTTGTGTTTCTTTTTTAATCTCTAATTTTTTATTTTTGTTGTCTTCATTTTTAATGGGATGTGTCTTATCTAAATAATCCTTCCTTTCTAAGATTTCATTAAAAATTGTTGTATATGCAAAAGGTTTAAGTTTAATTGCATAAAAAAAGGGTATTAAAAATGCTAAATAAAAAAAGATTTCATTTTCATTGTTAGCCAAATAAAATCCCATACCTGATTGAAAACCAATTGCATTAACATGAGCCCCATACCAGTCAAGCATATGTCCAGAAATACTTTTTTGATTTTTTAATCTTGCTAAAAATCCATCACAGGCATCAAATATTGTTTTAGTAAAAGCTAATAGAAGCCCTAGATATATATAAATTTTATTTTCAGATGGGAGTCCTAAAAGAAATAAAGTTAATATTCCTAAGAATGCATAAAATAATGAAACATGATTGGGCTTTATTTCTGTTCTGATCAATAAATATAAAATTGGACAAGTTGTAATAAAATAAAACTTCCATTTTAGGTAGGTATAAGGATTTGATTTATAATCATCAAGATCAAGATCATGATTTTCCAAATTATCTTTTTTTTGGTAAGCAACTAGAATTTTCCAAACTTCTTTTAAAGATAGGTGAAACTTCATTGTATTAATTATTCAGATACTTAAAAAGTTATTGTATGTTTTATATACAATATTTTAAATTTAAAGATAGGTGAAACTTCATTGTATTAATTATTTAAGTAATTAAAAAGTTATTGTATATGTTGTATACAATATTCAAAAAATAATAAAATATGACAATAAAATTTCCAGATTTTAAAAAAATGTATGAGTATGAGACCAATTTTCATTTAACAATGAATTCCGAAAGGTTGGCTAAACTGATTTGTCATTATGAAACTTTTAAAAGTGCTAGTAAAGTAAGTGGAGAGATAGTTGAATGTGGTGTGTTTAAGGGAACTTCTTTAGCAAGATTTGCTTTATTTCGTGATCTTCTTGGCTCAAAAAATACTTCTAAAATAATTGCTTTTGATGTTTTTAGTGATGTCTTTCCTAATACTAAATACAAAGAAGATAAAAAAATTAGAAAAGATTGGATTAAAAAAGCAGGCTCAAGTTCAATTTCAAAAAAACAAATGATAAAAGTTTTCAAAAAACAGAATTCTAAAAATTTTGAATTAATTGAGGGAGATATAACTAAAACTTTACCTAAATATGTAAAAAAAAACCCTCATTTAAAGATATCTCTTTTAAATATAGACATAGATTTTGTTGAAAGTACTTTTTGTGCTTTAGAATACCTATATCCAAGAGTTTCAAAAGGTGGGATTGTTTTACTTGATAATTATGGCTTTGCACACGGGGATACTAAAGGTGTCGATATGTATTTCAAGAAAATAAAAAAGAAACCCATTATTCAAAAATTTCCTTTTACAAGTCGACCATGTTATATAATTAAAAAATGATAAGTTTTAATCAAGCATTGAAATTTAAAAATGAATACCAAAAGTTTGGTTTTTGTAAAATTGAAAACTTTTTTAATAAGGATATATGTAAAAAATTAAAGATTTATTCAAATGAAATAAAATACCAGAAACCTGTACCAAAAAAAGTGATGAAATATTATGAAAAAAGTATTTCTAATAGAAAAAAAAATATTTTAATGAGAGCTGAGTTTTTTTATGATTTTCACATAGGCTTAAGAAATCTTATTGAAAATAAAAAAATTCATAAAATATTAAAAGTTTTAATGGGTGGAAATTGTATTTTATTCAAGGAAAAAATAAATTATAAACCACCTGGATGTAGAGCAGATAAATTACATCAAGACTCGCAAGGAGGTTGGAATATATATTCAAGAAAATTTATTTCTTTGTTAATTTCACTTGAAAAAAGTACAAAAGAAAATGCGTGCTTAGAATTTGATGTTTCTGGAAATAATAAATATAATAAAATAGGTAAAGACTTCCAGCCTTTATTATTAAGTGATTTGAAAAAACCAAAATTTAAAAAAATACCTTTAAATGTCGGTGATGTAGTTTTTTTTAATCATTATATTCCACATAGATCAAAAGCAAATTTAAGTAAAAAAGGTAGAATGCAATTATATATTACCTACAATTTAGCTAAAGATGGCAATTTTAGAAAAAAATATTTTAGAGAAAAAAGATTATCTTACCCACCAAATAATGAGAGGACACCAGGTTTAAATTTTGAGTATAAAATATAAGAACATTGATGGCGGAAGAGGAGGGATTCGAACCCTCGGTACAAGTTTCCTCGCACGGTCATTTAGCAAACGACTGGTTTAAGCCTCTCACCCACTCTTCCAAGAAATTTGTCGCCTTTGATTGTATTGAATAATCAATATTTATAAAGTAATTATTCATTAATTATGAAAAATAAGTATTCAATATTTTCGCTTATTAAAAATGCTTTTTCTTATCATGAAAATTGGGGAAAGGCGTGGAAAGACCCTGAGCCAAAAAAAGAATATGATGTGGTAATTATTGGTGGTGGTGGCCATGGTTTAGCAACAGCTTACTATCTGGCAAAAAAACATAATATTAAAAATATTGCTGTTGTTGAAAAAGGTTGGATTGGTGGTGGGAATACAGGAAGAAACACTACAATTATAAGATCTAATTATTTATGGGACGCAAGTGCTGGTCTTTATGATCATGCTCTAAAAATATGGGAAGGCCTTTCTCAAGAATTAAATTACAATGTAATGTTTAGTCAAAGAGGAGTAATGAATCTTGCTCATAATCTTCAAGATGTAAGAGATCTAAAAAGAAGAACCCATGCCAACAGACTTAATGGTATTGATGCAGTATATTTAAATACTGATGAAGTTAAAAAATTTTGTCCAATAATAAATACGTCTCCAGATATAAGATACCCTGTGCTAGGTGGAACTTTACAAAAAAGAGCTGGAACTGCAAGACATGATGCGGTTGCATGGGGATATGCACGAGGTGCAGATGAAATGGGTGTAGATATAATTCAAAATTGTGAGGTTAAAGGTATTAAGAGAAATGGCGATGCTGTTGAAGGTATTGAAACCACAAAAGGATTTATTAAAACAAATAAAATTGGTGTAGTAGCTGCTGGTCACTCTAGTGTGATAGCTAATATGGCTGGATTAAGGTTACCATTAGAGAGTAAACCGCTCCAAGCTTTAGTTTCAGAGCCTGTAAAACCAATCATAGATACAGTTGTTATGTCAAATGCTGTACATGCATATGTTAGTCAATCAGATAAAGGTGAACTAGTAATCGGCGCAGGAACTGATGATTACGTATCGTACTCACAAAAAGGAAGTCATGATATTATTGAGGGGACATTAAATGCAATTTTAGAGTTATACCCTATCTTTAGTCGTATGAGAATGTTAAGACAATGGGGTGGAATTGTAGATATTTGTCCAGATGCAAGCCCAATTATAAGTAAAACATCAATCAAAGGTTTATATTTTAATTGTGGTTGGGGAACAGGAGGATTTAAAGCTACACCAGGGTCCGGAGATTTGTTTGCGCATACAATAGCCAACGATGAACCGCATAAACTTAATGCTGCATTTAATTTGAATAGATTTGTAAGTGGTGACCTTGTGGACGAACATGGTGCAGCAGCTGTAGCGCACTAATGTTTTTAATTAATTGTCCTTTTTGTGGTGAACGAGAGCAAAGTGAATTTAAAGCTGGTGGAGAAGCTCATATTGTTAGACCCAAACAACCAACTGAATTAAGTGACGATCAATGGGCAGAATATTTATTTATGAGAAAAAATATTAAAGGTATTCAATTCGAAAGATGGAATCACATTCATGGCTGTAGAAAATGGTTTAACATGGTGAGAGATACATCAAATGATGAAATTAAAGCCGTTTACAAAATGGGTGAAAAACCACCAGTTAAATAATCAATGACAAAAAATTTAAGAGTTAAAAGTAGTAAATTAGTAGATGAAACATATCGAATTTCATTTAAATTTAATGGTACAACTTATTATGGATTTAAAGGTGATACACTTGCTTCTGCCCTATTGGCTAATAACATCCACCTAGTTGGTAGAAGTTTTAAATACCATAGACCTAGAGGAATTATGACTGCTGGGTCAGAGGAACCAAACGCCATTGTTCAACTTCATAATGGAACTTCAAGAACAGAACCAAATGTAAGAGCTACTGAAATAGAAATATATGAGGGTCTTGTTGCTTCAAGTCAAAATTGTTGGCCTAGTGTAAAGTTTGATATTGGAGGTATAAACAATTTTTTAAGTCCATTATTACCTGCAGGTTTTTACTACAAGACTTTTATGTGGCCAGCAAGTTTTTGGGAAAAATATGAATATTTTATCAGAAAATCTGCTGGTTTAGGAAAATCACCTGATGTTCCAGACCCTGACATATACGAACACAAATACATTCATTGCGATGTATTAGTTATTGGTGCAGGTATTTCAGGAATTATCGCGGCAAAAACCGCTGCAAAAAATGGTTTTAAAACACTATTAGTTGAAGAAAAATCTTATTTAGGTGGTTCTACAATTTATCAAGACTCAAAATTTTTTAAAATTAACAATCAAAATTCAAATTCATGGTTAGAAAAAGAAATCAATGAAATAAAAAAAATTGAAAATTTAGAAATTAAAACCAGAACGAGTGTTGCTGCTTTTCATGGTTATAATTTTTTATTAGCAAGGGAAAATTTAACTGATCACTTGCCACTAGAGCAAAGAGAAAATAAAACTCGTCAAAAATTACTCAAAATACGTGCTAAAAGAGTTATTATAGCCACAGGGTCTATAGAAAGACCTTTAATTTTTGACAATAACGATCGCCCAGGGATATTACTCTCATCTGCTATAAAAAAATATGCAGATCTATTTGGTGTAGCATGTGGAGAGAAAAATGTTTTATTTACCAATAATGATAGTGCTTATGAAACTGCAATAAGCTTAATTCAAAAAGGGATTAAAGTACAAGCAATAATTGATAATAGAGAAGAAATTGATTCTAAACTTATTAAAGAGACTGAAAAAAATAATATAAAGATTTATAAAGGTTACACAATTGTAGATACATTTGGATACAAAAGAATAAATAGTGTCTCTATAATGAAATTATCTAAAGATGGTCAAAAGGTTATAGGATCAAAAGAAAATATTTCATGCGATAGTTTGGGTATTTCAGGGGGTTGGACACCAGCAGTTCATCTATTTACTCAATCGGGTGGAAAACTTAAATTTAGAGATAATGATCAAGTTTTTATTCCAAATACCTATCCATCAAATCAGATAAGTATCGGAAGTTGTAATGGTGATTTTACTTTGGATGAAATATTAATTAATGCACCTAAATTACTCAAAGAATTTTTAAATATCAATAAAACCGAATACGAAAATATTGAAATATATTCAGCATTTAACAAATCAAAAAGAAATATTTGGTTATTACCTTCAAATAAAATTGTAGGGAAAACTAAATCATTTGTAGATTTTCAAAATGATGCAACAGCCAAAGATATTAAATTAGCTTTAAGAGAAGGTTTCAGGTCTATTGAACATGTTAAAAGGTATACAACAACAGGTATGGGTACAGATCAAGGTAAACTTGGGAATATGCATGCCTTAGGAATAATTTCTGAAACAGCATCTTCTAAAATGGGTGAACTTGGTACTACAACATTTAGACCTCCCTACACTCCTCTTACATTTGGTACTATCGTTGGAAGAAATGTTGGTAAATATTTTGATATAATAAGAAAAACACCAATTCACGAATGGCATGTCGAAAACAAAGCTAAATTTGAGAATGTAGGACAATGGAAAAGAGCTTGGTATTATCCACAGAATAGTGAAAACATGCACGAAGCAGTTCAAAGAGAAAGTAAAGCTGCAAGAGATAGTGCGGGCATATTAGATGCATCCACGTTAGGTAAAATTGATATTCAAGGTACCGATGCCTCTGAATTTTTAAATAGAGTTTACACCAATGCTTGGTCAAAACTTGAGATTGGAAAATGTCGATATGGTTTAATGCTGAACGAAGATGGCATGGTCTATGACGATGGTGTTACTACTAGATTAGACGAAAATCATTATATCATGACTACGACAACTGGTGGTGCTGCTACAGTTTTAGGTAAACTTGAAGATTATCTTCAAACAGAATGGCCTGAACTAGATGTGTATTTGACATCTGTAACTGACCATTACGCAACTATTAGTGTTTGTGGTCCTAATAGTAAAAAGATAATACAAAAAGTAATACCTGAAATCGATTTATCAGATAAAGATTTTCCTCATATGTCATTTAAGAATTCAAAAATTGGTAAAGTGAAATGTCGAGTTATGAGAATAAGTTTTACTGGTGAGCAAAGTTACGAAATCAATATTCAGGCCAATTACGCTAAATCAGTATGGAAAAATTGCATGGAGGCAGGAAAGGAGTTTAATATTACTCCTTATGGGACTGAAACAATGCATTTATTAAGAGCGGAAAAAGGATTTATCATAGCCGGTCAAGACACAGATGCAACTATGACACCAATTGATTTACAAATGGATTGGATAGTTAGTAAAAAGAAATTTGATTTTATAGGCAAAAGATCTTTATATAGATCAGATACTATTAGGGAAGATAGGAAACAATTAGTAGGTCTTATCACAGACAATCCAGAAGAAATATTAGAAGAAGGGGCACAAATTGTTGCAGATATGAACAAAACACCAATAGAAATGTTGGGTCATGTTACTTCTAGTTATTTTAGTCCAAATTTAAAAAAATCTATTGCTCTTGGAGTAGTTAAGGGCGGAAAAAATATGATGGGTCAAAAATTGATAATTCCAATGGAAAAAAAACAAATCAATGTAACAGTTACAGATCCAGTATTCCTAGACAAGGAGAACAAAAGATTAAATGCTTAATTATTCAAATGTAATTGAAAATGATAAATCTTATCCAGGTTTGCAAATGAGAGAAATAAAACCTGTCATGAAACTTATCATTAGAGGAAAAAAAAGACAGTTTTTATCTGCAGTTGGAAAATCATTAAATCTACTTTTGCCAAATGAAGCAAATACTTCCTCAAGAAGTGGTCAATTAACAGCTCTTTGGTTAAGTCCAGATGAATGGATGATTTTTTCAAATGAAATTTTAAAATCAGATGATAATAACTACGATGTAGAAAAATTACTCTATAAAAATATTTGTAAAACAAATTTGGGTGCTGTAACTGATGTCACAGACCAATTTGTATTAATAAATCTTAAAGGTGATAAAATTTTTGATTTATTTGAAACTGGATCTCCGTTTAATTTTAATGATTTTAAATCCAAAAAAGGCCTTGTAACTCAAACAATTTTAACAAAAATTGATATAATTGTTCATAATCAGGACATTAACGATGTAAATTTATTTGTGAGAAGGTCCTTCTCAGATCATTTATTTTCATGGATGAATGATAGTGCGTCAAGATTATAGATCTCAATAATAAAAAAAATAATATAATTCTATAAATTATGAAAAAATTACTATTATTAATATTATTTACCTTTTTACCATTCTCACTTAACGCAGACTCAAATTTAGATAAAATACTATCATCAGGTGTATTAAAAGTTGGCACTACTGGGGATTGGGATCCCATGACGGTTAAGGATCCAGCTACTAATAAATATAAAGGTTTTGACATTGATGTCATGAATCAACTTGCAAAAGATATGGGTGTAAAGATTGAATTTGTACCAGCAGAATGGAAAACTATTGTCTCAGGTATAACATCAGCAAGGTATGATATTTCAACAAGTGTAACAAAAACTCCAAAACGAGCTGAAGTAGCAGGATTTACTGATACTTATTACAAGTATGCTACTGTTCCACTAGTTCTTAAAAAGAACTTAAAAAAATTCCCTACTTGGGATTCCCTAAATAACGAAAACGTAACGATAGCAACTACTCTTGGTACTTCTCAAGAAGAAAAGGCAAAAGAATTTTTTCCAAAATCAAAATTAAACTCAATTGAAGCTCCAGCTAGAGACTTTCAAGAAGTATTAGCAGGTAGAGCTGATGGTAATATTACAAGTTCAACAGAAGCAAATAAATTGGTTATCAAATATCCTCAATTAGCAATTGTTCCAGATGGTGGAAAAAATCCGGCTTTTTTAGCGATGATGGTGCCAAAAGGTGATACTAAGTGGAACGATTACGTAAATAAATGGATTAAAGATAAAAAATCCTCAGGGTTCTTCACTAAGTTATTAGCTAAATATAATTTAAAGAGTTTATAAAAAATTAGTAATTAGTTTTTAATTCTTTATAACTTGAAGAGTGAGAAATTTATTTTTTTTACTCTTAATTTTCCCATTAACTTCATGCGGTAAAAGTGAATTAAATTGGTTAATCTTGTCTCCAAACAATATTGAAGGATTAACTAACTTAAAGTTTTTATTAAGTGGTTTAACAACCACTATCTATATTAGTATAGTCTCTATAATTATTTCAATTATCCTAGGTCTTTTAGTTGCTATTCCATCACTAGCTAAGAGTAAATTTTTAACCTATCTCAATATTGGATATGTAGAGATTGTAAGAGCAATTCCTTTACTCGTTTTGATTTTATGGATTTATTATGGTTTACCAATTATGACAGGTATAAGTTTTAGTCCTTTTGTTTCTGGTATCATAGCTCTTTCAATTAGTGAAAGTGCTTTTCAAGCAGAAATATTTAGAGCAGGAATTAATTCAATTAAAAAATCACAATGGGAAGCGGGTAGTTCTTTGGGATTAAGTTTTTTTAGAAAATTACGTTTAGTTATCTTACCTCAAGCGATAAAGAATATTTTACCAGCTATAGGTAATCAGTTCGTTTATGTTCTTAAAATGTCGTCACTTGTGTCAATTATTGGTATTGGAGATTTAACAAGAAAAGCAAACGAATTAGTTGTGACAACTTATCGGCCCCTAGAAATTTATACATTTTTAATCCTGGAGTATCTTATTTTAATTTTGGTTGTTTCTTTTTTAGTTAGAAAATTAGAGAAAAAATTACAAAAAGATTAATTTTTTTTTCTCCAATCCCAAGGATATTCAAATTTCATTGACCACATTCCTAAATTATTTGATCTTGCATAGTTCTCATCAGGGACGAATTTCTTTGAGTATTTTCTATATGCAAAAGCATAGCCCTCTTTTACTAAATAACTTGATAAACTGATATTATTTACAAAACATTCAGCTAAAATTCTTTTATACTGATCCTTGCCCTCTTCAACACATTCAACTTCTTTGTTTCCAATTATATTAATTAGTAATTTTTTTGCTTCAATCCCACAAAAAATTATTTGATTATTTTTACTACAGGTTTGTTTTAATTCAGGGGTATCAATTCCACTAAATCTAATTTTTTTTCCATTTAAATGTATAGTATCACCATCAACAACTTTAATTTCATATGACTTAACATCTTTTAGAGTTAAGAAAAAAGAAGATAGGAAAAAACTAATAACTAAAAATAGCTTTATTTTGTTTAAATACATTATTTAGAAAATAACCAATAAATATTAAAACAGCAATTCCCATAGCCCAATTAGTCACCATAATAGTATAAAAAATATCTTCGTAATCACCACCTCTTATATTTATCACATACCATAAACTTAAAAAAGGAAACGCAGTTAATCTTAAAATACTCAAATAGAGACTATACAAAGGTTTTTTAACAGCTTGAAATACTGCTGTAGTAATAAAGAAGACTGGATAAATTGGTCCAATTAAAGCTGCAACCTTGAGATAAATAGCTCCACTCATAACTGCTTCTTGATTATCAGTAAATAAAGATACGAAAAATTCAGCCCCAAAAAAAATTATTACTCCAGCAACAGTCATAAATGATATTCCAAAAAATAAAGCCTTAGTATAAAGCTCTCTTATTCTATTATAGGCTTTTGCACCAAAATTTTGTCCTCCGATTGAAAGGACTGCAGTATTTAAACCAATAACAGGTAATAAAAAAACTTGCTCTACTCTTAATGCTGCACCATAACCAGCTGTTGCTAAATCCCCGAATTTACCTATGAAATATAAGATGTTAAAAATACCTACACCAATAAACAACATACTGAACATTACTGGTACAGCTTGATTTGTTAATGATTTTAAATATTCAAATTTTGGAATAAAGCATTGAGGTTTAAGGTAATTCCTTATTTGACAATTATTAACCTTAAAAGCTAAATAGATCGTTCCTATTAATTGAGAAATTACAGTAGCAATAGCAAGACCAGCTATTCCAAATCCTGGGATAAATCCATATCCCCATATAAAAAGAGGATTTAAAAAAATGTTAAGAAAAAAACTAAATATCAATACATTTCTATAACTTTTGGTATCACCTTGAGCATTCAAAGTTCCATTTAGAGATATCTGTATCAATACAATAAAAGTTCCGTAGAAAATAATATCTAAATATTCTCTCGTTAAAATTATTCCAGCTACATCAGAGCCCATGACACCTAAAAGATAATTTGATGCATTTAAACCAAATATTGTAACAATTATTGACACTAATACTGCAAAGATTAAAGACTGAGCCACATATAATGATGCAACTCTTATTTTTTTTTCACCGATTGAATTACCAATTAAAGCATTAGTTGCAGCACCTAATCCAACACCAACAGCTATAATGGTAAAATATATTGGAAACGATTTCGCAATTGCACCTATTGCTTCTGCAGAGATTCTACCTGCAAACCAAGTATCAACTAAATTATAAAATGTTTGAAATAATGAGCCTACACTTGCAGGTATCGTAACTCTTCTCAATAGTGTCCAAATTGGATCTTTTGTTAATTTTATTGATTTAGACAAAATTATCCTTATTTAAATTCTTTTTGAAAAATATATTTTTTTCCAGATTGCTTTGCTTTGTATATCTGACTTTGTCTCATTCTAAAACGAGATTTTTGGTTTTTTGAGAGTTTATCAATACAATTGGGACAAGTTACACCCTCCTCATATCTTTTAGATTTTTTATCTTTAGTTGAAATTGGTTGTCTACATCCGCCGCAAATTGAATAGGTTCCTTGTACTAATCCATGTTTTAGAGTTACTCTATTGTCAAATACAAAACACTCACCTTTCCACAAACTGTTTTTTTGTTTGATTTTTTTTAAGTAATTCAAAATTCCACCCTTTAATTGATAAATATTTTTAAAACCTTTTTTTTCTAAAAATACAGAGGCTTTTTCACATCTAATTCCACCAGTGCAAAACATTGCTATTGGTTGATCTTTTTTTAACTTTTTTAAGTATTTTGGGAAATCTCTAAAGTTGTCTATATTTGGATTTACCGATTTTTTAAAAGAACCAACTTTATGCTCAAAAGGTTTTCTTGCATCTAATAAAAAAGTTTTCTTATCTTTTATTAATTCATTCCACTTCGTTGGTTCAATATGTGTATTCTTTTTTTTAATCTTGTTTGAGATTTTAAGATCCATTGGAACGACTTCTCTTTTAATCTTCACTTTAGATTTGTGGAAAGGTTTAAATTTACTTTTTGAATTATTGAAACTATCAAATTCTTTAATACTAAAAATTTTTTTTAATTTAATAATTGAAGCCTTAATATCTTTATTTTTTCCAGATATAGATCCATTTAAACCCTCTTCTGATATAATAATTGATCCATATATGTTTTTATTAACTAAAAAATTATTCAATATTTTTTGATTTTTTTTTAAATTATTTATTTTTTTAAATTTATAAAATCCAAATATAGTGAACATTAAATCTTCCTACAGACAGTCATTCCATCTCCAAAAGGCACCATGACCTTTTCAATTCTTTTGTCCTTTGAAATAAAATGATTTAAATCTCTAATACTTTTCGTATATTTGTCATTAATATCTTTGTTAACAACTTCTCCATGCCATAAAACATTATCAATAATAACTAAACCCTCTTTATTCAATAGATCTAGTGAAATTTCATAATATTTTTGGTAATTCATTTTATCAGCATCAATAAAAACTAAATCAAATTTTTCATTTCTAATACTCATCAAACTTTCTAAAGCTGGTTTAATTATTGTTTTAATTTTATGATTTTGATTAGCTTTTTTAAAAAAATTTTGAGCAATTTTATTTGTTTCCTCATTTTTATCTAAAGCAATTATACTACCCTCATCTGGTAATGCTAAAGCCATAGACAACGTGCTTAAACCTGTAAAAGTTCCTATCTCTAATACTTTTGTAATTTTGGAGATCTTTATAATCAAATGTAGAAATTGACATTGGGAAATAGATATTTGCATTCTTTTAATATCACCAAGTGATAAATTATAGTCTATTATTTCTTTTTGAATTGGATGTAATTTTAAACCATTCTTTAGTATGTAATCTTGCAAATGTTTTGTGATATTAAGGTCTGAACCCATAACCTTATAATTTTTTCTTCAAGATCTCATTGATCAATTGAGGATTTGCTTTTCCACCAGATGCTTTCATTGCCTGACCAACAAAAAAACCAAATAATTTTTCTTTACCTTGTTTATATTCAATAGCTTTTTCTCTGTTCTCATTAATTATTTTGTCAATTAAAGCTTCTAAAGCTTTTGGATCACTTTGTTGCTTTAATCCATTTTCCTCAACAATTTTTTGTGGATCTTTGTCTCCATCAATCATTAATTCAAAAACAGTTTTTGCTATTTTTCCAGAAATAGTTCCATTCTTAATTAGATTTATCAATATGGCGAAGTTCTTGGCACTCACTGGACTTTGAGAAATCTCTAAACCTTTGCTATTTAAAATAGCAAATAGTTCTCCTGTAATCCAATTGACTGCTAACTTAATATCTTTGTTCTTGCCCATTTTAGCTACAACTTCTTCAAAGTATTTTGCAATATCAATATCAGACACTAAAATATTGGCTTCATAGGGAGACAATTTAAACTCTTCAATAAATCTTTTCTTTTTATCATCTGGAAGCTCTGGAATATCATTTTTAAGTTCTTCAATAAATTTTTCCGATACCTCTAAAGGTAATAAATCAGGATCAGGAAAATATCTGTAATCATGAGCATCTTCTTTTGATCTCATTGATCTTGTCTCATTTTTCTTCGTATCAAAAAGTCTGGTTTCTTGATCAATAGTTTTGCCCTCTTCTATTAAATCAACTTGCCGATTAGCCTCATATTCTATTGCCATTTGCATAAACTTAATTGAATTAACATTTTTAATTTCACATCGAGTGCCAAATTCTTTTGACCCTTTAGGTCTTACAGAAACATTCACATCCGCTCTTAAAGAGCCTTCTTGCATATTTCCGTCACAAGTTCCTAGGTACCTCATTATAGATCGTAATTTTTTAATGTAAGCATTAACCTCATCTGGGGATCTTAAATCAGGTTTGCTCACTATTTCCATTAAAGCTACCCCTGATCTATTTAAATCTACAAAAGTATTTTGTGGGTCAAGATCATGAATACTTTTTCCAGCATCTTGTTCTAGATGTAATCTTTCTATACCTACTTCTTTTTGACCATTAGGCATATCCAAAATAACTTTGCCCTCACCTACTATTGGATCTTTAAATTGTGATATTTGATATCCCTGAGGTAAATCAGCATAAAAATAATTTTTTCTATCAAATACAGAGCGTTTATTAATTTTTGCATTAAGACCAATGCCAGTTTTAATAGCTTGTTTAATACAAAATTCATTTATTACAGGTAGCATTCCTGGAAACGCAGCGTCAACTAAACTTACTTGTGTATTTGGTTCAGCACCAAATTTAGTTGATGAGGAAGAAAATAGTTTTGACTCAGATAATACTTGAGCATGTACCTCTAATCCAATTACAACTTCATATTGATTATCTTTCCGATTAATCAAATATTCTGTGTTTTTCTTATTCATTTAATCCACCAATCAGTGATTTTGTTTTTAAAATTTATTTTCTCCTCCATAGCAAAAGCAATGTTTAATATATTTTGTTCATCAAAGGCTTTACCGATAATTTGTAACCCCAGAGGATAACCTTTTGTATCGTGTCCTGCAGGAATTGATATACCAGGCAAGCCTGCCAAATTAACTGGTACTGTAAATATATCATTTAAATACATCGAAACTGGATCATTTGTTTTTTCACCTATTTTAAAAGCTGAACTAGGTGTTGATGGCGTTAAAATTGCATCAACTTTCTTATATGCTTCATCAAAATCATTTTTGATTAGTTTTCTCACTTTTTGAGCTTTAAGATAGTATGCATCGTAATAACCAGATGATAATACATAAGTTCCAATCATAATTCTTCTTTGAACTTCTGCACCAAAGCCTTCAGATCTAGTTTTTTCATACATATCAATTAAATTTTCACCTTTGGCTCTGTATCCATACTTTACACCATCATATCTTGCTAAATTAGAAGATGCCTCTGCTGGAGCAACAATATAATACGTTGGTAAAGCATAACTTGTATGTGGAAGTGATATGTCGATTGTTTCAGCACCACAATCTTTTACGTATTGAATACCTTTTTGCCAAAGGTCCTCTATTTCTTTAGGCATTCCGTCAACTCTGTATTCTTTTGGAATTCCAATTTTTTTTCCTTTTATATTTTTTGTAAGTTCCTTGCTATAATGATTTCTTTTAAAATTAATTGAAGTAGAATCTTTTGGATCATATGTGCTGATTACTTCTTGCAATAAAGCACAATCTTTTACATTTTGGGCCATTGGTCCTGCTTGATCTAATGAGGAAGCAAAAGCAACTATCCCATATCGTGAGCAACTTCCGTATGTTGGTTTTAAACCTACAATTCCAGTAAATGAAGCTGGTTGTCTAATAGATCCTCCAGTATCAGTACCAATTGTGATTGGAGTTAATTGTCCAGCAACTGCTGATGCTGAACCACCCGATGAACCACCGGGGACTAAATTCTTATCAATAGGATTTTGTACGTTTCCAAAATGACTTGTCTCATTGGATGAACCCATTGCAAACTCATCACAATTTAATTTACCCAGAAGTATTGCACCTTCGTTCCAAATATTTTCAGTAACTGTAGATTCATAAGTTGGTACAAAATTATTCAAAATTTTACTACCAGCAGTTGTTTTAACATTTTTTGTGCAGAACAAATCTTTAACTGCCATAGGTATACCAGGTAATTTTAAATCTAAATTTGGGTTCTGATCAAACTTTTTTGCTTTATCTAAAGCCAATGTAAAATCATCTGTGATATAAGCATTTAACTCACTAGATTTTTCAGACCTTTGAATAAACGCTTTGGTCACATCTGTTGAAGAAAGTTTCTTGTTTTTTATATTCTCTACTAATTCTGTTAAAGATTGTTTTGTAATGTCTGACATTATTCAATTACCTTTGGTACAACAAAATAATCCTCATTATCTTCAGGAGAATTTTTAATTATTTGTTCTCTAATATTTTTACTTTTGATCTCATCAGATCTGAATTTTAAAGTTGTTTCGGCTATTGATGTTAATGGCTTTACATCATCAGTTTTTAATTCATTTAGCTTTTCAATAAATTCAAAAATTGAATTCAAATCATCAGCTAATTTTCCTGCCCTTTTTTCATCAACAGAAATTCTTGATAATTTAGATATGTGTTTTATTGTTTTAAGATCTATACTCATATGCTATTTAGGTATGACGCAAACTATCATTTAAGTTAAAAATATACAATATGATCACGTTAGAGGAATTTAAAAAAAATCAGTTAGATAAATGCAGATTGATAGGCTTAGACCTTGGTTCAAAACGAATAGGAGTTTCAATTTGTGACGAAAAACAATTAATTGCCACACCATTTATAACCATAGAAAAAAAATCCTCTCAAAACCTTATAGATCAACTTAAATCAATAATTATCGAAAACAACATAAAGGGAATCATAATAGGAAACCCCTTAAATATGGATGGCTCTTCTGGCAAATCTTCTCAATCAGTAAAAGATGTTTCAACATATATTGAAAAGAACATTGATATTCCAGTTTGTTTATGGGATGAGAGATTATCAACTGTTGGTGCATTTAATCTTTCTAGTCAATTAGATGTGAATGTGAGTAAAAGAGAAAAAAAAATTGATGAAAATGCTGCTGCTTTTATATTACAAGGAGCAATAGATTTTTTGAACAATTAATACTTGCTATTATATAACTTTATAGCTATAGAGTTGGTTTTAATGGCAATTAAATCAAATAAAGCTATTAAAATTTCTCAAAAACATCTGTTAGGTATCCAAGATTTATCTATAAATGATGTTAATCTAATACTTGATGAAGCTCACGATTTTATAAAAGTAAACCAAAGTAAAAATAAAAAAATTGATGCGCTAAGAGGAAAAACACAAATCAATTTATTTTTTGAGCCCTCAACAAGAACGCAAAGTTCATTTGAATTGGCAGGAAAAAGACTTGGAGCTGACGTGATGTCAATGAATATAAGTAATTCTGCAATTAAAAAAGGTGAAACTCTTATTGATACAGCAATGACACTAAATGCTATGCATCCTGATATTATTGTAATAAGACACCAAGACTCTGGGGCATGTAACCTACTTTCTCAAAAAGTTAATTGTGCAGTTTTAAATGCTGGAGATGGAAGAAGAGAACACCCTACTCAAGCTTTATTAGATGCTTTGACAATTATAAATCGAAAAAAAAAAATTGAAGGTTTAAGAATTGCCATCTGTGGAGATATCCTACATTCAAGAGTTGCAAGATCTAATATTTATTTACTGAATATGTTAGGAGCAGAAGTAAATATAATTGCTCCCACAAATTTGATGCCGAAGGAAATAGAAAAATTTGGTGTCAATACATTTACCGATATGAAAAAAGGATTAAAAGATTGTGATATTGTAATGATGTTAAGATTACAAAATGAAAGAATGACAAGTTCTTATCTCTCATCTAACAGAGAGTATTATGAATATTATGGCCTTACGCCAGATAAATTAGAACATGCAAAAGCTGATGCATTAATCATGCACCCAGGTCCAATGAATAGAGGTATTGAGATAGATACTAATTTAGCTGATGATATCAATAAAAGCGTAATTAAAGAACAAGTAGAACTAGGAGTTGCGGTAAGAATGGCCTGTTTAAAGATTTTTTGTACTTAAATGAAAAAACAATATTTTATAAACGCAAATATAATTGACCCACATAATTCAATTAACGAGAAAGGTGGTCTTATAATCTCTGAAGAAGGAAAGATAGAAGCGGTAGGAAAAAAGGTTAATACAAACAATCTTCCTACAAGAGAAAAAACAATTGACTTAAAGGGAAAATATATATTTCCAGGTTTAGTTGACATGAGAGTATTCGTGGGTGAGCCAGGCTATGAATATAAAGAAAATTTTAGAACCTTAAGTAATGCTGCTTTAGCTGGTGGCGTAACTTCTGTGGTAACAATGCCAAATACTGATCCGATAATAGACAACGTATCTATAGTCGATTTTTTAAAAAGAAGAGGAAGAGATAAATCTCGAATTAACATTTTTCCGTGTGCATCACTTACAAAAAATATTGAGGGAAACAATATGACAGAATTTGGTCTTCTCCAAAATAAAGGTATAATAGCATTTACTGATGGCATTAAAACCATTCAAAATCCCAGATTAATGTCTCGGATAATGAATTCTGCAAAAGATATTGGCTGTTTAATAATGCAACATGCAGAAGATTATGAGCTTGCAAAAAATGGGATGATAAATTCAGGCATTATCGCATCTAAATTAGGATTATCAGGTATTCCTGAGATCGCAGAAAGAATTTTGATTGAAAGAGATCTTACTTTACTTGAAAAAGTAAAATGCAGATATCATATTTCCCAATTATCATCACAAAAATCTATTGAAGTAATCAAACACAGGAAAGAAATCGTAAAATTCACATCAGGTGTTTCGATAAATAATCTCTCTTTAAATGAAAATGATATTGGTGATTTTAGAACTTTTTTAAAACTATCTCCACCTTTGAGGCGTGAGGAAGATAGAATTGCTCTAGTGGAAGGAATTAAGGATGGATTAATAGATGTGATTGTTTCAGATCACAAACCTGAAGATGAAGAGTCAAAGAGATTAACATTTTCTCAAGCTGCAACAGGCGCATCAGGTATAGAAACTCTATTATCTTTAAGTTTAGAGTTATATCATAATGGATCTTTAAAATTAGAAACATTAATTAAAGCGCTTACTTCAAATCCTGCGAAAATTCTCAAGATAGATAAAGGTAACCTCTCCATTGGTAATGATGCAGATTTTTGTGTTGTAGATATAAGCAAACCATGGATTGTAAAAAAAGAAAAATTGGTTTCAAAATCAAAAAATACCTCTATTGAAGACAAAAAACTCCAAGGTAAGGTCACGAATACATTTGTAAAAGGAAAAGAATTATTTAAGCTTTAGTATGGATATTTTTTTAATAGGTATAATTTCTTACCTCATGGGCTCGATACCTTTTGGATATATACTTACAAAGATATTTTTAAAAAAAGATATAAGAGAAATCGGATCTGGTAATATTGGAGCTACTAACGCTTTAAGAACTGGTAACAAAAGTATTGGTTACTTCACATTAGCATTAGATATTTTAAAAGCAATTATTCCAGTTGTTTATGTAAAAATTTTCTACCAAGATTTTTTATATATTGCATCTTTATGTGCCTTTTTAGGTCATGTATTTCCAATTTGGCTTAAGTTTAAAGGTGGCAAAGGTGTTGCTACCTATGTTGGTATTTTATTTGCTATAAATTTATATTTTGGAATTATATTTTCTTTATGTTGGTTTATAACTTTTTTTATTTCAAAATTTTCATCACTGTCATCTTTAGTAGCTTCAATATCTATTCCAATATACCTATTAATTTCCACTCAGCTTAATCAAGCAATTTTTTTTACGATCATGTTTATCTTGATTTTTTTTACTCACAGAGAAAATATTAAAAGATTGATAAATAAAGAAGAAACTAAGACAAAAATTTATTAAATTGACTATCTAAAGCTTTTGGGTAGTTTGTAGTTTATGAATTTGGTCATTGTAGAAAGTCCTGCTAAAGCAAAAACTATTAATAAATACCTAGGTGATAATTATAAAGTTTTAGCAAGTTATGGTCATATAAGAGATTTGCCATCAAAAAATGGTTCTGTCAATCCAGATCAAGATTTTAAAATGGAATGGGAAGTTGATAGTTTTTCAAAAAAATATTTAAAAGAAATAACTGATGCGGCTAAAGACTCATCTAAAATTATATTAGCAACCGACCCTGATCGTGAAGGTGAGGCAATTGCTTGGCATGTCAAAGAATATTTGAATGAAAAAAAACTTTTAAAAGATAAAGAAATTGAACGAGTTGTATTTAATGAAATAACCAAAAAAGCTGTTATTCAAGGAATTGAAAATCCTAGGCAAATTGAGCCATTACTAGTCGATGCATATATGGCTAGAAGAGCCTTGGACTACTTGGTTGGTTTTAATATATCCCCGATCCTCTGGACGAAACTTCCAGGTTCAAAATCCGCAGGAAGAGTTCAATCTGTTGCTTTAAAATTAATTACTGAGAGAGAACATGCAATTGAGTCATTTAAACCTGAGGAATTTTGGACTTTAAGTATTAAATTTGCTGATACTGCAAATCAAAATTTCACTGCTAGTATTAGTCAACTTGACAACAATAAAATTGAAAAATTTTCATTTAGAAATAAAGAAGATATAAATAAAGCCATATCAAGTATTAATAAAAAAAAATTTAGTATAACTGATATTTCTAGCAAAATAGTAAAGCGTAATCCCTCTGGACCATTTACGACTTCAACTCTTCAACAAACCGCATCGAGTCGACTAGGTTTTGGTGCATCTAGAACAATGCAAATTGCCCAAAAACTTTATCAAGGTATAGAGATGGAGGGTGAAACAATTGGCTTAATTACTTATATGAGAACTGATGGAACCAATTTATCTAAAGATGCTGTTACAAGTTTCAGAAACTATATCCAAAAAGAAATTGGTAATGAATACTTGCCTAAAGATGTTTTGAATTATTCAGGCAAAAAAGCTAAAAATGCACAAGAAGCTCACGAAGCAATCAGACCTACTGATATTATTAGAACTCCTCAAAGTGTTAAAAAATATTTAAGTACAGATCAAAATAAACTTTATGATCTTATCTGGAGTAGAGCTTTATCTTCTCAGATGGAGTCAGCCAAATTTGATAGAAATACTATCACCATAACATCAGATAATAATGATACAATTTGTAAAGCCAGTGGATCAGTTTTAAAATTTGATGGTTTCTTAAAGATTTATAATAATCAAAGCAAAGATGATGATGAAACTATTTTACCTGCTGTGTCTAAAGGACCTATTAATATTGAGGCGCTAATAGATGAACAGCATTATACACAACCACCACCAAGATATTCCGAAGCTAGTTTAGTTAAAAAGCTTGAAGAGCTTGGTATCGGGAGGCCTTCTACGTACGCAAGTATTATTTCCACTATTGCCAATCGAGGTTATGCAGAGATATTGAATAAAAGATTTTTTCCTACAGATAGAGGTAAATTAATTTCAGCCTTTTTAGAAAAATTATTCTCAAAATATGTAGATTACAACTTTACAGCAGGATTAGAAGATCAACTTGATGAGATCACTACTGGCAAAGAAAGTTGGATTAAAGTTTTGGAACTTTTTTGGAAAGACTTCAATAATAATGTTTCAGAAGTGAAAGAAAAAAGAACTAGAGAGGTGTTGGATTTACTCAATGATAGTCTAGGTGAATTAATTTTTGATAAGGATAATGAGGGTAATGTAGTAAGAAAATGTCAATTATGTAGTTCTGGAATACTTAGTTTAAAGAATAGTTTCAGAGGTGGCGCTTTTATAGGGTGTTCAAATTATCCAGAATGTAAATTTACACGGCCCTTATCTAAAGCAAAAGCTGCTGCTCAAGCACAATTAGCTGAACCAAAATTTATAGGAAAACATGAAAATGGAAATGATATATATTTGAAAAATGGTAGATTTGGCCCCTACCTTCAATACGAGAAAATCCCTTCTGATATAGAAGTTGAAAAAATTATTAAGAAAAAGAAAAAAACTAAAAAATTAAAGTCAGATGTAAATGAACTTTTAAAAAATGTTTCAATACCAAAAGGATTAGAATTAGAGAGTATTAATTTGGAAAAAGCTCAATTTTTATGTTCGCTACCTAAATCTTTAGGAATAAATCCAGATAATCAAAAAGAGATTACATTAAATGTCGGCAGATTTGGTCCTTACTTAAAATGTGAAAATAAATCAGCAAGAATAGAAAATGTAGAGGAAATATTTTCCATAGGTTTAAATAGAGCAATAACATTAATAGCTGAGGCTAAACCTGGTCGAATGTCCTCTTCTATGATAAAAGATTTGGGAGAACATCCCGAGGATAAAAAACCTGTTAGAGTCATGAAGGGTCAGTATGGACCTTATATAAAATATAAATCACTCAATGCAACTATTCCTGAAGAAAAAGACCCCACTGAATTAACAATGGAAGAAGCTTTAATATTGATTGAGAAAAGAAAAGAATACGATAAGAGTAAAAAATCAAAAGGTAAGAAAAAAAAATGAAAAAAATATTTATAATTTCAATAATTTATTTATTTTCAACAAATATTCTAATTGCTGATGAACATAAATGTTCTGGGATGAAAAAACTTTCGAAAGAATATTTAGCATGTACAGCCAAAAATATTAAAGAAGGTGCTGTCAAAAAGAAAGATCAAGTTAAAGAAGGGTCTATAAAAAAAACAAATCAAATTAAAGAAGGTACAAAGAAAATATTTAATAAAGTTAAAACTAAAATCAAAAAAAATAATTGATTATGAGCTTTGAAGATAAAATAAAAGAACTCAATATAAAGCTTCCTGAAGCGAAAGCACCAGTTGGTAATTATGTTGCAACAAAAATTTCAGGAAAAATGTTATTCATATCAGGACAAATTTCTATTGATGATAATGGTGAATTAATTAAAGGAAAAGTTGGTAAAGAATTGGATGTCACGGCTGGTTACAATGCTGCTAAGAGATGCGCGTTAAGTATTATTGCCCAAGTTAAAAAAGCCTGTGACAATGATTTATCAAAAATAAAATCATGTGTAAAATTAACAGGATTTGTAAACTCAACAGATGACTTTATTGATCAACCTAAAGTAATAAATGGCGCATCTGATTTGATTGCTTCAATTTTTGGAGACGCTGGTATGCATACTAGGGCTGCTGTGAGCACAAATAGTTTACCATTAGGCGTTTCGGTTGAGGTAGACGCAATATTTGAGTTAAATTAAATTTTTACTTTCCAACACTAAAATATTTTAACCCTTGGTCTTTAATCTTCGATGAAGAATATATATTTCTCATATCAAAAATCATAAACTTCTTACCTTTAACTAAACTTTTAAAATTAATTGATTTAAAATCATTCCATTCAGTATGAATAATAACAAGATCAGCCCCATGAACAGCATCTTTTATTGAAGTCTTATTGATTACATTTTTAAACTTCTTAAATTCAGTTTTATAACCAGTTGGATCAAAATATTTTATTATTGCTCCTTTTTTTAATAACCAAGGTATCATTTTTAAACTTGAAGAATCTCTCATATCATCAGTATTAGGTTTAAATGTAACTCCTAAAAAAGTAATTATTTTATTTTTAATTTTCCTATTTAGAATTCTACTGATTCTATCTAATAAAATTTTAGATCTATTTTCATTTGATTTAATTACTGATTTTATTACTGATAAATTAGTTTTAAATTTATCTGCTGTTGTAATAATGGCTTTTGTATCTTTAGGAAAACAAGATCCACCATAAGCAGGTCCTGCTCTAAGAAATCGACTGCCTATTCTTTTATCCAATCCCATACCAATTGATATATCTTCAATATTAATATTGGTTTTTTCACATAAATTAGCTATTTCATTTATAAAAGTAATTTTTGTCGCTAAAAAAGCATTAGAGGCATATTTAATCAATTCTGCGGCTCTTCTAGAAGTTTGTAAATAAGAAGCACCCTTAGAAATAAGTGGGCTATAAAGATTTTTTAAAATTCTACCTGCTTTTTTATCATTAGTTCCGATAACGACACGATCAGGATAAACAAAATCCCTTATTGCTTCTCCTTCTCTTAGAAATTCAGGATTTGAAACAACAGAAAATTTCTTTTTATTATTTTTTTTAGATAATATTTTTTCAATTTCATCTCCTGTCGTCACGGGGACTGTTGATTTTGTTATGATAATTTTAAATTTATTAATTGAAGAACTTATTTCTTTGGAGACTTTGTAAATTTGACTTAAATCTGCTGAACTACCGCCTTTTTTTGTTGGTGTACCAACACAAATAAAAATTATGTCTGAGTCTTTAATTGATTTTTTTAAATCTGTAGAAAAATTTAATTTTTTATTCTTAAAATTTTTTGTTACTAATTCTGATAAACCAGGTTCATAAATTGGAATCTTGCCTTTTTTTAATAAATTTATTTTGTCAACATTATTATCTACACAAATTACATCATTTCCTAAATCAGCAAAACATACTCCACTTACTAAACCTACATAACCAGTACCAATCATACACAATTTCATGATTTAGCTATCTCTAAAGTTGATTTGATGTAACCACTCATGCTTCCACAATCAAGATATTTTCCAGAAAAATTATGAGCAATGAATTTTTTATCATTTTGAATTAATGTTTGGATAGCATCTGTAATATGTATTTCTCCTCCTTTACCTGGCTTTTGTTTAAGTAATTTTGAAAAAATTTCTCTAGGTAAAATATATCTTCCAATCACTGCTTTATTAGATGGTGCTTTTTTTATAGAAGGTTTTTCAATAACATTTGAGATCAAATAATTATTCTTATTTATTTTAGTTTTTAACTTATAAATTCCCCATCTCGAAACATTATTTTTTTTAACATTCATACTAGCCATAACAGACGCGTTGTATTTTTTATGAATCTTTATCATTGATTTAGAACAATTTCTTTTAATAATAAGATCATCTGGTAACAACATTAAAAAAAAATTATGTTTTATAAATTTTTTTGTTTTTAAAACGGCATCTCCAGTGCCAAGTGGTTTGTTTTGATAAACAAATTTTATCATTTTTTTATATTTTAAAATTTTTTTATATTCTTCCTTAATTCTTTTATCTTTCTTTTTTTTAATAATTTTTTTATAAAAATTATCATTATAAAAATAAGTCTTTATCATTTTCTTCTTATTTGAAATTATAAAAATAACCTCTTTAATACCTGCATCAATGCATTCATCTAGAATGTATTCAATTCCTGGTTTACCATTAATAGGTAAAAGTTCTTTTGGAAATACACTGGTTAATGGAAGTAAACGTGTACCCAAACCAGCTAAAGGAATAATTGCTTGTTTAATCATTCAAATGTTTTACTTATTAAAAAGTTTTATACAAATGAAAATTTTATTGAATAATAGTGATTTAAATGAGGCATTAGAAAATGTGTCTAATCTAGGTTTTGTACCTACCATGGGAAGTCTTCATAAAGGCCATATATCGTTAATTAAAAAATCCAAAAAAAAATGTAATAAAACTATTGTAAGTATATTTGTGAATCCAAAACAATTTAATAATAAAAATGATTTTAAGAAATATCCAAGAAATAGAAAGAAGGACTTATCGATTTTGAAAAGACTTAAAGTTAATTATGTATATTTACCAAGTGTTAAAGAAATTTATAAAGTAAAGAGATCCTCTAAGATTACAATTTCAAAAAAAGACAAGATATTATGTGCTAAGTACAGAAAAGGACATTTCGAGGGTGTAATTGATGTAATGGAACGCCTTATTGAATACATCAAACCTCAAAAAATTTTTATGGGGGAGAAAGATTTTCAACAATTATATTTTTTAAAAAAATATTTAAGAAAACACTCTTCGAAAATAATAGAATGTAGAACAATTAGAGAAAAAAATAAATTAGCATTATCTTCCAGAAATTCATTATTACAAAAACGTGAAAAAAATTTGGCTGCAAAATTAATTACCAATATTATGAAACTTAAAAGAAAGTTAAATAAGGAATCAAATATTAAAAAAGTACTCAATAAAACTGGAAATGAAATAAATAAATTACAAAATGTTAAGATTGAATATCTCGAATTAAGAAATATTAAAAATCTTAAAATTTCAAATAAATTAAAAAATTCAAAAATTTTCGTATCTTTTTATATTAATAATATAAGGTTGATTGATAATTTTTAAAATTCTATAAAAAATAAGCCCCAACACCTAAAAAAGAAACAAAACCTATTACATCAGTTATTGTTGTTACGAAAACACTAGAGGCAATTGCTGGATCAATTTTCATTTTTTTTAACGTGACTGGAACAAGTATTCCAAATAAACCTGCCACTACCATTGTCAAAATCATTGAGATCGATATTATTAATGATAATTGGTAATCTTGAAACCAGACTTGAACGATAAAAGAACTTATAACAGCAAAAATTATTCCATTGAGAATACCAATATTAAATTCCTTTATAATGTTTTGATTAAAGTTATTTTTTGTTAAATCATTTGTTGCTAAAGTTCTAACAGTAACTGCTAAAGTTTGCATACCTGCATTACCACCCATCGATGCAACTATTGGCATTAAAAATGCCAAGACAACCATTTGTTCAATTGTTGCACCAAACAAACTTATACAATAAGTAGCTAGAAATGCTGTGAATAAGTTTAATAGTAACCAGTTAAATCGTCTTTTAGTTTTTGTGATAACACCATCTGTAATTTCTTCGTCACCAACACCAGCTAATCTTAAAGCATCTTCCTCAGCCTCTTCCTTTAAAACTGTTAATACATCATCGGAAGTTATCATTCCTACAAGTTTATTATTCTTATCTACAACACAAGCTGAGTTTAAATTGTAATTTTCAAATGAATTACCAACTTCTTCTCTATCCATATCCACTGGAACTAAAAAAATTGAATCATCCATAATTGAGGACATTTTTGTTTCTCTAGGTGTTCTTAATACTTTAGAGGATGGTACAGCACCAATAGGTTTAAAATTTTCATCAACAATGTAAATTTCTAAAAACTCTTCTGGTAAGTCTTTATTCTCTCTTAAATAATCAATAGTTTGTCCTACCGACCAGTTACTTGGGATTGCTGTAAATTCTCTTTGCATTATCCTAGCAGCACTATCCTCTGGATAACTAAGACCTTCTAATAAAGCAAATCGATCTTTTGGGGGTAATAAACTTAATATTGAATTTTTATCTTTTTCTTCAACATTTTCTAAAATAGCTATGGCGTCATCAGACTCTAAATTTTTTAAAATCCTAACAATTGCATCTGAGGAAAGATATTTAATGATTTCTGATTGAACAGACTCATTTAATTCAACAAATACTTCTGGATCAATCTTAAAATTATTTAATTTTATTAAACTTTCTCTGTCATTTTCACTTAAATGCTCAATAATATCAGCAGCATCAGCGGGATGCATTTCCTCAAAAGATCTAGTTATAAAAGATGCATCATTTGAGGTAATTTTGTCTGTTACAACTTTTATATATTCCTTATTGAATTCAAAATTGACTTTTTTATCTTTAATTTTTTTTATTAAAGTCATAAATACACCTATTATTTAGACGGATCTTTTAATACAAAATGAAAAGAATACAATTTTTAAATGCCTATAGAAATTAAAAAGTCCCAAAATCCAGTAAAATATGAAGACGCAATATCATTTATGGAAGATAGACTTAAAGATATTAATCTAAAAAAAGTAGATGATTTGATTTGGGTTTTAGAACATGATCATATCTATACATCGGGAACAAGCTATAAAGAAAATGAGATAATAGATAAATCTATAAATATTATAAAAACTAATAGAGGTGGTAAAATAACTTATCATGGACCAGGACAACTCATTTGTTATTTTGTAATTGATTTAAAGAAAGGCAAGAAAGATATCAGAAAATTCATATCTGTAATTGAAAAATCAATTATTGAAACCCTGAGCCTCTATGACATAGAAACATTTGCTGATAAAGAAAATATTGGTATTTGGTACAATGATAATTCAACCATAAAAAAAGTTGCTGCAATTGGGGTCAGGGTAAGTAAATGGATAGCTTATCATGGTTTTTCTATCAATATTAATAACGATTTAAAAAAATATGACGCGATTATTCCTTGTGGGATTAAAGACAAAGGTATTACTAATCTCAAACAAATTAAAAATCAAAATTATGATGATTTAGAAAATAAGTTAATAGAAATATTTAAAAGTAATTTGAAAAATTTAATCTTTTAGTCCTCAACAACTTATTGAAATAATCTGGTAATAATGCTTTGTAAGTATATTTTTTTTCATTAATCATAAATTTTATTTGATAGGAATGAAGCATTAAATCTTTATTTATACCTTTCGATGAAACAGACGAATTATATTTTTTATCACCAAAAATTGAATGTCCAATGTTAAATAATTGTTTTCGTAATTGATGTTTTCTTCCTGTGATTGGTTTCATTTCTACTAAACTAGCATTGGTATTTTTATCTATCACTTTAAAAATTGTTTTAGCTTTTTCAATAATTTTTTTTCCATTATCGTACCTTATTAAATTATCATTCCATTCACCTGAGTCTTTTTCAATTTCTCCGTTACATATTGCCAAATAAGTTTTGT
Source organism: uncultured Pelagibacteraceae bacterium (assembly GCA_902611635.1). Taxonomy (GTDB): domain Bacteria; phylum Pseudomonadota; class Alphaproteobacteria; order Pelagibacterales; family Pelagibacteraceae; genus Pelagibacter. Next base: position 9,664 of record CACMAB010000007.1, on the reverse strand, counting down.
GCACTTTTCTTAATCTAAATAGAGAGGTCAATAGTTGAGCTGTTTGTCTATTTTTCGCAATAATAAAAACACCTGAGGTATCTTTGTCTAATCTATGAACAGAGAATGGTTTTGTTCCTTGAAATATTTCACTTTTTGCAAATATATCTACTAGATTTTTTTTTGACTTTGTTCCACCTTGAACCGATATTCCTGCACTTTTATTTAAAACTATAAAATCTTCATTGTTATCTATAATCAGATCTTCGTTAGATTTTATTACCTCAATGGATGGATTGAATTGTTTTTTCTCGTGTTTAATTTTTTCTTTAAAATCAATATTGAAGAGTTCTATTTTATCATTTGTTTTAATCTTAAAAGAGCTTTTTATTTTTTTTTTATTTATTTTAATTTTTCCTAACCTTAAACTTTTTTCAATAAGACTTTGCGGTACTTTTCCTAATTTATTTCTTAACCATCTATCAATACGCATGTTATTACACGTTGACTCAACGATAAAACTTCTAATCATGAATATTTAAGGCTTATATTTATGCTGTGGCAGCTTTCTTATCTTCTTTTTTTTCAACTTCTTTTGCTGAATCTTTCTTTTTTTTATCAACTCTTTTGGCTTGAACGTCTCTATCAACAAATTCAATTATAGCCATAGGCGCATTATCTCCATATCTAAAACCTGCTTTAATAATTCTTGTATAACCACCAGCTCTTTTTTCGTATCTTTTAGATAAGGTTTTTTTAACTTTATTTGCTGACTTAATATCCTGCAATTGAGAAATCAAAATTTTAGTATTATGCAAACTATCTTTTTTACCTAATGTGATTATTTTATCAGCCTGTGGCTTTAAAAATTTTGCTTTTGGTAAAGTTGTTTTAATTTGCTCATACTTTATTAAGGAATTTAGCATATTTTTAAGCAGCGCTTTTCGGTGTTCAGAAGTTCTGTTTAACTTCTTATTTGCCATTCCATGTCTCATTAGATACTTTCCTCTAATTTTTTAGACATTTCTGCGATATTATCTGGTGGCCAATTTGGAATTTCCATCCCTAAATAAAGAGACATACCAGTTAAAACTTCTTTAATTTCATTTAACGATTTTCTTCCAAAATTTGGGGTTCTTAACATCTCGCCCTCAGATTTTTGAACTAAATCACCAATATAAATTATATTATCATTTTTAAGACAATTCATTGATCTAACAGATAATTCAAGCTCGTCTACTTTTCTTAATAAATTTTTATTAAATTCAGGCTCTGTTGAAACTTCTTTAACCGGAGCTTCCACAGGTTCATCAAAATTAATAAACATTTTTAATTGATCTTGAAAAATTCTAGCAGAATAAGCAACTGCATCTTCAGCAGAAATTGATCCGTTTGTCTCAACTTCCATCGTTAATTTATCGTAATCTAAAGCTTTACCTTCTCTTGCGGTACTTACTGAATAAGAAACTTTTTTAACGGGACTATATAATGAGTCAATGGCAATTAAACCTAAAGGTGGTTCCTCAGGTTTATTTAAATCAGCTGGAACATAACCTTTTCCAGTATTAACATTCATTTCCATATGGAAGTGAGTATTTTCATCTAAATTACAAATAACTAAGTCAGGATTCAAAATTTCAACATCAGGAACTGATGCGATGTCAGATGCTTTTATTTCACCAGGTCCTTTGGCATCTAATACTAGTTTTTTTGTTCCCTCAGCAGCACATTTTAATGCCAGAGATTTAACATTTAATACAATATCAGTAACATCTTCTCTTACACCTTTAATAGATGTAAACTCATGAAGTACACCATCAATTTGAATTGAGGTTACTGCTGCTCCTCTGATTGAGGATAATAAAATTCTTCTAAGTGAATTACCAAGTGTTAAACCATAACCTTTTTCTAATGGTTCAGCGATGATTGTAGCGTGAGTTAAATCATCACTTATTTTAACATCAAGTTTCGCAGGTTTGATTAATGATTTCCAATTTTTCACATTTACATTTTCTACATCCATTAAACTCTCCTTTTTTTTGGTGGCCTAGTACCATTATGTGGCATCGGTGTTGTATCTTTAATTGATAAAATTCTAAATCCTCTCGCTTGTAGCGCTCTTAATGCTGTTTCTCTGCCTGAACCAGGACCCTTAACTTCCACAGATAAAGTTTTCATGCCAAACTCTAAGGCTTTAGATGCAGCAGCATCAGCAGCTATTTGTGCTGCATATGGAGTTGATTTTCTAGAACCTTTAAAACCTTTTTGTCCAGCTGATGCCCATGAAATTACGTTTCCATTAGTGTCAGCGATTGAAATAATTGTATTATTAAAAGTTGATTGAACATATGCAATTCCATTTAAGATATTTTTTTTAGTTTTCTTTTTTTTTGAATAAGAACTTTTGACAGCTTTTTTTGGCGACTTATCTTGACTCAGTTCTTTATTATCTTTTTTTTCTGCTTTTGCCATGCTTATTTCTTAAGTGGTGTTAATTTTTTTCCAGCTATCGCAATAGCTTTTCCTTTTCTCGTTCGAGCATTACATCTAGTTCTTTGACCTCTTACAGGTAATTTTTTTCTATGTCTCGAACCTCTATAGCAAGCTAAATCAATTAATCTTTTTATGCTCAGTGAATAATCTCTTCTAAGATCTCCTTCAACTTTAAAATTTTGATCAATGTATTCTCTTATTTTCAAAATTTCATCATCAGTAAGTTGATTTACTCTTTTTTCTTTAGGGATTGCTAATGATGTGCAAATTTGTTTTGAAAATTTATCACCAATACCATAAATATAAGTTAGCCCTACTTGAACTAATTTATTTTGTGGGATATTTATTCCTGCAATACGAGCCATAATTTTGAGATAAATTTAGCCTTTTATATAAGAAGTTATTTCAAAGTCAATGTCTTATACATTAAGAAAAGCATCTATTTTAGCGGTTATTTGTTCTATTTTAAGCGCACCATCTATTTCATAAAAGTTTGAATTTTTGGAATAGAAATCTAAAACGGGGCGTGTCATATCCATATAGGTATTATATCTTTTTAGAATAATATTTGAGTCATCATCAGATCTTTTTTCTAAAGTTTTTCTTTTTTCAACTCGTTTAATTATTACTTCTTTTTGAACATTAAGAAAAAAAATATAATTAATCTTTTGATTTGAACTTTCTAAAATAGTTTCTAAATTTTTAGCTTGCTCTAATGATCTAGGATATCCATCAAAAATAAGTTTGTTTTTATATTTTTCATCAAAAATTACTTTTTTAATTAATTCGTTTACAATTTCATCACTTACAAATTTACCATCGTTCATGTCATTAATTATTTTTTTTCCTATTTCAGAATTTTTCTTGATTTCATCCCTTAACATATCACCTGTTGAAACTTGAAAACCATTTATCTTTTTAACTAAATATTTTGCTTGTGTTCCTTTTCCAGCACCGGGAGGTCCAAATAGGATTATATTCACGAATTATCTTCCGAATTTTGTTTTTTTAATCAATTGTTCGTATTGGGAACTCATTAATCTTGTTTGTATTTGTGTTACAGTGTCTATTGCAACAACAACTACAATTAAAATTGATGTACCTCCCAGATAGAAAGGAATTGGATAATTAGCAATTAAAAACTCGGGCATTAAACAAACTAAAGTTAAATATAAAGCCCCGATTGTTGTCAACTTTGTTAAAATATTATCGATATAAATTGCTGTGCTTTCTCCAGGTCTTATTCCAGGTACAAAACCACCATATTTTCTCAAATTATCAGCTGTTTCTGTTGGATTAAAAGTTATTGAAGTGTAAAAAAAAGTAAAAAATATTATTCCTGATGCATAAAGCAACATATACAAAGGTTGTCCTTGAGTAAAATATGAACTTATATTTAAAAAAGTTTCATTATCAGAAAAATTAAAATTTGAAAAAGTTACTGGTAATAATAGTAATGCCGATGCAAAAATTGCGGGAATTACTCCAGCTTGATTAATCTTTAGTGGTAAATGAGATGACTCTCCCCCATACATTTTATTACCAACTTGTCTTTTAGGGTAATTTATTAGTATTTTTCTTAAAGCTCTCTCCATAAAAACAATAAATAATATTGTTAAGATTAATAAAACAAATAAAGCTAAGATCATTAATGTGGAGACTGCTCCTGTTCTACCAAGTTCAAAAGTGGTGACTAGAGCTCTTGGAATTTCTGCAACGATACCAGCAAAAATAATAAGAGATATACCATTACCAATTCCTCTTTGGGTAATCTGTTCTCCTAACCACATTAAAAAAATAGTTCCAGAAACAATCGTGGTGACAGTTGAAATCTTAAAAAAAACACCAGGATTAATTACTAGTCCAGCTGAGGACTCTAGACCTACTGCTAATCCATAACCTTGAACTGTTGCAAGTAAAACTGTTCCATAACGAGTTATCTGAGTAATTTTTGCTCTACCAGTTTCTCCTTGTGATTTTAAATTTTTGAAATAATCAGAAACACCAGTCAATAGTTGAACAATAATTGATGAGGAAATATATGGCATGATTCCTAATGCAAAAATTGCCATTCTACTCACTGCACCACCAGCAAAAACATTAAACATTCCTAATAAACCTTTTTGATTACCTTCCATCATTATTTTGAGTTGTTCGGGATCTATCCCAGGCAAAGGCACAAAAGTTCCAAATCTATAGACCACTAAAATAGCAAGGGTAAATATTATTCTATTTCTTAAATCAGTATTTGATGATGATGCGCTCATTAAATTAAACTATTTTTTTAATTGTATTGAACCACCAATTTTTTCAAGTTTTTCAACAGCAGACTTTGTTGCAAGATCTGCCTCAATATTGATTTTATCTTTAATGGCTCCGGAACCTAAAATTTTTAATTTAATTGAATTTTGATCTATTAATTTTAGTTTTTTGAGTAAATTTGAATTCAGCGTATCTGTAGTTTTAATATTTTTTTTATCAATATAAGATTGGATTTTATCTAGGTTTAATATAGCAATTGTTTTTTTATTAATAGGGTTGAATCCTCTTTTTGGAAGTCTTCTGTATAGTGGCATTTGTCCACCCTCAAAACTTTTAATCGCCACACCAGATCTGGATTTTTGACCTTTTACACCTCTTCCAGATGTTTTGCCTTTTCCAGAACCGATACCTCTGCCAACTCTAAGTTTACTCTTATTAATCTTATTTCTATTATTTAATTTAATCATTATCCTCTTTTTTCTATTATCTCAGAAATTTTTTTATTTCTTATTGAAGATATTTGTTTTGGCGAATTTTGTTTCAATAGTGCTTTCATTGTAGCTCTAATCACATTGTGGGCATTTGATGTACCCATTGATTTTGCGACAATATCTTTTACTCCTAAAACCTCACACACAGCTCGCACGGGGCCTCCAGCTATAATTCCTGTTCCTTTTGAGGCAGCTCTTAATACAATTCTGCCTGATCCATCTTTAGCTTTTACATCATGATGAATCGTTCTTCCTTCTCGAAGAGGTATATGAATAAGTTTTCTTCGTGCCATTTCATTTGCTTTTTTTATAGCATCCGGCACTTGTTTTGCTTTAGCGTGAGCTATTCCAATTTTACCGGACTGGTTTCCAACAACAACTAGTGCTGAAAAACCAAATCTACGTCCACCTTTTACTACTTTTGTTATACGATTAATGTGAACTAATTTTTCTAAAATATCGTCAGCTTTTTTATCTTTATTATTATCCATATTAAAATTCCATTCCATTTTTACGTAAAGTTTCAGCAAAAACCTTCACTCTTCCGTGATATTTATAAATACCTCTATCAAAATAAATCTTGGTAATTTTTTTCTCTTGTGCTTTTTTTGCTAACTTTTCAGCTACAATCTTAGATAATTCAGTTTTATTTACCTTTTGACCAGACTTAATATCTTTTTCAATTGATGATGCTGATAATAAAGTAACATTTTTCATATCATCAATTATTTGTGCCGAAATATTCTTTGATGATCTAGAAATACTTAGTCTATATCTGTCATTTGAAGCAACATTTTTAACCTTATTACTAACTCTAAACCTTTTTCTTTTACTAGTATCTAATTTCATTACTTCTTCTTTCCTTCTTTTTTCAAAATATGTTGACCCTTTTCTCTCACACCTTTACCTTTATATGGTTCAATTTTTCTAAGAGTTTTTAGTTTTGATGCAATTGCACCTACTTGTTGTTTATCAGCACCACTTATTTTTAAAGTTGTTTGCTTTTCAACATTGATTTTAATCCCTTCTGGAATATCAAAATTGATATCATGGCTATAACCTAATTGTAAATTAAGTTGATTTCCTTTTAAAGCAGCACGATATCCAACACCTACTAATTCTAGTATCTTCTCATATCCAGTGCTTGAACCAATAACTGCATTATTAATTAAACTTCTATTCATTCCCCATAATCGCTTGGTTTCTTGATCGATTTTTTTTGGTTTGATTGATATTTCTTTTCCATCTTTTATATCAAGATTAAAAACTTCTAAGTCAATATTAATTGATTTTTTTCCCGAAGGACCCTCTATGTTCAGGATATTACCAGCCAAAGCAACTTTGACTTTCTCAGGGATTGAAATATTAATTTTACCAATTTTAGACATTAAAACACCTTACAAATTATTTCTCCACCCACTCTTTGCTTTCTCGCATCAATATCGGTCATGACACCTTTGGGGGTTGATACAATTGCTATACCTAAACCATTATTTATTTTGGGTAAACTTTCTGCACTAGAAAATATTCTTCTCCCTGGTTTTGAAACTCTTTCAAAAGTACTTATAACTGGATTTCCTGAATGATATTTAAGCTCTAAAGATAATAAAGATTTATTATTTTCTTTATTCACTTTGAAGTCTTTTATAAATCCTTCATTCTTTAAGATATCAGCAATCTTAGTTTTAAAATTTGAAGAAGGTAATTCAACTTTCTTATGGCTTCTATCTTGAGCATTTTTTATTCTTGCTATCATATCTCCAATTGGATCACTTAAACTCATATTTTCCTTTCTACCAACTTGATTTAACTAAACCTGGTATCTTTCCTTGCAGACCTAATTGTCTTAATGCAATTCTAGATATTTTCAATTTTCTATAAACTCCGTGAGGTCTTCCGGTAATCTGACATCTATTCATCACTCTTACTTTCGCAGAGTTTCTAGGTAATTTTGATAATTTTTGTTGTGCTTTAAATCTTTCCTCTAAAGGAAGTTTTTTATTCATAACAATCTTTTTTAATTTTTGCCTTTTTTTAAATAGCCTGTCCGATAATTTTATTCGTTTATTGTTTTTATTTATTGAGCTTAATTTAGCCATTTTAGTTATCTCCTTTTTTAATAAATGGAAAATTTAACTTTTCTAAAAGAGCAAAACTATGCTCTTTACTTTTAGCTGATATTACAATCACAATATCAATACCACGAACCTTATCAGCACGATCAAAACTTACCTCAGGAAATATGATATGTTCTTTAACACCAAATGTGTAATTTCCAAATTTATCAAAACCATTAGCAGACAGGCCTCTAAAATCTTTAATTCTTGGTAAAGCTATATTCACAAGTCTATCTAAAAATTCATACATTTTATCTTTTCTAAGTGTTACCTTTAAGCCAGCGTTTGACCCTTTTCTTGTTTTAAAATTCGCAACTGATTTTTTAAATTTGGTAATCACAGGTTTTTGACCTGTTATTTTTGCTAAATCCTCCTCGCAAGACTTTAATATTTTTGAATCATTTCCATCTAAACCTAAGCCCATATTTAAAACAATTTTTTCAATTTTTGGACCCATATACAAATTTTTAAAACCAAATTGAGATTTTAATGCAGGTTGTATTTCTTTGTAATAAAGTTCTTTCAATCTCGGAGTCATTATTTTTTAGCCTCAGTCTTTTTTGTTTTTGTTTTTTCGTCAATTAGTTTTAAATTTGATAAATGAATAAAACTTTCCTTTGAAAAAATTCCACCTTTTTTCTCCTTAGTTGTTTTTACGTGTCTCTTTACCATATTAATATCTTTAACTTTTGCTCTATTGTTTGGTCTATCAATTTCAATTACTTCACCTTCTTTTTTTTTATCTCTGCCTGATAAAACTCGAACTTTTAAACCTTTTTTAATCATTACAAAACCTCTGGGGCTAATGAGATTATTTTCATTTGCCCTTTATTCCTTAATTCTCTAGTCACTGGACCAAAAATTCTAGTTCCGACTGGTTCACCTTTGTCATCAACCAGAACAGCAGCGTTATTATCAAATTTTACTTTTGAACCGTCATCTCTATGAATTCCTTTTTTTACTCTTACCACCACAGCTTTATGAACTGATCCTTTTTTTACTTTTCCCTTAGGAATTGCCTCTTTGACAGCAATCACTATGGTGTCTCCTATACTTGCATATCTTCTTTTAGATCCACCTAAGACTTTAATACATTCAATTTTCTTTGCCCCAGTGTTATCTGCTACATTTAATTCTGTTTGAACCTGTATCATTATTTCGTATTCTCCATTACTTGAAATTTCTTATTTTTTGAGAAAGGTTTACTCTCAATGATTGATACTTTATCACCAGTTTTAAATTTATTATTTTCATCATGGGCATTATATTTTTTTCTCACTTTAATAACTTTTTTTAATAATGGATGAGAATATTTTCTTTCAACTAAAACAGTTATTGTTTTGTTGGGTTTATCACTTACAACCACACCTGTTAATATTTTCTTAGGCATTTGATTTTCCTTTTAATATTGTTTTTAATCTAGCAATTGATTTTTTTGTTTCACTAATTTTTGCAGGATTGGTAATTTGTGAATTCATTTTTTGAAATCTAAAATTAAATAAATCTTTTTTAAATTTATCAATGTTTTTTAAAATTTGATCTTTTGATAGTTTTTTAATTTCTTGTTTTTTCATATTAAGCAAATCTCTTTATGGTTTTTGTTTTAATTGGTAATTTTGCAGATGCTTTATATAAAGCTTCTTTAGCTATCTGTTCTGAAACACCATCTACCTCAAATAAAATTCTTCCAGGTTTTACACGACATGCATAGAATTCTGGAGAACCTTTTCCTTTACCCATACGTACTTCAATGGGTTTTTTGGAAACTGGAATATTTGGAAAAATTCTTGTCCAAACTCTTCCTTGTCTTTTCATATGCCTTGTTAGAGCAACTCTAGCGGCCTCTATTTGTTTACCAGTAACCCTATCAGGGGATAGTGCTTTTAAAGCGTAGGCACCATAGTTAATGAAATTTGCTCTTGAAGCAGTTCCATGAATTCTACCTTTATGAGCTTTCCTCCATTTTGTTCTAACTGGCTGTAACATTTATTGTTTTCCCTCTTTAGGTGATGCTTTATTTGTTTCTTGACTAAATTCTTTAGCAAAGACTTCACCTTTATAAATCCAAACTTTTATTCCAATTATTCCATAAGTCGTAAGTGCTTCTGCCTCCGCATAATCAATATCTGCTCTTAATGTGTGCGATGGTATGCTGCCATCTCTTAACCATTCGGTTCTAGCAATCTCATTTCCACCCAATCTTCCGCTCACTGAAACTTTAATTCCTTTAGCACCTAATCTTAAACAAGACTGCATTGCTCTTTTCATTGCTCTTCTATAAGAAATTCTTTTAACTAATTGTTGAGCAATATTTTCAGCAAC
>CACMAB010000006.1:0-48087 GCA_902611635.1 uncultured Pelagibacteraceae bacterium | reverse complement strand
AGTAACTTCTAAATGATCTTTAATAGAAGGATATGAAGTTTTCAAATCTGCCTCTAATCTAAAAATTCCAATATCAAAAACTGTAAGTTGCTGATTTCTTAATAATGTTGTGATATCTTTAGAAAAAACACTTGTTGTTATAGAGCTTAATAAAAAAGCAAAAATCAAAATATTTTTGAATATTTTAACCATATAAAAAAATTAATTAAAAGATTAACATTAATCAAGTAAAGAATTGTTAAAAAAAACCTTCTAAAACTATTACAATATAATATTTTTTAAATTTAAGTTTTCGCTGGTAAATAAATTTGAATTTCAGTTCCTTGGTTTTCCTCACTTAGAATCTCATAGTGTCCACGATGTTGAGTAACTATATGTTTAACAATAGCTAATCCTAAACCGGTTCCACCAACCTTGTTACTTTGTTCAAGATCTACCCTAAAAAATCTTTCTGTAATTCTAGAAATATATCTTTGAGGAATGCCAACACCTTCGTCTTTAATACTGATCATAAAATTTTTTTCTAACAATTTACCATCGCTAATTTTGCTTGATATAAAAATAGACTTATTTTCCTTTGAATACTTAATTGCATTATCTAAAAGATTAGAAAAAACAGTTTGTAATTTTTTTTCATCTCCAATAACAACTGTTGGATTGGCGAGAGATAAATTAATATTTAATTTCTTTCTTTTTAAAACAATCTCAAAATTACTGATGATTGTTTTGAAAAGATCATTTATATCAACTAAAGAGTTTGGCCTTATGTGTTCTTCTAATTCAATTCTTGTTAGTATTAAAAGATCATTAATTAAATTTTCCATTCTATTTGATTGATCAGTCATTATTTTCATAAATTTTTTTTTAGCCTTTTCATCATCAGACGCTGGGCCCTCAATTGTTTCTAGTGATCCTTTGATTGCCATTAAAGGTGTTCTTAATTCATGGCTTACATTTGCTACAAAATCAGTTTTAAATTTTTGTGCTTTTGTAATTTCAGTAAAATCTTTTAAAAATAACACAACAGAATCTGGTTCAGTAAATAAATGAGTTGGACCAGGAATAATATAAATTTTATAAAACTGATATGATGGCAGGTCTATTTCAACATCAATATTTTTGGTTTTATTTTCTAAGATAGCTTTTTCAATATTATCTATTAATTCTGGTTTTCGAATTACAGAGGATATGTTTTTATCAATTAAATTACTTCCAAATCTTTTTAATGCACTTGGATTAGCATATTTAATTATGTTAAATTTATTTAATGCAAAAAACTGATCCTCAAGTTCATCAATAATTACTCTTTTGGTTTTTTCCTCTCTTTTATTAATTATTGTAGCAGTATTTATTGATTTGTTTTTTTTTTGATTAAGTAAATAGAGGAGATAAATTATAACAACTATAAGTAGAATGATGAAATATTCCATAAATTTAGACGGCTTAATTTTGCATCATTACACTTTTTAATGCAAATAAATTAAGGAAAAATTAACTAATGATTTGGTGAAATATTGTTAAAAAATATTTTTGCTGTTTCTTCCCAAGTGAATTTTTTTGCAAATTCAAGACAATCATTTCTATTAACTTTCAAAGCTTTATGAGCTGAAACTTTAAGATCATTATCTAAACAATTTATTTTGGAACCCTCAAATATATCTTTAGGACCTGGAACAGGATAAGCAGCTACAGGTGTTCCGCAATTTAAAGACTCACAAACTACAATTCCAAATGTATCTGTTTTACTTGGAAATACAAAAACATCGGAAGATGCAAAATGAGACGCTAATTCACCGTTTGTTTTTTCTCCTAAAAAAATATCTTTAGGAAATTCTTTTTTTAATTTTTTTAAATCAGGTCCCTTTCCTATTATCATTTTTGTACCCTCTAAATCACATTCTAAAAAAGCTCTTATGTTTTTTTCAACTGCAACTCTTCCAACATAAATCCAAATCGGTCTTTTATGTGGTAAATCAATTTTTTTCGGACTCTTAAAAGCTCCATGATTGCCTCCTCTTGTCCAAGTAATCATTTTATTATTATCTATACCTATATCGATTAATTCTTTTCTCATAGATTCTGTTGTTACTAAGATTCTCTCAGCCTTGTTATGAAAGTTTGCTAAGAATTTTTCAGCCCATTTTGCAGGTATAATAGGAAAGTAAAGCTTAAGATATTTATCAAATCTTGTATGAAAACTTGTGGTAAACTTTAGTTTATTCTTCAAACAATATCTTCTTGCCATAGTCCCTATAGGACCTTCAGTAGCTATATGAATTGCATCAGGTTTTATTTTCTTTATTAAGCTACCAACTCTTGGCCAAACATTAATAGATATTCTAATTTCATTATATTTTGGCATCGGAAAAGTTAAAAATAATTCTGGTGTGATATATTCTATTCTATGACCTTGTTCTTTTAAAATTTTACCTGTTTCATGCAAGGTTCTTACAACACCATTTACTTGTGGAAAATATGCATCTGTTGCGATTAAAATTTTCATTAATTACGAAGCTTTTTTTAAGTCTTCATTTTTAATAGGTTTAATTATTTCTTGAGTGTCTAAATATTGTTCTCTTATTTTATCCCAATATAATATTTCAAAGCTACCGTCGTAATTTTCGGCTAATGCAGTGCAAGATTCTACCCAGTCTCCACAATTTAAATAATTGACCCCATTAAAATCTCTATCCTCAGCATGATGGATGTGGCCACAAATAATTCCATCAAATTTTTTTCTTTTTGCATAATCTGAAAGTGTTTTTTCATATTCACCAATATATTTAACTGCATTTTTGACTTTATACTTTAAAAATTTTGCAAGAGACCAATATTCTTTTCCTCTCAATCTTCTAAAAAAATTAATTATTACATTTAATTTTAATAGTAAATTATAGGTTATTGATCCAAGTTTAGATAACCATTTAGCATGTTTCATAACACCATCCCAAGCATCACCATGAACAACAACATATTTTTTTCCTGCATTTGTTTCATGAATAACTCTATTAACCATATGGATGTCACCAAAATGCATTGGAATAAATTTTCTTAACATTTCGTCATGATTACCCATTATGTAGAAAACTTTGGTACCATGTCTAGCTTTTCTTAAAATTTTTTGGATTACATCATTATGTTCTTGAGGCCAAAAAAAACTTTTTTGCATTTCCCAGATATCTATAATGTCCCCTACAAGATAAAGATTTTCGGATCTTGAGTTTTTAAAAAACTCTAAAAGTTTTTTCGCCTGACAACCCTTGGTACCTAAATGAACATCAGAAATAAATATACTTTTATATTTAAGTAAATTAGACATTTAAAGACCAATATTTTAATACAACTGTAACACGAATCATTTACTTCTTATTTCATTTGAATGTTACAAATTTGTTAAAAATTTTTTAAGGATTAATTATGTTATGTTGTTTGATTTATAATTTGAATTCTTCCTCTGGAAGAAAATCTATATTCATAAATAGGATTTTATCTAAGTTAAAAGAGAATATTTCTGTAGACTACTTTGAAACAAAAACAATAAATCAAGCTAAGAAAATTTTCAAAAATTTTAATCAAAAAAATTATGATCGACTAATAGTAGCTGGTGGTGATGGTTCAGTTTCTTTTGCAATTAATGAATTAATTAAAAATAATTTTGATTTTAAAGACGATTTTGCCATAGGTTATATTCCTGCTGGCACTGCAAATTTGCTTCAAGCTGAATTATCAATGAATAAAAAAGTTGATGATATAGTAAATGTGTTGGTTTCTAAAAATTATAAATCCTCTAATCTTGTAAAAATTAACGAGAATTATTTCTTTTTAATGGCTGGTATAGGGTGGGATGCAAAAATTGTTCATTCAATTAATTCAAAAATTAAAAAGATTCTAGGTAAAATTATATTTGGTATCAAAGGTTTTCAATATTTCTTATTTATGAATAATAAAAAATTAAATGTTACTTTTGACGGACAATTTTATCAAGCAGACTGGATATTATCCTCAAATACCAAATATTACGCTGGACATCATAAAATAAATAAAACAAATATTTTTGAAAATAAAATAGTCACATATATATTTAAGGATTTAACTAGGATCAATTTATTATATTCTATATTTTTAATAATTCTTAATGGTGATTTAAGTAGAAATAAAAATGTTATTACTACTTATTCACAAAACATTACTATTGATGGAAATGATTTGATACCTGTTCAAATTGATGGAGATAATTTTGGTTCATATAAAAAAATTCATTTAAATCTATCAAATAAAAAAGTGAATTTTCTTGTAAAATAATTATTTTACTCTGCCATAAATATCTTGATATCTCACTATATCTGTTTCTTTTAAAATCGAGCCTACTTGAGCTTCAATTATTTTAACTGGTTTTTTATTGGGATTTTCTATTCTATGGATTGCACCTAGTGGAATAAAAATAGTTTCATCAGGTTTCATAGTGAAATATTTCTTATTTAAAGTAATTTTAGGTTCACCATGAGTAACTACCCAATGTTCAGCTCTATGATGATGTTTTTGAAGACTTAATATACCTTTTGGTTTTACATATAATTCTTTAATTAAGAATTCCTTACCATTAAATAGATTTATATAACTACCCCAAGGTCTATGAAATACATTCTTCTTTTTAAAATAATGTCTTTTATTTCGTCCGTACATCTTACAGATTTCTTTCCAAGATCCTAAATCAGACCAAGGAATATCTAATTTGATAGCATTTATATCTTTGGTTTTTTCTAATATTGCATAGTCAAAAGACTTGGCTTTTGCTTTTGTGAAAGATTGTTTGTTTAAATAATATACATTACTTTTATATTTTGCTTTTAATACTGCTTTATTACAATTTCGATAAATATTTGGTTGGTATTTCTTAAAATTATTTATTATTGAGTCTTTTCTCAAATAAAACATTCCAGAATTCCAATAACCCTTTTTACTAATTATTTGTTTAGCTTTAGCCTTTTTGGGTTTTTCTACAAATCTAGTTACTTTGTTACTTTTTGTTAAAAAATAACCAAATTCACTTGAGGGCATTTTGGGTTTAATCCCAAAAATAAAGATATTGTTTTGAGTAAGTTTCTTTTGATTTTTTTTGATAGCTTTATTGAATAAACCAACTTTTTCTATCAAATGATCAGCAGCCAAAAACATTAATGGTTGTTTGATTGGAATGTCTTTAATTAAAGCCGCACTTAATATAGCGGGTGCAGTATTTCTTTTTGCTGGCTCTAAAACTATCTTGAATTTTCTTATTTTGTGTTTTTTTAAATGTTGTTTTACTTGTCTTAAATATTTTGCATTAGTGCTTATAATTGGTGCATCATATATAGATGCTTTAACTCTCTCTAAAGTTTTGCCTAATAAAGTCCAATTACCAAAATCAATAAATTGTTTCGCTTGATGTTTTTTAGCTTTTGGCCAAAGTCTTGTTCCAGCGCCACCACATAAAATAACTGGGCGAATTTTCATTAAATTTTTGAATATTCCTTAACTTCTTTTTTCTTACCAGGGTGAGTTGGGGCTCCTAAACTTGCTGGCCCAACTGTTTGTGCATATTTCCAAAGAGTGCCTGAGCCAAAATCAGATTTTTTAGCCTTCCACTTTCTTTTTCTTGATGCCAATTGTGCTCTTGTTAAACGAACATTAATTGTTCCTTTTTTAGCATCAATATCAATTAAATCACCATTACGTAAAAGAGCTATAGGTCCTCCTAAAGCTGCCTCTGGACCTACGTGACCAACACAAAATCCTCTTGTTGCGCCAGAAAATCTTCCATCAGTGATTAAAGCAACTTTCTCGCCTTTACCTTGACCATAAATTGCACCAGTTGTTGAAAGCATTTCTCTCATACCTGGTCCACCAACTGGGCCTTCGTATCTAATAATAATTACATCACCATCTTTATATTTTCTGCTTTGAACTGCTTTCATCGCACTTTCTTCATTATCAAAACATCTTGCTCTTCCAGTAAATTGTAATTTTTTAAGACCAGCAATTTTTACAATTGCACCTTCAGGAGCTAAATTTCCTTTTAATCCTACAACACCCCCATCTGGTGATAAAGGTCTGTTATAAGCTCTTAAAACTTTTTGTTTTGGATTAAATTTAATACCTTTTAAATTTTCTTTCATAGTTTTACCTGTAACGGTCATGCAATCTCCATGAATATAGCCACCATCATAAAGAGTTTTTAAAAGCATCGGCACACCACCTGCTAACCACATATCTTTAGCAACATATTTTCCACCTGGTTTTAAATCAGCAAGATAAGGTGTTCTTTTAAATATTTTTGCAACATCCATTAAATCAAATTTAATTCCTGCTTCATTTGCAATTGCTGGTAAGTGTAATGCTGCATTTGTTGAACCCCCTGTTGCAGCAACTATTGTTGCAGCGTTCTGTAACGCTTTTCTTGTAACAATATCTCTTGGTTTAATTTTTTTTGCTAATAATTCCATAACCATTCGACCACTTGCTTTTGCATACTTATCTCTTTCTTCATATGGAGCTGGTGTTCCTGCTGAATAAGGTAATGCTAAACCGATTGCTTCTGAAACACATGCCATTGTGTTTGCTGTAAACTGACCACCACACGCACCCGCTGTAGGACACGCTACTAATTCTAATTTTCTTAATTCTTTTGCAGACATTTGACCTGATGAATGTTTTCCAACCGCTTCAAAAACATCAACTACAGTTACATCTTTACCTTTATATTTTCCCGGAAGGATTGAGCCACCATATATAAATACACTTGGTACATTTAATCTAACCATGGACATCATTAATCCTGGTAAAGATTTATCACAACCTGCGATACCTACTAATGCATCATAACAATGACCTCTTACAGTTAATTCAGCACTATCAGCTATGACTTCTCTTGAAATTAAAGACGATTTCATTCCTTCATGACCCATGGCAATACCATCAGTAACAGTAATTGTGCAAAATTCTCTTGGTGTCCCTCCTGATGCTCTAACCCCCTTTTTCACTGATTGCGCTTGTCGCATAAGGGCAATATTGCAAGGAGCAGCTTCATTCCAAGTTGATACAACTCCTATAAATGGTTTTGATACATCTTTTTCAGTCTCACCCATTGCATAATAAAAAGATCTATGAGGTGCTCTATCTGGACCTAAGGATGTATGTCTACTAGGTAATTTTTTTTTATTAAATTTCTGCATTATAAACTCTCAATAGTTAAAGATATTTTTTTGATATTATCTTTAAGACTACTATAGTTAGTTTTTTCTTGTTCAACAATATTTTTTGGTGCTCTATCTGTAAAGCCTTTATTAGATAATCGATGAGAAATCTTATCTAGTTCGTCTTGATATTTGTTCTGACGTTTTTGTAAGTTTTCTTTAATCAAATTAAGATCAACATTTTCATCAAAATAAATCTTAAAAATATCACCAGAAATGACAAGTGTTGCAGAGGGTTTATCCTGTTCTTTATCAAAAAAATTATTGATACGACCCAGTTTTTTCAAAATAACATCATTATTATTAACTAATAGTTTGTTTTTTTTGGCAATTTTATTAATCGCAACATCAACAAATGAACCAGGGCTGACATTTAATTCATTTTTAAATGATCTTAATTCAGAGATAATTTTGATAATTTTTTCAACTTCTTTAAGAGATTGGTCTTTTTTAATTTTTCCAGTAGGCCAATTTTTATACATAAGGAAATTTTTATTAGACTCATCAAATTTGTTCTTTAACCATATTTCCTCAGTTACAAATGGTATGAAAGGATGAAGCATAACCAATATTTGCTTAAAAACATAAGCAGAAACTTCTTTTACCTCTTTTTTTACCTTTTTATCCTCAGAGTAAAGAATTGTTTTAGACAGCTCAATATACCAGTCACAATATGAGTGCCATGCAAATTGATAGGCAATTTTTGCTGCTTCATCAAATCGATAATCTTCAATATTTTTTTGAATTTTATTTTTAGTTTCTATTAACTCAGAATAAATCCATTTATTGATATTTAATGAGATTTTTGGAACTTTATTGGTTTTTTTAAAATCACATTTATTGGTGATTAAAAAATTGTTAGCATTCCATAATTTATTTAAAAAGTTTCTATATCCTTTAACTCTATCTTCTGAAAGTTTAACATCAGTTCCTGGGGATGCCATAGAAAGCAAAGTAAAACGTAATGCATCAGCGCTGTATTTTTCAATGAGATCTAATGGATCAATAACATTCCCTTTTGACTTAGACATTTTTTGTCCTTTTTCATCTCTAACTAACGCGTGGACATAAATATCTTTGAATGGTTCTTTGTTCAAAAATTCCATACCAAACATAATCATTCTAGCTACCCAGAAAAAAATAATATCAAAACCTGTTACCAAAACTGTTGTTGGATAAAATTTCTTTATGTAATCTTTTTTATCAGGCCAACCTAAAGTTGCGAATGGCCATAATCCTGAAGAAAACCATGTATCTAAAACATCAGGATCTCTTGTAAGTTTTACATCTTTTTTATAATATTTTTTTGCTTGTTTAATTGCATCATTTTCATTGATCGCAACAAAAATTTTTTGATCAGGTCCATACCAAGCTGGTATTTGATGTCCCCACCATAATTGTCTTGAAATACACCATGGCTCAATATTATTCATCCACTGAAAATAAGTTTTAGACCAGTTGGTTGGAAAGAAATTTGTTTTTTTTGTCTTAACAATTTTTTTAGCTTTGATCGCTAATTTCTTTGCATCAACAAACCATTGTTCTGTTAAAAAAGGTTCAATTACTGAATTTGATCTATCGCCATATGGAACTTTATTTTTGATATTTTCTTCTTTTACAAAAAAGTCTTTTTCTTTTAATTCATTTAATATTTTTTTACGGGCATCAAACCTATCTAAGCCAATATAATCTCTTGGAGCATTATCATTTATTTTTCCCTCTTCTGTAAAAATATTGATTATTTCTAATTTATTTCTTTGACCAACATCATAGTCATTAAAATCATGTGCTGGTGTGATCTTAAGTGCTCCAGTTCCCTGCTCCGGATCAGCATAATTATCTTTAATAATTTTTATTTTTCTACCTACGATCGGTATTGTGACAGTTTTGCCAACATGATCTTTATATCTTTTATCCTTCGGATTTACCGCAATCGCAGTATCCCCTAGCATTGTCTCAGGCCTCGTTGTGGCAATAGTGATAAATTCTGACGAATTGTCTATTGGGTACCTGATATAGTAAATCTTAGAATTCATCTCTCTTTGATCTACTTCCAAATCTGAAATCGCGGTTTTTAAAACAGTGTCCCAATTTACAAGTTTTTCAGCCTTATAAATCAATTTTTTTTTATGCAATTCTACAAAAACCTTAATGACTGATTTTGATAAATTTTCATCCATGGTGAATGCATTTCTTGACCAATCACATGAACATCCTAATTTTTTTAGTTGATTGATAATGATGTCCCCATATTCATTTTTCCATTCCCATACTTTTTCTATAAATTTTTCTCTGCCAAGGTCAATTTTATTTAAATTCTCTTTTTCTAATTTTCTCTCAACAAGTGCTTGGGTGGCTATACCTGCATGATCAGTTCCTGGTTGCCATAATGTTTCGTAATTATTCATACGATAATAACGAACTAACAAATCTTGAATTGAATTATTTAAGGCATGACCCATATGTAAACTTCCAGTTACATTAGGTGGTGGAATTACAATTGAAAATTTTTTTGAATTTTTTTGCGGTTTAAATAATTTATTTTTCTCCCAATAACCATAAATTTTATCTTCAACTTTTGAATGTATATATTTATCGCTTATCATGGGTGTTATTAGTTTATAATTTAATAATCTAAATTAACAATAATCAAATTGGAACGTTATTTAATAGACTAATTGCAAATATTTTATATAAAACTCAGTGTAGCTATCTTCTAAAACATATGGCAACGTGGCGGAATGGTTACGCAGAGGATTGCAAATCCTTGTATCCCGGTTCGATTCCGGGCGTTGCCTCCAAAAAAAATCTTGTTTTAGTGAAAAAAAAAAGTAAGTTGAGATTTTAATATTCCTCGGTAGCTCAGTTGGTAGAGCAGTTGACTGTTAATCAATTGGTCGCAGGTTCGAGTCCTGCCCGAGGAGCCAAAAATTATCCAACCTTTGAAATATTGTTACTTCCTACCTGTAATGATTTATTAAACTTTAATTTTTGATCAGCATTTAGTTCAGAATATAATTTCACTAAAAAGTTATAATTTACATTCATATGACCTTCTTGTGATTTCTCTAAATTTATAAGATATTCTGAAAAATCTTCGAAAAAATAATTAATTGGTACTTTAAGATAGTTCGATAATTGCAATAACCTTATTGAACTTACCCCATTAGTGCCTTTTTCATATTTTTGAATTTGTTGAAATGTGACGTGGATTGCTTTTGCTACTTTAGTTTGAGTTAAACCTAGTGCTAGTCTTCTAAGCTTAAGCTTATTGCCTAAATGCTTATTAAAATTATCTTCCATTAAGACCCCTCTTAATTTTTTAAAAAACTAATTGAACTAGTTTTTAATACCTACTGCAACAATAAATTTTTATTTTTTTTACCCAAAAACCCGTATTAGGGGAAATATGTCAAGCATTACTTCAGCTATAATTTGATAAATATTTCTTGAAATTAGCTTGAACTATAGTATCTGGCTGAGGAAAAGTTTGGTTCTATCACTCTTTGGATTAGCAAAAAATTCTTTGGTATCAGCTTTTTCTACTATCATTCCTTCATCCATAAATATCATTTGATCTGCAACTTCTTTTGCAAAACCCATTTCATGTGTAACTACAATCATAGTCATTCCTTGTTTTGCTAAATTAACCATAACATCTAACACTTCTTTAATCATTTCGGGGTCTAAGGCTGATGTGGGTTCATCAAAAAGCATTATTTTTGGCTCCATACATAAAGCTCTTGCAATAGCAGCTCTTTGTTGTTGTCCCCCAGATAATTGTCCTGGATATTTTTGTGCTTGATCAAGAATTTGTACTCTTTCTAGATGTTTTAATGCTAATTCTTCCGCCTCTTTTTTAGGCATTTTTTTAACCCAAATAGGAGCTAATGTGCAGTTATCCAAAATAGATAAGTGAGGAAACAAATTAAATTGTTGAAATACCATTCCAACTTCAGCTCTAATTTGTTCAATATTTTTTGTATCCTCTGTTAATTCAGTTCCATCAACGACAATATTACCTTCTTGATGCTCTTCTAATCTATTAATACATCTAATTAACGTAGACTTACCTGATCCAGATGGACCACAAACAACAATTTTTTCTTTTGGTTTAACTTCTAAATTTATTCCTTTTAAAACTTGGAAATCACCAAACCACTTATTCATATTACTTATTTGAATAATACTATCTGACATAAATTTTTATCTATCGGTTTTATATTTTTGTTCTAGATTATAACTATATTTACTCATTGCATAACAAATAATCCAGAAAATTATAGCAGCAAATACATACCCTTCCATAGCAAATCCTAACCATTTCGGATTTGTTTTAGCTAAATTTAACATTCCAACTATTTCTAATAATCCAACAACGAATATTAATGGAGTATCTTTTACTAGTGCTAAGAAAGTATTTGCTATTCCTGGTATTACTAATTTAAGAGCCTGTGGTAAAATTACGAAAATATGCATTTTCCAATAACCCATACCTAATGATTTTGCAGCTTCGTATTGACCTCTTGGTAAAGCTTGTAAACCACCTCTGATAACTTCTGCAACATAAGCAGCCTCAAATAAAGAAATTGCAATTATGGCTCTTACTAATTTATCAATGAAAAAGTCTTCTGGTAAAAACATTGGAAACATTACGGCTGACATGAATAAAACTGTTATTAGTGGAACACCTCTCCAGAATTCAATAAAACCAACTGATATATATCTAATTAATGGAAATTCCGATCTTCTCCCAAGAGCAAAAGCCATTCCAATTGGAAAACAGAAAATAAGACAGAAAAAAGAAATTATAAATGTTAGCGACAGACCTCCCCATGCACCTGTTTCAACCCAATTTAAACCATCTAATTTTCCAAGCTCAATGTATTCTTCAAAAAAAAGAAAATATTTCAAAATTACATAAAGCGCTAAAGGAACTATTAAAAAGTAATAAAACTTAAATTTACTTGGAATAAAAAAACCAATGATGATAGATAAAATTGCAGCAATAATTCCATAAGAAAAGTCAAAAAATACAGGGCCACCTGAAATAAAAAAGAAGATAAACAAAAATGCAATCAAAGGATAAATAACTACATAATAAAGTGTCAAATATTTCTTAAATTTATCAGTCGCAAAGTATCCAACAGAGCCAAGTAATACTAAAGCTACAAATGATAGATTAATTCTCCATTGTTCTGCATTTGGATACATTCCATACATAAATCTTCTCATCCAAACCTTAATATATGTCCAGCATGCGCCAGAACCCGTACAAACATCTTTTGTATCCCCTGCAAAACTAGCATCAATAACAAACCAGCTTAATATAGGTGGTAGAGATTTGATGATTATGAATATTATTAATAATGATAAAACAGCATTAAAATTATTTGTATTAATATGTTTGTTTAAGAGGTCTAGATTTTTAATTCCACTATACTCTATTCGAATGAAATAAAGACCCATAAAACCAAGTATTAAAGGTAATAAGAAACTTAAAAAATTAGGTAAAAAACCAGTTAAATTTAATCTAAAAAAAGAGTTTAGAAAAACATCTAAAATACTAATAAAAAATAAAAAAGAACCAAGATACAAAAAGGTATTAAGATTAGTTCTATCAGGTTTTAAAAAATTAATACTCGACATTATTTCTCCTGAATAGCTATTTTCTTATTATACCAGTTCATTAAAATTGAGATTGAAATACTCAAAGTTAGATAAGTAAACATGGTGATTGATACTATCTCAATTGCCTTACCTGTTTGCATTAATGCTGTTCCAGCAAAGACTAACACTAAATCTGGATACGCTATCGCAGCTGCTAAGGATGAATTTTTAGTTAAATTTAGATATTGATTTGTTGTTGGCGGAATTATTATTCTCAAAGCTTGAGGCATAATTACTAATTTAAGTACTTGGTTAGGTGTAAGTCCAATTGATGCTGCTGCCTCTTTTTGACCTTTACCAACACCTTGAATTCCAGCTCTGACACATTCTGCGATAAATGTTGCTGTATATAAAGATAAAGATAATGTTAATGCTATCAATTCTGGGGGTAAGCTAACTCCACCCTCATAAATAAAAGATGTTGTTGCCAATTGTTTCAAAACAGGAACTTCAAAAGAAAGTCTTACGCCACCAATTAAAAAACTTAAAAGTGGAAGAATAAATATCAGTCCTATAGAAATTAAAAAAACTGGAATTTGTTTACCTTGATTTTCCTGAACCTTTTTAGCATGCGCTCGTATAACAATGATTGCTATGATTGCAGCTATAATTGAATAGAAGAAAATATTAAAATTTTGCCAAATAAATGCTGGAACGTACAGGCCTTTTATAGTTAGAAAAAAAATTCCAAACATTGCCTCAGCATCTTGTGGGAGTGGCAGGGCACGTAATGCAGCAAAATACCAAAAAAAAATTTGAAGTAGTAATGGAATATTTCTAAAAAACTCAACATAAAAAGCTGCAAATTTATTAATTAAATAATTTGGGGATAATCTTGCTATACCAACTATTACTCCTAAGATTGTTGCAATAATTATTCCAATTACAGATACTAGGATCGTATTTAAAAGACCAACTAAATAAGCTCTAAAATATGAATGTGATCCATCATATTCAATTAATGAAAACTGAACGTCGAAAGAAGATTCTTGAGATAGAAAACCATAACCAAAATCAATACCTCTATTTTCCATATTGATTTGTGCGTTATAAGTAAAAAAACCGAAAACTAAAACTACAGCTAAAACTGTAATTAATTGTGGGACTATATCTTTAAGTTTAAAATTCACTTTGCCGATAATATATGAGTTTATAAAAAAAGGGCTAGAAAAATCTAGCCCTTTTTAATTAATTTAAACTACAATTATCTTGCAGGTGGAACGTAAAGTATTCCGCCTTTTGTCCATAATTGGTTTGGACCTCTGTCTGGTAAAATTCCAGTGTCAGCTATATTTCTCTTATAACTTTCACCATAATTACCAACTTGCTTGATAATTCTTAAGCTCCAGTCGTTATCTAGACCAAAAGCAGCACCTAATTCACCTTCAGCACCAACTAATCTTTTGATTGCTGGGTTGTCTGAAGTTTTCATCATGTCTGCATTTGCTGAAGTAATACCATATTCTTCAGCTTCGATCATAGTGTTCAAAGACCATCTAACGATATCTTCCCAAACTGCATCACCTTGTCTAACAACTGGTCCTAAAGGTTCTTTAGAAATAGTTTCTGGTAGAACAATGTGTTCATCAGGGTTTTTCATTTTTGTTCTTTGAGCAGCTAAACCAGATTTATCAGTAGTGTATGTATCACATCTACCTGCATCGTAAGCAGCAACAACTTCGTCAGCTTTTTCAAATGCAACTGGCTCATAAGAAATTCCTTTTGAATTAAAGAAGTCTCTCATGTTTAACTCAGTTGTTGTACCAATATTTGTACAAGCTGAGATACCATCTTTGAATTGGCTAGTTGAAGTGATACCTGAGCTTTTTCTTACCATGAAGCCTTGACCATCGTAGAAGTTTACTCCAACGAAAGTAAGTCCGATATCAGCATCTCTAGAAAGAGTCCAAGTTGTGTTTCTTGATAAGATATCAATCTCACCAGAAGTTAAAGCAGTAAATCTTTCTTTAGCACTTAGTGGTGTAAACTTAACTTTGTTTGCATCACCTAATACTGCAGCAGCTACAGCTCTACATACGTCAACGTCAACACCAGTCCAATTTCCTGCAGCATCAGCATTAGAAAATCCTGGAAGACCTTGAGATACTCCACATCTTACAAACCCTTTTTTCTGAGTGTTTTTAAGTGTTTTAGATTTTTTAGCAGCCATAGACTCTGTTGTAAAAGTGAACAACACAGCAACCATAGCAACTAAAGAAGTTAATTGTTTTAAGTATTTAAACATATTTCTTCCTATTGTTTATTTATTTGTTAACAAATAATTCAAAATTACTTTTGAATATTCTCAATTTAAGCATGATAAAAATAGGGGTTCAAGGAAAATTTAATCTCATTTCAAATTAATTGAAAATCTAGTCAAGATAAATTTTGACCAAAAAATGTGTTAGTAATGGCGCGCCCTGAAGGATTCGAACCTACGACCCTCGGTTTAGAAAACCGATGCTCTATCCAGCTGAGCTAAGGGCGCAAAATCTAATTACATATACAATAATTAATTAATTTTTAAAAAGAAATTTTTTCACAAGAAGTAAGATTGTTAATAACTCAATTCGTCCAACAATCATGAAAAAAATAAGACAATATTTGGCAAAATATGAAAGATTATAAAAAGTTAGATCACTTAAACCATATGAACCTGAATTGACAGTATTCATTAATGTTAAAATAGATAACTTAAATGAATTTTCAAAGCTAAATTCGCTTATAGTCAATAATGTTGTTAAAATAAAAAGTGATAAAATAAATATGAGAACTGATAAAAAATATTTACTTATCTCATTAAACTCAAAATTAACTTCAGAGAAAAATAACTTATTCTTATATATATTCTTTGGTCTACTGAATGATAAAATTTGATTAACTGAGTATATAAATAAAGAATAAATTTTCATAAATCTCAACCCTGAACTTGTGGAAAAAAAAGATCCTCCAATAATTACTAAAATCAAATAGATGAAAGTCAAATTTGTATTTGAATTATCTAGTGTAAAACCAATATTAGACATACTACTTGATATTGACAAAAAATAATTCAAAAAGTCTTGATTAAAACTAAAAAATAAAAAAAAGATAATTAAAACTATAACGAAGTAAATTATTAAATTTAGATCTTCATACAAAAAATTTACATTTTTTTTCTTGAAGAAAAATAAGTTATAACTGAAAAAAATACTAAAAAAAGAAGTTAGCATCAAAAATGACAAAATAATAATTTGAGTGTCATCTCTAATTATACTGGATAAATTATTTGTAGGTAAAAAACCACCAGAAGAAATTAATGAAAATGCTAAATTTAAAGAGTCAAAAGTTCTTATAGATAGTAAATTAAGTATTATAAAAATTACTAAAGTTATACCAGAATATATAAAAAAAACTTTTATAGCTTGTTTAAATATTTCAGATGTATTAAATGAAAAAAAATTTGTTAAAGTTTTTTTAAAATTTTCATCATAAATATCTATTAAATAAATTATGGAAAATAAGAAATATAATCCACCAATCCATTGAGTAGTTGACCTCCATAAAATCAGACTTTGATCAATATTTTTTACATTTTCAAAGATAGTAAAACCAGTAGATGTAAAACCTGAAACCGCTTCAAAAAAAGAATTTATAAAAGTTAAATTATAAATACTAAGGTAAAAAGGAATGGATAAAATTAAAGGTAGTAAAATATATCCTAGAAAAACAGTTAAAATTTTTTGAAAAATTGATGTTTTTTTTGGTGAAATTTTTAATCTATAAAAAACGATTGCTAGAATTGAAGATAAAAATAAACTAAAATAATAAGTATCTAAATTGAGATAAAGATTGAAATAGTAAGAATAAATAATATTAAAAAAAGATAAAATAGAAATTAATCCAAAAAAGAAACTTAGATATTTTATTTGTAATCCAAACATCTAATTATACTGAACTTAATCTAAAAATATTTTCAACAAAAGATATAGAGTCTTTTTTTACAATAAATACAACTCTATCATCTTTTTTAAAAACAAAATTAGATCTAGGTATAATTATTTTTTTATCTCTTAGTACGGCACCAATTCTTAGTTCGTCTGGTAAATTGGAATTTTTAATTTCTTTATTGATTAATTCAGAAGTTTCAATTATTTCAGCTTCAATTACCTCGTATTCACCATCTGATAGAGTATATGCATTTTCAATTGTTCCTTTGTGGATATGTTTTAAAATACTTGAAACAGTCGTCATTCTTGGATCAATTAAATCATCAATTTTTAATGATGATTGAAGAAGTGAATAATTTGGTTTGTTAATTAATGCCATTGTTCTTTTATCATCTATATCTTTTTGGTCTTTAGCAAATTTTTCAACTAACACACTGACCATTAAGTTATCTTCATCATCATTTGTTAAAGCTAATACAGTTTCAGCTTCCCCTAAGTTTGCTTCAGTTAAAACTTCTTCATCTAAACCATCACCATTTATAACAATTGCATCGTTGAGTTGATTTGCTAAAAACTCTGCTCGCTCCTTATTTTTTTCAACAATTTTAACTCGAACTGTTTCTAAGGTCTCCTCAATGTTCTTAGCTAAATTAAAACCAATATTTCCTCCACCAATTATTAAGATCTTTTTTGAAATTTTTTCTTCATGACCAAATGCTTCAAGAGTTTCTGACATTTGTGACGAATTAATAATGACATAAATTTTGTCATCTTTTTTTACCGAGTCTGTTTTTTTTGGAATAAAAAATTTATTATCTCTATTAATTCCAATAATATTTGCCTCTAATTTTGGGTATTTATTTGTGAGTTCATTAAACTTAATACCTATAGATTTACAATCCTTTTTGATGAATATCTCCAATAATCTTATTTTATTATCAGCAAAAGGTACACTATCTAACGCACCTGGCGCCTCCAATTTTCTTTGAATTGATCTAGAAATTTCAATTTCAGGAGAAATGATTACATCAATTGGTAAATTTTCTTTATTATAAACTCTTGTAAATCTTGGGTTAAGATAATCTTGAGACCTAATTCTTGCTATTTTTTTTTGAATATTGAATATAGAAAATGCTATTTGGCAAATAAGCATATTAATTTCGTCATTTCTTGTAACTGCTATAATCATATCTGTTTCAGCAGCATTAGCCTTCTCAAGAATTGATGGATATGTAGCTTTTCCAACGATTGCCTTAACATCTAAACTATCGTTGATTTTTTGGATATCCTCACTTGATTGATCAATAACTGTTATCGAATGACCTTGTTCGCTCAATAACTTCGCAATAGTAAAACCTACTCTACCGGCACCACAAATGATTATATTCATTTTAGTTAAATTCTTTTATTCCTAAGCCTTTAAGCTTTCTATGAAGAGCGCTTCTCTCCATACCAACAAAGTTAGCCGTTTTAGATATATTTCCATTAAATTTTTTGAGCTGAACAGTTAAATACTCTTTTTCAAAGTTTTCTCTAGCCTCTTTTAAAGGCACAGATAAGCTATTTTCACCAATTTTATCATCATAATTGTCGCTTTTTAACGACTCTTTTACAATGTTAGAAATTTTGTCTTTTGTATCAGGTTGTAAAATTGCAATTCTTTCAATCAAATTTCTTAGTTCTCTTACATTGCCTTTCCAATCGTGATTCAAAATATATGAGTCATTTTCATCAATATCTAATTCTTTTATATTATAATTTACAGAAATCATCTTTGAAAAATATTTTATTAACAAAGGTATATCTGAAATTCTTTCGTTTAATGATTTAATATTGATTTGAAAAACGTTCAATCTATGATAAAGATCTTCTCTAAAATTACCTATTTTTATTTCATCTTTTAAGTCCTTACTTGACGAACAAATTAATCTAACGTCAACATTGATATCATTATTACCATTCAATCTTTTAAATTTTTGATCAATGAGAACTCTTAATATTTTTGATTGAATGACAAGAGGAATTTCAGAAACTTGATCAATTAATAAAGTACCTTTATTAGCTTTTTCTAAAGCACCATATGAAATGGAACCATCACTCTTTTCCTCCCCAAATAATTCTTGTTCATATTTTTCTGAGTCAAGAAGAGCTCCATTTAGAATAATAAATGGATTTTTTTCTCTTTTAGAATTTTTATGAATTTTTCTTGCAATTAATTCTTTCCCTGAACCTGATGGTCCGTTTATAAGAATTCTACTCTCAGTTAAGGATATTTTTTTTATTTGTTCTCGTATTGTAGATATATTTTTACTATCACCAATTAAATCATATGAAGAAAATAATTTATTTTCATAATCCTTATTTTGTTTTTTTAATTGAAGGTTTTCAACAGCCCTGGTAATAAAGTTTAACAATCTAGCTTGGTCAAAAGGTTTTTCTACAAATTCAAATGCACCATGTTTCAATGAATTTACTGCCATCTCAATATTAGCATGACCTGTAATAATAATTACTGGGACATCCTTATTTTTAGACTTGATATGAGATAATAGTTCTATTCCATCATTATCACCTTTATCTAATTTAACATCTAGGATAGCCACATCAGGCATTTTTTTGTCAATTTCTTTTAACGCTTGATTATAATTAGCTGCTACTCTAGTTTTGTAACCAGCATCAACAATTAATTCATTTAGGATATTTCTTATATCCGCATTATCATCAACTATTAATATTTCTGTTGTCATTAAAATAAAATCTTATCTGTATTTTTGCACCATCGTTAATTGGAGTAAATTCAAGTTCACCTTTGTGATCATTTATAATTTTGTTTACTATTGATAGGCCTAGTCCAGTACCATTTTTTTTTGTTGTATAATATGGATTTAAAATTTCCTCTATATTATTTTTATCAAAACCAATACCATTGTCTTCTATTGATATTAAAATATGGTCATTATTTGATAAAATATCAATTGAAATTTTCTTTTTAAAATCAGCGTTTTTTTCAACCTTTTGTTCAATACTCTCAATAGAGTTTTTTATCAGGTTAATGAAAACCCTTGCAATTTGTTCTTTGTCACATTCGAGTAAAATCTCCTCATCTTTTTTATTAAAATTAATTTCTATGGATTTATTAACTTCTGATAATAATTTGATATTTTCATCTAATAATTTTACTAAATTATTTCTCTTAAAAATGGGTTTTGGCATTCTGGCAAAATCTGAAAATTCGTTTACTAAATTTTCTATCTGTTTTATTTGAGAGTTTATAATTTTTAAATTTTCTTTAAATGATTGTTGGTCTTCATCTGTTATTTGTCCAGAGTATTTTATTTTAATTCGATCTATTGTTAATTGTATTGGTGTAAGCGGATTTTTAATTTCATGCGCTAGCTTTCTAGATAAATTTCCCCATGCTTTATATCTTTCATTAATTATTAATTTTTCTTGCTGATTTTTAAGTCTACTAATCATAGAATTAAAATTTTTATTTAAGACCTCCATATCTTTATCAGTTTTAATTTCTGGTACTTTTGTATTAAGATTTCCCTGGCCTATTTCAGTTGATGCTAGAATAAGATTATTAATAGATCTAAAAAATCTTGATGAAAATCTAATTGCTATTGTAATAGAGATAAATAATAGCAGTGATACAATTATAATATAAATGATAAAAAAAGAAATTTTTATGCCTGTACTTCTATCTTCAACAGTATAATAAAAATTAATTGCTTCTTGAGACTCAGCTAAATAATTTGAAATATCTTTATCTAAAAATTTTACCACATAGATAAATCTATCTTTTGATGATTGTAATCTCATTATCGCGGCTGAAATATTAGCTTTAGTGTCTATTATCTTTAATGGTCGATCATCCTCAAGAACTAAATTTAGTGCTTTATCAACAGGTGGAATGTATTTTTCTTTTTTTTCGGTTGAGTATAATAGTTTTTTATTTTCATCAATAATATGAATTTCATCAACATCTCGAATTAATTTTTGTGTCCTTAAAAATCGTAAATATTCATTTGCATTTTCATTTAAAAAATTAACACTTTTGTTAGTATCAAAAGCAATCAAAATTATATCTGATTGTATTTTATTTCTTACTTCTTCAACATAATTTTTAGCAAGTTCATAGGAATTATTTACGACAGTTGTAACTTTCTTATCGAAGTACTTTTCTAGAGCAAAAGAAAAAAGAAATAAGGAAAAAATTGAAATTAAAATTGATGGTATTAAAGTAAATAATGAAAAATACGTTATGTATTTTTTATTTGATGTTAAGCCATCCTTATCAATATCAATTTTGATTGAATTTTTAACTTCTACAAAAATAAATATGAATAATAAAATAAGTAAAAAAATATTTGAAATTAGTAAATATTGTAAATTTTTTTCATTTAAATCAACAAAACTTCTATCTATAAATGTCAAAAAGGTTAAAAAACCAAGAAATAGTGTGATACTAGATAGAATAATAATGATTATATTTTTTTTCAAAAATTCTAACATAAATTAGAATTATAGCATTTAAACGAATGAACAACTATTTTGTAATATTAGCTGCTGGAAAAAGTAAGAGATTTAATAAAAAAATACCCAAGCAATTCTTTAATTACCGAAATAAAGAAATAATTGATCATTCCATAGAAAAATCCCTCAATTCAAAGCTATTTAAGAAAATTTTAATTGTTTCAAATAATCTAAAACATTTAAAAAAAAAAAAGTATCCTAAATCAATAAGTATTATTAGAGGGGGAAAGGAAAGATCAGATTCCTCTTTTAAAGCTCTAAAATTTCTAAAAAGATATAATCCAAAAAATGTATTTATCCATGATGCTGCTAGGCCCAATTTTTCAATTAGATTACTAAAAAATATTGCTAAAAATTTGAAAAATAACAAAGCCGTAGTTCCAATTATCAGTTCAAAAGACACAATAAAATATAAAACTCAAAATCAAATATTTAATCTAAACAGAAATAATTTATTATTAACACAGACCCCTCAAGCATTTAGATTTAAAGAGCTTTATAAAATTACAAAAAATCAAAAAAATAAAGTCACTGATGAAGCAACATTATTTATAAATAATGATTTTAAAATTAAATTTATACCAGGTGAAAAAGTAAATAATAAGATTACATATATTGACGATATAAAAACTCCCAAGACTTTTTATGGTATAGGTTTCGATGTTCACAAATTAGTAGAAAATAAAAAATTGTACCTTGGAGGTGCAAAAATTCCTTTTCATTCAGGTCTTGAAGGTCATTCTGATGGAGATGTAATTTTACATGCAATTATTGATTCTATTTTAGGAGCTATTAGAAAAAAAGATATTGGAACTTATTTTCCAAATATAAAAAAATTTAAAAATATTAGATCTCCAAAAATGCTAAAACCAATCATGATTAATTTAAACAAATCTAATTTTTTTATAAACAATTTGGATATAAACTTAATTTGTCAAAAACCAAGAGTTTCAAAATATAGAGACAAAATAATTAAATCAGTCTCAAAATTAACTGGTATTAATGAAAACCAAATAAATTTAAAGGGTAAAACTGTGGAAAAATTAGGTTTAATTGGAAAAGAAAAGGCTATCGCTTGTGAAACCATAATTTCAATCACAAAATATGATTAAAACTTTTAATTCATTATTAGCAACAATGTTTGGGCTAGGAAAAATTAAGATTATTCCTGGAACTTTCGGATCCTTAGCTACAACTATTTTTCTTTATTTTTTTTTTCATATATTAAAGTTGTCACCAAATATAGTCTTAATAGGTTTGCTTATTATTTTTATTTATTCATTCATAGCAGTAGCATCCCATATAAAGGAAAAAGAAAATAAAGATCCAAAAGAGGTCATTATCGACGAATTTATAGGTCAATCTATACCAATTTATCTCTACGAAATATCCCATGGAATACAAAAAACACCTGATGAAGCTATAATTTTTTATGGAATTTGTTTTGTACTTTTTAGATTTTTTGACATTCTAAAACCATTTCCAGTAAATTATTTTGACAAAAATTATAAAAATAGTTTCGGTGTAATAATGGACGATGTTTGTGCAGGATTATATGTTGTTCTATCATTAATTTGTTTTATGTTATTAAGCAGTTATTTAATTTAATGAAAACTTTAGTCAGGCTTTTAAACAAAAAAAAATTAAAACTTTCTGTTGCTGAGTCTTGTACTGGAGGGATGTTAGCTAGTTCAATTACATCAATAAGTGGCGCCTCAAAAGTATTCAATTTAGGACTAGTCACCTACTCTAACCAAGCTAAAATTAGAATTCTCAAAGTTAATAAAAATATTATTAAAAATTATGGTGCAGTTAGCCACCAATGTTGTTTGGCAATGGTAAATAACTTATCTAAAATATCAAAAGCCAATATTAACGTTTCTATAACTGGAATCGCTGGCCCCAAAGGTGGCACCAAACAAAAGCCAGTAGGTCTAGTTTATATTGGTATAAAAAAAGCCAAAAAAGTACAGATTAATAAGTTTTTATTTAAAAGTAAAAAAAGATCTTCAATTCAAAAAGCAACTGTTAAAAAAACCTTAGATTTAATTCTTAGAATTTCCAAATAATTCTTCAGCTCTTTTTTGAAAGGCATCAGCTATTTTTTCTAAACCAAATTGAAAAGAGACTACCATTAAAGAATTTAAAAATTTATTTTTTATTTCAAAATCAATATCAAAGGTGATTTCAGTAATACCGTTATTTTTATCAGTAAAAGTCCAATTATTTGTTAGATGATTTAATGGTCCCTCTATGTTTTTTACATAGATTGAGTCAGTTTTTTTATTAAAGGCAACATCACTTTTGTATGTATCTTTAAATGGTCCTTTACCGATGGTTAAATCAGCAATAATTTTTTGTAAATCACCATCTTTTTTGTTTTCATATATTTTCGCATCAAAACAAAATGGAACAAATTCAGGATATTTTTCTATATCTAAAACAAGTTCAATTAAGTCTTTTTTTTCACATTCAATTAATCGCTTAACTGAAGCTTTTGGCATTAATGATTGTTAATCCGATTTTGTTGTAGTTTAGCAAAATCTTCATCTGCATGATAAGAAGATCTTGTTAATGGCGATGACGAAACTAATAAAAAACCTTTTGATTTCGCAATACTTCCTAATTCATCAAATTCCTCTGGTGTGTAGTATCTATCAAGAGGATGATGTCTAACAGATGGTTGTAAATATTGGCCAATAGTTAAAAAATCCACATCTGCAGCTTTTAAATCATCCATTACCTGCAAAATTTCATCTTTTTTTTCACCTAAGCCAACCATTATTCCTGATTTTGTAAAAATTTTCTTATTTATCATTTTAGCATTTTTCAAAAGTTCCAAAGATGCGAAATATCTAGAACCTGGTCTTACTTTTAGATAAAGACTAGGAACAGTTTCAATATTGTGATTAAAAACATCCGGATTCGCCTCTAAAACTTTTTTATAAGCATCACCCTTTCTTAAAAAATCAGGAGTTAAAACTTCAATTGTAGTATTTGGATTTGTTTTTCGTGTTTGGTTAATAACTTCAAAAAAATGATTTGAACCACCATCATCTAAATCATCTCGATCAACTGATGTTATTACAACATGTTTTAAATTTAATTTTTTTACAGCTTGAGAAATTTTTATTGGTTCGAGATTATCCAGTTTTCCTGGCTTACCAGTTTTTACGTCGCAAAAAGCACACGCTCTTGTACATGTATCACCCATAATCATAAACGTGGCATG
The DNA here is from genome assembly GCA_902611635.1 of uncultured Pelagibacteraceae bacterium. Classification (GTDB taxonomy): domain Bacteria; phylum Pseudomonadota; class Alphaproteobacteria; order Pelagibacterales; family Pelagibacteraceae; genus Pelagibacter. The sequence goes on along the minus strand of CACMAB010000006.1, from coordinate 23,485 downwards.
TCTTTTACTCCAACATTCCGTAATATTTGGACAATTAGCTTCCTGACAAACTGTTACAAGATTATTTTTATTTACAATTGTTTTTGTTAAAAAAAATTCTTTGCTATTTACTAATTTTGATCTTATCCAATCTGGTTTTTTTTTAATTGGATTTATCGGTTTGTTCTGCTTTTCTGGGTGTCTAATTTTCATTTTTTTTAATTATATAAATTTTTTCATTTTTTTTACCAAATATGAACCTTTCTCTAATCAAAGATTCTATATAATCAAGATCTAGATTGTCACTTAACAATGAATTCTTAAATTCCAAGTCACTTATTTGGATAATTATTAAAGATTCTTGTTGTTTTAAGTTTTTTAAAATCTCCTTTTTTTCAAAATATGAAATTAACCCTCTTTGACCAGATAAAAGATTAAAAAAGAAATAAAGAATCAAAAAAGTAGAAACTAATAAAAGGTAATTTTTTTTTAATCTTTGAAGCATTAATGAATCTTATTCATTCTAGCTTTTTTTCCAAGTTCTTCTTCTATACGAATTAATTGATTATATTTTGCCACTCTCTCAGATCTAGCTAAAGATCCTGTTTTTATTTGGTTGGAGTTAGTACCTACCGCTAAATCAGCAATAAATGTGTCTTCGCTATCTCCTGATCGATGTGAAATAATAGTATTAAATCCAATAGTTTGAGCAAATCTTATGACATCAAGTGTTTCGGTAACTGTGCCTATTTGATTTAGTTTTATCAAAATTGAGTTTGATGAAACATTTAAAAATCCCTTTTTTAATCTTTCCAAATTTGTAACATAAAGATCATCTCCAACAATCTGTACTTTTTTAGTAGATCTCATAAGTTTACTCCACGACGTCCAATCATTTTCGGAAAATGGATCTTCAATCGATTTAATTTTATATTTATCAATCATTTTTTTGTACTCTGAAATTGTTTTATCAACAGAAACGTATTTTTTTGAGTGAATAGAATATTTACCTTTTTTAAATAATTCATTAGCTGCAACATCCAAACAAATTGAAACATCTTTACCATTTCTAAATCCTGATTTTTTAATTGATAAAACAATCAAATCTAAGGCCTGATTGTTGCTATTAATCATCGGTGCAAATCCACCTTCATCACCAACCGATGTGGCTAAACCTTTTACTTTAATTAATTTACTTAAGTTTTTAATTACTAAATAACATATTCTCATTGCCTCAGAAAAAGATTTTGCTTTATCTGGTCTAATCATAAATTCTTGAATTCTCAGACCATTATTTGCGTGTGCTCCACCATTAATAATATTCATTAATGGATAAGGTAATTGAAAATTTTTTGTTGCATAAAAAGATTTATAAAGAGGAATTCTTTTTACTTTTGCTGATAACTTTTTTGCAGCCATCGATACAGCTAATATTGCATTAGCTCCTAGTTTTATCTTTTGCTTAGTCCCATCTAAATTAATAAGTATTTCATCTATTCTTTCTTGATCATGTATATTTTTATTTCTTAAAGCTTTAGATATTTTAGAATTAATTAAATTTATTGCCGAGAAAACACTTTTGCCTAAATATCTTTTATTATTGGTATCTCTTTTTTCGTAGGCTTCGTAAGTACCTGTAGAAGCTCCTGAGGGACAAATTGCTTTAGCACTTTTGTTTTTTACATGAACCTCTGCTTCAATTGTTGGATTTCCTCTACTATCAAAAACTTGTCTTGCTTTAACTTTTAGAATTTTACTCACTTAATTTTTAATAAGATTATCAATATCGCTTAATTGTTTTAGAAGATCTTCTAACTTATCTAATGGCACCATGTTAGGTCCATCAGATGGAGCATTATCTGGATCTTGATGGGTTTCAATAAAAACTCCTGCAACTCCAACTGCAACTGCAGCTCTTGCTAAATATTCAACAAACTCTCTTTGACCACCACTTTTTTCTCCAAGACCACCTGGTTGTTGTACTGAGTGTGTTGCGTCAAAAATTACTGGATAACCATTCTTAGCCATTATTGGTAACGACCTCATGTCGGAAACTAAAGTGTTGTATCCAAAACTTGCACCTCTTTCAGTTACTAATATTTTGTCATTTCCAGATTCTGAAATTTTCTTTGTTACATTAACCATATCCCATGGTGCAAGAAATTGACCTTTTTTTACATTAATAATTTTATTTGTTTTAGCTGCAGCAATTAACAAGTCTGTTTGTCTACATAAAAAAGCTGGGATTTGTAAAACATCAACATGTTTTGAAACGATTGCACATTGCTCAGCATTATGAATGTCTGTTAGAATAGGGACATTTAATTCTTCTTTAATTTTATCAAACACAGGCAATGAAGCTTCTAATCCAGCTCCCCTTTTGCCTTTTAAACTTGTTCTGTTCGCTTTATCAAATGAAGTTTTGTAAATAAATCCAAGACCAAATTTTGAAGTAATTTCCTTAATTTTTCCTGCCATATCCATTGCATGTTGTTCACTTTCAAGCTGGCAAGGTCCAGAAATTATACAAATCTTATCATTGTTTGAAATATCTATTTTTCCACAATTTACTTTAATGCTACTCATTTATGATTTTTTGATGCTTTGATAAAAGATGAGAATAAAGGATGTGGAGCAAAAGGTCTAGATTTAAATTCTGGATGAAACTGTACTCCAATAAACCAAGGATGATTTTTTAACTCAATGATCTCAGGTAAAAAACCATCAGGCGATAAACCAGAAAAACTCATTCCTTTTTTTTCAAATTTGTCTTTTAGATTGATGTTAACTTCATATCTGTGTCGGTGTCTTTCTTTGATAATCTTTTTTCCATAAATTTTTTTAATTTTAGAATTATTTTGTAATTTCGCATCATAAGAACCTAATCTCATTGTTCCACCTAGATTTTTAACAGTTCCTTTGATAGTTTTTCCATCTTTAATCCACTCATTTATTAATCCAATTACAGGTATACCATTTCTATCAAATTCACTCGAAGTTGCTTTTTTTAAATTTAATTGATTTCTCGCAAATTCTATAATTGCCATTTGCATTCCATAACATATCCCAAGAAAAGGAACTTTGTTTTTTCTAGCATATTTTATTGACTCTATTTTTCCAGTTGTTCCTCGTTTACCAAAACCACCAGGTATTAATATACCTGAAATGTGTTTAAGTTTTGATTTAATCTCAGAAACTTTTAATTTTTCAGAGTCAATTCTTACTAAATTTACCTTTACATTATTTTGAATACCACCATGAGTAAGAGCTTCATCTAAAGATTTATAAGCATCTTTTAACTCAACATATTTACCAATTATGGCAATATTCACCTGTTTTTTAGTTTGTAAAATAATTTTAGTTATTTTTTTCCATGGTTTAAGGTTTGCGGGTTTTTTTGATTTAAGCTTAAAATAATTTAATACTTGAACATCAAGTTTTTCTCTAAAAAAACTTATCGGTGCTTCATAAATTGTTCTTACATCAACAGTTTCTATTACATTTTTAATATCTACGTTGCAGAAAAGTGAGATTTTTTTACGATGTTCCAACGGGATAGGTCTTTCTGATCTACATATTATTATGTCAGGTTGAACACCTATACTTCTCAATTCTTTAACAGAATGTTGAGTAGGTTTAGTTTTAATTTCATCTGAGGACTTTAAATAAGGTACTAAGGTAAGATGGATAAATAATGCATTTTTTTTTCCTATATCATTTGCAAATTGTCTTATGGCCTCTATAAATGGTAGACTCTCAATATCACCAACAATTCCACCAATTTCACAAATAACAAAATCTTCTTTCGACGAGTCATTCTTTATAAACTCTTTTATTCTATCAGTTATATGTGGAATAACTTGAACTGTTTTTCCGAGATATTTTCCTTCACGTTCTTTTTTTAATACATCATTATAAATTTTACCTGTTGTAATATTATCAGACTTCTTTGCAGATACTCCAGTAAATCTTTCATAATGCCCAAGATCCAAATCTGTTTCAGCACCATCATCAGTTACAAAAACCTCTCCGTGTTGAAATGGGCTCATTGTTCCAGGATCTACATTTAAATAAGGATCTAATTTCCTTAATCTAACTTTATACCCTCTCGATTGAAGTAAATAAGCTAGAGATGCAGAAGAGAGACCTTTTCCTAACGATGAAACCACGCCGCCCGTGACAAAAATAAATCGCGCCATGGAAGTATCTTATAGCGAATAAAAAAGAAAATTAAAAGTATTAATTATTATTTTCTGGAATAGCGGGAGTATCCTCTGCTTTTTCTTCAATAGTATCCAAAACAGATGATGTAGGTGTTAATTCTCCTCTAGATACAATTGTAAGTGCTAAACTACAAATTATAAATAAAGTGGCAACAACGGCTGTTGCTTTAGTCATAAAATTACCTGCTGATCTGGAAAACATAAAACTTTCCTGAGAAACTCCAATTCCTAAAGCACCACCCTCAGACTTTTGCATCAAAACTAATAACACCAATATTAATCCGAATATGATGTTCAAAATTAACAATATATTTTCCATGAGGGGTTAATTATATGTTTTTTTAATTATATCAATAAATTTTTTAGGATCTTGAGATGCCCCACCTATTAAGTAACCATCAATATTGTTAATAGATTTTAATTGATTAATATTTTTTGGATTTACTGAGCCACCATAAAGAACTTTATAATTCTTTTTTTCTTTTTTAATAAAACTGATTGTCTTAAATAAGTCATCAGATTTTGGTATAATTCCTGTACCAATTGACCAAACTGGTTCATATGCGATTATAATTTTTTTATTATTTTTAATATTTTTCAAACCTGCTTTAATCTGTTTATTTAAAACACTTTTGGTAATTTTTTTTCTTTTTGCTTTAAGCGTCTCACCAATACAAAAAATTATATTCAGCCCAGACTTCAATGCACTTTTTATTTTAAGATTTATTAATTTATCAGTTTCACCAGATTGTCTATTTTCAGAGTGGCCAATAATAATATATTTAGCACCAACACTTTTTAACATGGAGGAATTGACTGAACCTGTAAAAGCACCATAAACATCCTGCTCATGACAATTTTGCGCACCAACTTCAATATTTGAACCTCTCAATTTTTTTGACATTGGCTCTATTAAAGTGCTAGGTGGGCAGTAAATTATTTTCAAAGACTTTCTTTTTTTGAAGTTTTTAAAAAATTTAACAACTCTATTCAGCTTATTTAACGAATTTAAAACACCAAACATTTTCCAATTGGCAATAAAATACATATATTTATTTGTCATGAGGCTTATTTTAATTTATAGGTTTGCTTTTTATAGATCAATAAATTTATAGTAATGATTAGTAGTTTAAGAAATTTTGCAAAAACTAAGTTTGCTGGTTTGTTAGTTTTTATAATGATAATTCCATTTGTATTTTGGGGTATGGGTGGAATGTTCAGTAGTGGTAATACTAACAATATTGCTAAAATTAATAATAATAGTATTTCCACTGAAGATTTTATTGATTACATAAATAAATCGGGAATTCCTGAAAAAACAATCAGAGAAAATTTAGAGCAAAACATTATTGAAGAAATGCTGTCTGGTTTAGTTTCTACTACTTTACTGGATCTAGAAATAAAAGATTTTGATCTGACAATTTCTGAAGTCACTTTATTAAAAAAGATAAAAGAAAATAAAAATTTTAGAGATGAAAATGATGTTTTTCAAAGAATTAAATATGAAAAATTTTTATTAGAAAATAATCTATCTGCTCCGGGATTTGAACAGAGACTTAAATTACGAGAATTGCAAAGAAATCTTTTTGATTATATTGGTGCTGGTACAACCTCCCCTCAATTTCTTACAACAAAACTATTTAAAGAAGAAAATCAAAAACTTGAAATAGAATTTATTGATTTAAATGATTTTTATGTAAATAAAGATGATATCACAGATAAAGAATTAGAAAATTTTATTAAAGATAATAAAGATGAGTTAAAAATAGAGTACTTAGATTTCAGCTACACAATCATAAATCCTAAAAATTTAATTGGAGTAGATGATTTCAATCAATCTTTTTTTGACAAAATTGATGAAATTGAAGTTGCCATATCCAATGAAATTGATTTTAAAACAATCACATCAAATTTTGATTTAAAATCGGTTGATATTAGTAATTTTAGATTTTCTACAGATAAGAATGAAATTGAAAAAAAAATTTACGAATTAAGAAATAATAAATTTGATATTTTTGAAAATAAAAATGATTATATCCTATATAACATAAAAAATATTACCCAAAAATCACCAGATTTAGGTGATGAACAAATTAAAGAGGAGGTACTCGAGTTAGTTTTTCAAAAAAATAAATTTGATTATAATCAAAAATTATTAAATGAAATAACCAATAAAAAATTTAATAACAATAGTTTTTTAGAGATGGGTAAAGAAAAGATTCAAAAAATAAATTTAAATTCTGTGCGAGATAATAAAAAATTTGATATCAATGCTGTTGAGGTCTTATATAGCTTACCTGAGAAATCATTTACTTTAATAAATGACGAAAATAACAATATTTATTTAGCAAAAGTCAAAAAATTTGAGCAACAAATCATTGATACAAATAAAGAGGAATTTAAACAATATATTACAAAACAAAATTCTAAAAGCAAAAATTCCTTATTAAAATCTTATGATACATTTTTAAACGACAAATATGATGTTTCTTTAAATCAACAGACTATTGAACGAGTTAAAAATTATTTTAAATGAAAATTAATCGAAGCTTCAAAGAATTCAAGTTTCGACACAGAAACAACGAAAATCAAATAATCTATACATCAAAAAAAGTAAAAACTGATGAAGAAATAATTAATTTAATTGATAACTTTTTAATTGAAAAAAATAGCTTTATTTTTGAGTCAGTAGAGAAAGGTAAGATTAGAGGCAGATACACTATATTTGGTAAAAATCCTGATAAAATTTGGGAATTTAATAATAATAATTCTTATTTAATAAAGAAAAATAAAAAAATTAAGTTAAAGGATAAACCTAAATATTTGATTGAAAAAATAATTGAAGATTTTAAGTTTAAAACTCCTAATAAATTACCGAAAATTTGTTCTTTGATTTCAGGATATTTTTCATACGATGCAATTAGGTACATCGAAAAAATCCCAAACAATTGTAAAGATGACTTAAAATTACCTGATGTTAGATTATTACGTCCAAGAACACTTATTATTCATGATAATTTAAAAAAGGAAATATTCTTTATCAATAATATTTTTAAAGATGAAAAAATTACGAATTACAAAAGTAAATATAATGATATCCAATCTGAACTTTTCACGCTCTCTTTACAATCATCAGTTAAAAAAATAGATAATGTAATAGATAATAAGTCAAAAAAAATTATAATTAATTCAAATACCTCTAAAAATAAATTTTTATCTATAGTTAATAAGGCAAAAAAATACATTAAATTAGGAGATATATTTCAAGTCGTTTTAAGCCAGCGTTTTGAGACTAAATTGACAAAAAAACCAATCGATATTTATAAAAAATTGAGAATAACTAATCCATCTCCATTTATGTTTTTTTTTAATTTTACTGATTTTCAAATAATAGGTGCCAGTCCCGAAATATTGGTAAGGTTAAGAGATGGCAAAATAACTGTAAGACCCATTGCTGGGACAAGACCTCGAGGAAAAACAATTAAAGAGGATCGTTTTTATGAGAAAGATTTACTTAAAGATAAAAAAGAGCTTTCTGAACATCTAATGTTATTAGATCTTGGAAGAAATGATGCCGGAAAGGTATCTAAGACTAATTCTATTAAAGTTACTGAAAGTTTTATAATTGAAAGGTATTCACATGTAATGCATATAGTTTCGAACGTAATAGGTAAACATGATAAAAGATTTTCTAAATTTAAGTCTCTTTTAGCGGGTTTTCCAGCTGGAACTGTGTCTGGAGCGCCCAAAATTAGAGCTATGGAAATTATTGATGAACTAGAGTCTACAAAAAGAAAGGTTTATGCGGGTGGCATTGGGTATTTCGCGGCGAATGGAGAGTTTGATACATGTATTGCTTTAAGAACAGCTGTTGCAAAAAATAACAGATTTTATGTCCAAGCTGGAGCTGGGATTGTTGCAGATAGCAAACCATTAAAGGAATACGAAGAAACAGTAAATAAAGCAAAAGCTTTAATTAATGCGTTGAAATGAAAAAGATAATTTTAATTGATAATTACGATAGTTTTACTTTTAATCTCTACCATTATCTGTCTTCATTAAAAGTGAATGTTGAAGTAATTAGAAATGATCAAATAACATCTCATGAAATTTTAAAAAAAAGATATAATAAGATCGTAATTTCACCTGGACCTGGTAACCCCAATCAATCAGGTAATTGTCTTAAAATCGTTAAATCTTTATATAAAAAAATACCAATTCTCGGAGTTTGTTTAGGTCATCAAATTATAGGTCAAGTATTTGGCTCAAAAATTATTCAAGCTAGAAAGCTAATGCATGGAAAAACTAGTAAGATTTTTTCAAAAAAAATTGGTATTTTAAAAAATCTCCCTAAAACGTTTGAAGCCACTCGATATCACAGCTTAATTATTGATAAAAAATCATTATCTAAAGATCTTGAAATTACTGCTCAAACTCAAGATGGACTTATAATGGGAGTACAACATAAGAAATATCATATACATGGAGTGCAATTTCACCCTGAAAGTATTAAAACTAAAATAGGAATTAAAATTTTAAAAAATTTTATAAGAATTTAGGATTAATGAAACAATTCATTGAAAAAATTAAGAAAAAGGAAAATTTAACTTTTGATGAAAGTAAATCTGCTTTTGAATTACTGATGGAGGGTAAAGCAGAAGATCAAGAAATATTTGATTTTTTGACACTTTTATCAGCAAAAGGTGAATCTTCTGATGAGGTAGCTGGTGGAGTTTTTGTTCTAAGAAACAAGTCTAAAAGAGTAAATGTAGAAAATTGTGTTGATACTTGCGGAACTGGTGGAGATGGTATGAATACACTTAATATATCAACAGCTTCAGCATTATTACTTTCGAGTATGGGTGTTAAAGTAGCTAAACATGGAAATAAAGCTGTATCCTCAAAATGTGGATCTGGTGATGTTTTAGAGGCTTTAAATATAAAAATAAATTTAGAGCCAAAAGATATTGAAAATCAAATTAAGGATAATAATTTTGGCTTCATGTTTGCACCCAACTATCACAGCGCGATGAGATTTGTTGGACCTACAAGAAAAAAAATTGGAAAAAGAACTATATTCAATATGATCGGACCTTTGAGTAGCCCTGCTCTAGTAAAAAGACAAGTTATTGGTGTTTTTGATAAAAAACTATTAAAAATATTTGCTAATGCTTTAAAAAATTTAGATATTAAATTTGCTTGGATAGTCAATAGTGAGGATGGATTAGATGAAATTTCACCTTATGCTAAAACCAATGTAATTCAATTAAAAGATGGTGTCATCTCTGAGATTATTATTGATCCAAATAAGTTAAATATAAATGCAGATAAGTTTGAAAATCTCATTGGTAATAATGCAGCTTTTAATGCAGATAGAATAATTAATATATTTAAAGGTGAGGATAATGATTTTTCTAAAGCAGTTTGTTTAAATGCTGCAGCAGGATTAGTTGTTAATGAAACCCATCAGAATTTCGATAAAGCTTATGATGATACTAGAAAACATATTTTATCAGGTCAAACATTTAAACAATTAGAGAAAATTCAAAATGACTGAAAATGTTCTTGAAAAAATAATAAATATTAAAAGTGAAAAAATTTTAGAGCTTAAAAAAAGTATAAGTCTTGAGTCACTCGAGGAATTAATAAAAAAAAACAGTACATACATTGATTTTAAAGATACAATCAAAAAAAATGTTGAAAATAAAAAATTCTCAATTATTGCTGAAATAAAAAAAGCTAGTCCTTCTGCAGGGATAATTATTAAAGACTACGATCCTGTAAAAATAGCTAATATTTATAAATCAAATAAAGCAACCTGTTTATCTGTTTTAACTGAGGAGGATTTTTTTTTAGGAAACTTACTGCATATTAGTAAAATTAAACAAGATGTTTATTTACCAATTCTTTGTAAAGATTTTTTTATAGATAAATTTCAAATTCCTTTAGCTAAAAGTTATGGTGCTGATGCTATCTTAATTATTTTAGCTGGAGTTTCAGATAAATTGGCAGATGAATTATATGAAGAAGCTTTAAAATTGAATATGTCAGTTATTGTAGAGGTACATACTGTTAATGAAGCTAAACAAGCGCTTAGATTTAAAGATGCTTTATTAGGTATAAACAACAGAAATTTAAAAACTCTAAAAACTGATATTAATACAACTTATGATATCCACGATGTTTTGGTTAATCACCCTGGCCCATTGATTTCTGAAAGTGGAATTAAAAATAAAGAAGAATTGTTGGAACTATCAAATAAAACATCCATCAAAACCTTTTTAATTGGTGAATCACTTTTAAAAAATTTAAACGATAATTCGATTTTTTCCGTTTTATAGTCAAAAAAGTCATTATTTTCTTAACTTTTTAACTATTGTTAATTATGAAGAACTTTTATAGAACATTGTTTGTACGATATTTGTTCTTATGCTAACAAAAAAACAAAAAAACCTGCTTTTATTTATCAACAAGAAGTTGAGGAGCTCAGGTGTATCCCCTTCTTACGAGGAGATGAAGGAGTCTTTAAATCTTAAATCAAAATCTGGGATTCATAGATTAATTAGTGCTTTAGAAGAAAGAGGTTTCATTAAAAGGCTTGCTCATAAAGCTAGGGCTTTGGAGGTTATAAAATTACCAGAGACTGCTTCTGCAAATGATATTTACAATAATTTTTCCCCAAGTGTCATTAAAGGAGGTTTGGATGAAGAAAAACCTTTATCTGACGATGCAGAGGTTCTAGTTTTAGGTAAAATAGCAGCTGGAACACCTGTTGAAGCAATTCAAAATGAAGTTTCTAGAATTCCCTTACCAAATAACTTAGAAAAAAATGGAGATTATTTTGGCCTTAAAGTTCAAGGAGATTCAATGATTGAAGCTGGAATTCATGAGGGTGATACAGTCATCATCAAAAGAACCGATACAGCCGATAATGGAAAAATAGTGGTAGCTTTAATTGACGAACACGAAGCTATGCTTAAAAGAATAAGAAAAAAAGGTAAAGTAGTAGCGTTAGAAAGTGCTAATAAAAACTATGAAACCAAAATTTTTGGCCCTGATAGAGTAAAAGTTCAAGGTGTTTTAGTATCTTTATATAGAAACTTCTAAAAAAATAGTCTAAACCATTTTTAATGAAAAAAGTAGCAACTAGATTTGCTCCGTCACCTACTGGACCTTTACATATTGGTGGGGTGAGAACAGCCTTATTTAATTGGTTATATTCAAAAAACCAAAATGGTAATTTTTATCTACGGATAGAAGATACAGATAAAGAAAGATCAAAAGAGGAATACAAAAATCAAATTATTAAATCACTGCAATGGATAGGTATCAATCATGATGGAGTAGAATATATACAATCTCAAAAAATCGACAATCATATAAAAGTTGCAAATGAACTATTAAAAAAAGGTAGTGCTTATAGATGTTATTGCTCAACTGAAGAAATTGAATCACAAAAAAAAAGGGCTAAACAAAAAAAAATTCCCTATGTTTATGATAGAAAATGGAGAGACAAAAATGAGAATGAAGCTCCTGAAGATGTAAAACCTGTTATTAGATTTAAAAGTAAAATTGATGGTACATCAATACTAAAAGATAAAGTTCAGGGAAATGTAGAAATTGAAAATAATACCATCGAAGATTTTGTAATTTTAAGAAATGATGGCACACCAACTTATAATTTATCTGCTGCTGTTGATGATCATCAAATGAATATGACACACATTATTAGAGGTGATGATCATAAAATTAATACGTTTAAACAAATTCAAATTTATGAAGCAATGGAATGGGCTTTACCAACATTTGCACATATACCACTAATTCATACAATTGAGGGGAAAAAATTATCAAAAAGAGATAAAGCATCAACTTTAGAGGACTATTCTAAAATTGGTATTATGCCAGATGCTTTGAGAAATTATCTTTTAAGATTGGGTTGGTCATATGAAGATAAAGAAATTTTCACTTTAGATGAAAGTGTAAAATATTTTAATCTTGAAGGTATTGGAAAATCACCGTCAAAATTAGATTTAAGTAGAATTCTATCTATGAATGAACACTATATAAAAAGCATTGATGAAGATGAACTTTTTAATCAACTAATTAATTATTGTGAGATTTTTAAAAATAAGATTATTGGGGAAAAAAAGGATAAAATTAAAAAATCTTTAAGTTTTCTTAAGAATAAAGCTAAAACACTAGAGGATATATATAATAATAGCCAATATATTATTAATGATGAAGTTAATTTTAATAAAGAAGATCTAAAATTAATTGATGCTAATGCGCAAAAAATTATCTCTGAATTTAGAAATAATATTAAAGAAATAAGCAACTTTACAAGAGAAAATTTAGAACCGATAGTTCAAGAACTAATAAAATCTAATAACACTAATTTTAAAGGTGTTGGTCAGCCCTTAAGAGTGGCTTTAACAGGGTCAAAATTTGGTCCTGGTATTTATGATATAATTATATCTCTTGGCAAAGAAGAGGTTGAAAAAAGATTATCCAACAAGACTACTTCTTAAGATTGTGGCTACTTCATTAGATGATGAGGAATTCGATCTAATTCCCTTTAAAGTTTGATTACATTGTTCTAATTGTTTTTTTCCAATCTCTGGATTTTTAAGCATGTATAAAACAGAATTATAAATTTCTTTAGCATTACACTCACTTTGTAATAATTCAGGAATTACCTCTTTATTATTAATTATATTGATGATATTTACAAATTTAACATTTACCAATAATTTAAAGATCATAAAATTTATAAAATTTAACTTATAAATAATTATTGAAGGAACATTAGCATTACAGACTTGAAGAGATATTGTTCCTGACTTACATACAGCAAAAATTGAATTTGATAATATTTCCTTTTTCATATTTTCATCTGAAATTACATCAATATTATTTAAACCCTTATCTTTAATATGCTCAACAATATTATTTTTGTTTTCTTCAGTAGCATGAAAAATAAAATTATAATTTGAATTTCTTTTATTCATCATATTTATAAAATCAATCAATATTGGTAACAAAACATTTGTTTCCGATTTTCGACTACCTGGAAATATAGAGATTATTTTTTTATTATTAGAAATAAAATTATTGATATCTTTTTTATTATTTTTATTATTTTCTATTAACGGATGACCTACAAAAGTATTATCCATATTCTCTTCATCAAAAAATTTTTTTTCAAAATCAAATAATAAAAGAATATGATCAATAAATTTTTTAATCTTTTTTACCCTTCCTTTTCTCCAAATCCAAACTTGCGGGGCTACATAGTGAATTGTCTTAATTTGAGGATTAATTTTTTTTACCTTTTCTGCAACTCTTAAAGTAAAATCTGGACTATCAACACTAAACAAAATATCTGGATTGAATTTCAAGATTTCTTCAACAGTTTGATTAATTCTTTTATTAATCTTAAAAATATTTAACAAAACACTCGTAAAACCCAAATAAGTTATTTCTTTCAAATCAAAGATAGACTCTATTCCAATTTGTCTTAAATTTGACCCTCCTACAGATAAATATTTAATATCCGTATAATCTTTTTGAAGTTTTGAAATTGCTGTGGAAGCTAATTTATCCCCTGAGGGTTCTCCTGTAAGTACAAATATTTTTTTCATTTTATCAAAATAAAAATTTTATTTTTATCAGCAAATTCAATACTTTTAGATTTATCTAAAAAGATATTTTTTTTTGATTTAAGAACTATTCCTTTTAATCCATATTTTTTACAATCTTTAATGGTTTGTATCCCTATTGTGGGTAAATCCATTCTCAAATCTTGTTTTTTTTTGGGGAATTTAATTAAAATACCACCAGAATTATTCTTTAATTTACTCATCATTTGTTTGGTACCTCTATTGTCTTCTTTTGCTATTATCTTATTATTTCTTACTACTAGTGCTTGAATATGATCATAACTATTAGTTTTAGCTAAATATTTAATACCTCTATTGATTGATTTAATATCAGCTCGAGATGGTTTTATCTTTGTATGTAAACCTTTTTTACCTGTTAACTCAGGATTGAAATGAATTGAACTTATAACATCAATTTTTTCATTTTTAAGGATTTCAATTATAACTTTAATTATAGCTGCATCTCCCAATTTAGCAGCTTTTATAATACTCGGCATGTAATAAATGCCTTTTAAATCTAATCTTAATGTAGAAAATTTTGGTTTAGCGATTTTCCCAGCAAAAAGAACTTTGTTCGATTTTTGCTTTTTAATTAGGTCTATTATTTTCCCAAATTTTCCAATACTAATTCTGTAAGAATTTTTTTCTTTAGCAAAATCATTCTTATTGGAAAAATCAATTATAAAGTGCTTTTTTTTTAATTTTTTTATTTTTTTTAGAACAATTTTCGAAAAATCTGTATCACCTAAAAACAAACCTATCATTTTATTTTGAAAAAGGTGTGCATATTGGTCTTTTTTTATCTTTTTCTAAAAATTCAACAACGTCTTTTACAAGACCATTTTTTTTGAATTCAGCATTTAAATTTTTTAAATTTTCCGTCAAATTTTCGTTTTTAAAGATTTCTTTATATGCTTCACTTAAAACTAAGATTTCTTTATTAGGTATATTTTTTCTTCTTAAACCAATTAAATTTAAACCCTGAAGAACACTTCTATTTCCATGTACCATTGCATAAGGGATGATATCTCTTACAACCCCACACATTCCACCTATCATTGCAAACTTACCTACTCTAGTAAATTGTTGTACAGCTGAATTACCTCCAATTATTACATTTTGCTCAATATGTGCATGTCCACCAAGAGGAACATTATTTGCAAGTATTACATTGTCCTCGACTAAACAATCATGTGCTATATGTGAATAAACCATGAATAAACATCCATTACCAACTTTAGTAATACCAACTCCACCTTTAGTACCTGGATTTATTGTTACATATTCTCTAATTTTGTTGTTATCTCCAATTTCTAATTTAGTCTCCTCACCATTAAATTTTAAATCTTGAGGATCATTTCCAATAGAAGCAAATGGATATATCTTATTTTTCTTCCCAATCTTAGTATTTCCCACGATACTAACATGGGATTGGATGATAGTATTTTCTCCCACCTCAACATTTGGCCCAATTACTGAATAAGGACCTATCTTTACATTAGATGATATTTTAGAATTTGGATCAACAATAGCAGTTTTATGTATCATCTATTATTTTTTAAAAATTCTCTAATACTTTTTGCTGGGTAACCCATAACTTTTGCATCATCAGGTATATCTTTTATAACACCACTGCCACCACCGATTTCAACATTATTTCCTATCCTGAGATGTCCAGATATACCAGCTTGACCACCAATTTTTACGTTATTTCCTATAATTGTACTTCCGGCAATTCCAACTTGTCCAGCTAAAATTGTATTTTCACCAATTTTTACATTATGAGCAATATGAATTTGATTATCTAAAAAAGTATTCTTTCCTATTTCTGTATTTGATAAAGATCCACGATCAATTGTGGAACCACACCCAATTTCACAATTTTCATTTATTACAACAAAACCTATATGTGGATATCTTTGGTTTTTATTTTTTAATGGAAAAAAACCAAAACCTTTTTTGCCAATGACACAATTATCCAAAATAGTAACGTTATTTTTTATTAAAGAATTTCTTAGAATTGTATTTGATCCAATTTTACAATTATCGCCAATCTGAACGTTACGCTCAATAATTGTATTGTGCCCAATTAAACAATTTTTTCCAATCTTAACATTGTCTCCAACTAAAACATTTTTCCCTGACTGAACTTTATTTTTAAATTGAGTATTGTTAATATCTGTAGCTGATTTATCATATTCATCCTCAATTGAATTTGGGTAAAACTTCTGAGTTACAATTGAGGTAGCAATCAAAACATTATCAACAACAATTGCAATACAATTATTTGGGAGATGATCTTTTAAATTTTTTGTTGTTATACAAAAAGAAGCCTCAGTTTTATTTGCTATTTCAATATATTTTTTTGAATGAAAGAAGGTAATACAATCTTTTTTAGCGTTGAATAAATCTGCAATATCTATGATTTTGTGCTTTTCCTTAATGTCAGAACTCGTGTCAATTAACTTTAAAATTTCAGAAATATAAAATGGTCCACAATTAGAAAAAAAAAGGTTGGACATGACTGCTTTTACCAAAGCATTTGAGGATATGTTATCAAGAATTATTGCTAATTATTTCTTATCAACAATTGTAGCAGACCATATTGCATCAGCCATTTTTTTATCGTCAACAAATGCCTCACCTTTATATTTCCAAACACGTCCATGAGACCTAATAGCTTCTATTTTCAAAATTAACTTACAATCTGGTATAACTGGATTTCTAAATCTTGCCTTTTCTACTCCCATTAAAAAAACTAACTTATTTTCATATGTTGACTTATCTAAACCATGTGCAGTCAAAGCTGCAGCAGCTTGACCAAAGGACTCAACAATTAAGACGCCTGGCATAACAGGTTGGCCTGGAAAATGACCATCAACAAAAAAACTATCTTTTTTTACATTAACAATAGCAGTGGCTGATGATAATTTTTTTATATCATGCAGTTCATCAATCAACAACATCGGCTCACGATGAGGTAGTAGTTTGATTATTTGTTCTTTATTTAAAGATGTAGTCATTTGATCTTAGAGTCAATTATATTTATTATTTCTTGTGTAATATCTTTTTTTTTTGATGCTAAAAAAATATTTTTTTTATCGAGAACAATATCAATTTTTTTTTCACTTACATATTGCTCAATGATTGGGGTTATCCTTTTAAAAAATTCTCCAAATTCCATTTTTTTTTTTTGATTAAATTCAGTTACTACTTTTTGTTTATCTTGTTGAAATTTAGAAATTTCTTTTCTAAATTCAAATAATCTTTTTTTAAACTCATCTTCTGAGATTACATTTTTTTGTTTTTTAATTTCTTCCTCGATTTTTTTTAAATCCTTTTCTTTTTTTTCAAATTCTAACAATGCTGATTTTTTAGATTTTTCAAGTTTATTTAAAATGGATTTACCAGCTTTTGTATTACTTATTACATTGTTAAGATCTAAATAAACGATTTGTTCATCACTATTTGATGATGATATAAAAATTATCAACACTATGAATATAGTGGAAATTTTTTTTATAAAAATCATTAAAAACTAGTACCTATGTTAAATCTAAATGTTTCCTCTATATCAGTAGATTCTTTTGTAATTGGCTGAGCAAATGAGAATGTTAATGGTCCAACTGGTGTTAACCAATCCAATCCAATACCCACTGAACTTCTGATACCACTTTTATCTAAAGAACTATCATAGTCTACTCCCCATATATTAGCTGCATCCGCAAATAGAACTACGTCCACACTTTGAACATTTTCTAATATTTTAGGTATTGTAGTAGTTGCGTTTATTGTTGAAACATAATTACCTCCTATAAAGTCACTCCCATCCTTAGGTCCAATTTTACCAGACTCAAAACCTCTTAATTTTCTTCCTGGAACATATAATCTTTCAGATAACTTTATATCGTCACCACTTAAAGAACTTGCACCTCTTAGTGAAAATGCAAATGTAGAAACATTATTTTCATATAATTCTTTAAAAATTTTATAATCATAATTATTTGTTAGTGTGTCAGTGTCACTTAAAATAGGCAAACTTACATCGTAATTACTAAAAAAACCGCCAGTCGTTTGATATTTTTGATTTCTTTTATCGTAGAAAAAATTTAAACCGATAAAACTATCAAAATAATTTCCATCTTGTTTTTTTTGTCTAGCTGAGGCACTAGAATCAACATCTATTTTCTCTATTGTATTTCTTGTAGATAATCCAAATCTTAAATCATCTAAATATTCAAACTGAGTTCCTATTGAAAATCCAGTAACATTGGATTTATATCCAGATGTTCCCAATCTATCAATAGATGTTGCTTCTAGCGATAAATCTAAATTTTTGTCAGAATTTTTAAAATTAGGATTTGAAACAGAAAATTTACCTTTAATCCTCTCTTCAGAAACATTTAAATTACTATCAACTTTAACACCTCTTCCTAAATAATTGTTTTCTTTTACTCCAAAAGAAAAGGATGAACCATCGGTTCCAGTGCCTACACCTGCAAAAATTTCACCAGTAGCCTTTTCAGTTATATTTATATTTATTATTTTAGTATTAAATTCACTACCTTTTATAATTTCACCATCTATATTTTCAAAAAAATTTAAAGCTTTAATATTATTTAAAGATTTAGCATAAAGAATTTGATTAAAAGGATCACCTTCATCAATCTCAATCTGATTTCTAATTACTGACTCTCTAGTGACATTATTTCCAAAAATATTAATTCTTTCAACAAAAAATCTCTCCGTCTCCTCGATCTTAAAATTTAAATTAATCTTATTCGAGACTATATTTTCGGTAACATTTGCTTGAACTGACTCAAATTGTTCATTAATTGTAATCATTTCAATTTTTTCTACAATATCTTCAATTCGATTTATTGAATATGGTTCATTTTCTAATTTTTTGAAAAATTTTTCTACTTCTTCATAATTCGATTTAGAAAAATCATTCGGTAAATCTATTTTTAGATCTCCAAAAAATAATTTAGAATTTGCATTTATATTAAAAATTAATTCAAAAGATTGTTCATTTAACATTTTTGCAAAAGAAGAATTTACAACAACGTTATAGTAGCCTTTATTTAAATAAAAATTTTTCAATAATCTTTCGTCATATTTAATCATCGTCTCATTTAAAAATTTCTTACCAGATAAAAATTTCCATGGCTTATATTCCTCACTTAAAATTACTCCTTTTAATTTTTTATCTTTAAAAATCTTATCACCAATAAATGAAATTTTTTGTATTTTTGCTTTTTGACCTAAATTTATTTTATATGAAAGATTGATTTTATTATCCACTAATTCTTCGATTAAAGTTTCTACCTTAGAAAAATAATAACCTTTTTCTTTTAAAAAAATTTTTATTTGTTCTTTATCTTTGTTCAATAATATTTCATTAAAAGAGGATCTAGATTTTAATACAATTTTTTTTTTTAATTCTTCCAACATTTGAGATGATTTAATTCCCTCATAACTAATATTCTGTATAATCGGATTTTCTGTTACTTTAATGATTAAAATTTCATTTGATAATTTAACGGAAACTATTTCAAAAAAATTTGTATTATATAACTTTTTTAATATTCTATTTAAATCATTTTCCGATAAATCATCTCCTATAGATACATCGGCAAACATTTTAATTGTTTCGGTTGAAATTCTTTCATTTCCTTCAATATTTATTTTATCGATTATTTCTGCTCTTAACCAGGAGCTAATAAACAAGGTAAAAAAGATAAATGATAAAATAATTCTATGTGATGTTTTAAACATATCTATTTTTTTATTAAATATTCAATATCATCTTTAATTTTAGTATTCATTTTTACAATTTCTTCAATATTTTTTGGTTTAATTTTTTTATATTTTTTAATGCTATATAAACTAAGCATATTATTCATTTTTTTTGAAATATCAGTAAATTTAATCTTATTCCTCAAAAATAATTCTACAAATTTGTCATTAATAGATACTAAAATAGTTTCAAATAATGAAGTATTATTAGTTAACATTCTAAGAACTTTGATTATTGGAAATTTTTTAGGGTTTGCATCTCTAAAATCTAAATTATTAAGAATTTTAAAATCTAATCTTTTAGAATTAATATTTTTTTTTGATGAATACAAAGAATTAAAAATTGGAATTTTCATATTAGTGTCGTGCACAATAATTTTAGTTAAACCATTTCTAAATTTAATAATAGCATGCACATATGATTTAGGATGAATTATAATTGCTAATTTATTGTATGGAATTTTAAATATCTTCTTTGCCTCTATAACTTCGAATACCTTATTAATCATAGTTGCAGAATCTGTTGATATTTTTTTTCCCATTTTCCAGTTAGGATGATTTGTAACTTGTTTTATATTTACTTTTTTTAATTTTTTTATTGACTCGTCTAGAAATGGTCCGCCTGATGCTGTTAAATATATTTTTTCTATTAGACTTTTTTCAATGTTTTGTAATGCATACCAAATAGAAAAATGTTCTGAGTCTACAGGCACAAATTTAGTTTTATGTTTGTTTAATTTTTTCTCAATTAAATCCCATCCACATATAATTGCCTCTTTGTTTGCAATTGCAATTTTTTTTGTATATCTAATAATTTCAACTGTAGGTTTTAAGCCTTGAATTCCTGAGATAGAACTCATTGTGTAATCTATCTTTTTCCTGAAAATCTTTCCAAGCCCATCAAAATTATTATGAATTTTAATTTTTTTTGAATATTTATATTTTTTAATTTTATTAAAACTTTTTGTATTCGTAATTATCAAGTTTTTTACTTTAAAAAATTTAGCTTGATTTAAAAGTTCTTTATAATTTTCATCAGCTGTTAAAAGAATTATTTCAAAATTTCTTTTATCTTTTTTAATTATATCAATTAAGCATTTTCCAATTGAACCCGTAGAACCAAGAATAGCAATTTTTTTTTTCATTATTTGATAAAATCTAATTTATTAATTAAAATAGGTAATACACAAAGATATATTATTGGCATTACAAAAATTACGCCATCAATTCTATCTAAAAAACCTCCATGGCCTGGTAAAATTTTTCCTGTATCTTTTAATTTAGCTTTTCTTTTGAAATAAGAGATAATTAAATCTCCTATTTGGCTCACTAAAGAAACAAATATGATTAATGAAATTATAAAAAGGGGATCAGTTTCCAGAAGAATTTTACTTTTTTTGCCGAAATGTTTGATATAAATTAATCCAAATATCAACGAACTTAAAAAGCTTCCAATCACACCTGAATACGTTTTTTTTGGACTTATCTTAGTCAGTCTAGGACCTTTAAATATTTTACCAAAAATATAGCCACCAGTATCTGTAAATACGCAGATTATCATTAAAAATATGAAGAAATTTAAGCCAATATATTGTCTAAGATAGATTGTCGAAAAAAAAGAAAAAAATAAAAAAAATAATCCAAAAATTCTGAGTATTTCTTTATTTTTTGTCATTCTTAACCATTCCAAACTTGTCACCAAAAAAATTAAACTCAAAAAAAACATAAAAGTTAATGATCCTTGAATAATAAAAAAAAATGATACTGGTATCAAAATTATTGAGCTTAAAATTCTTTTTTGTAATTCTGTTTTAATCATATTCTTCCAAAATTTCTTTTAATTTTTTTATACTCAGTAATAATTTTTATGTAATCCTTTTCAGTAAATGCTGGCCATAATTTTTTTTCAAAAAAAATTTCGGAATAAGCTAATTGCCATAATAAAAAATTGCTTAATCTTTTTGTATTGCCAGTTCTAATTAATACGTCTGGATTTGGAATATTTTTAGTTTGAAGGTGTTTTTCTAAGTTTTTTTCATTAATTTTAATCTTACTTATTTTAATCTTTTTAAAGGCATTTATAATCTCTAATTTTGATCCATAATTTAAAGCCAAGTTAATTTGTAATTTTGAATTTTTTATTGTTTTTTTTTCTGCAAAATTCAAAAGATTATTCAATTTTTTTGAAAATTTCTTATAGCCTAAAATTTTAATTCTTATATTTTGCTTGTGAATATCATCAAGTTTATTAGTTAAAAAATTTTCAAGTAAATTAAAAAGATAGTTAATTTCTTCTTTTGGTCTTTTCCAATTTTCAGTAGAAAAAGCATATAATGTAAGAAACTTAATTTTGTTTTTTATTGATGATTTGATTATTTTTTCTACTGTTTTTAAACCTTCCTTATGTCCTAAATTTCTAGAATTTCTATACTTTAAACCCCATCTTCCATTACCATCCATGATAATGGCTACATGATTTAATGGGTTCATATGGTCATTATTTCTTTTTCTTTTGAAGAAACTTTTTCATCAACAATTTGAATGTGTTTATCAGTTATGTTTTGAACATTTTTTTCAAAAGATTTTTCTTCATCTTCACCAATTTCTTTAGATTTTAAAAGTTTTTTAAGCTCCTCATTTGCATCTCTTCGGATATTTCGAATAGAAATTTTACATTTCTCACCCATAGATTTGATCAATTTTTTTAACTCGTTTCTTCTCTCTTCATTGAGTTCGGGAACTGGCAATCGAATTAATTGACCATCAATTTGTGGATTTAGTCCTAATTCAGATTTTTTTATAGCCGCATCAACTAAAGGAACATTATTTTGATCCCAAACCTGAACATTTATCATTCTCGGCTCTGGTGTTGTTATGCTGCCAATTTGATTAATTGGCATTTGTTGTCCATAAACATCCACTCTAACAATATCTAACATTGCAGCATTTGCTCGACCTGTTCTTAATGATGATAATTCTTTTGAAAAAGCTTCTATAGATTTATCCATTTTGAGGCTATGTGATTTTTCATCAAACATTTATTCCCCTATTTTAATTCTACTAAACTCCTTGATCTTTAAATCATTTATAGCAAGTTCTTTTAAAACATCTTGAACTTTTTTTTTTGGTTCCATAACCCAAGCTTGTGTTAAAAGAGCATTTTCCTCTTTAAATTTGTTCATCTTACCTAAACTAATTTTTTTCGCAATCTCTTCTGGTTTTCCTAAATTTTTAAGTTCTTCTGTAACTAATTCCTGTTCTTTGTCTATGATGGCTTTATCAATTAATTTAGACTCTAAAGCTAAAGGGTTTGATGCTGCTATATGCATAGATAATTGTTTTCCAAATGTTTTTACAGTTTCAGAGTTATCTTTAGTTTCTAATGAGACAATCACAGCTAATTTAGCTAAGTTATCTTTAACTACAGTATGTAAATATTGATAATTTACTGAGGAAGAATTTGAAATTGTTTTTGTTTTACCAATTGTAATTTTTTCTCCAATCTTAGCAATTAAAGCAACTAAATTTTCTTCAACAGTAATATCATTTTTCATTTTAGATTTTTTTAATTTTTCAACATCCGAATTATTTTGATTGTTGATTTCACTTAATTCTTTCACAAAATTTATAAAATCATCATTTTTAGCAACAAAATCTGTTTCACAATTTACTTCAATAATTGATGTCTTATTTTGATCTCCACTAACCGCAACAACTCCTTCTTTTGCATCTCTTGACATTTTTTTTGAGGCTTTTGAAATTCCTTTTACTCTCAAAATTTCAACAGCTTTATCTAAATCACCTCCAGATTCTTTAATTGCC
>CACMAB010000005.1:0-50502 GCA_902611635.1 uncultured Pelagibacteraceae bacterium | reverse complement strand
CAAGTTTAGATTTATCAACTGAGGTTGTTATTATTTTTTTTACGGAGTCTATAGCTATTTTAACAGATGCATCTTTAATCTCTTTAATTGCTACCTCTCTCATTTGATTAATTTTATTTTTAGCCAAATTTTTCTTAATTTCTGAAGATTTATGAAATTTGTCATTAAGCTCAATGATTAATTTATCAGCATCTTTCTTTGCTTGATCAAGTATTTCCTTACTCTCAGATTGTGCTGTGTCTAATTTTTTCTGAGCATTATCTAATAATATCTTTGCTTCACTTCTCAGTTTCTCACTTTCATCAATCTCATTTTTTATGTCTGAGATTAATTTATTAAGAATAGTATTAATTTTTTGAGGTACTTTTAAATATATCAGACCCCCAAAAAATATTACAAAAGAAACTGCAACCCAAAAAGTTGAATCAATGACCATAATATTTATCTCCGTTTTTTTTCACTAGATCATCAACAATCGCAGAGATACTACTATTATTAACTTCTGCCCCGATTAATTTTTTTAGAATTTCAGTAGATGTTACAACTGCAATTTTATTAATTTTTTCTGGAGCACTTTGTCTTAAAGTATCTATTTCTACTTCAGCTTTTTTAATTTCATCATCAATTTGTTTATCTAAAGTCTCTTTTTTAGAATTAATATTTTTGATTACTTTTTCTCTAGCATCTTTAAAAATATTTTTTGCTTCAATTTTACTTTTAAGAATAATCCCATCAAATTCTTTAAGTTTAGCTTCACTACTTTCTCTTTGTTTTTCAGCTGCCTCAATATTTTCTTGGATTTGTGATTTTCTTAATTCTAAGTTTGCACTTATTTTGGGCAGTATAAGTTTAGATAAAACAATATACAACACTCCAAATGTGAGTACGAGCCAGAAAATTTGTGAAATCCAAAACTCTGGATCTAATTGAGGCATTCCTCCACTCTCCGCTGCAAAAATCTTTTTTGTAAAAAAGAAATTAGTAATTAATGAATATAAAAATATTTTTTTAAACATTAATTAAAACGCGAAAAGAATTATCAATGCAACAACTAATCCAAATAATCCTGTTGCTTCTGCAAGAGCAAATCCTAAAAGCAAATTAGGAAATTGTTTTTGCGCTGCAGATGGATTTCTCATTGCACCAGATAAATAATTTCCAAAAATTATTCCGATACCTACTCCAGCTCCAGCTAAAGCTATTGCTGCAAGTCCTGCTCCAATCATTTTTGCTGCTTCTAATTCCATTATATCCTCCTTATAAGTTAATGGTGTAAATTTAATGCATCATTTAAATAAATGCATGTTAAAATTGCAAAAACATAAGCTTGAAGAAAAGCAACTAGTATCTCCAAACCAGTTAAAGCAACTGAAAAACTCAGTGGAAGCCATCCACCAACAATTCCGAGGCTTACGACAAAGCCCCCGAAAACCTTCATCATAGTGTGTCCAGCCATCATGTTTGCAAACAATCTTACGGATAAGCTGATGGGTCTACTTAAATATGAAATAATTTCAATGACCACAATTAACGGTAAAAGTACGATTGGAACACCACTTGGAACAAATAGTTTTAAATAACCAAAGCCATGTTTTATAAAACCAATAACTGTAACTCCAATAAAAATAAAAGCTGCTAATATGAAAGTTACAATGATATGACTAGTCACTGTAAAAGTGTAAGGTATCATGCCGAACATGTTGCAAAACAAAACAAACATAAATAATGAAAAGATAAATGAAAAATATGGTTTAGCTTTTGAACCAGCAGTATCGCTGATCATTTTTGAGACAAATGAATAACTTAATTCAGCTAAGAGCTGGATCTTATTCGGAAGTATTGAGTTTTTCTTTGAACCAAGGTTGAATATTATTAAAATCGCAAGAGAACTAATGACCATGAATAAACTAGCATTAGTAAAAGAAATATCAAAAGCGCCTACTTTTATTTCTGGACCAATCCTATAAACTTCGAATTGTGTCATTGGGTTAGCTGCCATAAATCCTTATCTATTTTTGCATTTTTTTTGCGGATCTAATTACATTTATTATCCCTGCAACTACCCCTACAAAAAAAAATATTAAAATTAACCAGGGTTTAGTACCAAAGGTCTTGTCCAAAAGAAACCCAATAATTGTCCCTACGGCGACTGCTGAAACTAGCTCAGTACTTAGCTTAAAAGCAGTGCCAATTGGAGATTGATTATCTTTTTTATTTTCTAGATCTCTTTTTGAAACCTTTTTCTTTGCAATCTCTAAGCGAGTTTTGAATGGATCTTTGGACATTTTAATTAATTACTTAAGCAACCATGCTTTCTGCTTTTTGTAAATCAACAGCCACAAGCTGACTTATTCCTTTTTCAGGCATGGTGACGCCATAAAGTCTATTCATTTTTGACATTGTTAAAGCATGGTGAGTAACAATGATGAATTTAGTATTTGTAATTTTAATAAGTTCCTCCAGCAAGCCACAAAATCTTGTTACGTTGGCATCATCTAAGGGTGCATCAACCTCATCCAAAACACATATAGGCGAGGGGTTAGTTAAAAAAACAGCAAAAATCAAAGATAGTGCAGTCAAAGCCTGCTCACCACCTGACAATAAAGTTATTGATTGAAGTCTTTTTCCTGGAGGACTTACTAACATTTCCAAACCAGCTTCTAAAGGGTCATCAGAGTCAACCAATTCAAGCTTAGCATTTCCTCCATTAAATAATTTTGTATAAACCTCATTAAATTTTCTATTTACCTTATCAAAGGCCTCAATTAGTCTTTCCCTTCCTTTTTGATTTAACTCATTAATACTATCTTTGAGTTTTACAATTGCTGTAACTAAGTCTGCTCTATCTTGTTCCATTTTCTTAATTTCTGTTTCATATTTTACAGTCTCTTCGTCAGCCTTCAGGTTAACCGAGCCTAATTTTTCTCTCTCTTGTTTTTTTTTATCTAATAAGTCTTCTTGATTAACAGCATCAGGCAATTCTTCCACACCAAATAAATTTGAATTTTCTAAAATGTTTTCTTCTGTAAGATTTAGCTCAGAAATAATTCTATCCACTAAATCATTTTTTCTTTTTTTTAGTCCTTCAATTGTTGCCCCTGAACTTGCTTTTCGTTCTCTTATCTGAATAGATTGTTCTTGTATCTCGTTTAGTTGATTTCTAAGATTTTCAATTTTTTCATCTGTGGTATTGATAATTTGCTCATTCTCATTTTTTTCATTTTCAGAAATTCTCAAATTTTCTGAAATTTGCCCTTTTTTTTCTGCCTGAAATTTTGGTTGATTATCAAGTTTATCTCGTTGCACATTAAGTTTATTTTTTCTATCACTTAATTCTGCAACCATTTTTTCCGAATTAGATAAAAGATTTTTCCAACTCTCAATCTCCTTATCAATTATTGCAATTCTTTCATTTCTTTTGACAGACTCTCTTTTGATATTTTGATTTTTACTATAACTATCTGCGTATTCTTCGATGACAAATTGACAATCATCTAACGCTTTAATTGCATCATCATTTTTTTTTGAATTAATTAATTGTTTAATTTTATCGATTTCTGATTTTAACTTATTCTTACTATTTTCCAAATCTTCATTCGATTGTTTCTCAGTTTGATAATATTTTGAGTCGATTTCAATAAGCTCACTTTTTTCTTCTTTCAGTCTTTTTTCATTTGAGTTTGCATCAATCACTATTCCTCTTTCCCTGCTAATATCATCATCTATTGTTTGTAGAGATTTTTTTACGTTTTCTATTTCGTCTTGAATTCTAGTATTTTCCTCATCTAGACTTTTTAGTTCTAAGTTTAGCCTTTGTATCTTCGATAAATTTTCAATATTTTTTTCTCGTAATGGAGTTATTTTATCAACCTCAGTTTTAATCAGTTTCTCTAATTCGTTGATTTTATTATTAAAACCACTGACTTCAGTTTCTGCTTCTGTATTAATTTCATTTTCTATTTTAATTTCTTTATCGATCTCTAGTAATTTTAGATAATATAGTCCTGCTTCAATTTTTTTTATTTCATCAGAAATATTTTTGTATTTTGTAGCCTCTTCAGCCTGTTTTTGTAAATTTGCTAGTTGCCTTTCCTGTTGCCTTCTTAATTCATCAGCTCTCTTTAGATTATTTTCTGCAGCGCTCAACCTTAGTTCAGCTTCATGTCTTCTAACATGCAACCCAGAAATTCCTGCAGCTTCCTCTAAAATTGCTCTTCTATCAGTAGGTTTTGCGGTAACAAGGGCACCAATTCTGCCCTGACTAATCATTGATGGAGAGTGAGCTCCAGTTGATAAATCTGCGAAAAACATTTGAGCATCCCTTGCTCTAACTTCTTTATCATTGATATAAAACTTCGAACCTTTATCTTTTTCTATTTTTCTTCTAACATTTATTTCGTTTAACTCTCTAAATTGCGCTGGACCCTCGTTATTTTCATTGGCAACAGTTACCGAAACTTCAGCAATATTTTTAGAAGGTTTGTTTGATGTTCCTGAAAATATGACATCTTCCATGCCCGATCCTCGCATGCTTTTTGCAGATGTTTCACCCATTACCCATCTTAAAGATTCAACAATATTTGATTTTCCGCAACCATTTGGGCCAACAATGCCTGTTAAACCATTTTCAATTAAGAAATTAGTTTTATCTGCAAATGACTTAAATCCATTGAGTTGGATTTTTTTAAACTCCATGGATTAACTTATATCAGCTTTTCCAATGTTTTTTTTAAATTTTTATAATTAAGAGATTTTTCGAACTTTTCGTTATTAATTATTATCGTAGGAGTAGAATTAACTTTAAAATTTTTTGTCCCCTCGATTCGATCATTTAAAACATAGTCCTCTATTTCTTTGTTGTTAATACATTTTTCAAAATCAATATCAAACCCAGCTTTTTTTAGAAATTCTTTCAAATTATTATTTACTTCTTCTATTTCCTTACCTTTTATCCAAGCTTGTTGATTAGAGTAAAGTTTTTCCAAAATTTCTAAGCTTTGATCTTGTTTACACAGAGAAATTTTTGAAGCATTTAAAGCAGCAATATCTAAAGGAAAGTGTCTAAATTCTATTTTGACTAGTCCTGTATCTATGAAATCTTTTTTAAGAGAGGGATAAACATCTTTATGAAAATTTGCACAATGACTACATGTTAGAGACTCGTAGGCAATTATTGTAATCTTCGCATTTTGATTTCCTGAAACTATTCTCTTTATTTCTGCGTTAGCACTAGTACTTAATCCAAAAATTAATATTAAAAATAGAAATAATTTATTCATTTTTCTTTAAAAACTTTAGTTAATTCAATTAAAGAATTTTTGATTTCTTCATTTTTAACATCATTAAGTTTATTTTTATATTTATTGTTTGTCACAGGTTTATTCTGAATTATCTTCTGATTGTCTATTTTATTTTCATCGTTAAAACTTGTAAATTTAATCCGTTTTACAACTTCATCTTTAAAAAAAGCATTCATTCTATCCATAATTTCTTTTTTTGAATATTCTAACTCAACTTCATGACCTCTTTGCACCATTATTAAGAGCGTGCTTACACTGAACTTGTTAGTATTCTTAAAAGACTTTGGATAACAAACTTTAAATAATTTTTCACCAGCAATGAATTTCCAATTATTGAGTGTTTCGGAATAAATATGACCTCTTTTATTAATAAACTTTTTAATATTTTTTGGCAAAGTGTCATTGAAAGACCTTAATCCTTGAATGCTACCAGTTCTCTGCTTAATATATTTTTTATATTGCATATGAAAGATCAATTTGTAACAAAAAAAATTCTTAATTGGTACGATTTAAATAAAAGATCATTACCATGGCGAAAAAATGTTTCACCCACTAAAAAGCAATATTTTACATTAGTAAGTGAATTTATGTTACAACAAACTCAGGTTGCAACAGTTATTCCTTATTTTAATCGCTTCATTAAAAACATTCCAAATCTTAGCTCACTTGCCAAAACTAGTGACAAAAAGTTATATAAACTCTGGGAAGGTCTTGGATATTATTCTAGAGTAAAAAATTTAAGAAAAACTGCTCAAGTTGTAAAAAAAAATTTTCAAGGGAAATTACCAGATACTTTTGATGATTTAATTTCTTTACCAGGAATTGGAAATTATACCGCAAGTGCAATTTTGGCGATTGCATTTAATAAGTCTTTCATACCGCTAGATGGAAATGTTGAGAGAGTTTTAAAAAGATATCTTTTTCTAAAAAAAGAAAAAGAAATTACTAAGGAAAATCTCCACAAAAAAAAATCAATATTAGGAACATCCCCGAGGTCTAGCGATTATGCGCAGGCTTTAATGGAATTAGGGGCTTTGATTTGTAAACCTGCAAATCCCAACTGTTTAAAATGTCCAATCTCAAAAAAATGTGAATCATTTCGTAAAAAAGATTTCAAACTTGTAAAGAACAGTAAAAAAAATATAGATAAGTATTTTATTTTAAATGTTTATAAAAAAGATAAAAAATATCTGTTGGTTAAAAATACAAAATTTAAATTTCTCAAAAACTTAAGAATATTTCCAATGCAGGAATTATCTAAACCCAAAAAATTTAATAAAACGATAAATTTTAAAATGTCCAACATGAATATGAATATCAAAATTCAATATCCAAAAATTGTTAGAGAATTATCCTCTTCTTATTGGGTTGATCAAAAAAAAATTGGTAATTCTATGTTGCCAACATTTACAAAAAAAGTTGTTAAGTATTTAGAGAGCAACTTATGAAAAAAATAGCCATTATTGGAGCTGGTATTTCAGGATTATTTATTGCTAATTTGTTCAAGAAAAACTCAGATTATCAAGTGGCAATTTATGAGAAAAGTAATTCGATTAATCTTGAGGAAGGTTATGGAATTCAATTATCCGTTAATAGTGTGAAGCTTTTAAATGAAATTGAATTTAATAAATTTGAAAATGCAAGAAAGTTTAATCCAAAAAAGATTATTTTTTTTTCATCTAAAAACTTCAAAAAGATATGTGATTTGAATATCTCTGATTTTAATTCAGAGAATAGTCAGTACACTACTTTGAAAAGATCTGATTTAATAAATTTTTTGAAAAAGGATATAGAAAATTTAATTAAATTTAATCATAATGTCTCGAGTATAAATAAAGAAAATCAGAAAATTCAACTTACTTTTGAGAACAATGAAATTTTTGAATGTGATTATTTAATCATTGCAGATGGAGTTTTTTCAAAAAGTAGAAGTTTGATTTCCAACAATAAAAGTCAACCAAAATACAACAACACACTAGCCATCAGAGGAAAGATAACAAATTTTTCTGAAATCGATAATGAAAATATCTCATTATTTTTAGGCTCTGATTTTCATCAGGTAATTTATCCAGTAAATCAAAATGGAGACTTAAATTTTATAGCAATTATGAAGTATGAACTTACTTTAGAACAACAAAAAAATTATTCTTTATTCAAAGAAAATTCCTTCATTAGAAAAGTTTTAGAAAAGGTTCCAAAAGAAAATAAAGAATTTTTTGATAAAATTCAGGAATTAAAAATATTCCCAGTATTTGTTAGCAAGGACTTTTTTAAAACAAATAATGATAACATTAATTTTATAGGTGATGCTTTTTTTGCTTTTCCACCTTCATTTGCTCAAGGGGCATCTCAATCCATAGAGGGTGCTTATGAATTATTTAAAAGTATTGAAAATAACTTAGAAGGGGATTTCTTTAAGAATAGAGTTAATAAAACTAAAATGGTTAATAAAAGATCTAAACTAAATCAATTCGCATTTCATTTGTCTAATCCTGTGGCTGTTTTTTTTAGAAATATTTTTTTGAAAAAATTTATTAAAAACAAAAAGTTTTTAGATTCTTATTTAGGTAAAATTTATGATAATTAATTTTTTGAAATTAATCTTTGTCTTAAATTATCTATAGGCACTATTTGCCCATTAAGATTATAATGCCAATAAGTCCAGCCATTACAACTTTCTGCTCCCAATATTGATGCAGCTACCTTGTGAATAGAGCCCTCTTTTTTGGCATGTTTTATACTTCCATCAGCCATAATTTTTGCACTGATTTTCTTTTTATTATCAAAAATAGTAGTGCCTGGTTTAATTATTCCTAATTCAACCAATGACCCAAAAGGTACTCTTGGCTTAGATCTACCATTTTGCAAAGTATCTAAATAATCATCTTCTATAGGTTTTGTATTTTTTAGTCGTTGTTCAGCTGCCTTATGATAGGTTTTTTCTTTTTCAATTCCGTAATAATTTCTACCCAATTTTTTTGCAACCGCTGCTGTTGTTCCTGATCCTAAAAAAGGATCTAAAACTAAATCATTTTTATTTGAGGTTGCTAATAAAATTCTGTGAAGTAGAGCTTCAGGTTTTTGAGTAGAATGCACTTTTTTACCATTCTTTTTAAGTCTTTCAGAACCATTACAAATCGGCAACTCCCAGTTCGATCTCATTTGAAGATCATCATTTAAACATTTTAAAGATTGATAATTAAAAGTGTATTTTGATTTTTCTGATTTTGATGCCCAAATCAACGTTTCATGTGCATTAGTAAAACGTGTACCTCTGAAATTTGGCATAGGATTTTTTTTATTCCAGATGACATCATTTAAAATCCAAAAACCTAAATTTTGAATAGCGGTGCCAACTCTAAAAATGTTATGGTAACTGCCAATCACCCAAATAGCACCATTTTTTTTCAAAATTCTTTTGCATTCTGTTAACCACGAGTAGGTAAATTCATCATACTTTTTAAAATTTTCAAATTGATCCCATTTATCATTGACTGCATTTACCTTAGACCTATCGGGTCTTATAAGCTCATTTCTTAATTGTAAGTTGTAAGGAGGGTCAGCAAAAATTAAATCAAAAGTCTCACTAGGGATTTTTTTAAGTTCCCTTAAACTATCTCCATTTATTAATTTATTTTTAAAGTCCAAATTCATTTTATAAAAATAAATTAGACTCCAAAAAGATTCTTGGGTCAACCTAGGATTGAATTATTTGGATTCCATTTGTATGATGGTGGTTCACAACAACTACATCTGGTGTTTCTACGTGAAACCTATTTTAACTTGCTGATCGGTGAAAAGGTTTTTCTATGGTGAGAAGTAATCCCAAATTTTTTTATAGCTTTAAGATGTTGTTTAGTTCCATATCCATAATTTTTACTCCAGTAATAATTTTTAAATTTCTTACCTAATTTAGAGATCATTTTATCACGTGTAACTTTTGCTATGATTGATGCTGCAGAAATAGATGGTATTTTTTGATCACCTTTAATGACTGATTGAAGTTTATAATTTTTTAAATTTGGTGTTTTATTTCCATCGACCAAAATTAGTTTTGGTTTTTTTTTGAGTTTTTTAATTGCTCTTTCCATAGCCAATAGACTTGCATGAAGAATATTTATTTTTTCAATTTCTGAGACAGAAGCTTTACCTGTAGCCCAAATAGAGTTTTTTTTAATGTATTTAGCTAAAAATTCTCGTTTATTTTTTTTTAAACTTTTTGAGTCTTTCAATAACTTCTTATTGATGGTCTTGTTCAATATTACGGCTGCTGCATAAACAGGTCCAATTAAGCTACCCCTGCCAACTTCATCAACTCCAGCAATAGTTTTCATTAAATCCTAATATTTAAATCTTGAATTTTTTGTTTAATTTTTTTTAGATCTTCCCATGAAAATTTTTTATTTTCTGGAAATCTAATTAGATAGGAGGGGCTAAAAGAAATCATGATAGGAATAGTTTTGTTCTTTAAAATTATTTCTTTCCACTTACCTCTTTCATTAGATATTTTACTTAATCCAGTAATTGCCTCCATTGCTGTGCTGCCCATTAAAATTAAAATTTTTGGATCTATTATTGCAATGTGTTCTTTTAAAAATATTGCATAACGTTTTATCTCCTGTGTAGTGGGTTTTCTATCTTCTGGTGGTCTGAAATTAATTGAGTAGGTAGTGTAAATATTCTCTCTTTTTATATTGATTGCTAGTAACATTTTGCTTAAGAGATTGCCCACTTCTCCTTGAAAGCATAAACCTGTTTTATCCTCTATTTCGCCTGGAGTCTCTCCAATTAACATCACATCAGCATTAATGTTACCTTCGCCCAGGACCAAATTCTTAGAATTATTTTTTAAATTACAATTTTCAATTGAATTAATCTTTGTTTTAAGATCATTTAGCAATTTTTTTTTATTTATTGAGGTGTTTTTATTTTCAGTTAAATTGACTTTAAATCTATTGATTGGTTTATCGCTAAAAACAAAATCAGTTTCAATTGTTTTCATGAATTCTTGAGCATATTTAGCATTTTGATTTAAAGTCTTTTTAATCATACAATGTAGTAATGGTTCTTAAAAATATAAAATTTATACTAATTATATTATTATTTTATCAGAACACTTTGTTTACGAAAAGTAATTCTTTTGAAAAGATTGATTCTAAAAATTTATCAAAATATTTTTCAGGTATTGTTGCTTTTGGGAATAAAAAAAATTCTGAAGCTTTAGATTTTTTTAATTCATCTAAAATTTTGATCAATAATCATGATCCATTTTTAAAAAGGTATGTATCTTCATTAGTATTAGAGAATAAAGTATTGCAAGCGATACAAATTATTAAACAAAATTATGAGAATGAAAATATAGATTTTTTCGACTCTTACTTATTATTAATAATTGATAGTTTAAAAAAAAATGAGTTAGACATTGCCTATGAATACATTTCTATCGCAAATAACTTTGCAGAACAGGACAGGTTTAATTTAGCAATTTTAGAAAGCTTAAAACAATATGTTTACCTCTTTAAAGAAAAAAAATTTTTAGACGATAAGAAAAACTTTGGAAGACTATCTTATATTTCAGAAACATTTCAAAAGTGTTATTTGGATGATCCTAATACAGGGAGATATTTCTCAAAATTGATAAATGATCCTGAGTCTGATTTTACTAGGTATATTTATTTTTATATAAGTTACTTAGTTGAAAATGGTAACATAAACGAAGCAAAAGTAATTACCGATGAAATAGAATTTTTAAATTCAACATTGCTACTATCACAAGGTAAAAGTTGGATTGAGAATGGAAACTTGCAAAAATTTAAAGAGGTCTTTTCATGTAAAAATCATAATGATTTAATTGCTGAATTTTTGTTTTTAATATCAAATCTGTATTCTGCGCAAGACAATTACGAGATGTCAAATTTTTACTTAAATTTATCAAATTTTCTTAATCCAAGATTTGTATTTAATCTATCACTAGTTGCGGAAAATCATTATTTTAATAAAGATTATGAAAAGGCAAAAAAGGTTCTTAAAAAATTTAAAAAGGATGATGATTTTTATTATTGGTTTAGATTAAAAAAAGAAGCGCAAATAATTTCAGCGCAGAGAAATAATCAAGAGTCTCTTAACTTTATCAAATTTAATTTTGATAAAATTGAAAATCCAAATGAAAAAATATTATTTGATGTTGCTAATTTTTATAAAAAAGCAAAAAATTACGAAGAAGCAATAAGTTATTACTCTAAAATTATTGAAAATTTGGATGATAATTCGGATATCAAGTCAGATATTCTTTATCGAAGAGGAGGCACATATGAACGAATTAAAAATTATGAAAAAGCCGATAAAGATTTAATTGATGCACTTCAAATTACACCTGACGATGCTTATATACTAAATTACCTTGCTTATTCATGGCTTGAGAGGGATTATAAAATTAATGAAGCGATTAAAATGCTTGAAACAGCCTACGAACTTGAGAGTGATGATCCATATATAATAGACTCTATTGGTTGGGCTTATTATTTAACTGATGATTATCCAAGAGCTGAAAAATTTTTGAAAAGAGCCGTAGAATTGATGCCGGATGATCCGATAGTGAATGACCATTACGGCGATATTTTGTGGAAGCTCAATAGAAAAATCCAGGCTAGATATTTTTGGACCAATGTGTTGAAAATGAAAGATACTGAAAAAGAATTAATTGAAAAAATTAATATTAAGATGATCGAAGGTCTTAAAAGCTCTTAATGCCTTTTTCCAGAATAAAATCACACGCGAAATTAAATTTGGCATTAAATGTTATAAGCAAAAGTAAATCTTTGCACAATATAGAGAGCATAATAAGCTTCGTAGATTTGCACGACACAATTTTGATCAAAGAAATTAAATCAAAAAAACATTTAATTTCATTCAATGGAAAATTTTCTCGAAGGATAGGTAGGAAAAACACTGTTTCTAAATTATTTGAAATCTTAGAAAAAAAAAAAATTTTGAAAAACCAAAGATTTCAAATCAAAATCAAAAAATCTATACCTGATAAAGCTGGTCTTGGCGGTGGCTCAATGAATGCAGCAAGTATACTAAGATATTTGGCTCATAAGAGAATAATTAATATCAAAAATAAGGAAATGTTAAAAATTTCTAAGTTAATTGGCTCAGATGTGATGTTAGGCTTAAATCATAAAAGTAAGATTTTAAATTCAAGAAATAAAATAAAGTATTTTAATAATGTAAAAAAAATTTACCCATTAATCGTAAAACCAAATTTTGGTTGTTCGACTAAGGATATTTATTCAAAGGTTAGAAAGTTTGATAAAGCAAAATTTGGCAAGGGAGCCAAAAAAATGTTTGATATCAATTTTTTAAAAGATATGAAAAATTCCTTAGAAACAATAGCTTTTTTAAAATACCCAAGATTAAAAAATATGAAACTTTATTTAGAGAATTCTCTAAACCCAGTTTTTGTAAGAATGACAGGATCGGGATCAGCTTTAGTTGCATATTATCAAACAAAAAAAAGATGTGAACGTGCGAAAAAAAGGTTTATTCAAAAATACAAAAATATCTGGTGTATAGCCTCAAAAACTATATAAATTTGATTTTTTTGTGTTATACGAACTTAATATTGGGGCGTAGCCAAGCGGTAAGGCACGGGTTTTTGGTACCTGCATCCTAGGTTCGAATCCTAGCGCCCCAGCCAAGTATGAAAAATTTTTTAGATACAATTTTTTTTAGATCAAATAATTTAAATTATATAAGTCAAACTATTCGAGATTTAACAAAAAATACTCCAGCAAATAAAATATTTAAAGCCATAAATTCTTATTCATCAGATAGTGAAGTAAGATTTGTAGGAGGTTGCATAAGAAAAATCATTAATAAAGAAATAGTAAATGATATTGATATGGCTACAAATCTTGATCCTCAAAAGGTTTGTGAAGTTTTGAAAGAAAATAAAATTGATTTTTACGAAACTGGTATTGAACATGGAACAATTACAGCACTTATAGAAGGGTACAAATTTGAGATTACCTCATTGAGAGAAGATATTTTAACAGATGGAAGACATGCAAAAGTGAAATTTTCAAAAAATTGGAAAGAGGATGCATTAAGAAGGGATTTTACCATCAATTCCATATACGCGGATGAAGATGGAAACTTGTTCGATCCTTTTGAGGGTAAAAAAGACTTAGAAAACGGTTTCGTAAATTTTATAGGAGACGCTGATAAAAGAATTAAAGAAGATTATTTGAGAATTTTAAGATATTTAAGATTTTTCGCTCATTATTCAAAGCATCCGCATAATCCAGAATTAATCAGAAAACTTAAAATTAATATCGGTGGTATCTCAAAATTATCTAAAGAGAGACTATTAGATGAGTTAAAAAAAATAACTCACTTAGAAATATTAGAAAAATTAGCTGATAATAAATTGAGCTCAGAATTATTTTTAATTGTTTTTCCTGAATTAAATAATTTAAAAACTTTTTCAAAATTAAACTCAAAAAAAAAACAAATAATTAATAAAGCTGATTTTGTCTTTCTATTATCTTTAATGATTATTGATGAGACAGATAATGCGGATTATTTTATGTACAAATTTAATATTTCTAAAAAAGATCAAAAAAGAATAAAAATTATAGATAATTTTTTTAAGGAAAAAATTGGACCAAAAACTTTTAGAGAGGAAAACTTTAATGTTATTTTTTATTATAATGGAAAACAAGCTGTAACTGATATTCTCAATTATTATTTAATAAAATCAAAAAAAAATTCTGAAAATGTTCAAAGATTAATTGATATCTACAAAGATAAAACAATACCAAAAATGCCTGTGGGTGCAGAATTTTTAATGGAAAAATTCAATATTCCTGAGGGTAAACAATTGGGTGCAAAATTAAAAATTATTGAGGAAGAATGGGTGAAAAATAATTTTCAAATTTCAGATAAACAAGTAAGTCAAATTGTTAACAATTAGATATATTTCACGTCTTTAATTTCAAAATTTTTGACCCCGGCAGGAGTTTTTATTTCAACTAAATCATTTTTATTTTTTCCAATTAAACCTTTACCTATAGGTGATTGAAAATAAATTAATTTTTGTTTGAGATCAGCTTCATCTTTTCCTACAATCTTATAATTTATTTTTTCTCCAGTATCTAAATTTTCTAAAAACACAGTCGAGCCAAAGATAACTTTTCCATCATTATTTAATTTCGTAACATCAATGACATTTGCTCTAGCAATGATATCATTAATTTCAGTAATCCTTCCCTCATTATGAGACTGCTCTTCTTTTGCAGCGTGATACTCTGCATTTTCTTTTAGATCACCATGTGACCTCGCTTCAGCAATCGCCGCTACAATCTCAGGTCTTTTTTTTTCTTTTAAAAAGATTAATTCATCTTTAAGTTTATTTAGGCCATTTAAAGTAATTGGTTCTTTGTCCATGTTATTTCCATTTTGCTAACGGAGGTAATGACATTAAAATACCTTCAACGTTTCCACCAGTTTGTAAACCAAATTTTGTTCCTCGGTCATAGAGTAAGTTAAATTCTGTATAACGACCTCTTTTTATGAATTGTAATTCTTTATGTTTTTTATTCCACTTTTTCTTCATTTTTTTTCTAATGATTTTTTCAAAAATAAATTGAAAAGTGATCCCCACATCTCTTACAAATTTAAAATCTTTCTCAAAATTATCTTTTTTATAATCAAAAAAAATTCCACCAATACCCCTCGATTCTTTTCTATGAGGTAAATAAAAATATTCATCACACCATTTCTTATATTTTGTGTAATATTTCTTATTGTGTTGATCACACATTTTTTTTAGGGTTTTATGAAATTCTTTTTTTTCCTTATCATCTTTTATTGATGGGGTTACATCCATACCACCACCAAACCAGTCCTGAGTTGTGCAGATATATCTTGTATTAAAATGCATGGCAGGGATCATGGGATTTTTCATATGCATTACAACGGAAATACCAGAAGCCCAAAAACTGGGATTTTTTTTTGCACCTAAAATATTTTTTTGAAATTGTTTTGGGAATTTTCCATGAACTTTAGAAAAATTTACTCCAACTTTATCAAATATTCTTCCATTTTCTAAAATTCTAAATTCTCCGCCTCCTTCGTCTCTTTTTTTACTTCTGCTCCAAACAGTGGTTTTGATATCCGCATCTTTTTTTTCTAGGTTGGTTATAGTATGCCAAATAGCTTCTTGTAGCATTTTGAACCAATTACTTGTGATGTCTTTTTTAATTTCTAAATCCATATTAGATTAATTTAGTTTGTTTTAAACTTTCTGCCAATATGATTGCAACAGAAGATGCAATATTAAGTGAGCGTTTATTGTTTTTCATAGGAATTTTGAGTCTATCTTTAATTTTTTTGTGAACCTCATTTGGCACTCCGGCACTTTCTCTACCAAAAAGAATAGTGTCATTTATATTAAACTTAAATTTTGTGTAAGAAACAGACGCTTTTGTGGTCATTAGAACTATTCTTTGATCTTTTTTCGATTTAAAAAAATCATCTGAGCTTTGATGGAATTTTATGTCTTTTTCATTCATATAATCCATAACGACTCGCTTAAATCTTCTGTCACTCAGCATAAACCCGCAAGGCTCTATTATTTCAAGTTTTGCACCTAGGCACGCACAGGTTCTGATTATTGCTGCTGTATTTTGAGGTATGTCTGGTTCAAATAAAGCAATTTTTGGGCCATGATTTATCAAATTCTGTGTCATTCTTTCAGTAGTAAATTTATCATTTTATATTATATGAAATCATATATTTAAGTAGAAAAAAGCATTATTGAGTATATTTAACTATTATTGATGTCAGAAAAAAAAACTAATAGACGAGATTTCTTATTCACAGCAACTTATGCAGTTGGTGCGGTTGGTGTTGGTGCAACGATATGGCCAATGATTGATCAGATGAACCCAGACGCATCAGTCAAAGCTTTGGCGAGCACTGAGGTTGATGTAAGTGCGGTTAATCCAGGTAAAACAATTACGGTTTTATGGAGAGGTAAACCAGTTTTTATTCGTAGAAGAACACAAGATGAAATAGCTGAAGCAAGATCTGTAAAGTTAGAAGATTTAAAACATCCAGAAAAAGATGAGGATCGTGCAGCGAACCCCGAGTGGTTAGTCATGCTTGGAGTGTGCACTCACTTAGGCTGTGTTCCTTTAGATCAAAAAGGTGAATACAATGGATGGTTTTGTCCTTGTCATGGTTCTCACTATGATATCTCAGGAAGAATTAGAAAGGGACCAGCTCCGACTAATATGGAGATCCCTAAATATGAATTTGTTAATGCTAATACAATTAAAATTGGATAATTATTATGAGTGATCACGAATACACACCGAAATCAAAATTTGGAAAATGGTTTAACGATCGTTTACCATTATTAACTCTGGCAAATCACTTAACTGATTATCCAACTCCTAAAAATTTAAATTATTGGTGGACGTTTGGTGGAATACTAACTTTTTGTTTGATTACTCAAATTGTAACGGGTTTAGTTCTTGCAATGCATTACATTGCTCATGCTGATATGGCTTTTGATAGTGTTGAGCATATTATGAGAGATGTTAACTATGGTTGGTTAATTAGATACATTCATGCAAATGGTGCCTCAATGTTTTTTTTGGCTGTTTATATTCATATATTTAGATCATTATTTTATGGTTCTTACAAAGCTCCGAGGGAAATAATTTGGATAATAGGTATCATCATTTATTTATTAATGATGGCAGCTGCATTTTTGGGTTATGTACTTCCATGGGGCCAAATGAGTTTCTGGGGTGCAACTGTAATTACAAATCTATTCAGCGCAATTCCTTTAGTAGGTGAGGGTATTGTTACTTGGTTATGGGGAGGTTACTCAGTTGATAATCCTACTTTAACAAGATTTTTTACACTACACTATTTAATACCTTTTTTAATTTTAGGTTTAGTTGTTCTTCACATATGGGCACTTCATGTTCCTGGAAATAATAATCCAGTTGGAATTGACATAAAAAAACCTTCAAAAGATACAGTGCCATTCCATCCATACATTGTAATAAAAGATGGTTTTGCTTTACTAATGTTTATGATTGTTTTTGCATTTTTTGTTTTTTACACGCCAAATATTTTAGGTCATGCAGATAAT
Source organism: uncultured Pelagibacteraceae bacterium (assembly GCA_902611635.1). Lineage (GTDB taxonomy): Bacteria > Pseudomonadota > Alphaproteobacteria > Pelagibacterales > Pelagibacteraceae > Pelagibacter. The sequence goes on along the minus strand of CACMAB010000005.1, from coordinate 33,030 downwards.
TATATTGAAGCTAATCCATTAGTTACTCCGGCACATATTGTTCCAGAGTGGTATTTATTACCATTCTATGCAATTTTAAGATCGGTTCCAGATAAACTTTTAGGAGTAGTTGCAATGTTATCTGCTATTTTAATTTTAGCAGCTCTTCCATGGCTTGATACTTCAAAAATTAGATCTGCAGTATTTAGACCTTTATATAGACAATTTTATTGGATCCTTGTCGCTGATGTTTTGATCCTGGGATATGTAGGTGCTATGCCAGCAGAGGGATTATATCTGTTAGTTGCTAGAGTAGCTACAGCATACTATTTCTTACACTTTTTAGTGATACTTCCAGTTTTAGGTTGGAAAGAAAAAACTCTTCCAATTCCATTAAGTATTACCGAACCGATACTAGGTGGTTCACCTAATTTAGCCACGGCAAAGATCAAGGAAAGTTTAAATAAATAAGTGAAAAATTTTTTTAAAATATTTTCATTTATTATTCTATTTTCTGGACTTTCAATAAGCACTCAAGCTGCAGAAAAAGTTGAATATTTAAAAACTGATTGGAGTTTTAAAGGTCTTTTTGGAAAGTTTGATCGAGCTGCACTTCAAAGAGGTTATCAAGTCTACACAGAGGTGTGCTCTTCTTGTCATTCAATGAAATATTTAAGTTATAGAAACTTAGCTGAAAAAGGGGGGCCAGAATTTTCTATAGAGCAAGCAAAAGCTATTGCTGCATCTTTTGAGGTCAAAGATGGACCTAATTCAGATGGTGATATGTTTACTCGTCCGGGCAGATTATCAGATAAGTTTGTAATGCCCTATGATAACGTTCAAGCTGCTCAAGCCGCAAATGGAGGTGCTTATCCACCAGATATGTCTGTATTAGTTAAAGCAAGAGGGGGTGGGGTAGATTATATTTACTCATTGCTTCAAGGATATGAGGACCCACCAGCTGGAGTTACTTTAGATGATGGTGTTTATTATAATAAATACATGTATGGAAATAAAATTAAAATGGCTAATCAGTTATCAGATGGATTAGTAGAATATTCTGATGGCACAACAGCTTCAGTTGAGCAAATGTCAAAAGATGTAACAACATTCTTAATGTGGTCAGCTGAACCTCATTTAGAGTCAAGACATCAAATGGGTTTTAAAGCTATCGTATATTTAATTATTTTAACAATCCTAGTTTATTTTAGTATGAAAAGAATATGGTCACGTATTGAAACGGAAGTTTAGAACGTCTCCATCTTTAACTATATAATCTTTCCCTTCTAATCTCATTTTTCCATTATTTTTTGAATTTACCCAACCATCATTGGATATGAAGTCATCATAAGAAATAGTTTCAGCTCGAATAAATCCTTTTTCAAAATCAGTATGAATTTCACCTGCAGCTTTTGGAGCAGTACAATTTTTTTCAATTGTCCATGCTCGAGTTTCTTCGGGCCCAGATGTAAAGTATGTATCTAGGTCAAGAATTTCGTAACCTTTCTTAATTAATTTATTCAATCCTGTTTCCTTTAATCCAATCATTTCCATATAATTTTTTTTCTCATTGCTATCCAATTCATTTATTTGATTTTCTATGTCTGCAGAAACGATCAAAGTATTATTGTTTCCATACTTATCAATAAACGATTGAGTGTAATTATTTCCATTTTGAACACTTTGTTCATCTACGTTACAAACAAAAATTTTAGGTTTAAGGGATAATAATCCAGATTGATTAAGTTGTTTTTTATTAAATTGGGTTCTTAAATCATCAAAACTTTTATTATTATTTATACAATCCATAGCTATTTCAAGAATTTTGATTTGATCCTCATCAACATTTTTTTTATTATTTTTCTCTAACCTTTTTTGAATAGATTCAAGATCCGCAAGCATCATCTCTGTTTCTATAATTTCTATATCTCTTATCGGGTCAACAGAAGGGTTAACATTTTGAATATCATTAGAGTCAAAGCACCTGATCATGTGAATAATTGCATCGACCTCTCTAATATGAGAAAGAAATTTATTACCCAAACCTTCACCTTTGGATGCACCTTTTACCAGTCCAGCAATATCAACAAAAGAGATAGTGGTATTGATTATTTTTTTTGATTTTGAAATTTTAGCTAAATTGTTTATTCTCTCATCAGGAACTATTACAACTCCAATATTTGGATCAATTGTACAAAAAGGAAAATTAGCAGCTTGTGCCTTACTGGAATTAGTTAGTGCATTGAAAAGAGTTGATTTACCAACATTAGGTAATCCAACGATCCCACATTTAAAACTCATTATTTATTATTAACTGTGCTTGAAAATAAATCTAATTTTTTTTCTACAAGTATAGAAAGTGATTCAGTTATATTTTTGGATATTTTTTCTACACCCATAATTTCTTCATCATCAAAATTTTGCAAAACATAATCAGATACTTCAATGGGTCCTTTTGGTTTTCCTATACCTATTCTTACTCTTGAGTAATCTTTACCAATAAATTTATCTATAGAAGATATTCCATTGTGGCCAGCACTTGATCCACCAAATTTCGCTTTTATTTTTCCAAATTCAACATCAAGGTCATCATGAAAAACAATTACATTTTCAGGTTCGATTTTAAAATATTCAATTAGTTCTCTAATACATATTCCAGAGTTATTCATAAAAGTTAAGGGTTTGATGGCATAAACTTTTTTGCTATCAATATTACCAGTTGTTAACAAACCTTTGAATTTTGGTTTTTGTTTTGTAAGTCCGAACTTTTTATTGATGGAGTCTATAATTTTAAAACCAACATTATGTCTATTATTTTCACTATCTGGAGTTGGATTACCTAAACCTACAAATAAAAGCATAAACTATTAGTATTTCAAATTAAGTGGATTATTTTTTTTCTTCTGGAGCTTTTTTATCTGCAGGTTTTTTATCATCACCCTCTTTTTTATCGCCCTCTGCAGCTGGTTTATCTCCTTCAGCTGCTGCTGCTTCTGCTCCTTCAGCACCTTCTTCACCTTCTGCAGTTTCTGCTTCTGCTGGTTTTTCTGGCTCTTTCATGACTGTCGGTGCTGCTAAGGTTGCAATTACGAAATCTCTTCCTTGAATAGTTGGTGTTACTTCTGCATCTAGTTTTACTGAGGAAATTTTAAAACTTGACCCGATATCGATACCATCCAAATCTAAAGTAATACTTTCAGGTATTTTTTCACTTGGGCATTTTAATTCAACTTTTCTTCTTACAATGTTAAGCACTCCGCCTCTTTTTAAACCTGGAGATTTTTCGTGATTAATAAAGTTAACTGGAACTTCAATCTTAATTTTTACTCCAGGAAGAACTCTTAGAAAATCTACATGAGTAGGTTCATCACTTATGATGTGATATTTTACTTCTCTAGGCAACACATTTTGAGATTTTCCATCCACATTTAATGTAATGATATTTGATAAAAAGTTTTCTTTCTCAATCAAGGTTTTTAATAATTTCTTTGATATAGAAACTTTTTGGTTTTGGTCTTTACCTCCATAGATAATCCCTGGAACACGGCCATCATTCCTGATAGCATTAAGTTGACCTTTAGTTTTGTTATCCCTGATCTTTGCCTCTAAAGAATTCATAAAACAGAGGTTTTTAACCCATGTTCATAAATAATCAAGGTAATTATTTAAATAAATCTGAAACTGATGTTGAATTAGAAATTCTTTTTATAGCTTCTCCCATAAGGGCGGAAATTGGTAAAACTTCTATGTTTTTAACATTTTTTGTTTTTTCGCTGTTATCTATCGTGTCCGTAATAACTAAATTTTTGATAACTGAATTTTTAATTTTTTTAACCGCGTCTCCACTTAATACTCCATGAGTAATGTAAACATAAACCTCTTTTGCGCCTCTTTGTTTTAATGCTTTAGCGGCATTGACGATAGTACCACCAGAGTCAATTATATCATCAACCAAGATACATGTTTTACCTTTTACATCTCCAATAATATTCATTACTTGTGATTGCCCAGGCTTTGGTCTTCTCTTATCAACAATAGCTAAACCAATATTTAAAATTTTACCAAGTGCTCTCGCTCTTTCTGTACCACCAACATCTGGCGCAACACAGATTATATTTTTACTTTTAATCTTTTTTTTAATGTGTCGTGCAAAGATTGGAGTTGCAAAAAGGTTATCGACAGGAATATCAAAAAAACCTTGAATTTGACCAGCGTGGAGATCAACTGTCACAACTCTATCTGCACCAGCTTGAGTTATCAAATTTGAAACAAGCTTTGCTGATATTGATGTTCTTGGTACAACTTTTCTATCTTGTCTCGCATAACCAAAATAAGGAATTACAGCAGTTATATTTTTTGCTGATGATCTTTTTAAAGCATCAATACATAATAATAATTCCATTAAATTGTCATTAGCTGGTGAAGAAATAGACTGAATTATAAAAATGCTATTCCCTCTTATATTTTCATTTATTTCAATGTAAATTTCACCATCTGCAAATTTTCTTATACTAGAATTGACAAGTTTAGATTTTAAATATTTAGCGATATTTTTACTTAAGATTTTATTACTATTTCCAGTTAATAATTTCATGAAAAGTTTAATTAATCATAATTATTGAAATATTTCTACCATAATCATTTAGATTTAATTTTAATGATCTTCTTGCACTAAAAAAATTATTTTTTTCATCGAATGTATCAATTTTAATCATATCGATATTATTGATTTTTTGTGATTTAAGTTGAGATTTGACATAATTTGGTAAATCAAAATAAGTTAGTTCGTTTTTATTTTTAAAGAAAATTTTGTTTTTTTTGTGTTTTTTAATAAATTTCTTTTTAAAGTCAGCTTTTACCTCGTAGTTTTTTTGAGTAATTGACGGACCAATTGCTCCTATAATATTTTTTGGATTACACCCTTTTTTACACATAAAATTGATAACATTTTTGATTATCCCTCTATATGCCCCTTTCCAACCAGCATGGATAGCCGCGATAATTTTTTTTTCATTGTCATATAATAACACTGGTACGCAATCAGCGGTCAATACAGCTATCGGCAGTTTTTTTTGATTAGTTATAATTGCGTCAGCCTTAATTTTTTTTTTTAATTTAGAGTTTTTATTAAGAAAAACCAACTTATTGCTATGTACTTGATGTACTAAATAAATATTTTTTGTTTTTTTCCCTATTTTATCTTTGACAATCTTTAAATTTTTTAAAATATTATTTTTCTTGTCATGAGAACCGGGACCACAATTTAGACTTTTATATATCCCTTTTGATTTACCTCCATTTTTATTAAAAAAACCATGACTTATATTTTTGTTTTTTAATAATTTTCGAGAGGTGAACAGATCAAAATCCTAAATTAAAATTATTTTTTTGATTTTTTATTAACATAACTTTAAACAATTTTCCCATTTGTTTATCATCTGTTAGTCTTTTTAATCTGTAATAGATATCTGCTTTTTTTAAAAAGTTTTGATTTTTTGCAATCATCTCAGCTCTTTCTTGGATACCCATTTTTGTGAGAAATTCTTTTTGTGTTGTTAAACTATGCTTTAATCCACCAAGTTTTTTGATTATTTTTTCAAATAATCGGAAATTAATATTATGTGTGATATCTGAATTACCAATTTTAGCTAAAACATCTGAATATTCGTGTTTATATAATGCTTGTAAAGTATTTTTCATTTTATCTTCATTATATCCATAATCTATGATTAAAATTCCCCCAGATCTCACTTTGATTATTTTTGAAATTTGTTTCAAATAATTAATACCAAGCTCTGAATATTCTATAAAACTCTGGTTTTTAGATATTTTAAAATTAATCTTTTTTTCATAACTTTTCATATTAATCTTTTTTTCCGAGAAAGAGGTTATTTTTTTGTTTAAACTTACAAACTTTTCAAACCAAATATTTCCTTTTTTTTCAAATTGTTTAATTGCAAGTGCATCAAAAAACTCATTTGCAACAAATATACTAGGAATTTTTTTAATCTTTTTTAAATCGTTTATCCAATTTACATCTGAATTTAATAATTCTTTTTTTTGTATTTTCTTTAAAGTAGGACTTATCTCATAAATTACCAACTTGCAGGATTTGAAAAACGATGGAAACTTTTTAAAACTTTCTATAAGAACTTTCATCATTGCAGCATTACCTGCTCCAAGTTCGATCAAGTTGAATTCTTTTGGTGATCCTATACTTTTCCAAAAACTTACAATCCAAATAGCAATCATTTCAGAAAATAATCTTGATACATTAGGAGCTGTAATAAAATCTCCTTTTTTGCCAAATGGATTTTTTTTTATGTAGTACCCAGACTTTCTATTATACAGAGAGATATTGATAAACTTGTCTAAGGGTAAATTAACTATTTTGTCTGTTTTCATATTTAGAGATTAATAAATAACATCCGATTATTAAAAAAAAGATACTTATAAGTTGTCCCATTGTTAAATTGAATAATAAATAGCCTAGTTGGTCATCAGGAACTCTTAAAAACTCAATTGCAAATCTAAAAATTGAGTAAAAAACTAAAAATGCACCAGAGATAAAACCAGGTCTTTTGGCGAAACTCTTATTTTTGAAATATAATAGAACTAAAAATAGAATTATACCCTCAAAAAATGCTTCATATAACTGAGTAGGATGTCGATACAAATTATCTATTTGTGTAAATTGGACTGCCCAAGCAACATTTGTTTCGACACCATAAAGTTCTGAATTAATAAAATTTGCTATTCTGCCAAAAAAAATACCTATGGGTGCAACAAAAGACACAATATCTAAATAACTAAATGAACTTTGTGAATTTTTTTTCGCAAAAAGGTAACTTGCAATTATGATCCCTATAACTCCCCCATGAAATGACATACCACCCTGCCAAATTTTTAAGATATCTAATAAATTATTGATATAAAATTCAAAGTTATAAAATACAACATACCCTAATCTACCACCAATAATTAAACCTAAGATTAGATAAGTTAAGTAATCGTCAAATTTTTCCCTTACTTTCAGTTCAGAAATAAAAAATTTTTTACTTAAAAACCATCCTAATAAAATACCAACAATATAAGCTAAAGAATACCATCTAATTTCAAATGAAAAAATTTGAAATACGACTGGGTCAAAATTATTAATGAACATTTTTATTTTTAAATATAAGTTATAATTATAATAAGTTATTAGATTAATATATGAAAAACTCAAAGTTTGTAATTGAAAAACTTGCAAAATTATTTGAACAAGGCTTAGTATCATCAAAAGATATAGCCAATGAAATTATGACTATTTTAAAATCTAAAAGAGATGAAATAGTTTTTAGAATGAAGTTAACAAGTAAAGATGAGTTTGAAGTTCTTTCAAAAAGAGTTGAAAATTTAGAAAAAAAAATTGATCAATTAAAACTTACAAAAAAAAAGAAAACTAAAAAGGCAAAAAGATCTTAGCTTCTAAGCCACCCATTGGTGACTTAGCTAATTTAATATTTCCCCCGTGGGATCTGATAATGTCCGAAGCTATGGATAATCCAAGTCCAACACTTGATTTTGTCTCAGCTCGACCTTTATCAATTTTATAAAAAGGTTTGAAAACATTATCATATTCTGTTTCAGGTATACCCGGTCCATTATCTTCAATTTTAATGAATAAGTTGTTACTGCTTTTAGTAATATCTACATTTACCTTTTCCGCGTATTTAATTGCATTATCTATAAGATTGTTAACACATCTTTTGATTAAGTTTTTTCTACCGCTTATATAAATTCTAGGTGAAATCTTGGATGATATATTTTCATTTTCATATTTTTTAACTATTTCATCAACTAATTCGCTAATATTAAATTCTTCATCTTTTTCAAGGTATGACGAGCTGGTAAACTGCAAATATTCATTTAGCATTTTTTCCATTTCGTTAATGTCTTCAGATAATTTTTTACTTAATTCTTCATCTTTTATAAATGCCATTTGCAATTTCATTCTTGTTAAAGGGGTTCTTAAGTCGTGACTAATGCCAGATAACATTTCTGATCTTTGATTAAGATGTCTTAAAATTCTTTTTCTCATTCTATCAAATTCATAACCAGCTTGTCTGATTTCCGCTGCACCAGAGGGTTTAAATTCATCAATTTCTTCTCCCCGACCAAATTTTTCAGCTGCTTTTGCAAGATTAGTTATTGGTCTAGTTTGATTTTTAAGAAAAATTAATGAAATTAAAATCATTATGATTGCAGGAACTGTTATCCATAGTGCAAAGATACGAGCCGAGGAAGTCGTCACTCTATCTCTTGGAACTAAAAACTTAAAATACCCAAACTGATATTTTATTCTAATATCAATTAACTCTTTGTATGAGGTTGTATCAAACCAATAATTTCCATTCCCAAATTTTGACTTAAGTTCTCTTCTTAAAGTCCTATCTATCGGACTAAACCATCTTTCATCAAAAGTATAAATAAAATCTTTGTTATCTACAAAATCTATATTTAAGTCTTGGTAAACTGAAAAAACATTTTTAATTTCATCTTTTTTATAAATTTCATCAGAATAAACTTCGATGAAAGTATTAATTTCATTTACTAACGCTTTAGTCATACCTTTATTAGTCTTGATCCAAAGGCTATCAAAAAAAACAATAGTAATTACCAATTGTAAAACTATGACTGGAACAGCAACAATTAGCAAAGCTCGGTAAAATAATCTTTTGGGGAGTATATTTTTAAAAAATTTACTCAATCCATAGAACATATCCAGCTCCTCTTATTGTTTGTAAAAATTTTGGATTTTTTGGATCAATTTCAATTTTTTTTCTAAGTCTTGTGATAATTACATCTATTGATCTCTCTTTATCTAGTTCAGTTAGAATACCAATATCTTCTCGTGAAAAAGTTTTACCAGGATTATTAATCATTTTTTCTAAAATTTTTTTCTCTGTATTGTTAATTTTGTATTCTGTATTTTTCTTAATTATTAGTTGTTTATTTAAATCAATTTTAATATTTTCAAATTGTATAACTCGTTTTTGATCACTTTTTTTTGTTTTTCGAATTATATTTTGTATTCTCAATATCAACTCTTTAGGCTCGAAAGGTTTTGGAAGATAGTCATCAGCACCAACTTCTAAACCCTCAACCCTTTCATTTGCTTCACCTTTTGCAGTTAATAAAATCACAGGTGTATCCAGTTTCTTTTGATTTTCTTTAATAAACTCTAAGCCACTTTTACCAGGCATCATAATATCTAGTATGATTAGGTCAAATTTGATTATTTGTATTTTTTCAAAAGCATCTTCTGCGCTATTTGCAGTTGTAACAAGGTAATTATTTTCATTTAAATATTTTTTAACAAGCGTTCTGATCCCTTCATCATCATCAACAACTAAAATATGAGCTACAAAATTATCCATTAATTATTTTTTTTAAAACGTTGTCAAAGTTAATGACTTCTTCTGAGCTTGAATTAAGTAATGCACTATGAATTCTTTTTTTTTGAATTTCAAAAATTTCATTAAATATTTTTTTTCCTTTATCATTAAGAAATACATGTTTTATTCTTGTATCCTGCTCATCTTTTTTAAAAATTATTATGTCTATTTTAATTAGATCTTTTAAAACTCTATTAAGGCTTTGCTTAGTTACTTTAAGTCTTTTAAGCAATTCTGAAATAGTGATCCCTTCATACATGGATAACAAATGAATGACTTTTTGGTGCGCTAGGCCAATTTTATACTTATTCAATATTTTTTTTGAGTCTGAAAATGTTTCTCTGTAACCTATAAAAAGCTTTTCGATCAAATCTTTTAATTGATCATCTTTTAGATATAAAAGTTGTTTCATTATTGGTAAGTTATATTGACATATTACAGATACAAAGATATTTTTTCAGTAAGAATTTTTTTATTTCATAATGATACCCTACGATAAAAGATCAGGTAAAATATGGTACAATGGCGAATTAGTTGATTGGTCTGATGTTAAGGTTCATGTGCTAAGCCATGGATTACATTATGCAAGCTGTGTTTTCGAGGGAGAACGTGTGTATGATGGTTCAATTTTTAAATTAGAAGAACATACCTCAAGATTATTTTACTCAGCAAAGAGAATGGGAATTGAAATACCATATAGCGAAGATGAAATTAATAAAGCGAGCAATAAAATAATTTCTACTCAAAAAGTAGAGAATGGATATGTTAGACCCGTAGTTTGGAGAGGCAGTGAAATGATGGCTATTTCAGCTCAGCAAACAAAAATTCATGTGGCAATTGCAACTTGGGAGTGGGGTTCATATTTTGATCCTAAACTTAAGGTTGAAGGTATCAAATTAAATATTTCAAACTGGCGAAGACCCGCCCCTAATACTATTCCTTGGGACACAAAAGCTTCTGGATTGTATATGATTTGTACACTTTCAAAACACGAAGCTGAAAAACAAGGTTATACAGACTCACTTATGTTAGATCATGAGGATAATATTGCAGAAGCAACTGGAGCAAATATTTTTTTCAAAGATAAAAATGGTGAGCTACATACTCCAATACCAGATTCTTTTTTAGATGGAATTACTCGAAGAACTGTAATTCAAATTGCAAAATCTAAAAATATCAAAGTACACGAAAGAAAAATAAAACCAGAAGAATTAAAAGATTTCGTTGGATGTTTTTTAACAGGAACTGCAGCTGAAGTAACTCCTGTATCTACTATTGCAGAGTATCAATTTAAAGTTTGCGATTTGATAATTGATTTAAATGAGAGTTATTTAGCTTTGGTTAAAAAGAAAAAAGCTGCCTAATCTTTATTGTCTTCTGATATAGCGTGGTCTATTCCTTTACGTATGTATTCATAACCCGTGAACAAAGTCAAAGCTGCTGATAGCCATAATAAAATTATACCAATAGTTTGAGCATTATAGTCTTGAAAATTGATGATTTTATTTCCTGTATCTCCAGAAAGTAAAAGACCAATAGATACCATTTGTAAAACTGTTTTTAATTTTGCTAGATTAGAGACAGGAAGTTTAATTTTACCTTTTGCTAAAAATTCCCTAAGACCAGATATTAATATTTCTCTTGTTAAAATTATAATTGCAGCAATAACCTCATAATTTTTAATCGTGCCATCCATAACTAATAAAATTAGTGCAGCAGCTACAATAATTTTATCTGCAATTGGATCTAATAACTCCCCCAATTTAGACTCTTCTCCGAGTAGCCTAGCCAACATTCCATCCAAAAAATCTGTAAAGGATGCAATTATGAATAATACTAAAGCCGTTAGATCTCCATAAAATCCAGGTAAATAGAAAGCTAAAACAAAAAAAGGTACAATTAAAATTCTACCTATTGTTAGTATGTTGGGAATTTTTCTTAGCATAATCTCTACTCGTGAAAGAAGTTATATATCTTTTTTGCAACTTTTTCCTCAACACCCTCAACTGATTTTATTTCATCTAGACTGGCAGATTCTACTGCTCGAGCAGATCCAAAATGATTTAATAAAGCCCTTTTTCTGATAGATCCGATACCCTCAATCTGATCTAGCAAAGACTTACTAATTCCTCTTTTTCTCTTTGCTCTATGAGCACTAATCGCAAAACGATGAGATTCATCTCTTATTCTTTGAAGAAAGAAAAGGGTAGGGTCGTTTTTATTAAATTTATGTTCTTTGCCATTATGAAAAAAAGTTTCATTACCACTATTTCTAAATTTTCCCTTAGCAATCGCAATAATCGGTATTTCGTGAAGTCCTAACTCATTTAAAGTGTCTCTTGCAACAGAATATTGACCTTTTCCACCATCAACTATTACTAAATCAGGAAAGGAGAGATAATTGTCTTTTTCTTGAATTGCTCTTTTAAACCTTCTGTTTAATACTTCCCGCATCATTCCGTAATCATCTTGCTCATTCTTTTTAGATTTAATGTTAAATTTTCGATATCTTTTCTTAATAAAACCTTCTTCACCGAATGCAATTAAGGCCCCGACACTATTTGTTCCTTGAATATGGCTATTGTCATAAACTTCTACTAAATTTATATTAGTCTCAAGATTAAATTTACTCGCAACTGAGTCAAATAATTCTCTATTATTCTGACTTTCATAAAGTTTTCGATTTAAACTTTCTTTTGCATTTTTGGTTGCTTGATTGATAACTTTTAGTTTTGATCCTTTTTTTGCTACAGATAAGTTTACTTGTTTACCCTCTTTTTTTGATAGAGTTTTTTCAATCAAATTTTTTTCTTTAATTCCTTCAGAAATTATTATCGATGAAGGCACACTTTTATTTTCATAAAATTGTGAAACAAAAGAATTAAGTATATTACTTAAACTTTCATCTGGATCATGTTTTGGAAAAAATGCCTGGTTGCCCCAGTTTTGTTTTGAACGATAAAAAAAAACCTGAATACAAGTTTTTCCAGATTCTTTATAACCTGCAATTACATCGGCCTCGATTAAATTTGCTTCATTGATTCTTTGAGAAGATTGAATAATGTTTAATGATTTTATTCTATCTCGCAAAATCACAGCTTTCTCAAAATCCAAATCTTCACTAGCTTTTTCCATCTGATCTGAGAGACTTTTTTGAATTTTTCTTGATTTTCCTGAAACGAACTCTATCGCGTCATCAACAGTTTTCTTGTAGTCTTCTTTTTCGACATATCCAACACAAGGTCCAGAACACCTTTTAATTTGATAAAGAATACATGGGCGTTCTCGATTTTTGAAAACTGTATCATCACATACTCTTAAATGGAAAATTTTTTGTATCATTTTTATAGTCCAATTTGCTGAGCCAGCAGATGCAAATGGACCAAAATAAAAACCTTCCTTGGTTTTTTTTCCTCTGTGTCGTCTTATCTGAGGCCAGACATCTTTATTACCAATAAATATAAAAGGAAAAGATTTATCATCTCTAAGTAAAATATTAAATTTTGGTTTGTGCTTTTTAATTAAGTTGGCTTCAAGCAATAAAGCCTCACTTTCATTCGAAGTAGTTGTAATCTCAAGTTTTTTTGTTTGAGATAACATTCTCTCTGTTCTTATAATATGGTTTTTTTCTGCAATATAACTTTTAAGTCTATTAGGTAAATTTTTTGCTTTACCAACATAAAGAATTTCTCCTTTGTCGTTAAGCATGCGGTAAACACCAGGTAGTTTAGGTATTAATGGTAGTTCTTTTTTAATTACTTCTTTTCCAATTTCAGAACTTATCATGACTTCTTTTTTTGGTAATTTGTATACCAACGGATGAGCATTGTTTTAAAATTTCTAATTTTTCAATTTTAAGCATTATTTTCGCAATCCTTTTATCCTTAAACAATTCATCAAAAACAGACTCTGCAAGTGTTTCTAAAAAATTATAATGTTTCTTTTTTACTAGTTTTGTAATTAATTTGACAATTGTGCTGTAGTTGACAATAGATTTAATATCTTTGTCATTTGAAGGTTTTTTATCTTGATAGTCAATTTCAAGGCTAAACTTAACTTTTTGAGGTTTTTCTTTTTCAAAATCATAGTATCCAAGTTTTAAATCCAAAATTAATTCATTGATAAGGATCTTTTTCTCATAATTAAATAAGCTTTTAGACTTATCAATTTTTACAATTTTAAGATTATTTTTTTTCACTCTTTACCTCTTATTATATCTGGTGTTTGCCAGTTTAAACTTTGACCACTATCTATAGCTAAAATTTGACCAGTAATAGAGCTGTTTTTAATAAAAAAGTCAACTGCATCACAAATCTCTTTTACATCAACTTGTTTTTTGAGAGGTGTTGCTAAATATTGATTTTTAAAGTGTTTTTCTGATTGTCTTTTATTCTTAATTGTTGGTCCTGGCGCTATACCGTTTACCCTTATATTAGGTGCTAAACTCATAGCACTAGTTTTTGTAAGAGTATAAAGTCCGGTTTTACTTAGTGTGTATGAAAAAAAATATGGAGTTAATTTAAATACTCGTTGATCAATAATGTTAATAATATTGTTATTTTTTCCCCTGATATTTTTTGAGAATTCTTTTGATAAAAGGGCGGGGGCTTTAAGATTTGTTGAAATATGATTTTCCCAACTTTTTGAACTAAAGTTTTCTAGTTTATCATTTTCGAATAAAGATGCATTGTTAACTAGACAATCAAAATATTTTAATTTTGATTTGGCAAACTTCACAATTTTCATGACATCTTTTTCTTTAATAAGATTTCCTTTTACCAAATAAATTTTAGACCCATATTTTTGAAGTTTCTTTTTTAAATTTTCAGCTTTTACTTTTGATTTATTATAATGAATTATAATTTGTTTATTTGGTCCTGATAATTTTTCAGCTATTGCAGCGCCTATTCTAGTTGCTCCACCAGTAATTATTATCCTCTGTGCTTCCATTTTTTATCTTTTTTTTTAGTAACCTTAGTTCCCGGCATTCCCATTGTCGATCTACCTTTTGGATAAAGTTTATTTTTTACATCATATTGTCTTATTTTTGGATTTAATGTGATCTCTAGCTCTGTACTTTCTAGTTTTCTAATCTCATCTCTAATTTTAGCTGCTTCTTCAAATTCTAGATTTGACGCTGCTTCCTTCATTTTTTTGTCTAAAGCTTTCAAGTGTTTTTTAAGATTTCCTCCAACATTTGAGCCTTCGCTAATTTTAACGTAATCTTTTTCATAAACACTTTCCAAAATATCATTAATCTCTTTTTTTACAGTTTTTGCATCAATTTTATGTTTTTTATTATAATCTAATTGAATTTTTCTTCTTCTTTCAGTTTCTTGAATGGCTTTTTTTATACTTTTAGTTTCCTTATCTGCATAAAGAATTACTTTGCCATCGACGTTTCTAGCGGCCCTACCTATAGTTTGAATTAATGAAGTTTCTGATCTTAAAAAACCCTCTTTATCTGCATCTAAAATTCCAACTAAAGCACATTCTGGAATATCTAAACCTTCTCTTAATAAGTTAATTCCTACGAGAACATCAAAAACTCCCATTCTTAGATCTCTCATGATCTCTATTCTTTCAAGGGTATCAATATCGGAATGTAGATATCTTACTTTTACACCATTTTCATGAAGGTACTCTGTTAAATCTTCAGCCATCTTTTTTGTAAGAGTTGTCACTAAAACTCTATGATTATTTTCAATCACTTTTTTGCACTCATGCATTAAATCATCAACTTGGTTTTTTGCAGGCCTTATTTCTACTGGTGGATCAATCAAGCCTGTTGGTCTTATGACTTGGTCGATAAATTTACCTTTCGTTTGTTCTAATTCCCAAGGTCCAGGTGTTGCAGAAACAAATACTGTTTGTGTTCTCATTAAATCCCATTCCTCAAATTTAAGAGGCCTATTGTCCATACATGATGGAAGTCTAAAACCATATTCTGCTAAAGTGCTTTTTCTTGATCTATCTCCTTTATACATTCCATTAAGTTGTGGAACAGTTACGTGACACTCATCGACAAAAATTAAAGTGTTGTCTGGAAAGTACTCAAATAATGTAGGAGGTGGTTCACCTGGTTTTCTTCCTGATAAAAATCTAGAATAATTTTCTATTCCCGCGCACGAGCCCGTTGCTTCAATCATTTCTAGGTCAAATTTAGTTCTTTCCTCTAATCTTTGTGCCTCTAGTAATTTATTTTCAGATTTATGTTTTTTAAGAGTTATATCTAATTCTTTTTTTATATTTATTATCGCTTGTTCAATAGTGGGTTTTGGAGTGATATAATGACTATTAGCGTAGACCTTTACAAGGCTTAAGTCTCTAACTTTATCTCCAGTTAATGGATCAAATTCTTCAATTTGTTCAAGTTTATCTCCAAATAAGCTCAATCTCCATGCTCGATCTTCTAAATGAGATGGAAAGATTTCTAGATATTCACCCCTAGCTCTAAAGGTACCTCTATAAAAATTTTGATCATTTCTTTTATATTGTAATGCAACTAAAGACTTAATAATTTGTTCTCTGTTATAATCATAATTTTTTTGAAGTGTTAAAGTCATCTTACTATAAGCTTCAACGGAACCTAGCCCATAAATACATGACACACTGGCTACAATTAAAACATCATCTCTCTCCAAAAGAGATCTTGTTGCGGAATGTCTCATCCTGTCTATTTGTTCATTTATCGATGCTTCTTTTTCAATGTACGTATCTGATCTAGGAACATAAGCTTCTGGAGTATAGTAATCGTAATAAGATACAAAATATTCTACAGCATTATCAGGGAAGAAAGTTTTCATTTCACCATACAGCTGTGCAGCAAGTGTTTTATTCGGAGCTAAAATTAATGCTGGTCTGTTAGTGGCCTCAATTACCTTGGCCATTGTAAAAGTTTTACCTGAACCGGTAACCCCGAGCAATACTTGATTAAACTCCTCTTTATTTGCACCCCTAACTAATTTTTTAATCGCATCGGGTTGATCACCTGCAGGTTTAAAATCAGATTTAATTTTAAATTTTTTACCACCTTCAAGTTTTCCACTGATTTTTGGGTTTTTACTCTGAATATCTGTAATTAAATCTTGATATGTATTTTCCATATATTAAAGAACGTAGTAGAATTAATTTATATTTCAATGAGCATAATATCAGACAGTTTAAAAAGAATTAAGCCATCCCCAACAATAGCTGTTACTCAGAAAGCAAGAGAATTAAGAGCAGCTGGAAAAGATGTAATAGGTCTTGGTGCTGGGGAGCCAGATTTTGATACTCCATTAAATATAAAAAATGCAGCGATCAAAGCTATCAAAAGAGGGGACACAAAGTACACTGCTGTTGATGGCACGCCTGAACTTAAAAAGGCTATCATCAAAAAATTCAAAAGAGAAAATAAACTGAACTACTCTTTAGATCAAATAACTGTTGGCACAGGTGGTAAACAAGTTCTTTATAATGCTTTTATGGCAACTCTAAATAAAGGAGACGAAGTAATTATACCAGCACCTTTTTGGGTATCATATCCTGATATGGTTTTATTAGCAGGCGGAAAACCAAAAATAGTAAAATGTACAGCAGCGGAGGGTTTTAAATTAACTCCAAAAAAATTAAAAAAAGCAATATCTAAAAAAACTAAATGGATAATTCTTAATTCTCCATCCAATCCAACAGGAGCAGGGTATTCAAAAAAAGAAATATATGATTTAGCTAAGATTTTGATTCGAAATAAGAAAATTTTTATTTTAAGTGACGATATTTATGAGCATGTAAGATATGACAATTTTAATTTTTTCACGATAGCTCAAGTTTCAAAATTGAAAGATAGGACACTTACCATGAATGGAGTAAGTAAGTCATACGCAATGACGGGATGGAGAATAGGTTATGCTGCTGGTCCTAAAGAAATTATTAAAGCAATTGGAAAAATTCAATCTCAATCTACTTCAAATCCATCTTCAATAAGTCAGGCAGCAGCAGTTGAGGCATTAAATGGAAAGCAGGGTTTTATAAAAACTAGAGCAAAAGCATTTAAAGAGAGGAGAAATTTTGTTGTTAAAAGTCTTAATAGTATTAAAGGAATTAATTGTTTGACTCCTAATGGTGCGTTTTACGTATTCCCAAGTTGTAAAGGATTATTAAATAAAAAAACAAAATTAAAAACAGATTCTCATTTTGTTCAAAAATTACTTGAAAAAGAGAATGTTGCTGTCGTTCAAGGATCAGCTTTTGGCTTAGATGGTTATTTTAGAATTTCATATGCTACGTCAATGAATAATTTAAAAAAAGCTATGTTGAGAATTAAATCTTTCTGTGAAGGATTGAATAAATAATTATTTTTGACTTAAAATCTTTTTTGCTGGAATTGTTTTTTTTATCCAAGAATTTGGAATTGAATTTAATCCTTTTAATGCAGCGAAGTATGCTCCAGTAAAATTTGCTCTAGAGCAATTGCAACCACCTGCCTTTATTGTTTTTAATATAGCTTCTTTATAATTTCTTGAATTAATTATTGTATATATTGAACTATTAAAAGTTCCTGGATAACTACATGCCATACCAAGCTTTTTAATAATGATAGGATGAAATTTTGAATTTAATTTTTTTATTTTTTTAATATCATTAACAATAACTTTAAATGATGTGTTTTTTTTAAATCTTTTAATAAATTCATCAACTGGATCTTTGGCTCCTTTAAGAGCAAAATCAATTATATAAAATTTAGCTAATGCATATTTTAAACTAACTTTTGAAGCAGTCACAATTCTTATGATTTTTTTTAGACTTTTGAAATCATAACCATAAAGAAAGTATGGAAGTGCAGCACAAAACCCATCAGACTCATTAACTTTTACACCACCCGAAATTTTCTTATTTGATTTAATATTGTTTACAGTTTCTATAATATTTTGGTGTATCCATGGTCCTTTGATCATACCACGCCAATCTTTTACTTTTTTATATTTTGATCTTAGATTTAAATTTTTCCAATATTTGCTTCCAGGACCAAAATTCTTCAGAATATTTTTTTTAAATTCTTTCTCTATATTTTCATAATTTTCTAGAAGTGTTTGAAACATAACTTGTCCAATTTCATTATAACCTGATACTTTCCCAGTTTTTAAATTGTAGAAAGGACTTTTATTTTTTTTTAAAAAAGTAAAGTCTTTTTTACCTTTAATATAGGAATTAAGTTTTTTTTGATTGTATACCCAATGTAATGGTCTTGAAGCTGCATCAGCAACTGTTGCTCCTAAAAATACATGAAGGTTATTTTTCACTTTAATGTGATAAAAACTTTTCAGCCTCTAGTGCTGCCATACAACCCATACCAGCAGCAGTCACTGCCTGTCTGAATGTTTTATCTTTTACATCCCCAGCTGCATAAACACCTGGTACATTAGTCTCCGTTGAATCTGGTTTAGTTATCAAATAACCTTCTTTATCCATACTTAATTGATTTTTAAATAATTGTGTAGCTGGATCATGCCCAATTGCAATGAAGACACCATCTAATTTAATTTCGTCAATTTTATTTGTTTTAACATTCTTGATTTTAATTCCTTTAACATTTTTTGGATCTTTATCACCAATAACGTCTTCAACAACACTATCCCAAATAATTTCAATTTTTTTATTCTCCATAAGTTTTTTTTGAAGCATTTTTTCAGCTCTTAAATTATCTCTTCTGTGAATTAATTTTACTTTTGATGCAAATTTCGTAAGAAACATCGCTTCCTCAACAGCTGCATTACCCCCTCCAACGACAGCAACTTCTTTGTCTTTAAAGAAAAAACCATCACATGTTGCACATGCGGATACTCCAAAACCTCTGAACTCTTGTTCTGATTTTAAATTTAACCATCTTGCTTGTGCGCCTGTTGAAATTATAATGCTATCAGCAGTATATTTTTGACCAGTATCTCCGATAGCTTCAAATGGTGTTTTTTTTAAATCGACAGAACTTATATGATCTTCAATCATTTCTGTTCCAACTGCTTTTGCTTGTTCTTTCATTTGGTCCATAAGCCAAGGACCCTGAATAACATCAGCAAACCCTGGAAAATTTTCAACATCCGTTGTTGTAGTTAATTGTCCACCTGGCTCTGAACCATAAACTAAAATTGGATTTAACATTGCTCTTGCTGCGTAAACAGCCGCTGTATATCCAGCGGGACCAGACCCAATTATTAACACTTTTGTGTGTTTAGTTGGATTTTGACTCATATGAAAGCTATATAGTGATTAATGACTAAATTAAAAGGTTTATTATTGACCGAGGGCATGCATGGCATGATTAGCCAAGTTGAAGGACTTGCCAAAGCTTTAGGTTTAGATTTTATACACGAGAAAATTGAACTGAATAATTTTTGGAAAATGATCCCCCCAAAAATCACACCAATTAAAAGGTTTGTTTTTAAAAATGATATTTTAGAAAAATCTAATATTGTGATCTCTTGTGGCAGAAAAAGTGTAATTCCCTCAATTTTCTTAAAAAAAAAGTTTGGAAATAAAATCATGAATATTCATATCCAAGATCCAAAGGTATCTTTAAATAATTTCGATTTTGTAATTGTTCCAGAACATGATGATCTAAAAGGTGAAAACGTATTATCAACTAAAGGAGCCATCCACTATCTACGAGAAAGTGAATTAGATGAAAATTTGAATTATTTAAAACCAAAAATTCAAAAAGAAAAAGTAGTTGTACTTGTTGTTGGTGGTCCAAATAAATATTACAATTTTAGGGATAATTTAATTGAAGAAATTTTCCATAAAATCAAAAAAAATTTTCTTGATAATGGCTACCAATTAATTTTTATTCCTTCGATGAGAACCCCTAAAAGAATTATTGATAAAGCTAAAGATTTTTATAATGGGGATCAAATTATTATTTCAGATGTTGATAAAAAAGCTTATTTATCATCACTTAAGTTAGCAGACCATATAGTGGTAACTTGTGACTCCACGTCCATGATATCTGAAGCTGCAATAACAGGTAAACCTATATATGTAGCTGATATGCCAGCTATTAAGAACAATTATCGCTTCCAAAAATTTTTTGAGTTGTTCAAATCTTTAGATATTATTAGAAATCTAGGCTCTCCTGTTGAGAGTTGGGATTATAAAAAACTTAATGAAACTGATAGAATAGCAGGTTATATAGAAAAAAGATTTCAAAATTATGACTTTTCTTAATTCAATTTTAAATAACTCAAAAAAATATGAATCTCCTTTTAATCATTGGGAATACAATAATGCTTTAAGCGATGATGCAATTAAAGAAATTGAAAATGCAGACATCCCTGATATCAGTGAACATAATCTTAATTATGATGGAACAAGAGCTATTGATGGTGGTGCGGCAGAATTTAGAGAGGGAATAGCATCTGGAGGAAAAGCAATTAAGTTTAGATGTTTTGTCACAAAAGAAAATGCTTCACAGTTTCCAAATTTAGTAAAATTTATTACTGAGCTTCAGTCAAAGGAAACTTGTAATGCAATTTCAAAAATGATTGATAAAGATTTATCTAATTCATATGTTAGAGTTGAAATTATATGTGATCGTGAAGGTTTTTGGCTTAAGCCGCATTGCGATATTAAAGAAAAATTAATGTCAGGATTAATTTTTGTTAATAATGCAAAAGAGTCTGAGGATCTAGGCACTGATTTTTATAATGAAAAATTAGAAAAGGTCAAAACAGTTCCTTACAAACATAATTATGGATATTTATTCACTAGTGGACCTAATACTTGGCACGGGATGGAAAAAAAGAAGATTATCAAGGAAAGAAGATGTATTCAGGTAAATTATGTCACCTTTCCCACTGATTGGAAAGTTGAGTGATTAACTTAATAAACTCGAATATAAACCAATAAAACTAAATACGCCCAATACTAAACAGATTCCTGTTACTGCTCTCAACTGGTCACCATCTTCATGAATATTTGTTTTGTCATAAAGTTTCCAATAGGCACATTTATCTAGATTAGTAGTCTTTGATTTTAAAATTTTTTTTTTGATAGGAAGTTTTAATAGTTGAGCACTAAAAATTTCACTTTTTTTAGATGCGTCTTCGATAATATATTGACGAACTTCTGAACTCATAAGAATAAATTTTAGAAAATAAATTTGATGAATACAACCTAACGATTATTCATTTTGGGCAATTATTTTAAGAAAAAAAAATTATACAACTTTTAATTGTAATATTATTTTAGTTCTTGCAGTGCAATGACATCAAGTTTTTTTGTTTTAAGAGATTTTATTGCCTCCAAACATGCTTGAGCAGTTGACATATTTGTACAATATGGAACTTTATTTTTTAAAGTTGCTCTTCTTAGTGCAATAGCATCGTTTATTCGATGCTCACTATTTCCTCCACCAGTATTGATTACAAGTGCTATTCTTTTTGAGTCTAAAACATCTACTATGTGAGGTGTTCCACTGCTGACTTTATTTATAATTTTACACTTCATTCCATGTTTTCGAATATACTCTGCAGTGCCTTTTGTTGCACTTAACTTAAAATTTAATTTAATTAAATCTTTAGCTAGACCTATCCCCTCATCCTTATGAGAGTTTTTCAAAGATATAAATGCAAGACCGTTTTTTGGAAGTGAATTCGCAGCAGCAATTTGACTTTTTGCAAATGCCATGCCAAAATTTTTATCAAACCCCATTACCTCACCAGTTGATTTCATTTCTGGACCAAGAAGTAAGTCGCTATTTGGAAATTTATTAAAAGGAAATACTGCTTCTTTAACTGCATACATTCCTTTTGATTTTTCCTTTAAATTGAATTTCAATAATTTCTCTCCAGCCATTACTCTTGATGCAATTTTTGCTAATGGTAAACCTTTTGCTTTAGATACAAAGGGCACAGTTCTACTAGCTCGAGGATTTACTTCAATCACATAAATCTCATCTTTTTTTATTGCAAATTGGATATTCATGAAACCTATGACTTTTAAAGCTAACGCTAGTCTTTTAGTTTGATTTTCAATTTCCTTTACTAAAAATGGTTTAATAGATATTGGAGGCAAACTACAAGCAGAGTCCCCAGAATGAATACCAGCTTCTTCAATATGCTGCATAATACCAGCTACATATACCTCTTTACCATCAGATATTGCATCAACATCCACTTCCATTGCATGATCAATAAATTTGTCAATTAAAATTGGATTTTTTTCTGCAGCTTTAAAGGCTTCTTCAATAAAATTTCTTAATTGACCTTTTTCATAAACTATTTCCATTGCTCTTCCACCTAAAACATATGAAGGTCTTACCATTAAAGGTAATCCAATTTTATCAGCAATCTTGATCGCTTCTTTATAAGTTTTGGCAATTCCACTTTCTGCTTGTTTTAATTTTAATCTATTTAATAAATTTCTAAATCGGTCTCTATCCTCTGCTAAATCTATAGAACTGTATTGAGTTCCTAAAATAGGTAATTTGTTTTGATGTAAAAATTTAGCAAGTTTGATTGGAGTTTGTCCTCCAAACTGGGCAATTATACCAATTAAGTTTCCATTCATTTGCTCTTTTTTAATGATATTAAAAACAAATTCTTCTTTTAAAGGTTCAAAATAAAGTCGATCACTAGTATCGTAATCGGTAGAGACTGTTTCAGGATTGCAATTTACCATGATTGTTTCAAAACCAGCATCTTTTAAAGAAAAGCTTGCTTGACAACAACAATAATCAAATTCTATTCCTTGACCAATCCTATTCGGCCCTCCTCCTAGAATAATTATCTTTTTTTTATTAGTAGGCTCTGCTTCACACTCTGAAACTATTGAAAAGTTTCTTTGATAAGTTGAGTACATGTATGGAGTGAAAGATTTAAATTCAGCAGCACAAGTATCAACTTTTTTATAAACAGGTAATATTTTTAATGCTATCCTTTTTTTTCTAACAACGTCCTCAGAAAGATTTGTTAATTCTGATAATTTTTTGTCTGAGAAACCTATAGATTTAATCCTATTAAATTCTGTAAAATTTTTTGGTAAGCCTATTTTTTTTAAATTTATTTCACAATCAACAATTTCTTTAATTTGGCCTAGAAACCATGGGTCAATTTTAGATAATTTAAAAATCCTATCTAAACTAATTTTTTTTCTTATCCCCTCAGCAACAAGTAAAATTTTGTTTGGAATATTTTCTTTTAGTTTTTTTTCAATTTGTTGTTTTGACAAATAAAATATTCTATCAAGACCTGAAAAACCAGTTTCTAAAGATATCAAAGCTTTTTGAAGAGATTCTTTAAAATTTCTACCTATTGCCATAGCCTCACCAACAGATTTCATTGAGGTACCAAGCGTTGCAGGGGAGGTTGAAAATTTTTCAAAAGTAAATCTTGGTATTTTGGTCACTACATAATCGATACTTGGTTCAAATGATGCTGGAGTAACTTTGGTAATTTCATTTTTGAGTTCATCTAAAGTATATCCGACAGCTAATTTTGCTGCTACTTTTGCAATTGGAAATCCAGTTGCTTTAGATGCCAAAGCTGACGATCTTGATACACGTGGGTTCATCTCAATTATAACCATTCGACCATTTTTAGGATTAATTGCGAATTGAACATTGGATCCACCTGTTTCAACTCCAATCTTTCTTAAACATGCGATAGATGCAGTTCTCATAACCTGGTATTCTTTATCAGTGAGAGTAAGTGCTGGCGCAACTGTTACTGAGTCACCGGTATGTATTCCCATTGGATCAATATTCTCAATGGAACAAATAATGATACAGTTATCTTTCTTATCTCTAACGACCTCCATCTCAAATTCTTTCCAACCCTCCAAGCACTCTTCAACTAAAACCTGGCTAACAGGAGACTCATGCAATCCATTTTTTACAATTTTAAGATAATCCTTCTTTGTTTTTGCTATTCCTCCACCAAGCCCACCAAGTGTGAAAGCGGGTCTTATGATTGCGGGCAAACCAATTTTTTTTAGAACTTTTGTAGCCTGGTTATTGTTGTTTACAATTTCGGATTTAGGTAAGTCTAAACCAATTTCTATCATATTTTTTCTAAATTTTTTTCTATCTTCAGCGTTTGAAATCGCCTTTGAATTTGCTCCAATAAGTTCAATTTTATACTTCTTCAAAATCCCTTTTTTTTCAGCATCCATAGCAAGATTAAGTGCAGTTTGGCCCCCCATTGTAGGAAGAATTGAATCAGGTCTTTCTTTTTTTAGAATTTTTTCTAAAACATCTAAAGTTATTGGTTCAACATAGGTTTTGTCCGCAACATCTGGATCTGTCATTATGGTAGCAGGATTTGAATTTATCAAAATTACTTTATAACCTTCATCCTTAAGAGCTTTGCAAGCTTGCGTTCCTGAATAATCAAATTCACATGCTTGTCCGATGATGATTGGGCCAGCTCCAACAACTAATATTTTCTTAATGTCTTTTCTTTTTGGCATTTTTTTTTATGTTATGAATAAATTCTTGAAATAAATAAACACTATCTTGCGGTCCTGGATTTGACTCCGGATGATACTGAACAGAAAATACTGGTTTATTCTTTAATTTTATGCCTTCGATACTACCATCAAATAAAGATTTATGAGTAACCTCAATATTTTTTGGCAATGTTTCTTTTACCACCTCAAAACCATGATTTTGACTGGTGATTTCAACATTATCATGAATTAAATTTTTTACTGGATGATTAGCTCCTCTATGACCTAATTTCATTTTTTTTGTTTTACCCCCAAGAGCTAGTGCAAGAATTTGATGACCTAAACAAATACCAAATATCGGTAAATTCTTTTTAATAAGGTCTTTGATAATATTGATCGCATATTTGCCTGTTGCTGCAGGATCCCCTGGACCATTAGATAAAAAAATTCCATTTGGCTTAAGACTCAATATTTTTTCTGCAGAAGTCTTACACGGAACAACAGTAACTTTACAATTAAAGTTTGAAAAATATCTTAAAATATTTTTTTTTATTCCATAGTCAATTGCAACAATGTGCAAAGACTTTTTTTTATTTTTCTCAAAACCAGTTTCTTTTTTCCAAGTTTTAAGCCCTTTCCAAATATAATTTTTTCTGGTGGATACTACTTCTGCAAGATCTAAATTTTTTAAACCACTCCATTTTATTGTTGTATTTATGAGTTTGTTAATATTTAATTTTCCCTTATTTGAATAACAAATGGTACCTTTAGGGGCTCCTTTGTCTCTAATAAAATTTGTAAGGTTTCTAGTATCTAATCCAGTGATACCAATAATTTTGTTTTTTTTAAGCCAATAATCTAAATGTAGAAATGATCTATAATTTGAGGGATTGGTTATTTCAGAATTAAAAATTACTCCTCTAGTCCAGATTTTATCTGACTCATGATCCTCATGATTTGTTCCAACATTTCCTATGTGAGGAAAAGTAAAATTAATAATTTGACCTGCATATGATGGGTCAGATATAATCTCTTGATAGCCAGTTAACGATGTATTAAAACACACCTCACCAGTAGCAACGCCTTCATAACCAATTCCAATACCTTTAAAAACTTTCTTATCTTCAAGAACTAAAATACCTGTATGAGTTTGAGAAATTTTTGAGCTATTATTTTTTGCTTTTTTGGTCAATTACAACTCATGAGTTAAAGGTTAATACAATAAAAGGTTTATTATCGCAACAGAGATGTATGATAAAATCGAAAAAAAATAATTTTTCTTTTGAAGAATTTTTTCTTTAAAGTAGATTAAAAATATGTCGTTAAAAGAGACTATAGAAACTGAATATAAAAAAGCCCTTAAATCAAAAGATAAAACTAAAATCTCAACTTACAGGTTAATTCTTTCATCCATCAAGGATTTGGATATCATAAATAGATCTGGTGCAAATAAAAAAGAGACTGATGATGACGATATTAAAAAATTATTTAAAAAGATGATGAAACAAAGAGCCGAATCAATTGAAATTTACAAAAAAAATAATCGGTCTGATCTCTTGGAAGTAGAGCAAAATGAATATGATATTTTATCAAGTTTTTTACCCAAACAACTAAATGAGGAAGACACAAAAAAAATATGCGAAAGTATAATATCTAAAGTAGATGCTAATTCAGTAAAAGATATGGGTAAAGTGATGGGAGAATTAAAAAAACAACATGCTGATGAAATTGATTTTTCTAAAGCAGGAGCGCTGATTAAACAATTACTTAACAAGTAGTTATGAAATATCCAAAAGAGTATTTAGAGGAAATCAAAACAAGATTAAAAGTTTCAACAGTAGTTTCAAAATATGTTAGTTTAAAAAAAAGAGGTAAAGAATATGTTGGACTTTCGCCATTTAAAAATGAAAAAACTCCATCCTTTACCGTAAATGATGAAAAAGAATTTTATCATTGTTTTGCAACATCTGAACATGGAAATATTTTTGATTTTGTAATGAAAACTCAAAATTTTAAATTTGGCGAGGCTGTTAAGCATTTGGCAAATTTAGCTGGTATGCAACCCTATATTTTCTCAAAACAAGATGAAGAGAGAGAAAAAAAATGGAAAATATACTCATCTATTTTTTTGGAATATGTGAATTTTTATCATAATCAACTTTTGAAAAATGAAAAATATTCAATAGCAAGAGATTATCTAAAAAATAGATCACTTGATAAAGATCAAGTTAAAAAATTTAAGGTTGGTTTTGTAGAAAAGAATCCAAAATTATTTGAAAAATTAAAAAATAATTATCAAATTGATGATTTGATAGAAACAGGATTGTTTTATTTGGATGAAAAAAAGAATGTATATGTTGAAAGATTTAGAGGAAGATTAATCTTTCCAATAAATAATATTTCAGGACAACCAATTGCTTTGGGAGGAAGAATAATTGAAAAAAGTGATTTTCTTGCAAAGTATGTTAATTCTCCAGAAACATTATTCTTTAAAAAAGGTTCCAACTTATACAATCTGGATTTAGCTAGAAAATTGTCCAACAAGTTTGAAAATATTTTTTTAGTTGAAGGGTATATGGATGTAGTCGGTTTAAGTAAACATGGGATAGAAAATGCTGTTGCTAATTTAGGTACTTCTTTGACAGATAAACAAATATTTACTCTTAATCAGTTTTTTAATGATATTATTATTTGTTTTGATGGTGATGAGAGTGGTTACAAGGCCGCCTTAAGAGCCGCAGAAAATTCTATAAAAGACATACGACCTGAAAAGCAAATATCATTTTTATTTTTACCAGATCAAGAAGATCCAGACAGCTTTGTTAACAAGAGAGGTAAAGAATATTTTTTTGATTATTCAAAACAAAATAAAATATTAATCCATGAATTTATATTTAATCATTATAAAAAAAATACTCAAAATAATCCATCTTCAATGGCAATTTTTGAAAAAAAATTAAGATCCATAGCTAACACAATAAAAGATAATTACATAAAAAAATATGTTTTAGAATATTTTATAGAAAAAATTTCTGAATTAACTCCATATACAAATCAAAATCAAAAAAACTTTTACACGAAAAAAACTAGATCTTTAGAGAAAACCAAAAAGCACTTTAACGAAAGTCAATCATTATCAGGAGTAGAATTAAAAGAATTTTCATTAATTTATCTTATTATTAATAACTTGAATTTGATGCGGGATCATATTCATTTGCTTAAAGATATAAAATTATTTTCTGAGTTGAATAAACAAATTTTTGAAAAAATTGTATTAAAATTAGACTCTGAAGATAAGTTATCAGTTGAATCTCTAGATATAGATACACAATTAATAAGTAAAATTACAAAGTTCGCTCCAATCAAACATATTTTACAAAAAAAAAATAATAAAGATCATGAGGTTCTTGAATTATTTGAGGATATTGCCCGTGACTTAAATAATTATGATTTAGAATTTAGGATTCAGGAATTAGAATCGAAGTTTTCAAAAGATTTGAGTGAGACAACGTTTAATAAGCTAAAAGAGCTCAAAAAAAAGCAAAATATCAATTAATACCATTAAATTAATAATGGATTTTCTTAAATTTGCTATTATATACATCTTTTCAAATATACTAGTGTGGAAAGAATAATTACAAAATCATTTGCACGTTTAATGGGACGTGGAACCCATAGAGGATTTATTACTTACGAAGAATTAAGTAAGTCTCTTGGAAAAAGAAACCTCTCTGATCAAAATCTAGCCCAAGCTTTTATTCACATATTAGATGAAAAAATTTCTTTAGTTGAAAAAAAATCAGATTTTAAAGTTTTAAGAAAAAAAGAAGGCTCTTCAAAAGATGAAGGAAAAACTATTGAAAAAAGCGATGATCCGATTCGAATGTATCTTAGAGAAATGGGTGGAGTTGAACTTTTATCACGAGAGGGTGAAATTGCAATTGCAAAAAGAATAGAAGCAGGAAAGGATGTAATGTTAATTGCGCTATCTCAAAGCCCAATTACCGCTCAACAATTTTTCGATTGGAATGAAAAACTTCATAAAGATGAAATTTTAGTGAGAGAAATTATTGATATTGATACTAATTATATGGAGGACGAGACAACAGGCCCAAGCGCAAAACAAAAAAATTCAGGTGAAACAGATAATGAAGAAAATTCTGGTGATGAAGGTGATGAGGATTTTAACCCAACATTAGCTGCGATGGAAACGGAAATAAAACCTAAAGTTCTGAAAACTGTTCACAACTTAACTAAAGATTACAATAAACTAATTAAATATCAAAAAGAAAAACTTGATTGTATTTTAAACTCAAAAATTTTTTCTCCAGCCAAAGAAAAAAGTTACGAAAAACTCGTAAAAGAAATTTTAGAGGATATTAAATCTCTTCAATTGTCACCGTCAGTTTTGGAGGGATTAGTTCAAAAACATTATGTGGAAAATAAAAAAATAATTTCTTTGGAAGGAAATTTAATGAGATTAGCTATGGATCATAAAATTCCAAGAAATGAATTTTTAAAATTTTACGTAGGAAATGAAATCAACCCAAATCTTAAAAAATTCCTAGATACTAATTTAACTTGGAAACAATTCTTTTCAAAAAATAAAGATAAATTTAAAGATATTCGGGAAAGATTAATTGAATTTAGTGATAAAATAGGAATGTCTGTAACAGATTTCAAAAAACTTGTAAGCAGAGTCCAAAAGGGTGAAAAAGAGTCAAGAATAGCAAAAAAAGAGATGGTTGAAGCTAACTTAAGATTAGTTATTTCGATTGCCAAAAAATATACAAATAGAGGGTTGCAGTTTTTGGATTTAATTCAAGAAGGAAACATAGGATTGATGAAAGCAGTAGATAAATTTGAATATAGAAGAGGTTATAAGTTTTCTACATATGCCACTTGGTGGATTAGACAAGCAATTACAAGATCAATTGCTGATCAAGCTAGAACAATAAGAATTCCTGTTCACATGATTGAAACAATAAATAAAATTGTAAGAACCCAAAGATTAATTTTAAGTGAGTTTGGTCGAGAAGCAACCCCAGAGGAATTAGCAAAAAAACTAAGGATGCCATTAGATAAAGTAAGAAAAGTTTTAAAAATTTCTAAAGAGCCAGTATCTTTAGAAAAACCTGTTGGCGATGAGGAAGATAGTAGCTTAGGAGACTTTATAGAAGACACAAAAGCTTTAGCTCCTCTTGAGCAAGCAATCAAATCAAATTTAGGAGAAGCTACAACTAAAATTTTATCAACCTTGACACCAAGAGAGGAAAGAGTTTTAAGAATGAGATTTGGAGTTGGTATGAATACCGATCATACATTAGAGGAAGTTGGTTTGCAGTTTTCTGTTACTCGAGAAAGAATTCGTCAGATAGAAGCAAAAGCACTTAGAAAATTAAAACATCCTAGCAGATCAAAACAATTAAAAAGTTTCTTAGAAAGTTAAGATTGATTTTGGGCCGTTAGCTCAATAGTAGAGTACTGCATTGACATTGCAGGGGTAGTTGGAGCGTAACCAACACGGCCCACCATTATGAGATTTGTTTATTGATTAAAATTATAAAACAAAGTAGAAAAGATTGATTTAGGGCCTGTAGCTCAGTTGGTTAGAGCAGTACACTCATAATGTATTGGTCCCAGGTTCGAGTCCTGGCGGGCCCACCAAGCCATTTATTAATTTTTTGAAAATTCCTCTAATGTTTTAAATAGTACATTAATATCATTATCATTAGAGTTTAAGATAGATGCAAATTCTTCTTTTTGAGTTCTTGCTAAGCTCAAACCTTCAATGATTAAATCTCTTATCAAGGGATTTTCTGGATTTTTAGTGTAAACTCTCCAATCAATTTTGACCTCAGGTCTTTCAGAAGTACCTTTTAAAAGGCTATTTACAATTGTATAATTTTCACTAAGAACTTCTTTCGATAAAACATCAATTTCTGGATTTGTATATTCAGATAACCTACTAGAAAAGCTTTTTAGAAAATATTCCCTAAATAATCTTGAGTATTTCTTTTTTTGGTCACCATCTAGGTTTTTTCTTATAGATCCAAGTGTATAGAAACCGATACCTTTTATATCAACTGTTTCCTCAGCGATTATTTTAAGTTTTCCAATCTTTTCATCTTTTGATAAATTTTCAGAAAGTATTTTAGATGCTCTATTAACAGTTGATTGTACAAATACATCGGCCTCAATTGAGAAGGAGCTGTTCAATGTAAAAAAGTATAAAAAAATTACTAGAATAATTTTTTTTTTATTCATTCTTTGATTTTTATTGGCTTATCTCTTCCCAATCACTATCGTCTTGGGTGTTTACTATTTTTCTCGAGTTAAGAATTTTTTGTTGTCGATCTTGTAGGTATAAACTTTTAACTGACGCATAAAAATCTAGTGAATTATTTTCTAGGTTTTCAATTGAGTCATAATTTTTGGCTCTGAAATCTACACCAGACGCACCTTTTGAAATATAATAATCTGAATTCTCAAAATATTGAGAGTCTTTATTGACTGTCACATTGTACCAAGGATCACCGCCTAAGTAATTAAATGCCGAAGCAATTGTATCTCTAGCTGTACTTGGACCTAAAACTGGCAGCACAATATAACATCCTGGACCAACTCCTGCTTTTGCTAAAGATTGCCCATAGTCCTCTTTTTCATAATTTGTCAATCCTAGATACTGTGCAACATCAAAAATTCCTAAAATACCTAATGTTGTATTAATAATAAATCTTCCAGTATTAATTCCAGCTTGTTTGAAATCTCCTTGCAAAACATTATTTGGCACTGTTAATAAATGGGAGATATTTTCTAAAGAATTACTGACACCAGTTTTAGCCGGTGAGGGTAGTTTTCGATATAATGATGCAACAGGTTTAAAAATCACTCCATCTAAAGTTTGATTAAATGCAAAAGTCACTCTATTAATCTTTTCAAAGCAATCCTTTACTTCTGAAGGTTCATTTTTTTTTAATATTAAATCTCCATCTGATCCAGCGTTGACATTTAGAGTTAACGCAAGGGTTGTAAATATAATAATTAAGAATTTTTTTATCATATTAATTTTATATTATATTGGACCATAAAGTAAAATAAGTATTAATTAAATATAAAAATGTATCAAAAAATAGGCTTAAAAATGGCCACAAGTTATTCCCCAAATTTTAACTTACCCAAAAGAGTAAAAAATAGAATTAAATTTATTATAATTCATTACACAGGTATGAAAAAAGAATCTGCAGCTATAAAAAGACTGCAAGACCCAAAATCAAAAGTTAGTTCACATTATTTGATTAAAAATAATGGTGACATAATAAATTTGGTTCCTGATCTTTATGAGGCTTGGCACGCAGGTGTTTCAAGCTGGAAGCATTTCACATCATTGAATAAAAATTCAATTGGAATTGAAATTACTAATCCTGGCCACCAGTATGGTTATAGAAATTTTTCATCTAAACAAATTCTATCACTTAAAAAATTACTTTATTTTCTAATAAAAAAATACAGCATTAAAAAAAATTGTGTTCTTGGTCATTCTGATATATCACCGAGTCGTAAAAAAGATCCTGGTGAAAAATTTCCTTGGGAAATGTTAGCGAAAAAAAAATTAGTTTTTTGGCACAATTTAAATCAAAAAAAAATTAAAAAATTTAGACATGACAATCTTGTAACAAATATTGAGAAAAAGGTTTTCTTAAAAAATCTTCATAAAATTGGATATAATGATGTTAGGGGTTTCAGATTTCAAAAAAATATGAAGTATCTTACACTAGCTTTTCAAAGACGATTTAGACAGAGTCTTGTTAATGGTAAGATTGATAAAGAGTGCCTATTGATTAGTAAAAACCTTCTTTAACAATAAAAATTTAGCTTGAAATATCAAATTTTAGCAATAAATTGAAAGAGCCAGATGAACGACTTATCGCTTTAAATTTTTAAAGAGGAAAGTCCGGACTCTACAAAGATGCAGTGCCAGGTAATTCCTGGCAGGGGCAACCCTAGGGATAGTGCCACAGAAAATATACCGCCTTAACAAGGCAAGGGTGAAAAGGTGTGGTAAGAGCACACCGGTTCTATTGGTAACAATGAACGCTGGAAAACCCCACTGAGAGCAAGACTAAGTAGAGATGACATTGTTGAAAAACTAAAAGCTATCTTTGGCTCGTCATCAGGGTTAGTTGCTTGA
>CACMAB010000004.1:0-60006 GCA_902611635.1 uncultured Pelagibacteraceae bacterium | reverse complement strand
ACTTCACCCCAGTCGCTGACTATACCGTAGTCAAGGGTATTAAACCTTGCCTTAAGGTAGAACCAACTCCCATGGTGTGACGGGCGGTGTGTACAAGACCCGGGAACGCATTCACCGTGGCACGCTGATCCACGATTACTAGTAATTCCAGCTTCATGCACTCGAGTTGCAGAGTGCAATCCGAACTGAGGTATCTTTTAAGGATTTGCTTAACATCGCTGTTTCGCTTCCTGTTGTAGATACCATTGTAGCACGTGTGTAGCCCAACACGTAAGGGCCATGAGGACTTGACGTCATCCCCACCTTCCTCCAGCTTATCACTGGCAGTTCTTTCAGAGTGCCCAACTTAATGATGGCAACTAAAAGTGAGGGTTGCGCTCGTTGCGGGACTTAACCCAACATCTCACGACACGAGCTGACGACAGCCATGCAGCACCTGTGTTTCGTCCGGCCGAACCGAAAACTTTAATCTCTTAAAGTCGCGACGAACATGTCAAGTGTTGGTAAGGTTCTGCGCGTATCTTCGAATTAAACCACATGCTCCACTACTTGTGCGGGTCCCCGTCAATTCATTTGAGTTTTAACCTTGCGGTCGTACTCCCCAGGCGGTGTGTTTATCGCTTTCGCTGCGACACTGAAAATAAATTTCCAACGTCTAACACACATCGTTTACGGCATGGACTACGAGGGTATCTAATCCTCTTCGCTACCCATGCTTTCGTTCCTCAGTGTCAGTAATGATCCAGAAAGCTGCCTTCGCAATTGGTATTCTTTCTAATATCTACGAATTTCACCTCTACACTAGAAATTCTGCTTTCCTCTATCAAACTCTAGCTGAAAAGTTTTGATGGCAGTTCCAGAGTTAAGCTCTGGGATTTCACCACCAACTTTTTCAACCACCTACGAACTCTTTAAGCCCAGTAATTCCGAACTACGCTAGGTCCCTTCGTATTACCGCGGCTGCTGGCACGAAGTTAGCCGGACCTTCTTATTCGGGTACAGTCATTTTCTTCCCCGACGAAAGAGCTTTACAACCCAAGGGCCTTCTTCACTCACGCGGCATCGCTGCATCAGAGTTTCCTCCATTGTGCAAGATTCCCCACTGCTGCCTCCCGTAGGAGTTTGGGCCGTGTCTCAGTCCCAATGTGGCTGATCATCCTCTCAAATCAGCTATTGATCAAAGTCTTGGTAGGCCATTACCCCACCAACAAACTAATCAAGTGCGGGCTCATCCAATGGTGCATAAAGCTTTCTCCGTAAAGACTTATCCGGTATTAGCACAAGTTTCCTCGTGTTATTCCAGGCCAAAGGGCAGATACCCACATGTTACTCACCCGTCTGCCACTAAGTATTGCTACTTCGTTCGACTTGCATGTGTTAGGCGTGCCGCCAGCGTACGTTCTGAGCCATGATCAAACTCTCAAGTTTAAAAACGGCGCACACTAGCTTCTATATAAATTCTAAGAATAAAATTTATATAAAGTTGAAGTGTGTACGACAAATTTTGGTAACCTTAACCGTCCACACTTCTCTTCTTAAATTTTTACATTTTAAAATAGCTAATTGAGCAAAAAAGGCTCAAAAATCATCAGTAATCTTATTGTTTAACAATAATTTTAATGAGAAGTTCGATGCTTATAGGCTAAAATTAAAGGAAATCAAGCTTTTAAGATCAAAAAAAACAATAAAAACCCTTTATTTTAAAGGGTTTTTTTTGATATTTTTAAATTCATAAATTATTATTAAAAACTTCAATAAATTTAGATGCTGAAAAAAATTAAGCTAAAAATAAAAAAAAACTTAGAGATATTCGCCCTTGGCCTGCTTATCGCAATAACTATATCTTTCACTTCTTACTATAACTACAACAAAAGAAATATTTTCAATAATTACTCGAATTTACTAAATAACGTATACTTTAAAAAATCGTTTAATCAAGTATTAGATAATCTTGAGCCACGATTTAAAAAAATTGAACATGAAATAAGCGTAGGTGAAACATTTCACAATATATTAGAAGAATACTCAGTAAAAAATTCAGAGATAGAACAAATTAAAAAAGAGTTAGGTAAACAAATTAATTTAAATAAATTAAATGTAAATCAAAAGTTTAATTTTACAATTGATCAAACTAGCTCTGAAGTAAAAGAATTTGTTTTTCAGGTTTCAAATACACAGAAGATTTATCTCTCTAGAAAAGAAGAGAATAATAAATTTGATCAAAGGATTTTAGTTACTAAACTTAATAAAAATATAGTTTATGATGAAAGTATTATCTTAGAAAGTCTTTATAAATCAGCTTCAAATCAAAAAATCCCCGCTGGAATTATAGTTGAGTTTGCTAGAATTTATGGCTTTCAAGTGGATTTTCAAAGAGATGTTAGGAAACGAGATAGTTTCCAAATTATGTATGAAGTTTTTTTAGATGATAAAAAAAATGTAATTGAAACAGGTAATATTCTTTATGCAAATCTTAAACTTAGTGGAGAAGATAACTCTTTATATTACTTTGACTCAAAAAACAGTGAGGGACATTATGATAAAAGTGGAAAAAGTGTTCAAAAGGCATTAATGAAAACACCAATTAATGGTGCAAGGCTATCTTCACCTTTTGGAATGAGAAAACATCCAATTGATGGTTTTAATAAAATGCACAGAGGGACAGACTTTGCTGCACCAATGGGAACTCCTATCATGGCATCTGGTAATGGAGTGATAAAAAAAGCAGGATGGTGTGGAGGTGGTGGCAATTGTGTTGTAATAAAACATAATTCTACTTATCAAACTGTTTATGCACATATGTCAAAATTTGCTAAAGGCATAAGAAAAGGAACAAGGGTAAAACAAGGACAGACTATAGGCTATGTTGGGTCTACTGGGAAATCAACTGGACCACACCTACATTATGAGGTGATAGTCAACGGAAAAAAAATAAACTCCCAAACATTAAAGTTGCCATCAGGGAAAATTTTAAAAGGAGATGAAAGAAAGATTTTTGAGACAAAAAGAATCAAATTGGATGTATTAAAGTCCGAAAAAATAATTGGTCTTAATTAATTAATTTCTGAATGTTTATCTTCAGCACCATCTTTTTCATTTGATACAGAGTTTTCTTTATTTTCTCTATTTTCATTTACATCAGTGGTTTCCTCTAAATCCTTATTTTTAAAACTCATTTTTCTTTGAATATCTTTCTCATTTAATATTCTCGTAAAATGATCTGCATGCTGAAAGTAATTTTCTGATAAAATTTTATCCCCAGTTGATAAGGCTTCTCTAGCTAAGTTATTATATTTCTCAATTAATTTAGGCGCATTGTGATTATTTCTCCCTGGAGATTTTCTTTGAAAATTTTCAGAAGTTGAAAAACTATTATTAAATTTATTTCTGTCACCATTAGACTTAAAATTTCTCTCATTTCTTCGAAAATTGCTTCTTCGTCCAGTGTTGTTTCTAAATGTTACCATATTATTAAGTTTTAATACTTACTATGCAGCGATCATGATTTGATAAATCTTTAACAGTTTTTTTAATATAAAACCCCTTGTCACGTAATATTTTTTTTACTTTATTTTTTTGATCAAAACCTATTTCTATTATAAAATGACCACTTCTTTTTATCAGTTCAGACGATTTATTTATAACTTTTCTGATTTCTGATAAACCATCTAACCCGCCGTCTAATGCTTGTTTAGGCTCAAAACCAATATCTTTTTCCAAACATTTTAAATCTTTTTTTTTTATGTAAGGAGGATTAGATACAATTAAATCATATTTGCCTGTATTGAAATTGTCAATATTTGATTTAAACAATCTCAATCTGTTACTTATTCTCAATTTTTGACCATTAACCTTGCTTATTTGCAATGATTTATTGCTTATATCAATGCCAGTTCCAATAAAATTTTTCTTTTCTTTTAAAATTGACATTAAAATGCAACCAGACCCAATTCCAATATCTAATATTTGCAGCCTATTTTTATTTTTCACTAATTTAAGAGCTTGTTCAATCAAAATTTCTGTATCTGGTCTAGGTATTAATACATTATTGTTTACGATAAATTCATATTTCCAAAAATCTTTTTTTTTTATGATTTGCGCTATCGGCTTACTCTTAGCTCTTTCTTGAATTAAATTATTAAAATAGTCGAAATCCTTTTTTTCAATTTCTTTATGTAAATTTAAAATTATAAATTTTTTATTCTTTCTAATTGCTTGTGACATTAAAATTTCACTATCTAGTTTTGCTGATATGATATTATTATCTGTTAAAATTGATTGCCCTTTTTTTAATGCACTCTGTATGTCCATAATTTAAAGTTTACTCAAACTTTCCTCTTGTGCTTTTAAAGATAAAGACTCAATTATTTCATCAAATGCTTCTCCCTCCAAAAATTCTTCTAACTTATGTAAAGTTAGATTGATTCTATGATCTGTGACTCTTCCTTGTGGAAAATTATAAGTTCTAATTCTTTCAGATCTATCTCCAGTGCCAATCTTACTTTTTCTATCCGCTGATCTTTCTTGATCTATTCTGGTTCTCTCTAACTCATATAATCTTGCTCGCAATATTTTCATTCCCTTTGCCTTATTTTTATGTTGAGATTTTTCATCTTGCTGTGAAACACTCAGGCCAGACGGTATGTGAGTTATTCTTACTGCACTATCAGTTGTATTAACAGATTGACCACCAGGACCACCAGCTCTGAAAACATCAATTCTTAAATCCGTCTCATTTATTTTTAAATCAACTTCTTCTGCCTCAGGTAATACAGCAACAGTTGCGGCTGAAGTGTGAACTCTACCTTGAGTTTCTGTATCTGGGACTCTTTGAACTCTGTGTACACCACTTTCATATTTTAAAGTTGAATAGATGTTGTTGCCCTTAATAGATGCTATAACTTCTTTTAATCCACCTGCATCACTTCTAGAAATAGATATTAATTCCAGAGACCATTTTTTTTTATTACAAACTTTTTCGTACATTTTGAATAAATCACCTGCAAATAAACTTGCTTCTAAACCACCAGTTCCAGCTCTTATCTCTATAATAGCATTTTTTTTATCAGCCTCATCTTTTGGTAGTAAAAATAATTTTAATTTCTTTTCATTTTTTTCAAATTGTGAGTTTAGCTCACTTAATTCAGTATGAGCCATCTTCATTAACTCCTCATCAGAATTTTTATCATTTAGAATTTTTTCTATTTCAATTTTATCATTTTTATATGAAGCATATTTCTTTGCGCTATAAACAATTTCATTTAAATCAGAATACTCTTTTGATTTTTCTGCAAACAATTTCTTGTCTACATTTCCTGATGCTAAATCTTTTTCTAGAGAAGAATGTCGAGTAATTAATTCCTCGATAGTTTTTTCTGGTATCATTTTAAATTATTTTCTAATTCGGAAGCTTTCTTTTCAACTTCATGAATCACTCTGGTTATGATTTCATCTGTCATTACTTTTTCGCTTTGAACACCAGATAGGTAAAGCATATTACTTCCTTTTTGCCCACCTGTTATTCCTACATCTGTCATCGCAGCCTCCCCAGGACCATTAACAACACATCCGATAATTGATAGAGTGATTGGTGTCTTGATATGTGATAATTTTTCTTCTAAGACCCTTACTGTATCAATTACTTGAAAACCTTGTCTTGCACAGGACGGACAGGAAATAATCTTTACTCCTCTATTTCTAAGACTCAATGATTTGAGTATCTCATTCCCAATCGCCACCTCTTTTACTGGATCATCAGAAAGAGATACCCTAATTGTATCTCCAATTCCTTCTTTAAGAAGAATTCCTAAGCCAATCGAAGATTTAATACTCCCTGAAATAAAACTACCAGCTTCAGTGATTCCCAAGTGAAGTGGATAATCTATTTTCTTTGAAAGCTGACGATATGCTTCTACTGATAAAAAGACATCAGAGGATTTAACGCTTACTTTTAAATTTAAAAAATCCATATCTTCTAAAATTTCAATATTTCTTATTGCACTTTCTACCAATGCTTCTGGACAAGGTTCTTTAAATTTTTCTAATATATCTTTTTCTAATGAACCAGCATTAACGCCCACTCTAATCGAACAATTATTATCTTTAGCAGATTTAATTATTTCAATAATTTTTTTTTTATCTCCAATATTTCCAGGATTTATTCTCAAACAACTTGCTCCATTTTCTGCAGCTTCAATTGCTCTCTTGTAATGAAAATGTATATCTGCAACTATTGGAATACTAACGTGTTTTGTAATTTCTTTAAGTGCTTTAGATGACGACTCATCAGGACAAGAAACTCTAACAATGTCAGCTCCTTCAGATTGTATTTCTTGAATTTGTTTAATTGTATTCTTAACATCTGATGTTAAGGTATTGGTCATTGATTGCACAGTTATAGGATTTTCACCCCCAACTTTTACATTGCCTACATTTATAGTTTTGGTTTTTCGTCTTTTAATATCTCTAAAAGGTCTGATGCTCATTTTTTTATTCTTGTAATTTAAATTCTTTATGTAAAGTAATTAGAGCTTTTTTAGCATCTTTTTTATTAATCAAAACAGATATTTTAATTTCAGATGTTGATATAACTTGAATGTTAATTTTTTTATTTGCTAAAGCTTGAAACATTCTAAAAGTAACACCAGGAGTTGTTATCATTCCAACACCAATTATTGATATTTTAGAAACCCCTTTTTGGAATAACACTTTTTTAAATTTTATACTTTTGTTTTCTTGAATTATCTTTTTTGTTTTGTTGAGATCATCAGCTTTAATCGTAAAAGTTAAATCAGTTTCTTTTCCATTCGGTGAAATATTTTGTACCACCATATCAACGTTAATAGAATTGATTGATAGTGGTTTAAAAATTGATGCTGCCACGCCCGGTCTATCTTTTACACCAACTAAAGTAACTTTTGCATCATTATGCGTTGAGGAAATTCCTGTAATAATTCTATTATTATTTAAATTTGTTCTTTTTGTAATTAATGTTCCAGGTTTTTTTATAAATGATGATTTTACCTCTATATTAATTCTATTTAATCGTGCATCTTGAATTGAAACAGGCTGCATAACTTTAGCACCCAAAGATGCCATTTCTAACATTTCCTCATAAGAAATTACTTTAATTTTTTTTGCTTTTTTTAATTTATTTGGATCTGTTGTGTATACACCTTCTACATCTGTATAAATAATACATCTTTGTGCTTTAAAGGACTTTGCAATCATAATTGCACTTGCATCTGAACCTCCTCTACCTATCGTGGTTACTCTCTCATTCATATTTATCCCTTGAAAGCCGGTAATAATAGGAACCCCTCCCTTTTTAAGGAATCTTAATAATTTATTTTTATTCACTTGTTGAATTCTTGAATTTGTGTAAGGACCATTGGTAAAAATCGGTATTTGCCAACCTAGCCAAGATCTTGATTTGAAACCTTTATGGTTTAATCTTCCAGCTATCAAGGAGCATGCGACCTGCTCACCTGATGATACTAAAACATCATATTCGGAATCTATGAAATTGTTACTAATCTGTTTTGATTTTTTGATCAAATCATTTGTCACACCACTCATAGCTGAAGAAACAACTATTACTTTGTTTTTTTTCTTTTTATGTTCAATGATAATATCAGAAACTTTTTTAATTTTTTCAATTGTACCAACTGATGTTCCACCAAATTTTAATACTACAACTTTCATGATAAATATTTTTAATTAAAATTTATTGATTAAATACATCTTCAATATATTGTTAATCTTGTGATGAAAACTAGCACAATAAATAAAAAAGAAATAGAGAAATTTTCTAGAATCGCAGAAGAATGGTGGGATCCTACTGGTAAATTTAAACCATTACATAAATTTAATCCTATTAGAATTTCATATATAAAGGAAAAAATAATTAGCAGTTTTAAACTTGAAAATTCAGATAAGCCATTACAAAAAATTAGATTATTAGATATTGGGTGTGGTGGTGGTTTACTATCAGAACCTATGAGCAGATTAGGAGCAGAGGTAACTGGCATAGATGCATCAGAAAAAAATATACAAGTTGCAAAACTTCATGCAAAAAAGAATAATCTAAAAATTAATTATCTAACTGCCTCACCAGAAAATTTAAAAATAGATAAAAAATTTGACGTAATTTTGAATATGGAAATTATTGAGCATGTTGAAGACGTTGATATTTTTTTAAAATCATGTTCATCACTATTAAAAAAAGAGGGTATAATGTTTGTTGCAACAATAAACAAAACTTTAAAATCTTATCTATTTGCAATAATAGGTGCGGAGTATATTTTAAGATGGCTACCGATTGGAACACACGAATGGGATAAATTTATAGATCCAAATGATTTAATTAAAATTTCTAAAAAATATAATCTTCAATTACAAAATCTAGACGGAATGAAGTTTAATATTATTACTAACAAATGGTCGATAAGCTCAGATAAATCCATTAATTACATTGGAAAATTTAATAAAGTTTAATTACTCTTATCTTCAATCCATGGTATCATTTCAGCTTCAACTCCTTCTTCCTTAAGTTCTTGCATTTCATTTTTTGTAGCTGAGCCATAAATACCTTTTTTCTTATTTTTTTTATTATAATGTAACGATCTTGCTTCGTAAGCAAAATTTTCACCCACATAATCAAAATTATTTTTGATAAATTTTTGATACTCTTTAATCTTGTTTTTTATCTCATTTAATTTCATGTTCTTTTTTTCAAGATTATCGATGCTATTTCTATTTATTAATTGAGGAGCCATTAAAGTTTTTTCAACTTTTTTAGAATTACATTTATGGCAATTTAAAAAATTTTTACTTTTGAGTTTTTCATACTCTTTAGATGAAGCAAACCAACTATCAAATGAAAAATCACAATTTCTGCAAATCAACTTATATTTGATCATTAAATTTATTTAGTAATAGTTCTATAAATTTCAATAGAACAAATCTAACTTCGATAATCTCCATTAATCTCAATGTATTTTTTTGTCAAATCCATCGTGTAAACTTTGAAACTTTTGTAACCACAGGAGATATCAACATTAATATCAATGCTATCACTTTTCATATATTCGGATACTTGATCCTCATTATAATTAGAATTCAACTTTCCGTTGGAAACAACACTTATCTCACCAAATTTAATAGACAATTTTTCATGTTTAATTTGTACACCTGCTTTTCCTATTGCCATAACCACTCTTCCCCAATTGGCATCTTCGCCTGAGATAGCTGTTTTTACTAAAGGTGAATTTGCTATTGAGAAAGCTATTTTTTTTGCATCATCTTCATTTTTGCACCCCTGGATATTAATAGTTATAAATTTTGAAGCACCTTCACCATCAGCTACAACTCTTTTAGCTAAATTTAATAAAACCTTATTTAAAGCAATATCAAAATTTTTAATTTTTTCATCATTAGCATTTTTAATTTTAGGATGTTTTGATTTACCTGTTGAAAAAATTGAAACCATATCATTAGTGCTAGTATCACTATCACAGCTGATAGCGTTAAAAGTGTTAGAAATATTTTTCTTTAAAAGTTTTTTAAGTATATCATTTGGTAAATCAGCATCAGTAAAAATATATGCCAAGGTTGTAGCCATATCAGGTTGTATCATGCCTGAGCCTTTAGCAACCCCAAATATCTTTATATCACTTCCACCAATTGAACATTCCTCCATTGCCATTTTGGGCTGAGTGTCGGTAGTCATTATCCCTAATGCGGACTTCATCCAGATATACTTGTTTTGTGTATATTTTATTTTTTCAATTAGTTCAGGAATTTTACTGATTATTTTTTCCTCAGGAAAAATCTCACCAATAGTTCCGGTACATCCGAAAATTATTTCCTTTGAATTAATTTTTTTTGGTTGATCTTCATCCTCTTTCTGTTTTTGTGTTAATTTTTGAGAGATAATTTCTGCAATTTTTTCGAGACTTTTATA
Organism: uncultured Pelagibacteraceae bacterium; assembly: GCA_902611635.1. Taxonomy (GTDB): domain Bacteria; phylum Pseudomonadota; class Alphaproteobacteria; order Pelagibacterales; family Pelagibacteraceae; genus Pelagibacter. The sequence continues at coordinate 50,042 of CACMAB010000004.1, read as the reverse complement.
ACCTTGTTTTCCAGTGAAACAATTAGCATTTCTTGTGTTCACTATTAATGAAAAAATTTTTTTAGCTTTTTGATTTAAGTTCCATTTTATATTTTCAGAAATTATTTTGGATTGGGTATAAACAGATGCATAGTTAACTCCATCTCTAAAATAAAACATGACTAAATCATCTCGAGAACTATTATATAAGTCAGCACTAATCGTAGAAATTGCTACACCATCAATATGATCAAGATCTTGAAATTCGTTTAATCTCTTGCTTTTTGATTTAGATGATAGAAAATTTGTTAAATTAATACCCATTCTATTTAAAATAATTATTTAATGATTATATAAATGGTTATAAGTAAATAATAAATCAAAAACTGATGCTTAATCCACTTAACTTTTTCTCAAAACTAATTAAATCCAATAATCAAAGAGAACTTGATAGAATTGCTAAAATTGTAAATAAAATTAATTCATTAGAAGAAGAAATCAAAAATTTAAAAGATGAGGACTTTCCAACCAAAACTATCGAATTTAAAGAAAAAATTAAAAAAGGAGAAAAAATTGAGCAGATATTGCCTGAGGCTTTTGCATTAGTCAGGGAGGCCTCGATAAGAAAAAGAGGAGAAAGACATTTCGATGTACAGTTAGTGGGCGGAATAGTTCTACAAGAGTCTAAAATTGCAGAAATGAAAACTGGTGAAGGAAAAACGCTTACTATTACTCTTGCTGCATATCTTAATGCTCTTCATGAAAAAGGGGTTCACATCGTGACTGTAAATGATTACCTCGCTAAAAGAGATTCTCAAGAAATGGGTGAGATTTATAACTTTTTAGGATTAACATCTGGTTACATAAATAATGATCAAGACGACTCTCAAAGAAGGCGAAATTATAATTGTGATATTACTTATGCAACTAATAGTGAATTAGGTTTCGATTATTTACGAGATAATATGAAATTTTCAAAAGATGAAATGGTACAAAGGGAACACTTTTTTGCTATAGTTGATGAAATAGACTCCTGTCTAATTGATGAGGCCAGAACACCATTGATTATTTCTGGAGCAGCAGAGGATAGAACAACCCAATATTTGGCTATAGATAAATTAATCAGATTTTTAAAAGAAAAAGATTACGAGGTTGATGAAAAGGATAAAAATGTACTTTTAACCAATGATGGAATAAACAATATTGAAAAAATTTTTTCAAATGCAGGAATTTTAAAAAATAATAACTTTTATGATCCTGAAAACTTAAGTTTGGTTCATCATGTAAATCAAGCTTTACGAGCAAATCATTTATTTCAAAAAGGTAAAGATTACATCATTCAAGATGATGAGTTGAAAATTATAGATGAATTAACCGGTAGAATTCTTGAAGGAAGAAGATTTGGTGATGGGCTTCATCAAGCCTTGGAAGCAAAAGAGAGAATTCCAATAAAAGTTGAAAATCAAACTTTAGCTTCAATTACTTATCAAAATTATTTTAAATTATATGATAAGATTTCTGGTTGTACTGGAACAGCAGTAACAGAATCTCAAGAATTTTACGAAATATATAATCTTCCAGTAGTTGTCATTCCAACTAATAAAAAAATGATAAGAAATGATTTTAATGACCAAATATTTAGAACAGAGACAGAAAAAAATGATGCTATTATTAGAAAGATAAAAGAGTGCCATCAAAAAGGTCAACCTTTATTGGTGTTTACCTCTAGTATTAATAAATCTGAAATATATTCAAATCTATTAAACAAAGAGGGTATTAAACATGAAGTACTTAATGCTAAAAATCATGAAAATGAAGCTGAAATAATCGCAAACGCTGGCAAAGAAAATTCTGTAATTATAACTACCAGTATTTCTGGTAGAGGAGTGGACATTCAGCTTGGTGGAAAGAAAGGCTCAATGCCAGATGAAGAATTAAAGCTGAATAAAGAAAAAATTAAATCACTTGGCGGATTATTTGTAATTGGAACTGAAAGAATGGAGTCTCGAAGAGTTGACAATCAAGCAAGAGGTAGATCAGGACGTCAAGGTGATGAGGGAAATTCAATCTTTTATGTAAGTCTTGAAGATGATTTAATGAGAATTTTTGGATCAGACTCGATGAATAATATATTGCAAAAACTTGGTCTTAAAGATGGAGAAAGTATTGATCATCCTTGGATAAATAAAGCTTTAGAGAGAGCCCAGCAAAAGGTAGAGGCTCGAAATTTTGACATAAGAAAAACATTAATTAAATTCGATAACGTTTTAAATGACCAAAGAAATGTAATCTTTAGTCAAAGAGAAGATGCCATGAATAGTGACACAATTTTTGATTATTCTAATAGTTTTTTAAACGAAATAATTGATGACCTTATTAGACTTAAAATAAAGAAAAAATCCAATCCTAAAAGCACTGATTTTGAAAATAAACTTAAATCAATTTTAGGTAAAAATTTTATATATTCATACCTAGAAGAACTTACAAATTGTAGTGATAAAGAATTAAGGGAGTCATTAAATAAGAAATTTCAAGACTCCAGGGAGGAAAGAATAAAATTGTTAGGTAAAGATCAATCTCAGGATATAGAAAAAAGAATTTTTTTACAAACTATTGATATAAATTGGAAATCCCACATTCAGTATTTAGAACAACTTAGACAAGTAATCGGGTTAAGATCTTACGGTCAAAGAGATCCTTTGGTGGAATATAAAAAAGAAGCATTTCACTTGTTTGAAAGTTTATTAAATAGATTGAAACTAGATTTTACAACAATATTAATGAATCTAACTTTAGTTCAATCATCAACTAAAAACGTGGATAATGATGAAAAAAAAGAGAATTATAAAAAAGCATTTGATAAAAAAATAAGTAGAAACGAACCTTGCCCGTGTGGTTCTGGTAAGAAATATAAGCGATGTTGTGGAGCTTTATAAAAAGTAAAGAATCAATCCTATAACAAAAATTGTAAGTCCAGCACCTAAAACAAATATTTTTTTGGATTTTAAAAAGTGATTAAAATTACTTTTTTCTAAATTTAGCGAACTTAATTCATTTAAATTACTCATAAATCCTTTACCTCTACCTATTTTTAAAAATTTATTTTTTCTACCATCAAATATTTCCTCTGGGGACATTTGTTTAAAATTTTCTAAATTTTTATTTAAAGCATTTCTAACATTTTCTAGTATCAAATCTTTGTCTCTATGCGCACCTCCAGATGGCTCCGGTATAATTTCATCTATTATCTCAAGCTCTAGTAAATCTTTAGCCGAAAGCTTCATTGCTTTAGCTGCATCTAGCATTTTTTTTGGATCTCGCCATAAAATTGTTGCACATCCCTCAGGAGAAATAACTGAGTAAATTGCATTTTCTAACATTAAAACTTTATTAGATGATGCAAGAGCGATTGCACCTCCCGAGCCACCTTCCCCAATAACAATTGCAATCGTTGGAACTTTTAATTTCATACAACATTCTATTGATTTTGCGATGGCCTCTGCCTGGCCTCTTTCCTCTGCACCAACACCAGGATAAGCGCCCGGAGTATCAATAAATGATACGATTGGTATATTAAATTTATCAGCCAGCTGCATTAGTCGAATAGTCTTTCTGTAACCTTCTGGTCTCATCATGCCAAAATTTCTTTTGATTCTTGAATCTAAATCCTCTCCTTTTTCCTGTCCAATAACTAAAACTGATAAACCATTAAACTTCGCAAACCCACAAAGCACTGAAAGATCCTCGCCATAAAAACGATCCCCTGATAAAGGGATGAAATCTTCAAACAAATTATCTATAAAAAATTTTGACTTTGGCCTATCCTCATGTCTAGCTACCATTGTAGTTTGCCAAGGATCTAAGTTTGCATATACCATTTTTAATTTTTCATCTAACTCGTTTTGTATCTGAGAAATTTTTTGTGTATCTACCTCTGAAAGTCCACTTTGATTATATGGATCTTTAAGTTTATCTAATTCATCTTCTAAATTCTTTATATCACTTTCAAAGTTTAGATAATTTTTCATATTCTATAATATTAACTATGGAAATTGACAACAAAATGTCAATGCTACTATTAATTAATTGACTTAGTTTTACGGGAGTTTTAGAAATTATTTATGTCTAAAAATTATCAAAATGTTAACAATTTAAAAATTTCGGAAGAATTGTTGTCATTTGTAAATAAGGAGTTACTAAAAGATTTAGATATTTCTTCTGAAAAATTTTGGGAAGGTTTTGATAAAGCTGTGCATGATTTAGCACCTAAAAATAAAGAGCTGATCCAAATTAGAGAGAATTTACAAAAAAAAATAGATGATTGGCATATAAAGAATAAAGGAAATGAAATCGAAATTGAGCAATATAAAAAGTTTTTAAAAGAAATCGGTTATTTAAAGGAGGAAGGACCAGATTTCAAAATAGAGACCAATAATGTAGATGATGAAATTGCTCAAATTGCTGGACCACAACTAGTCGTTCCAATAATGAATGCTAGATACACTCTCAATGCAGCTAATGCTAGATGGGTAAGTTTATATGATAGTTTATATGGTACAAATATTATTGAGTCAGAAGAAGGAGGAAGTGAAAGATACGACCCAAATAGAGGACAAGAAGTAATAAAATATGTCAGAGAATTTTTTGATAAATATATTCCAATTGATGGGACTAGTTGGAAAAATATATCTGCACTTAAAATAAAAGATAAAAATCTTCTAATTTTAAAAGAAGATAAAGAGTATAAACTTAAAGATGAAAATAGATTTGTAGGTCACAGAGGTGATGTAAATAAGCCAACAGCAATAATCATAAAAAATAATAACCTGCATTTTGAAATTATAATTAATCCAAAAGCGTTTAGTGCTGCTCATGATATAGCCGGAATAAGTGATGTGATAGCAGAGTCTGCGGTTTCAACAATTTGTGACAATGAAGATAGTGTTGCTGCAGTTGACGCTGAAGACAAAGTAACATGCTACAGAAACTGGCTAGGTCTAATGAGGGGAGATCTAAAAGTACAATTCGAAAAAAATGGAAAAAAATTAGAGAGAAAACTTAATCCTGACAGAAGCTTTATTTCTAAAGAAGGAAAAGGTCTTAAATTGCACGGAAGAAGTTTGCTATTAATACGAAATGTAGGCCACTTAATGACCAATTCATCAATAATTTTAAATGATGGTAGCGAAGTGCCAGAGGGAATAATGGATGCTTTTATAACAACCACTGCTGCATTACACGACTTTAAAAAAAAGAAAAATTCAAGAACTGGATCAATTTACATTGTTAAACCAAAAATGCATGGACCAGATGAAACAGCTTTTACTGACTTAATTTTTTCCAAAGTCGAGGAATTACTTGGCTTACAAAAGTATACTTGCAAAATTGGTATAATGGATGAAGAAAGAAGAACTTCTGCAAATTTAAAGGAGTGTATAAGAACTTTGAAAAATAGAGTTTTTTTTATAAATACTGGATTTTTAGATAGAACTGGTGATGAGATGCATACCTCCATGGAAGCTGGTCCAATGATTAAAAAGGGCGATATGAAATCATCCAGATGGATTTCTGCTTATGAAAATAATAATGTTGATATTGGTCTTAAATGTGGTTTTTCAGGTAAGGCACAAATAGGTAAAGGCATGTGGGCAATGCCAGATAAAATGAAGGAAATGTTAGATGAAAAAATAAGTCATTTAAAAGCTGGTGCAAATTGTGCCTGGGTTCCTTCCCCAACTGCAGCATCATTACATGCTCTTCACTATCATCAAATAAATATTTTTGATGAACAAAAAAAAATTATGAAGCGTGAACAATCTAAATTAGATGATCTATTGACTATCCCTGTGGCTGATAGACCTAATTGGTCGGTTGATGAAATCAACAAGGAAATTACTAACTCAGCACAAACACTGCTAGGTTATGTTGTCAGATGGATTGACCAAGGAGTGGGTTGTTCAAAAGTCCCTGATATAAATAATATTGGACTTATGGAAGATAGAGCTACCTTGAGGATATCGTCGCAACACATTGCTAATTGGATACATCATGGGATCACAACAAAAATTCAGGTAATGGAAATCATGAAAGCCATGGCAAAAGTTGTAGATAAACAAAATGAGAATGATAAAAGCTATATTAAAATGTCAGATAATTTCGAAAATTCTTTAGCATTTAAAACTGCTTGCGACTTGATATTTAAGGGAAAAGATCAACCATCAGGTTATACAGAGCCTCTTCTACATTTAAACAGAATAGAAAAAAAATCTAGCTTGAATTGATTTCAGATCTGTTTTTAAAGGCAGAGAATAATGTTCCATCATCAAGAGTTTCTATTTCACCACCAACAGGTAAACCTTGTGCTAATCTTGTAATTTTAGCCTTTGTTTTTTTTAGACTTTCTTGAATATAGAATGCTGTTGTTTGGCCTTCAACAGTAGCACTAGTTGCTAAAATTACTTCTTCTATATCATCTCTTTTTACTCTCTCAACCAATGAATTGATTAATAAATCCTCTTTTCTCTGTGTTGACGAAGAAATGGTTCCTCCTAAAATATGAAAATATCCTTGAAATATATTAGAATTTTCTATCGACCACTGATCTGCAATGTCCTCAACTACACAAATCTTTTTGAAATTCCCCTTTGGATTTACACAATTAACGCAATCTTGAAGACTAGATTTTAAAGATCCACATGAATTACATCTTGTTACATTTTTATAAATTTGAACTAATATGTTGGCCATAGGCTTTATAAGTTCATCTTTATTATTGATTAATTTTAGAACAATTCTCTTTGCAGATTTAGGTCCAAGACCAGGGAGTTTTGATATTATCTTTATTAGTTCGTCTATCTCATTTACATTTTGCATATTTATAGTGGCCACTTAAAGCCAGGGATTCCAAATCCTCCAGTTGTTTTAGAAATTTCTTCGTTAGTTTTTTCTCTCAATTTTGATTTTGCATTATTGTGAGCAGCAGTAATTAAATCCTCTAAAACAGATTTATTTTCTTTTAATGTTTCATCTGAGATTTCTATTTTTTGCATTATGCCCTCTCCATCCAAAATAATTTTAACTGAATTAGCTCCTGATATACCCTCTGCTCTAATTTTTTTAATATTTTCCTGACTTTCTTTCATTTTTGCTTCAAGTTCTTTAGCCTTATCTAATATTTTAGTAAAATCTGTCATCTAATCATTTTCTTCTTTTGGGTTGACGTCGATTAAATCTGCATCAGGAAATTTTTCTATTAAATTTTTGTATAATTTAGATTGTTTAGCGGAATTGATATTCTTAATTTTTTGATTTTTTTGCTTATCTTTTATTGATAACTCACCTTTTGATTTACTTAATGTGATAATCCATCTGTCTCCAGTCCATTCAAAAAGTTTCAAAGATAAATCTTTAATAAAATTTTTATCTAGATTATCATTAAAAGATATTTCAATACGATTGCTTTCAAAATGAACTAAATTTACATTTTTTTCTAGCTCATACTTTAGCTTAATCTCTTTTTTTTCATTACAAATTTTTAAAAGTTGGTCAAATGAATTTACATTTAACTTTTCCTCTGCATTAATTTCTTTATTGTTTTCAATTTTCACTTCTTGCTCTTGTGAAATATTTTTAACCTGACTAATTGTTTCATTCTTTTTTTCGTTCACTATGATTTGTTCATCATCTTGCTTTTTAAATTGATCAATTTTATTCTTGTTCAAGAACGAGTGCTCTTTATTTGCTGAGGACTTTAAATACATTAATCTAATAAGAAACATTTCAATTGATAGATTTTGATTGTTAACAATTTCTAACTCCCCAAGCGTTTTTAGAGTAAACTGCCAAAATAATATTAATGTTTCATCGCTAACTTCATTAGTAATTCTTTTTATTTTTGAAAACTCCTCATCATTCAAAGTAAAATTCATACTCTCCATATTTAATGAGTTAATATTTTTAAAGTAATAAACCAGCTCTAAAAAATCATTTATAAATACTTTCGGCTCAACCCCTTGCTCATAAATTTTTCTGTAAATTTCTATGACTTTTTTTTCTTCCCCCCTTAAGATTAATTCAAATAAATCAATCAATTGTGATTTATCAAAATATCCAAAAATTTTTTGAGCTGAATTTAAATCTAGTTCTTTATCTTTATCCAAACTTAATAAGGCTCTATCGAGTAAAGATAGTGCATCTCTAACAGACCCCTCAGAAATTTTTACAATCAGTCTCAAGGCATCATCTGATATTTTTCCCCTCTCTTTTTCTTTAATTTTTTTTATAAACTCAAACAATTCACCTGATTTAACTCTTAATAAGTCAAATCTCTGACATCTAGAAACCACAGTAATTGGAATTTTTTTAATTTCTGTAGTGGCAAAAATAAATTTTAAACCACCTCCATTCTCATATTGAGGAGGTTCTTCTAAAGTTTTTAATAAAGCGTTAAATGCCTGCTTACTAAGCATGTGCACTTCATCAATTATAAATATTTTATACTTTGACGTGCTTGGACCATATCTAGAGAATTCTATAAGGTCTCTTACATCATCGACACCTGTTTTACTAGCGGCATCCATCTCTAAGACATCAATGTGACTGGAATTAGTAATTGCCTCACAGTTATCACATAAATCATCTTTACATATTTTATCTATACCATTTCTACAATTAAGAGATTTAGCTACAATTCTAGCAATCGTTGTTTTACCAACACCACGAATACCAGTAAAAAGATATGCGTTAGGCACTTTGTTTGCTTTAATTGAATTTATGATGGTTTCAGCAATAACTTCTTGTCCTATCAATTCAAAAAAATTTTGCGGTCTGTACTTAAGAGCTAATACTTTAGAATTTTTATTCATAATAAAATGAGGAGACTAGACCCGTTCCACTTTTAGTTCGGCTGCTGAATTTCTTCCCTGACCGGTTTCATGAAGCAAACGCCCTAGCCCCCAAAACTATTATAGCAGGTATAATTTCTAGTCTACAAGAAAAGATTATTTTTATTTTTCTCTTATTTTGTCTGCCTCAAAAACACCTAAGACGTGAAAATCTTGGCAATGTAATCCTAATTCCTCTAAGGATTTTTGAATTTTTATATCCTCAATATGACCATCAAGATCACACAAAAAAAAGAACGAGTCGAAGGTATTTTTTTCTGGATAACTTTGTAATTTTGTTAAATTCACACCATTAATAGCGAAACCACCTAAAGATTGATATAAAGCTGCAGGTTTACTTTTTAGCTTGAATAAAAAAGACGTAATATATTTTTTATTTCCAAATTCTGGTTGAGATATATTTTTTCCCATAATTAAGAATCTTGTTAGATTGCCTTTTTCATTTTCAATATTTTTTTTAATTATTTCTAAATTATATGTTTTAGCACTCAAAGATGAAGCTATTGCAGCTTTTGTCTTATCTTTTATTTTTGAAACCATTTCTGCAGAACCAGCTGTATCAGCCCTCACATGCTCAATTAGGCTATTTGATTTTATAAATTTAGAACATTGAGAAAGTGCTTGTCCATGAGAGTAAACATCCTTTATGTCTGAAATTTTCGTGCCCGGTAAACCTAATAAATTATGTTCTATTTTCTGAAAATATTCAGAATAAATATTAAGTCTATATTTGAAGATTAAATATTCAATTCCAATATTGCCTGTAATTCTATTTGACTCTGGAATAATAATTTTTGAATTATCATCTTTTGAGGCTTTTAAAAAACATTCATCAAAAGTTTTACATGGAATAATTTCAGCATCTTTAAAAATTGATAATGCTGCAAGATGTGAATAGGCTCCAAATGTACCTTGAAAATAAATTTTATTCATTAAGATTTGTTTTCCATGATTTTTTTAACAGCTTCTAAATCCTCTATTGTGTCTACACCTATAGGGGCAAACTTCGCAAAAGCAACATTAATTTTTATGTTATTATCTAACGCCCTAAGTTGCTCAAGTTTATTTTTGATCTCACTAGTAGATTGTTTTAAAGAAACAAATTTCTCAAGAGTATCTTTATCATATGAATATATACCTAGATGATGATAAATGTTCCCTTTTTCTTCAGTAATATTTCTCTTAAAATTTAATGCCTCCGGAAAATTTGTTTGATTTAGATTTTCTTTGGTCAAAACCTTAACGACATTTGGATTTTCCAATAGAGCTTCGTCCTGAATTTTGGAAGCTAAAGTTCCTAAGTTTGAAGAACTTTCAATCATCTTTTTATTCAAGTTTCTAATATCATCTATATTCATTAAAGGTTCATCACCTTGAAGATTCATTATTAAATCAATATCCGTGGAATTAATTTTTTGAAACACCTCATAAATCCTATCTGTCCCTGTTTTATGCTCATTTTTTGTTAAAATTGCTTGTCCACCATTTTGTTTAACATCGTCGACTATCTCCTGGTCCTCTGCTGCAACTATTACCTCTCCAATATTTGCTTCCTCTGCTTTTTTAAAAACATGAGAAATGATTGACAATCCTTTAATTTTCATCAAGGGCTTACCTGGCAATCTCTCGGCAGACAATCTAGAGGGAATTATTACCAAAGTTTTCATTATTTTTTTAACTATGAGCACAATATAAACAGAGGCAAAATTGTACATCAAAATATATGAGCAATTTTAAATTTATAGTGTTATATGTTCAAAATATTTAAATAAATGGATTCATTTGAACTAAACAAGATAATCGCTGCTGTTTTATTGGTTGCTCTAATCATTATTGGCATTGGAAAACTTTCCGATGCTATTTTTTACGTAGAAAAACCTAAAACTCCAGGTTATGTCGTAGAGGTGGAACAAGCAGTAACGGCTAGCACAGAAACTAAATCAGACATAGTAACAGAAAAAGTTGATATTGCAGCCTTGATGGCGATGGCAGATCTTGCTAATGGAGAAAAAGTTTTTAAAAAATGTGCCGCATGTCACTCGATTGTCAAAGGTGGGAAAAATAATATTGGTCCTGCACTTTACAATGTAGTGAACAGACAAGTTGGTGTTGTCTCCGATTATAAATATTCTAAAGCACTTACCGAATATGGAAAGAATTGGACCTTTGAGGAATTAAATGGTTACCTAATTAGACCAGCAAAATGGATTAAGGGAACTAAAATGGCTTTCGCTGGATTGAAAAAAGAGAAAGATAGAGCCTCAGTTATTTTATACCTGAACCAAAATTCTGATAACCCACTTCCCTTACCTTAATTTTCCAAGACAATAAAGTAGTATCGATTTTTGTACGTGAACTCTGTTTAAAGCCTGTAGCCAAACTTTTGATTGTTTGCTTTTAAAAACATTTTCATCAACTTCGCTTCCTCTTGGAAGACAGTGCAAAAATATAGCTCTTGGACATTTTTTGAGAAGATTTTTATTAATCTTAAAATTTTTGAAATCCTTCAATTTTTTTTTTTTATTAACTTTATCGTTCATTGATATTACTTTATCAGAAAAAATTACATCGGCTCCAACAACTGCTTTTTTTGGATCATTATAAATCGTAATTTTATTTTTATTTTTTTTGATATAATTCATTATGTTCTTATTAGGTTGATATTTTTTTGGACAACCAACTTTTAATTTAAAAGAAAATTTAATTGAGGCAGCAATCAAAGAATTCAGAACATTATTTGAATCTCCAATCCAAGTAATATTTAATTTAGATATTGGTTTTTTTTTAATTTCCTCGACGGTAAATACATCTGACAGGATTTGTGTTGGGTGAGAAGATGGGCTTAATCCATTAATGATTGGAATTGTTAAATGTTTCTTAAATTCCTCCAACTTTTCATCATTATCAGTTCTTAACATGAAAGCATCACCAAAACTTGACAATATTTTAGCGGTATCTTCAATACTTTCACCTCCTTTAGATAAATGCAGTTCATCTGGTCTAAGTGTTAAAGTTCGACCAGAAAGTTGGGAGATAGCTAAAAAAAAGGACAAGCGAGTTCTTAAACTCGATTTTTCAAACATTTGTATCAAAAGTTTTCCTTTTAAAGGCGTACCTTTATCATGATCAAGATTGTTAAGTTTCTTTCTTGCTTTTTTTCTTTTTTTTGCATCAATCAAAATTCTTCTAAGATCTTTCGCTGGAATATCTTTTAAATTAATAAAGTGTTTCATTTTATTTTAGTTCAGCACAAACTTTGTCGATAATCTTGAGAGCTTGATCTAACTCATTTTTTTTGACATTTAACGGAGGTAAAACACGTATAACATTTTCTGCTGCTCTAATGGTTAATAACTTTTTATCCATAAGTTTTTGAATAAATTTTGATTGATCTTTGTAAAGCTGAATTCCTATTAAATAACCTCTCCCTCTAATATCTTTAATTACTTTGGGATACTTTTTCTGAATAATGTTTAAATTTGAAAAAAAATATTTAGATAATTTATTAATGTTATTTAAAAATTTCTTACCTGAAACTATATCCATTACAGTATTTCCAACCGCCATTGCTAAAGGATTTCCCCCAAAAGTAGAGCCATGAGTTCCTGGAGTCATTCCCGCAGCAACTTTTCTATTCATTAAAACTGCTCCGATTGGAAACCCACCCCCAATACCCTTTGCAATTGGTACTATATCTGGAATACATTTTGATTTTTCAAATGCAAAAAAACTACCTGATCTGGAAATACCACATTGTACTTCATCTAAAATAAGTAATATTTTCTTCTTATTGCATAATTTTCTCAATTCTTTTAAACACCAGTCTGGAACAACTTTAATACCACCCTCGCCCATTATAGGTTCAATCATAATTGCAGCTGTATTTTTGGTAATCTTTTTTTTTAAAGATTTGTGATCTCCAAAAATGAAATGATCAAAACCACCTACATGTCCAAATCCCTCTGTCATTTTCTTAGATCCGCTTGCAAAAATTGCAGCTAAAGTTCTTCCATGAAATGAGTTTTTTACACACAAAATTCTTGTCTTATTTGGTTTGCCTATTGAATAAAAATACCGTCTCGCAACTTTAATAGCAGCCTCAGTAGCCTCTGCGCCACTATTTTGAAAAATTACATAATCTGCAAAGGTTTTTTGACATAATTTTTTTGCTAATCTCTCTCCCTCGGGAATTTGAAAAGCATTGGAAACATGCCAAAGCTTTTTTGATTGTTTATTTATAGTCTCAATTAATTTTGGATTAGCATGACCCAAACAATTAACTGCTATGCCTTGTACAAAATCTAAATATTTAGCTCCAGATTCAGTATAAAGATAAGATCCTTTGCCTCTAACAAATGAAATTTTTTTTCTATTATAATTTCTTGCCAAATATCTCATAAATTTTTTTATTTTAAATCTTTGTATAAACAATAATATTATATACAAGTCAGGATTGAATATTTCTATTTTACTTAACTAGTAATTTTTTGTTGATAACTCAGATTAATTGCTTGTTTAAATAAAATTTATATCAGTATATTGTGTAAAAATAATATTTAAACACTAAATATAGATCTATAATGAGTTGGACAGACGAAAAAGTGGCAAAACTTAAAGAGTTATGGGGTAAAGGCAATACTGCAAGTCAAATTGCAGAGATAATAGGTGGTATTAGTCGAAATGCAGTTATAGGCAAAGCTCACCGACTAAATCTTTCAGCAAAAATAAAAACTAGGTCAGCAACCTCTAATGAAAACTTTGAAAGTTCAATTGATAATAAAAATTTAAAATTAAAAAGAGGACGAAAAAGTAAATTTAAATCACTAATAATTGAAAAAGATTTTGAGCCTGAAAATCCTAAAACGCTCGAAGAATTGGATGAAAACTCTTGTAAGTGGCCAATTGGTCATCCAAATGAAAAAGATTTTTATTTTTGCGGAAGGTCATCGTTGAAAGATTTTTCTTATTGCAAACTTCATTTACTTTATGCTTACCAACCTAAAGGTAAAAAAGATGATGTCACTGACAAAGATGAGGTGCCAGAATTTATAGAAAAAAAAATCAAGTCAGCTTAAAAAGCTCAATAAAGTTGAACTAAGAAACATTTTTTTTTGAGAATTGTCCACCCTGTCTCCACATATAACAATACTTTTCCACTTCTTTTTCAAATAAACATTTAGCTGGAAAGCCAATGTCTGAGTTTGTTTTATACTTACCTGATAAAATATTGTCATATTTTAAAAGTTTGAGCTGATCTTCTGTAAGTAATGGTTTAGGAAATAATTGAAAAAATTTTGCCGATAATTTTCCAAAAAACATAGGGACGGGTAATAAAATTCTGCGTTTATCTATTAGATTAAGTAATTTTTGGATGATTTCTTTGAGTGTGAGTGTTTCAGCTCCAACACACTCTATTATCTGTGAATAGATATTTTTAGAGATGATGTTGAAAATAATATCGACTAAATCAGAGGAATGAATGGGCATGAATTTTGTTTGTCCATTATAATAAAGTGGAAATACTGGAAGCCTATTTAATAAAGTCATAAAGTTAGTGGTAAAATTATCGTCAACAGAATAAACAACTGATGGCCTTAAAATTGTCGATAAAGGAAAATTTTTTAAAATTTCTTTTTCACCATCTAGCTTACTTTTAGCATATTTAGATTCTGTTGCTTCGCTAACACCCAATGCCGATAAATGAATAAGATGTTTTAATTTATTTTGCTTACTAAGTTTTGCTAATAGAGAAGGGAATAAAGTGTGAATATTTTTAAAAGAGCTTCCTTTTTTTTCATACAAAATACCAATTAAATTAATACAAATATCTGCCCTCTCAAATAGACTTTTGATCTTAGCTTCATCAAAAATATTTGCCTCTACAATATCAATATAACCTGCATTTCCTTGGGTTTTTATGATATGACCCTTCTGATGTATGTTTCTTGTAACAACAATGACTCTGTAGTCATTTTGCGTTAACTTTCTAATAAGATGACGACCAATTTGACCACTTCCACCAAAAATTAGACAATTTTTCCCTTTCATATATATAAGACTTAAAAATGAATATTGATATCAAACTTCACAAAAATGATTTACCAGATGATTTAGATTTAGGCAATGTAATAGCTGTCGATGGTGAGTTTATGGGTCTAAATGTCAGACGTGATCCTTTGTGTTTAATTCAAATTTCATCAGGTAATTCTGATGCACATATTGTTCAACTTGATAGATCAAATTATCAAGCACCTAATTTGATAAAGATATTAGGAGATCAAAAAGTAACAAAAATTTTTCATTATGGTAGGGCTGACATGGCACATATTAAATATTATTTAAAAACTGAAACAAATAATATTCTTGATACTAAAATTGCTAGTCGTTTGGCTAGAAGTTATGCTGATAACCATTCTCTTAAAACTTTAATTAAAGAGTTTATTAATATTGACATCAGTAAACAATTTCAAAATTCAGACTTTGGTGGTGATCTAACACCTGCTCAAATGAAATATTGTGCAAATGATGTTATTTATCTTCATAAAATTCATAATGAATTAAATAAAATTTTACAAAGAGAAAAAAGAATTGATTTATATAAAGATTGTCTTAAATTTTTGAAAACTAGAGTAGAGCTTGATTTGGCATTATTTAAGGATGATATATGGTCTCATTAAATGAAAAAAAAAAAATACATTAAAGTTGCAAAAGAAGTAATTGATCTTGAAATTAAGGCATTAGTAAAATTAAAAAAAAGCATCAGTAACTCCTTTAATCTAGCAGTTCAACAAATACTTAAATGTCAGTCAAAAGTAATTTTATGCGGCGTTGGTAAAAGTGGATTAATTGCGAATAAAATTGCATCAACTTTTTCATCAGTTGGCACACCATCATTTTATTTATCTGCAAATGACTCATCACATGGAGATCTGGGAAGTATTTCAAAGAAAGATATTTTAATTTTAATTAGTAATTCTGGAGAAACAAATGAGTTAAAAAGTATTATTCAATTCGCTAATAGAAATAAAATTTTACTCATTGGTATAGTTTCACAAAAAAGTTCAGTTCTTTATAAATCAGCTGATATTAAGCTTTTAATTCCAAAAGCAATTGAAGCAGGAAGTATTATACCAACTTCAAGTACAACTTCTCAGTTAGCATTAGGTGATGCACTGGCTATAGCAACAATGAAACAGAGAAAATTTAATAAAAAAGATTTTAAAAAAATCCATCCAGCGGGAAGTTTAGGTGCACAATTGAAAACTGTTGAGGATATTATGCTTAAAGATAATTCGATACCTTTTGTTAATGAAAATTTGAAAATAAAGGATGCTTTAAAAGTTTTAAGCAAAAAAAAATTAGGTTTCTTATTAGTTAGAGACCACCAAAAAAAGAGCCGTGGGATTGTTTCTGATGGTGACATAAGGCGTCTCACTCAAAAAAAACAAAATCTTCATAATATTTCAATCAAAGAAATTATGACAAAGAATCCGATTGGAATAGATAAAAATGCTCTAGCGGCGTCTGCTCTCTCTCTTATGTCGCAAAGAAAAATTACGTCATTATGTGTTTATGAAAAAAAGAATAAATTAAAAACTATAGGAGTAATTCATATACATAATATATTACAATCAAATATTTCTTAATGAAAAAAAAAATTATTATTAGTGGTTTTTTTATAATCTTTTTTTTTTCACTTTTAGTTTACTACTATTTCAAATCAAATAATGAAAAGAAGTTGATTGAAAAGAAAAAAAAAATAGAATTAGTCAAAACAGAGAGTACTGGAAATAACGAAGAAGAAATCATAAGTTTAAATATTATTCAAGATGTGAGTTATTCAGCTAAAGATACTAAAGGAAACGAGTATTTGGTTAAGGCTAAAGAGGGAACAATAGATCAAAATTATAATAATTTAATTTTTTTAGAAGCGGTAAACGCAACAATAAGATTAAAAAATTTTGAATTAATAGAGATCTCATCTGACTTTGGCAAATATAACATTGATAATTATGATACTATTTTTTCAAAAAATGTAATAATTACATACTTGGATAACATAATTAAGGGAAAATATCTTGATTTTTCATGGGATAAAAACTTAATAATTATCTCTAGAGATGTTACTTTAAACAATAATCAAAGCTCCCTTCGGGCTGATGTAATTGAGGTAGATATTAAAAAAAAAGATATAAAGATATTCATGCATGAGGAAAATAAGAAAGTGAATATTAAATCATTGAATTGAACATGGCTGTAATTAAGAAATTTAGAATTAAATCTTATAAAAAAGTTAAATCGATAATAGAGTTTGAAAATGTGACTTTGGCTTATGGAAATAGAATTATTTTAGATAATATAAGTTTTAAAATTAATGAGGGTCAAATTTTTGGTATGCTAGGGCCAAATGGTGTGGGAAAATCTACTATCTTTAATTTAATAACAGGTCTTATAAACCCTAAACATGGAAAAATTAAAATTAATGGAGAAGATGTATCTAAATACCCAATTTATATGAGAACTAAGAGATTTCAAGTTGGATATGTTCCACAATATGGTGGATTTTTTCATGATTTAACTCTCCATGATAATTTAAAAGCTATAAGTGAAATTGTAATAGAAGATAAGAATTTAAGACAAGAAAGAATTGACTATTTACTATCAAAATTTGAACTTGAAAATATAAAAAACATTAAGGCAAAGTTTTTATCAGGAGGTCAAAAAAAAAAATTAGTTATATCTCTATCTCTTTTAAGCAATCCGAAAGTACTTTTATTAGATGAATGCTTCGCGGCTTTAGACGTATTAACAATAAAGATGCTGCAAGAAATAATAGTGAATTTACAACAAGAAAGTCAAATTACAATATGCATATGTGATCATCAGGCACGAGATTTATTAGCATGTGTTGATATTGCAATGATCTTAAGTAATTGTAAAGTAATTGCACAAGATACACCATCAAACCTTGTAAAAGATGTTAATGCTAAAAATGCATATTTTGGAAATAGTTTTAAATTTAATTAAAGCTTAATGCCAAATAAAATTATTTTAAAAAAAAAAATTTCTGAATTTAATAAAAAAATCTTGATTCCTGGTGATAAAAGCATCAGTATTAGATGGGTGCTTATTTCTTCGATTGCTGATGGAGTTTCAAGTGCTAAAAATTTATTAATGTCAGAAGATGTATTGGCAGCTATTGAGGCTGTCAGAAAGTTGGGTGTAAGAGTTAAGATAAACAAAAATATTTGTAAGATTCATGGTGTCGGTATCAAAGGATTTAAATACAAAAAAAACCTTGTAATAAATGCAAAAAATTCTGGGACACTTGGAAGATTAATCTCCGGAATTTTGATTGATACACCTTTTCCAATAAAAATTGTTGGCGATGAAAGTTTATCAAAAAGAGATTTTAAAAGAATAGCAGATCCACTCAGTAAATTTGGTGCTTCATTTAAACTCCATAATAAGTGTAATTTACCATTAATTATAAAAGGTTCACAAAATTTAAAGCCGATAAAATTTTTTGAAAAAAAGGGCTCAGCTCAATGTAAAAGTAGTGTTATTTTTGCTGGAATAAAAGCAAACGGAAAAACAATAATTAAAGCAAAAAAATCTAGAAATCATACTGAACTGCTTTTAAAATATTTAAAATTACCAATTAAAATAAAGGAAAGAAAAAATTTTGACTTAATAGAAATAAAAAAAGTAAACAAAATTAAACCAACAATATACCATGTCCCTTCTGATATTAGTTCAGGAGCTTTTTTTATTGCACTCACAGCACTTTCTAAAAATTCTCAAATAATAATTAAAAATATAAATGTTAACTCAACTAGGATTGGGATTATTGCAATATTAAAGAAAATGGGGGTGAAAATTTTACTATTAAATAAAAAAATATATAAAGGGGAATCGATAGCAGATATTTTTGTTACAAGTCCTAAAAAACTAAAATCTATTAATTGTCCATCAAAATTAAATAGTGGAGCTATAGATGAGTTTTTAGTTATTTTTTTGATTGCTGCTAAAGCAGAAGGAATATCTTTTTTTAAAAATTTGAATGAACTAAATAAAAAAGAAAGTCCAAGATTAAGATGGGGTTCAAAAATTTTAAGAATGATGGGAGTAAAGATTATTGCAACAAAAAGCTCTATCAAAATATTTGGTAATCCAAGATTAGAAATTAAAAAAAAAATTGTGATTCAAAAATACCTAAAAGATCATAGGGTTTTTATGTCAAGTGTTATTGCTGCGTTATCTTTTGGTGGGGAATGGCATATTCATGACAAGGATTCGATAAAAACCTCATTTCCAAATTTTTTAGAAATTATTGATATGTTAAAAAAATGAGGAATAAAAAAAAATTCATTAAGGTTGCAATTGACTCTCCAGCCGCTGCAGGAGCAGGTACTATTGCTCTGTCGATATCAAAACATTACAATCTTTTATATTTAGACACCGGAAAAGCATATCGATTTCTCGCTATGCATAAGATTAAAAATCCAAAAAAATTTACCATCAATTTTGCAAAAAAAAAAATTAATAAATTAAAAATAAAAGATTTAAATAAAAAGAAATTATTATCAAATAAAATTGGTATTGAGGCATCTATAATAGCAAAAAAAAAATCGATTAGAGATTTAGTACATAAATTCCAAAAAAAACTTGCTTATTCTCCTCCAAAAAAATATTCTGGATCTTGTCTTGATGGGAGAGATATTACTTATAATATTATTCCTGATGCTGACTTTAAATTTTTTATTACAGCCAATATCAAAACAAGAGCCAAAAGAAGATATAATGAGTTAAATAAACTTAAAATGAAAGTATCTTTCGAAGAGGTGCTAAAAACCATTAAATTACGTGATAAAAGAGATTATTCCAGAAAAATAGCCCCACTAAAAAAAACTAAAGATTCTATATTGATTAACACTACAAATTTAACTAAAAGAGCGTGTTTTTTAAAAATTAAAAAAATTATAGACAAAAAATTAAGTTATTGATGGAAATTTACAAAGATTTGACAAACCCTGCTTCAAAAGAATTTGAAAAGTTGCTCAATTCCAAACTATCAAAAACTCAAATAGAAGAAGGTAAAATTATTGATGGAAAAATAAACAAAATTACAGATAAATTTGTTTTTCTTTTTGTTGAAGGCTTAAAAAGTGAACCTGTACTAGACATCAATGAGCTAAAAAGTATGGGCTTGGAAGATAAGATTAAATTAGGCGAAACAATATCAGTGTTACTTGAAAAAATTGAGGATAAGAATGGCGAAGTCTTGGTTTCAGCTAACAAGGCTCAAAAAATCAAAGGTTGGGACAAACTAGTTGAAGCTTACGAAAAAAAAGAACCAATCATGGGTAAAATTACATCAAAATGTAAAGGCGGATGTATTGTAGAGCACATAGATACTGGCTCTCTAATGTTTTTACCGGGATCTCAAATTAGTGACAAACCACTTAAAGATATTAGCCACCTGATGAATGAGCCACAGAAATTTGCTTTAATTAAGTTGGATAAAGTTAGGGGTAATGCGTGTGTATCAAGAAGAGAAATAATTTCATCTTTCAAAAAAGAAGATAAAGCAAAGATAATAGAGAAATATAAGATTGGTGACATTATTAAAGATGCTGAGGTAAAAGGTTACAGCAGTTTTGGGTGCTTTTTTAATGTTAATGGAGAATTAGATGTGCTGGTACATTTGCAAGAGATATCTTATTCTCGTGTTAATCATCCTGATGAAGTTTTCAATATTGGAGAAAAACATGACTTAAAAGTCATATCGGTTGATAAAGAAAAGTTACAAGTAGGTTGTAGTGTAAAACAATTATCACCGGATCCTTTTAACCATATTGAAAATTATAAATTAGGTAAGGAATATAAAGTTAAAGTTGTAAAAATTATGGACTTTGGTGCATTTTGTGAATTAGAACCTGGTCTTACAACACTACTTCACTCAAGCGAGCTTAGTTGGAGCAAGAAAAATGCTTCTGCTAAAAAAATGTTTAAAGTCAATGATATTATTAATTGTGTAATAACTGAAATTGATAAGGAAAAAAGAAGAGTAGCCATTTCACATAGATTAACTTTAGAAAACCCTTTTGAAATATTTGAAAAAAAATTTCCAGTCGGAACTATTGTAGAGGGTGAGGTAGTAAATAAAAATGAATATTCATTATTTGTGAAAGTTGCAGATTTAGAGATTGATACCTTTTTACATTGCAATGATTTAACCTATTCAAATAATGGTGAACAAGAATTGAATAACTATAAAAAGGGGGATAAAATTAAAATTAAAGTCTTAGAAATAAAAGTTTCCGATCAAAAAATTAGAGTAGGTCATCGACAAACTCAGCAAGACCCATTTGATTGGTTCAAAGACAAAAAAGTTAATCAAACAATTACTGTCAAAATCATTTCAACAGACTCTAAAGGTTTAATTGTTAGACCTGAAGGATGCGAAATGGATTTTCCAATAAAAAAATCTAATATTGCAATAAATGCTGCTGACACAAGAACTTCAAGATTTACTGGAGGAGAAAGGATTGATTGTGCAATTGCAGACCTGGATAAAGAAAAAAGAAAAGTAACCCTTAGCATCAAACTTCTAGAGGAAATAGAAAAAAAAGAAGCTTTAGAGAAATATGGTGCGGAGGGATCAGGAAAAAATTTACCCTTTTCGTCATTGTCAGAGGATCTAAAAAAGAAAGACAAAAAATAAAATTAAATTGGCTATTGTAAAATCAGAGCTTATAAAAGAATTAAAAAAATCCTACCCAAATTTTTTAACTAAAGATCTAAACAAAATAATAGAAATAATTCTTAAAGAAATAAAGGAAACTCTCAAAAGAGGTGAGGGAGTAGAGTTCAGAAACTTTGGAACTTTCAGAACAAACATTCAAAAAGCTTCAATTAGACGAAACCCTAAAACAGGTCAAAAAGTTAGCGTTCCCCAAAAAAAAACAATAAAATGGAAAATGTCTAGGGAATTGTTTAAAAAGTTAAATGATGAAAAAGAGTAAAATTTTTGTAGCCTGCGATAGTAGTAATATCTCAAAAATAAGAGAAATAATTAGTAAAACACAAAATTCAAAAATAAAAATAGGTTATAAATTTGGACTTGAATTTCTTAACTCAAAAAATGGTAGACCTTTTCTATCTAAATTAAAGAACAAAACCATATTTGCTGATCTAAAACTTCATGATATCCCAAATACTTGTGCATCAACAGTTAAAGCGATAAAAGATTTAAAGATTAATTATTTAACTATACACATAAGTTCCGGCTTAGAGGCCTTAAAAGCAACAAAAAAAGTTTCAGGAAAAATAAAACTAATTGGGGTGACGATTCTTACATCGTTAGACAATAAAGCATTAAGAGATATTGGATTTAATAAAGATTTAAAAAAACTAGTTCTTCATCAAGCAAGAATAGCAAATAGAGCAAAATTAGATGCAATAGTATGTAGCGCTCACGAAGTAAAACTAGTCAAAAAAGTATTTAAAAAAGAAATTATAACTCCAGGTATAAGATTTAATTCTAAATCAAATGATCAAAAAAGAGTTTTAACTCCTAAACAGGCTTACAAAAATGGAAGTGACTGGCTTGTAATGGGAAGGCCTATAACCAAAGGTAATATCAAAAAAAATATTCAAAATCTAATCGATCACTTAAGTCAATGATCAAGGGTTTAAAAATTTGTGGGGTCTCAGATCCTGAAACTTTAAACTATATTTTAAATCATATTCATAAACCTATAATGATAGGCTTTATTACAAACTATAAAAAAAGTAAAAGATTTGTTAAATATGAAAAATTGAAAGATTTAATAAATTTAGACAAAAAACAAGTCAATTTTGTCTCAGTGCTTGTAAATCCAAATGATGAAATCCTGGAAAAAATCAAGGATCTAAATTTTGATTATTATCAACTTTATGATGTTAGTCCTGAGAGAACAAAAGAGATAAAATTAAAATTTCAAAAAAAAATAATCACAGCACTCACTATTTCTAATAAATATGATGTTATCAAATATAAAGATTACACAAAAATATCAGATATTATTCTGTTTGATTCAAAAGGATACGATAAATCTGAAAGTTTTGATCATAGTTTGCTAGATGATGTACCAACTGAATTAAATAAAATGATTGCAGGAAATATTCAAATAGATGATATACCTAATTTAAAGAATAAAGACTTTATTATTGATCTCAGTGGAGCATTAGAAGACCAAAATGGAAAAAAAGATATTAATAAAATCGATAAATTGTTAAATTTATTTAAAAAAATATGAAACTTAAAAAGAGAGTTCCAGTTATTGATCAAGGAAATTCACTTGGATTTTGGGGTGGTAAATTTGGAGGAAACTTTGTTCCTGAAACTTTAAAAAAACCGATCGAAGATTTGGAAGTTTTATTTAATAAACTAAAAAAGGATAAAAAATTTATTAACGAAAGAGATAAGTACTTTAAAAATTGGGTTGGATCTCCTACGAGATTTATAAAACTAGAAAATCTTACAAATCACATTGGTGGTGCTCAAATTTGGTCCAAAGTTGTATCGGATGCTAATGGAGGAGCCCATAAAATTTACAACGCTACTGTTCATTGTTTGCTTGCAAAACGATCTGGTAAAAAAATTATATGTGGAGATACAGGTGCTGGATATGCTGGGAAAATGTTGAGTATGGCTGCTAAAAAGTTTGGTTTAAAATGCAAAATATTTATGGGCGCAAAGGATATTGCTAGACAACAGCCAAATGTTAAAGCAATGAAAAAAAATGGAGCTGAAGTCATACCCGTCTATTCAGGGAGTCAAACGCTTGTTGATGCTGTATCAGAATGTATGCGATTTTGGGTTGCTAATTGTGATACAACAGCAATGTGTGTTGGGAGTACAGTTGGACCAGCAGTTTTTGTTCGAATATGTGGATGGAGCACTAGCCAAATTTCAAGAGAGTTAAAAGTACAATTAATTGATGAGTTTGGAACAATTCCAAAAAAACTTAAATTATACAATTGTGTAGGAGGCGGAAGTTCAAGCTTTGGTTTTTGGAATGAATTTATGGATTATGATAAAAGACAAGTGGAGTTTATTGGTGTAGAGGCTGGTGGACCTAAAAAAAGTAAAAAACATGCAGCACCTTTAACCTTTGGCTCAAAAATTGGTATACTTCATGGCGCAGCTCAGTATGTTAATCAAAACTCAGATGGACAAATTGAGGAAACGGAATCGATTTCAGCAGGTCTTGATTATCCAGGAATATCTCCACTTCATTGTTTTTTAAAGGATACTAAGAGAGCTAGGTATACAGCAGCAAGTGATGAAGAGGCTCTAACCGCCTATAAACTTGTTACTAAATTCGAAAAATTAAGACCTTCTTTAGAACCAAGCCATGCTTTTTTTGTTGCACTTAAAGAGGCAAAAAAACTTAGCAAAAATACTGTGGTAGTAATTAATAGTTGTGGCGATGCTTACAAAGACCGAGGAATTTTAGAAGAAAGATTAGGCAAAAAATATGTTAAATCCAATTAGTGTTGCATTTAAAAAAGCAAAAGCAGAAAAAAGACCAGCATTATTAACCTACACTGTTGCTGGTGATAGTTCAAAAAAACAATCTTTAGATATATTAAAATCTATATCTAAAAATGCAGATATTTTAGAAGTAGGTGTGCCCCACAATACTCCTGTTGCAGATGGAAGCCAAATTCAAACTAGCGCGTATAGAGCAATTAAAAAGGGTATCAAAATAAATGATATATTTAAGATTGTTAGAGATTTTAAAAAATTTGATAAAAACAAACCTATTATATTGATGGGTTACTATAATATGATTTTTCAATTTGGAGATAACAACTTTTTAAACAAATGTAAAAACTCAGGAGTAAATGGATTAATAGTTGTAGATTTGCCTTGGCCAGAAAATAAAAATTTTGCAAAAAAATGTAAAAGAAAATCAATTTATTTTATTCAACTTTTATCACCTACAACAACGAGTAAAAGACTTAAAAAAATTATAAAAAACTCTCATCCAATGAATTATTTTATATCAATGCTAAGTACTACAGGTGGCAAATTAAAAGTATCACCTAAAGAAATACTTAAAAATTACAATAAGATAAAAAGAATTAATCCAAAAAAGGAGATTGTGATTGGTTTTGGAATAACAGATAAGACAATTGGAAAGCTTAAATCTGCTGATGGATTAGTAGTGGGAAGTGCTATTTGTAAAGAAATTACGAGAAGTTTAAATAGTAGACAAAATCCTGTCACAAATGTAGGTAAGTTAGTAAGAAAATTAAAAAGTAAAATAAAATGAATTGGATTACCAAAATTATTAAAGCAGGTGAAAAAATCAAATCTGCCATTCATAAAAGAGCGTCCAAAGAAGACATTGCTAATAGTGATTGGACATCCTGTTGCAAAGGTCCAATATTAAAAAAAAATTTAGAAGAAAATTTATGGGTTTGCCCTGATTGTAATAAACACCACAGAATAAAACCTAAACAAAGATTTGATATTTTATTTGGAAAAGATAATTACGAAATATTTAAAACACCCATCCCAAAAGATGACCCTTTAAACTGGACAGACTCAAAATCCTATAAGGATAGATTAAAATCTGCCAGAAAAAAAACAGGTATGGATTGTGGGATGATGGTCGTAAGTGGTGTAATCAATGATGTTAAAATTACCGCGGTTGCATCTGATTTTGACTTTTTAGGTGCATCAATGGCAGCTGCAGAAGGAGAAGCTTTCTTATACGGTATTCAACATGCAATTGAGAATAAAACTCCTTTTTTATGTGTAAGTGCCGGGGGTGGAATGAGAATGATGGAAAGTTTAATTTCTTTATCTCAAATGACAAGAACCACACTAGCAATAAATGAATTAAAAAATAATAATCTTCCATATCTTGTTTGTATTACGGACCCGACTGCTGGTGGAATCACAGCTTCCTATGCAATGTTAGGTGATATTCATATAGCTGAG
The DNA here is from genome assembly GCA_902611635.1 of uncultured Pelagibacteraceae bacterium. GTDB lineage: Bacteria > Pseudomonadota > Alphaproteobacteria > Pelagibacterales > Pelagibacteraceae > Pelagibacter. The sequence continues at coordinate 24,158 of CACMAB010000004.1, read as the reverse complement.
CCCGGAGCGCTAATCGCTTTTGCTGGAGCAAGAGTAATTCAAGGTACTGTTAAAGAAGAATTACCAGAAGGTTTTCAAAAAAGTGAATACGTTGAAAAGACAGGTTTTGTTGATTTAATTGTTGAAAGAAAACATCTCGCTGAAAAAATTGGAACTTTATTGTCAATATTGTTGAAGAAAAATTCTGTTATAAGCACTGAACAAGATGAAACTACAGAAAATACTCAGTCGCTTTCTAAAATTGCATAAAAAAGAAATTGATCTAAGCTTAGATCGAATTATTCACCTTTGCGAAAAACTTGGTAATCCTCAGGATAAAATCAAAGCCATCAGTATTGTTGGGACAAATGGTAAAAACTCTACAATTCAAGCTTGTTATTCAATTTTAAAGGAAGCAGGAATTAAGTGTAATGTTTATACTAGTCCTCATATTCAAAAAATAAATGAAAGATTTGTTTTTAACAACCAACAACTTGGAGATGATGAACTGGCCTCTTTATTTGAGGAGGTTGAGAGAGTAAATGCAAATAATCCAATAACATTCTTTGAAATTTTGACTGCATGTTATTTTTATAAAGCAGCTCAATATCCTGATAATCTTAATCTAATTGAAGCAGGTTTATTTCATAGGTTTGATGCAACAAATATCTTAAAAAATAATCTTGCAAGTATTGTAACCTCTATATCGAAAGACCATTTAGACTGGCTTCCAGAAAATAATAGAACAATCGATAAGATTATTTTTGAAAAAACTTCAAAGCTTTTAAATTCAAATATTATTGTTGCAAAACAATACCCTGTTTCAACATTAGAAAAGATTAAAAAAACTATTCACCAAAATCAATCTAATAAGTATTTTTTTAATGACGATTTTTCATTCTCAAATGGAGAAAATGAATTCTTTTATTATGAAGATAAATTTGGTGGATTAAAACTACCAAAACCAAATGTATTAGGCCAATTTCAACAGGAAAATATTTCAACAGCAATTGCAACTTTACGAATTTTAGATCTGGGCATTAAAGATCATCACATAAAAAAAGGTATTCAAAAAATCGACAATATTGCAAGACTTCAAACAATTGAGTCAGGTAAATTAAAAGATTTAGTTAAAGACAATCTTTTTTTAATATCTGGAGATCATAATGAAGATGGAGCAAGAGTATTAAATGAATATTTAAAAAGCCTAGATTGTAGAAAACACATCATTATTGGTATGATGGATAATAAAGAACACGAAAAATACATTAACCACTTTAGAGATATCGCCTCAATAACAACTGTAGATATTAAAAACCAGCCAAATGCAATTAGTGGGCTTAAATTAAAAGAAAAATTCAAAAATATGCCAAATGTAAGTTATAAAGAAAGTATTGAAGATGCGATTAAAAGCGTAAATCTAAATCAAGGAGACCTACTATTAATTACTGGATCTTTATATCTTTGTTCTGAAGTTTTGAATTTAAATTAAATATTTTTTTCTAAAAATTCTTTCATGTGACTTTCGGGTACACCGCCAACTTTTCTATCTACTTCAACACCTTTTTTATAAATAATTACAGTTGGCACCCCTCTAATTCCAGCGGCACTACCAGTATTTATTCCACCTTCTTCAATGTCAGCGTAATAAAATCCTGCTTTATCTTTATACTCAACAGCTAGTTTATCCATAATTGGTTTTAAAGCTTTGCAAGGTCCACACCACGCAGCCGAAAATTGAATCACAGAAATATCCTCGTTTTTAATTTTGTTATCAAAATCTTCATCTTTGAAATCTGTTAGCATATAATCTTTCTATAATTTACTAATACAAAGTCAACTATGCAATTTCATATTTTTTTTCAATTGACATTATAAATTCGTTTATTTCATCTAACTTTTTTAATTCTTCCTCATCATCTCTATTAGAAGCTTGATCTCTTAAATAGTCAATTTCAGTATAAGCCATATTAACAGTTTGCCACTTTTCCTTATTTTTACTCAAGATTCTTCTAGCAATTTCACTTTTGATATTTTTGTAAAGATCAGGTGGTAAAATTTGTGGTGCCTCTTGATAAATTATTTTTTGACCGAACCAACTACATCTCTTGTCCGAAAACTTGTCTAGGAGTCTCAATTTATCCTCCCATGATGAGCTATGCCAAGTTTTAAATAATGCAGTATCTTTATTTGGAATAAATTTCTCATAAAGAGTTTCCTCCGGTAATAAATCTTCTTGAGTTTTTGTTTGTTCCTTTTCCTCTGCAGCTTCTCTATTTATGATTTGAATATTTTTACAAAAATTTTCATTTTCCCTAACAAGTTTAGCCCTTTTTTGAATTGATGCTAAATCTAGTTCTGAATAAGGTTTTTGTTTAAGAGCAAATTGTTTATCTAAAATTACTGGTGCTTTATTAGTTTTTAAAACTCTTAAAGCCTTAGGGCTATATTTTTTTAATACATCTCTTAATTGATTTACTGGTAGGTTTAACAATGGTTCTGGATCCCTTCTTAGGTCCCAAACATATCCCCAAGACGCATAAGACGGGTGAAAGCAATGATTAGGATGTAACGTACCAGTAAGATACATCATATTTCGACCCTTCACATTTTCAAATATTGAGTAAATACCTTCATTTTTTAAAAATGTTTCAACGCTAGTCTTTGTTGATGTCTTTAAAAAGGTATCCCAATTTTCTTTATGTTTGTCTTTTATAATTCTTAAAACCTTTAGTGAATTCTGTGCATCAACATAGGCTGTATGACTAGCTGAAGTGTCAAAACCCTGCATTCTAGACAAAGATTCCAAGGCAAGACTTGGATTACCTGCTTCGGTTAGCTCTGTTTTTAGGGTCTCTGAGTTTAATGTTTGGGCTGCTCTAGCTATATGCAAACCATCATGTTCACTATTGGGCGATGAGTGGGTAGCATAAGGATACCGATTACCCTTAAAAAAATTAAAGTGGAACATTCTTCGATCAAAATTTAAATTTGACCAACCCATAAATACTGCTGGAGCACACTTTGTGAAAAAATTTTCAACAGCACCTAAAAAATCATAATGTGAATAATTGCCTTTGGTAAGTAAATCAATGCTAGTTGAATTAACAAGCAAGGCCTTTGCACTGGGCACCTCTCCTTCTGGCATTCTGCCTCTGATATTTAATTTTCCAATCTCTTTAAGATTTTTATCAACAACGACAGCACCTACTTCAATTATTGATCCCCAAATAGTGCTATTGGTTGTTTCGGTATCATAGATTACTATTTTATCCATTATTTACATTACTCCAAATTTGTGAGTTCATTAAACTTTTTAAGTCTTCCAAGAAATAAGTTTTGATAAGTTACTAATTCAGGTCCTTGAATTTTAAACTCCTGAAACAAATTATCTACTGTGCAAACAAGAATAACGCAAGCATTGATATTTGAATTGTAAACGACATTATGAGCTAATGAATAAGCAGCTGTTTGTAAAAACCAAGAATCTATATATTCAGTCTTTTTTGGTTTATTGGATTGTTTGAAATCAATAATAGTTTCTTTTCCCTCATAAACACCAACGCAATCTGCTGTACCTGCATATCTCTCAGGATAATGCATTGTACATTCCACACCATATATTTCCTCCAACCTATTTGTTAAACCTTTATCAATTATTTCTTTTGCCATTTTTTTATATTGTTCATTATCCTCAAAGAAACTTAAATTTTCTCTTCCTAATAGAAAAGACTCTAAATAGCTGTGCATCTGAGAACCTCTACTACTGGCTGCTTTTGTAATTGCTTCAGCTTCTTTATGGCCAGTTCTTTCTCGCCAATTTGCTAAGGCTGCTTTATCTTCCTCCGACTTTGTTGCATCAAGTATTGAAGTTACACTTGGTAATTTTGCTTCTCCTAAAACATATCTTCTTATTCCATCTTCGGTAGCTCTTGAACTTGAGGGATAGTTGTATTTTTTGTTCCAGCGCATTTGATTTCTTATAGTCGGTAATATGTGAAAAAAGAAATTATTTTTTAAGCTGTTTATTTCTCTCAACAAATTTTTCAACGTTCTCTGTCAGTACAGCTTTTTCAACTTGCTCGGGATCTTTAATATTTTCTAAAGTTCTAGTGATTGATCTTGCATCAGTTCCAAACTTATCAACTACATTCATAGCCTCTTCTAGCTTTTTTCTTAAAACTATGACGTTGTCAAAATGCTTTGCAAACCTTGTGCTGATTGTTTTTAAGTGGTTGTAAATTTCTGTTGCACCCTTTTGAACCTTAAGAGATTGAAATCCCATGTGTAAAGATTGTAAATAGGCTGAAAGAGTATTAGGGCCGCAAATTACAATTTTATATTTTTTCATTAATTCTTGGATTAATAATTCTTTTGTGCTTGGATCTTGGTATTCAGTTAATTCTTTATAAAGACTCTCAGTTGGTGCGTACACTATTGCAAAATCAGTTGTTTTTGGTGGAACAATGTATTTTTCCATGACACTTTTTGCTTTGGCCTTAAATGCACTTGCTAATTTTGTTCTAGCATCTGCAACTGCTTTTTTATCATCTGCATCATATGCATCAGTGATGGTTTTGAATTTTTCTACTGGAAAATGAGAATCTACTGGAACCAAGACATCTCCTTGAAGCTTGATTGCAAATTCTACGTTTTCACTAGTGTCCTCTTTCATTTTAACATTGGTCATAAATTGAGATGCTGGTAACAAATCTTTGATTAACGCATCTAAAGAATACTCAGCCAAAGTTCCATACTTTTTAACTCCTGCTAAAATTTTAGTAATCCCCTCTTGGCTTTGATTTAATAATTTAACTTGCTCATTAAAGTTACCAACCTTCTCATCTACTTTGGTTAAGGCCTCAGTCATATCCTTTGTAACTCCGGTTGATAAAGAATTAAATGAAGTAGACATTGAACTAAGCGATGTATTGATTGTAGAATTAAGGCTATCTTTTAACCTCACTATTTCAGCATTTAAATTAGCTAATTCCTCAGCTTCTTTATTCTCATTCTCATCTTTAGGTTTTGACCTTAAATTTAAGTATAAAATACCTAAAGTTGCACCAAGTAGTATAACTAGAATTATTAATAGAATCGTATCCATACTTTTAAAGATATACGTGTTTTAATGGAAATCAACTTATTACTAGATTACTATGAGATACTAAGATTGGTTATTATTTTTAAAAAATAATTAATAAATATGGATTTTTTTTTGGTTTTAAAAATATTGTTTGTTATTGGAGTGATGATCGCTCTATATGCAATAATTAGAAATTTAGATATAATAAAGATTATTCTAATTTACTTTAAAGATAAATTACTTGGAAAGTAATTTAATTAGATTGTTTAATAGCTTTTTCTTTACATTTTTTTTTGAAGTTAAAAGACAAGCTTCAGATTTTAAAATTTCACCATCCTTTAAGATACGTAGATTATTTGCTTTTAAGGTCTCACCTGTGGATGTAATGTCAGTAATCAACTCGGCAGATCCAGTAAAAGGATAGGCCTCTGTAGCTCCTAAACTTTTAACTAATCTAAATTGTGTAACACCCTTTGAGAACAAAAAATCTTGTGTTAAATTTGGATATTTAGTTGCAACCCTAATTCTTTTTTTCTTAATATCTCTGAATTCAAAAGCAATTTCCTCAAGATCAGCGATGGTCTGAACATCAATCCAAGGATCTGGAATTGCTACTACTAAATTTGCTCTTCCAAAACTAAGTTTTTTGACCACATTTATTTTATTTTGGACATTTACTCCACTTTCTTTCAATAAATCAAAACCAGAAAAACCAACATCTAAAGAGCTATCCCCTAACCTTTCAATAATTTCTCTTGCATGAAGATATAAAATCTTAACATATGGTTTATTTTTAATTGATCCAATTAAATCTCTTTCTCCTCTTTCAGATATGATTTTCAATTTTTTTTTCTTAAAGATTTTCAAAACATCTACTCTAAGTCGACCTTTGCTTGGAATGCCTATATTGATTAAATTATCCATTTAATTAACTAAATTTAAAGCAGCACCAACTGCTGGAGTTTGTTTTTTTGAACCAAGGTCGGAAATCAATTTGTCATATCGGCCGCCATTGCAACAATTAATAATTTTTGTTTTGGACTTAATATCTATTTTAAAAACCATACCCGTGTAATATTCAAGCTGCCTGCCAAAAGCAGCTGAAAAAGTCACATTTAATTTATTAATTTTATTTTTTGAGATTGGAAAATATCTCTGATCTACCAATAAATTAATTTTATATTTCTTGAAAAACTTATTTAATACCTTGGCTGCATTATTAATTGGACATTTAATTTTCAAAAATTCCTTAATAATTTTTGAAATATTTCTTCCTTTACTAGGTCTCCTTGGATCTTTAATCTTTTTATCAAATCTGCTTAAAATTTCGTTAATTGTTCTATTTGCTATAATGATTGATTGATCATCTTTTAACATTCTAAAATATCTTTTTTTATCGATCTCAACTATTGTTGGATCAACATCTGAATTAGTCTCTAATCTTTTGAGAAGATCATTAAAATAATCTTCTCTCCAAAAATGTCTTGAAAGTCTTAATTTCCATCGTTTAGGGATATCTAATTTAGATATAAGAAGATTGAATATTTCTACATTCCCAATTGTGATCTCGCCTGATGAATAATTAAAATTTTTTAAAGATTTTAAAGATGTATTTATTATCTCCTTATCATCATTTTTCTCATTTCGTGACCCTATGATTTCAAAACCAACTTGATTTCTTACAATGGAGTCTTTTTTGTTTTCAGATTTACGATATGCTTGACCATTATAAAATATCTTCTCCTTGCCCTTTAGATTATTTTCTAAGTATCTTAGACAAGATACAATTGTTAGATCTGGCCTTAAACATAGTTCATTTCCTCCTTGGTCAGTAAATGAGAAAATAAATTTTCGAAAACTTTCACCAGATCTTTGTACGATATGGTTAGCCTCAATTACTGAGGGTAATTCAATATATTTAAAACCATTTGATTTAACAGTTTTAAGTATGCTGTCAGATAAATTTTTTGATTTCATTTACTAAATTTTCTTTTGAAAAGGTGATTTGATTATCTTCCCCCTTAATACCTAGTAGGTTCTTAAGTGTAATTTTACTATCTTTAAATTCATTCTCTCCACAAATAACTGCAATCGGGCACCCTCTTTTATTTGCATATGTCAGTTGTTTCCCGAGGTTTTTCTTACTATCTAAAAAAATTTCTGAATTAATATTATTTTTTCTCAAGATATCTAAAATTTCGTAATAATTTTTTAAATATTTTTCATCCATTACGCAAACAATGACTGGTTTTTGATCGTCTAATTGGACTTGATTTATTTGAGACATAGCAAACAAAAGTCTATCCACACCAATACTGATACCTGTTCCAGGTATATCGACACCTTTAAATCTTGAAATTAACTTATTGTATTGTCCACCAGAGCATACACTACCAATATCAATTTCTTTACCTTTATTATTTGTTGTTTTAAAATTTAGATTGGTCTCAATACAAAAGCCATCATAATACGCCAATCCTCTAACTATTGTGAAATTTGTTTTGACTAACTCAGAATAATTTCCAAAATCTAGCACCTCAAATAAATCCTCAAGCTCTGTAATCCCTTCTTGAGTAATAGGATTTTTAAAATCTTGTTTGAGTTTTTTTAAATCTTTAATTTTTAAAAAGTTTAAAATTTTTGAAACTTGATCATCATTTAGATCAGCTCCTTTAGTTATCGCACCACTTTTATCTTTTCTCTCTTTTTTTAGTAGATCTTCAACTCCTTTTATTCCAAAATCTGTTTTGTCCAACTTATCAATTGCTCTCATCACCTTGATCTCTTTATTTGCAGGAATTTTCAGATCTTGAATTAAACCTTGAATAATCTTTCTATTACTTACATTAATTGTAAATTGGTCTTTTTTTAAACCACATTCAATTAGAGTGCTTGCAACCATATTACATAATTCAGCATTTGCTTGTGCTGGATTTACATTTCCTACAATATCGCAATCAGCTTGAGTAAATTCTCTGAAACGTGCATTGCCTGACTTTTCATTTCTAAATACATTTTGAATAGCGTATCTTTTATAAATTGATGGAAGTTTTTGATTATTTTGAGCAACAAATCTTGCTAAAGGACTGGAAAGATCGTATCGAAGAGTAATATTCTTTTCACCATCATTAAAAGAAAAAACATCAGACATAGGATTATTATCATCCTCTGCAAGAAAGGATCCTATATTTTCTGCAATTTCAAATGATGGGGTTTCTAAAGGATCGAAACCATATTTAATAAAATTATTCTCAATGACTTTTAACAGTCTTTTTTTGAGAATTAATGTTTTATTCCATCTATCTTCAAAACCTGAAGGTAATCCAGGAATTAATTTATTTTTTTCACTCATTTTTTGGTACCTTGAGTAGGTTACGCTCCTACGACTTCGGATCCACAAACCGACGTGATACTATTTCACCATCAAGGCATATCCTTTTTTGTTTTATCTTATTTTGTTGTTATTTAAAATTATAATATAAATGATTATTCGCTAGCTTTAGCCAGCATGGAAGTGAGCGTACGCAACTCTACTAGTTCCTTTAAGAGCTTTTCTTAAAGTACTTTTTGATGCTAATTTGTTTATCTCAAATTTTTTCATTGAAAGTCTTTTAGACAAAAAAAACGATAATGCAACCCCTAAAAGAAAAAGGACGTATATCCACTAGTAGATATATCGCCCTTTTTATAATTTTAGAAAATTAGTCTAATTTTTTTAAATTTACTGCTGAAGGGCCTTTGGGACCATCTTCAAGAGTAAATTCTATTTTATCACCCTCATTAAGATATCTCATGCCCGCTGCTTTAACTGCGCTTGCATGTACAAACGCATCTTTTTCTTTATCATCTCTTTCTATAAAGCCGTAACCTTTTTTGCCGTTAAACCACTTTACTTTTCCTTGTATTGTACTCATCTTGTTCACTCGTCCTTTAGTTATTTATTTTAATATGAGGTTAGGTTCTTTTAAATTTATTTCAAGATGTTTTGATGGTGCCTCGGGAAGGATTCGCACCTCCGACACAAGCCTTTTCAGGGCTCTGCTCTACTCCTGAGCTACCGAGGCAAAAGTTCAACCCCTAAAGATTATTCTGCCTTTTGTGAGGTCATATGGTGTCATTTCGACTGTAACATTATCACCTTGTAATACTCTAATTCTGTTTTTTCTTAATTTGCCCGCTGTATGAGCTGTTACAACATGACCATTTTCAAGCTGAACTCTAAACATGGCATTGGGAAGTAAATCAGTTACCTTGCCTTTGAATTCAAGTAAGTCTTGTTTTGACAAATTTATTTTCTCCTTATTCTTTTTTTTACAGATTGAGCATGTCCTGCTAACCCTTCGTAATTTGCAAGAGTTATAACTGATGGCCCAAGACTTTCAATACCCTTTTTTGATAAGTTTATGTAAGAAATTCTTTTATAAAATTCATTAACACTTATACCACTAGAATATTTTGCTGACCCATTAGTTGGCAATATATGATTTGATCCAATGTTATAATCTGTCATTGCCATAACTGCATATTTTCCTAAGCATATTGAACCAGAATTTTTAATTTTTGGTATAAAAGATTTATAGTTTTTAACATTTAATTCCAAGTGTTCAGGTGCAATTTTATTCACGATATTAATTATTTTACTATCTTTGGCTACATACATTAAAATTCCATTTCTCTTTAAACTTTTTTTTGCCACAGACTCTCTTGGAATATTTTTTAATTGTTTTGAAACTTCCATCTGGACTTTGCTAATTAGTTTTTTGTCTTTTGAAATTAATATACATTGTGCTTGAGGATCATGTTCTGCTTGACCGATTAAATCACTTGCAGCCCATTCAGGATTTGAGAATTTATCACAAACGATAGTTATTTCAGAAGGTCCTGCTGTCATACCTTCGATACCAACATCACCAAAAACTTCTTTTTTTGCAGCAGCTACATATGAATTTCCAGGTCCAACAATTTTATCAACTCTTTTAATTTTTTTAGTTCCATAAGAAACAGCTGCTATAGCAGATGGACCACCAATAGAGTAAATTTCTTTAATTTTGCATTTTCTTGCTGCGTATAAAACAGCTGGATTTTGGTTTCCCTTGAAACCTGGGTTTATCATTACAATTCTTTTCACTCCCGCAACAATTGCTGGTATAGCATTCATGAGCACACTTGATGGATAAGATACAAGTGAACCAGGAACATAAATTGCCACCGACTCTAATGGTAAATATTTATATTCAAGTTTGTTTTTAAATTTATCTGTATAAGAAATATTCTTAAATTTTTGCAAAGAATGAAATTTGTAAATTCGATTATATGCTGTGTCGATCGCTTTTTTAACCTTAGGATTTAAAGATTTTATTAACTTAGTAATTTTTTTGGCACTAGGAATGATTGTAGAATTTCGATTAAATTTCTTTTCATATTTAATCAATGCTGTATCACCATTCTTTTTTACGTCATTGATAATATTAGATACAGAGACTTTGTCAGATTTAATGCTTTTTCTTCTTTTAAAAAGTAAATAATCCAAATTTCTATCGAAATTTTTAGTTTTACTATTTAATATTTTCATAATTATTTAATTTCGTTTTGATCCTCAAGCCGCGCTTCTATAGTTTCTGTTGTCAAAGCTATGTGGGCATTATTATTAAAAATAAGATTTATTTCATAATCATCATTATTTTTCAAATAATCAATTCCAATTAATTCTAAAACTAAATCATTGTTTGATTGATTGATATTTTTTGATCTTACTTTATCAACAAAATCAAATCGACAAACACTATTGATTTTCTTACCCTCTTGATCGGTTTCGATTTTAGTTCTTTCAATAGATAACAAAAAAACCTTATTAGATGCCAGATACTTTATGTCTGTCACTTTAACTTTTGCGCCAGAACTACAAGCAGAAATCATTTGTAGCCCCTCTTGATCATTCGCAATTATTTTTGCTAAATATTTACTCATTATTTCAATCTTTTAATTTTAACACCAATTTTTTGTAATTTATTTTCAATATTTTCATATCCTCTTTCCAAGTGATAGACTCTTCCAACAATACTTTTACCATTTGCCACTATTGCGGCTAATACTAAAGCAACACTGGCTCTTAAGTCACTAGACATTAATTCAGCACCAATAAATTTGGTATTACCCTCAATCAATGCTTTATTATTTTGAATATTTATTTTCGCGCCTAGTCTTTGCAACTCAGCAACATGCATAAATCTATTCTCAAAAATATTTTCAGTTATAGAACTTTTCCCAACACTCTTGCACATTAATACCATTAATTGAGCTTGAAGATCTGTTGGAATACCTGGAAACTCTTTAGTTTTTATATTTTGAATAGGTCTGATTTTGTCAGGTCCTTTTATAAAAATTTTATTATCCGAAGTTTTAATCTTTGCCCCAACTTTTTTTAATAGTTCTATTTCAGTATTAATTATTTTTGGGTCTAAATTTTTAATTTGTAGATTACCTTTAGCAAGCGTTGCCGCTACACAAAAAGTTCCCGCCTCTATTCTATCAGCCATAACTGTATGACTTGTTTGATAGAGAGAATTAACTCCTATGATAGTGCAGGTTCTTCCAGACCATTTTATATTTGCACCTGCTTGACTTAAGAATTTTGTTAAATCTTTAATTTCAGGTTCCACGGCACAATTTTTTAAAATTGTTTTGCCTCTAGCTAAACATGCAGCTATTATAGAATTTTCTGTAGCGCCTACACTAATTTTAGGAAAATTTATTTTTTTGCCTTTAAGTCTTCCATTTGATTTTGCTAAAATATAACCATCTCGTATTTTATATTCCATTCCCAGCTTCTTTAATGCACTAAGGTGATAATTTACAGGTCTCGCACCTATAAGACATCCACCAGGCAAAGATGTTTTAGATTTATGAAATTTAGAAATTAATGGACCTAGCACTAATATTGAACCTCTCATTGTTTTAACAAGTGAATAACTTGCAAAAGTTTTCATATTCTTTTTGTTAATAATTTTTGCAGTTTTTCTGTCTTTAGATAAAATTATTTTTGATCCAAGAGATTTTAATAAATTAAGCATAGTATCTATATCTCTTACTCTAGGTAAATTTTTAATAATTACTGGTTTGTCAAATAATAAAGTTGCTGCAAGAATTGGTAGAGATGCATTTTTAGAACCTGAAATCGAGACTTTACCCTTGATTTTACAAGGACCATTGATCAGAAATTTATCCATAAATTACTTTTTAATTTTAGCAACCTGTATGGTGGTTTGTCCCTGATATTTACCTTTTTTTGATTTATATGTCGTTTCTGGCTGGGTATCTGATTTAAAAAATAAAAATTGAGCAATACCCTCGTTTGAATAAATCTTTGCAGGATTAGGAGTTGTGTTGCTTAATTCGATAACAATATTACCTTCAAATTCATTTTCAATTGGCGTTACATTACAAATAATTCCTGTTCTCGCATAAGTACTTTTTCCAACACAAATACAAAGGACATCCTTTGGAATTCTAAAATATTCAATGGTTTTTGCCAAAACAAATGAATTTGGTGGAATTATACAATATGGCCCCTTTCGCTCAATAAAGTTTTCATCAGAAAAGTTTTTTGGATCAACTAGCGAACTATTAACATTTGTAAATATTCTATACTCATCAGAAATTCTAACATCGTAACCCATGCTACTTAGTCCATATGATATTTTCCCCTCAGAGACTTGATGATCCAAAAATGGTTCAATCATCTTATGCTCTTTACACATTTTTTTTATCCAAGAGTCTGGCTGAATAGACATTATTTTGTTTTCTTTTTATTTTTTTTTTGAAAAATTTTTCTTTTTTTTAAATTTTTCCTAAGCGCAATGCTTAGGCGCTCATTTTTATTTTTAGTAATCATTCTTTATTTGGATTGGTAAGGAAATCTAAAGTTATTGGTTTAGATGCATCTAAGGCTTTATCCTTATTGTCATCTTTTTTAGGGCCCTCTTTTGCTAATCTTTTTGCTTTTTTTTCAGCAAGTTTTCTTTCCCTTTTCGCTTGCTTTTCCATGAGCTTGGCACTTTTGGTTGATTTATAATCGTAATGAATACCCATAAAATTTCCTTGGTAAGATATAAATCATATTAATCAAAAAATTAAGGCAATAATTTGGAAAAAATGCTCTATTATCAATAAAAATAGAATTGATCCAAATGCTCCTATAGTTAAATGGCATAACGTGTCCATGGTAAGGATAAATTCCAAGTTCGATTCTTGGTGGGAGCACCACTAATTTTTATAAAAAGACTTTCTAAGAAAAATTGTAATCAAGACTAAACTAAAAAAGGCTAAAATTGGAATATATATTTCAGGTGAAAAAATTATATCTGTAATTTTAGGAACTTGTGAATTTTGTTCTATTACTTTTTCCAGACCACTACCTAAAGAAACAGCTAAAAAAATTTGAGGTATAATTCCTATTAATGATGCGAAAAAAAAATTTTTTACCCTAACATCAAAAATTGTAGGCAAAATGCAACTAAGTTGCCAAGGTATTCCTCCAATAAATCTATATATTAATAGATAATAAAATTCAGACTTTTTAAATTTTCTCTCTAGATTTTGATATCTATTTAAAAATTTATCTCTAATTAAATCTTTTAAAAAATAGTTTCCAAAAATATATAGAAATGTTGCACCAACACTCATACCTATGACCACAATTATAGTTCCCAGCCATTTGCCAAATATAAATCCTCCTAGTAATGCAATTGGAGAACCAAAACCTAAAAATGGGAAAACCCATAATATTGTGAAAATTAAAAAAATTATGGATATTAAAAACAAATTAGAATTTTTTAATTTTTGAAAATACAATCTGTTTTCTTTAATGAAGTCATAAGAAGTAATTTCTTGGATACTAAATTTTGAAAAAAACAATAACACAAATATAGTAAGTAAAACCAAGTATGATAAACCTATTATTATTTTAGTTTTCTTAGCTTTTTCCATCATGGTTAATGGTATTTATAAATCTTCTATTTGCTATTTATATATTTAATTATTATAAAGGGCGAAATTTTATATAAATTTAACCGCTTTTATGAAAAGAACATATCAACCATCTAGGAAAAAAAGAAGCCGAACCCATGGTTTTAGATCAAAAATGAAAACCAAGGGAGGCAGAAAACTTTTAAAAAGAAGAAGAGCTAGAGGAAGAAAAAATTTAACAGTATCCTCAACTGTTAAAAGAAGAAGAAAATAAAGCCAACTCAATGAAAAGCAAAATTGTTGCTCTTTCAAAGAATGAAGACTTTAAAACTTTACTCAAAAAGAAAAAAGTATCAAACAGATATGTAACAATTTTTTTTGGCAATATTAATAAAAAAAATAATCAGAAACTTAATATTTCTTTTGTAACTAAGAAGAAGATAGGAAATGCTGTAAAGAGAAACAAGATAAAGAGGAGACTAAGGAATATTATGAATGATGCCGTTAAAGAAATATCTCTAAAATATCACTATTCATATCTTGTTATTGCTAAGTCAACTATGCTAAATAATGAATTTAAAATTATAAAAGAAACCTTATTTCAGGATTTTAAAAAAATTAAATAATGAACATTTTTACAATTATATTTACAAAATTAATTCAGGCTTACAAATACCTAATAAGTCCATTACTAGGTAACTCTTGTAGGTACTTTCCATCTTGTTCCGATTATAGCATTGAGGCATTAAAAACTTATGGTTTTTTTAAGGGTGGATATTTAAGTTTAAAAAGGATTCTTTCATGCCACCCTTTTAAAGAAGGTGGAATTGATCCTGTAAAAAAAGAAATAAAAATTAAAAAATAATGGACTCTAAAAATACAATAGCAGCTATAGCTTTATCATCTGCTGTGATTGTTTTATGGGCATTATTCTTTGTTCCAGAAAAATCAACAGTGAATCAAAATATTGTTGAAAAAAAAAAAATTGAACAAAGCGGTGATGCACCAAGTTTAGAACAAAAGGAAACACAAATTACAATTTCACGAGATGATGCATTAAAACAAAGTGAAAGAATTCAATTTGAAAATGAAAATATTATAGGTTCAATATCATTAAAAGGTGCATCAATAGATGATTTAACTTTCAAGAATTATAAAGTAACCCTTGATAATGAAAAAAGAGTAACTTTATTAGGACCTCGAAATATTAAAGAAGGATATCTAATAGATAGTGGTTTTGTTACTTCTGATAAAAATGTTGATGTTCCTAACTCAGATACAATTTGGTCAATAGAAGGTAACAACAAACTCACAGACGGGTCTCCAATAAAACTATCATGGTCCAACGAACAGGGCCTAAAATTTGAAAAAATAATATCTTTAGATGATAAATATCTTTTTACAATTAAACAAAAAATAATTAATGAGAGTAATAATAAATATGATTTTTACTCATATGGACAAATAATAAGAAATGAAATTCCGGAAATAATTGACTTTTTAATTCTTCATGAAGGACTCATTGCAACTTTAGATGATGAATTAATAGAGGAGGATTATGATGATATTCAAGAAAAAAAGTTTACTAAAGTAGCTAATAAAGGGTGGTTAGGGATAAGTGATAAATATTGGATTACTTCTTTAATACCACCCAAAGATAAAGAGTTTAAAACAACATTCGACTATAAAAATAAATTTAGAGCAAATTTTATTTCTACAGATCCTTTGGCATTAAATGAAAAAAGTTCAATTGAAGAAGAATTACAAATTATCGTTGCTGCAAAAAGAGTGGATGTGATAGACGGATATGCTGAAAAACTCAACATAGATAAATTTGATTTAGTTATTGATTGGGGATTTTTATACTTCATAACCAAACCTCTATTTTATGGAATTGATTATTTCTTTAAACTACTTGGAAACTATGGTTTGGCAATTATAGCTATCACTATTTGTATTCGTTTAGTTTTTTTCCCATTGGCTAATTTCTCATTTAAAAGTATGGCAAAAATGAAAGTTCTTCAACCAGAAATGGTTCGTTTAAAAGAGCTGCACAAAAATGATAAAATGAAACTTCAACAAGAAATGATGGCTCTATACAAAAAGGAAAAAGTAAACCCTATGTCAGGTTGTTTGCCAATTCTTGTTCAAATACCTGTATTTTTTGCATTATATAAAGTTTTGTTTGTCACTATTGAAATGAGACAAATGCCATTCTATGGATGGATTCATGATTTAAGTGAGAGAGATCCTACAAGTATATTTAATATTTTTGGTTTATTACCCTACGACGTTCCAAGTTTCTTGGTTATTGGAGCTTGGCCAGTAGCAATGGGAGTTTCGATGTGGGTGCAGCAAAAATTAAATCCCGCACCTACTGATCCAATGCAGGCTAAAATTTTTGCTTTCTTTCCACTTTTCTTAACTGTGATACTCGCACCATTTCCAAGTGGGTTAGTTATTTACTGGACCGTTAATAATATTTTAACAATGGCTCAGCAAGTATTTATTATGAGAAGAACAACAGTCAAAACGACAACCTAAATTTTAATTTAAAATAAATTAATGGACTTAAAAAAAATTCTTCCTGAAAACGGACCCCCAATAAACGAGGTTAATAAATATATAGAAAAATATAAAAATGACTTGATTGTCATTAAATATGGAGGAAATGTTTTAATTGATAGAAATATCTTTGATAATTTTATAACTGATTTAAGTATATTAAATAAATTAGGTCTTTCAGTTATTGTAGTTCATGGTGGAGGTCCAAGGATCAAGAGAGAATTAGATAAATCTAATATTCAATCAAAATTTATAAGAGGTTTAAGAGTCACTGATGAAAAAATTATAAACATTGTTGAGACAGTCTTAATAGATTTTAACAACGATATTGTAAGCTCTTTGAACAAAAAAAATACAAAAGCGGTCTCCATCCACACTAAAAAAGATAATATTATTGAGGTCGTACCAGAGGCAAAAGAATTAGGTTTTGTTGGTCTACCAAATAAGATTAATAACGATATTTTGTTGGATATAATTCGACAAAATAAAATACCAATTATTTCACCACTAGGCTTAGATAAGAACAATCAAACACATAATATTAATGGTGATACTGCGGCAATGGCTGTAGCCAAATCTGTCAAATCAAGAAGATTACTATTGATGACAAATGTTGATGGTGTTTTAAATAAAGAAAAAAAACTTATAGATGAAATATCCTCATCCGAAATATTAGAGATGGTAAAAGATGAGACAATCACTGAAGGAATGATACCCAAAATAAATGCTTGTCTAGATGCTGTTAATAATGGAGTTACAGCAGCAGGTATAATTAATGGTACAAAACAGCATTCTTGTTTATGGGAAATTTTCTCAGACAAGGGATCGGGTACATTAATAAGAAAATGAACTTAAAAGAAAAAAAATATTTGCTACTTGATCTTGATGGTGTTTGTTATGGAAAGCATAATAACTATTCTTTAGAGCGTGTATTTGGTCAAGTTTCAAAGAGGATGACTCAATTTATATCTGAAAAACTTAAAATTGATAAAGATAAAGCTAAAGAATTACAAACAAATTATTTCTATAAATATAATACATCATTAAGAGGATTAATGGTCCATAATGGAATATCACCAGATGAATTTTTATCTTACGTCCATGAAATTGATTTATCATTTATGAAAGAAGATAAAATTATGAGAAATGAGCTTAAACAATTAGATATGGAAAAATTTATCTTCACCAATGGTAGTGCTGAACATGCTGCTAATATTTTAACTCACTTGGGTGTGTATGATTTGTTTGGAAGAGATAAGGTTTTTGATATTAAAGACGCTGGTTATGTACCTAAACCAGAAGCAGAAACCTTCGACTTAATGGTAAAAAAATTTGGTATAAATCCAAAAGAGACTATTTACATTGAAGATATAGCTAAAAATTTAAGTATAGGTCACGAACGAGGTTGTACAACCGTTTGGTTAATTAATGATGAGCATTTTGGAAAAATGGATGCAGACAAAGATTTTATTTCACACAAAATTGAAAATCTGTCTTTATTTCTAAAAGAAATAAGGCTATTAAAAAGTAATTAATTATGTCTTTAGAAAAAATAATCAATGATGCTTGGGAAAATAAAGATCAGGTAAACCAAAATTCTGATCAAAATTTAAAAGATGCTATTAACCAAGTTATTGCTGATTTAGATAGTGGTAAATCAAGAGTTGCTGAGAAAATAAATGGAGAATGGGTAACTCATCAGCACCTTAAGAAAGCTATAATGTTGAGTTTTAGAATTTACCCAATGGAAAATTTAAATGGTCCTTATAGTAGTTGGTATGATAAATCACATTTATTAAAAGGTAAAACTGCAGGATGGACGAAAGCTGATCATGAAAAAGCAGGTTTTAGAATGGTTCCGAACTCACCAGTAAGAAAAGGTTCATTTGTCGGAAAAAACGCTGTTCTTATGCCATGTTATGTAAACATTGGAGCATATATTGACGAAGGAACGATGATAGATACTTTTGCAAGAGCTGGTAGTTGTTGTCAGATAGGTAAGAATTGCCATATTTCTGCAGGTTCGGGTGTTGGTGGAGTTCTAGAGCCCGCGCAAGCTTTACCAACAATCATAGAGGATAATGTATTTCTTGGAGCGATGTCAGAGGTAGTTGAAGGCGTAATTGTTGGAGAAGGTTCAGTTTTAAGTATGGGTATGTATATTGGTCAATCAACTAAAATAGTTGAAAGGAAAACTGGGAAAATTACTTATGGTAAAATACCTCCTTATTCAGTTGTAGTTCCAGGCTCGTTGCCTGATAAAAATAATTCTTCTGCACCCTCCTTGTATTGTGCAGTAATAATTAAACAAGTTGATGAAAAAACAAGATCTAAAACTTCTATTAACGACCTCTTAAGAGACTAAAAATGAAAACTTTAAATGAGTTAAAATTAGCTAAAGAGCTAATCAGATTTCCTTCTATCACTCCAGTTGATGCTGGGGTAATGAAATTTTTAGAAAAAAAATTAAAAAAATTAGGTTTCAAAACAAAAATATTGGAATTTAAAGAAAGAGGATTTCAGCCTGTGAAAAACTTGTATGCAAGATTAGGATCTAAGAAACCGAATTTTATGTTTGCAGGACATGTTGATATTGTCCCTCCAGGAAACATTAAGGATTGGACAGTAAATCCATTTAAGCCATCTATCAAAAAAGGCCATTTAATTGGGAGAGGTGCAAATGATATGAAAAGCTCTGTTGCAGCTTTTGTGTCTGCTGTTAGCACTTTTTTATCTAAAAATAAAAAATTCAATGGATCAATAAGCTTACTCATTACAGGTGACGAAGAAGGTGATGCAGTAAATGGCACCAAAAAAGTTGTAGATTATTTAAAAAAAAGGAAAGAGAAAATTAACTTTTGTCTTGTTGGTGAACCAACAAATCCAAATAAATTAGGTGAAATGATAAAGATTGGACGTAGGGGTAGTATAACTGGTAAATTAAATATTTTTGGTCAACAAGGCCATGTTGCATATCCTCATAGGGCTAATAATCCCTCAACTATAATTGTAAAAATTTTAAAAGAATTAAAAGATATTAAATTTGATAGAGGATCAAAAAACTTCCAACCAACAAACTTAGAGGTTACAAAAATAAATATAAATAATAACGCTGATAATGTTATCCCGGCTATGGCTGAGGCAACATTTAATATAAGGTTTAATAATAAACATTCGTCAAATTCTATTAAAAATAGACTTAATAAAATTTTTAAAAAAATAACCAAGAAAAATAAATCAAAATTTAAAATTGATTATAGAGTTTCAGGTGAGGCATTTCTAACAAAGCCAAATGAAACAACGCACATGATACAAAATATTATAAAAAAAGTGACCAAAATTAAACCAAAGCTATCTACTACAGGTGGAACCTCAGATTTGAGATTCATAAAAAAAATATCACCTGGATTAGAGTTTGGGCTTGTTGGAAAAACAATGCATAAAGTTGATGAAGCCGTATCTTTAAAAGATTTGAAAAATCTTAAGAAAATTTATGAAAACATTTTAATAAATTATTTTAAATGAAAACAGCGATCATAAATTCTGACTCCTATGAGAAACATAACACTGGCGATGGTCATCCTGAGCAGCCTAAAAGAGTAATTGCTATAAAAGAAAAGTTAAAAAAAAGAAAAGACCTAATCTGGGATAAGCCAGATAATGTTCCTGATGATATATTGTCTATGACACATTCAAAAGACTATATAAATAATTTAAAAGATTCTTTTCCTCAAAAAGGCCTTAAGTATCTAGATGGCGATACTGTTGTATCGCCTGAAAGTAAAAAAGCAGTTTTTGATGCTGCAGGCTCAACAATAAGAGCAATAGATGGAATAGAGAGTAATCAATTTAAAAATGCATTCTGTTTGGCTAGACCACCTGGGCACCATGCTGAAAAAAATAAAGCTATGGGATTTTGTTGTATATCAAACGCGGGAGTAGCAACAAACTATTTAGTGACAAAATATAAATACAAAAGAATTGCCTGTGTAGATTTTGACGTGCACTGGGGTAATGGAAATTATGATGTCATGCGTAATAATAAAAATTCATTATATATTTCTACGCATCAATATCCCTTTTATCCTGGGGGTGGAACAGATAAAGATAAAGGAGACTTTAATAATTCATTGAATATCCCTTTGCCCGCTGGGACGAACTCCGAAGAATACTTTAATGCATTTGATAGGGTGTTAGAAAGATTAGTTCAATATAAACCAGATTTTCTCATATTTTCAGCAGGTTTTGATGCACATAAAGATGATCCATTAGCTCAATTTCAACTTAGTTCAAAAGATTTTTATGAAATTACCAAAAGAACATTAGCGGCTACTAATAAATTTACCGCAGGTAAAGTTGTTTCTATACTTGAAGGTGGATATGATTTAAATGCTTTAGCAGAAAGCGCTAACGAACATGTTAATGCATTAGTAGAATTCAATTGATAAATATCTAGCCCATCATAAATCGACTTCATGAAACTATACAAAATAAGAAAATCAAAAATTGATAATAAAGGTCGTGGACTTTATGCTACTCAAAATATCAAAGAAGGTACAAAAATTATTAATTACTTAGGAAAAATAATTACAAATAAAGAAGTTGAAGAGTCAGATAAATATGACAATAAAAAACCTATTTATCTATTTACTCTAAATAAAAAATATACCTTAGATGGTGATTTCTCATTTAATATTGCTGGATTGGTAAATCATAGTTGTGATGCGAACGCACGTTATGATGGTAAGGGTTTAAAAATTTGGATAACAGCTGATAGAGATATTAAAAAGGGCGAAGAGATAACTTGTGATTATGGTTTTAGTTTTGATAAAGAAGATTACAAGCAATTCCCTTGTAAATGTAAATCAAAAAATTGTTGTGGCTTTATAATTCGTGAAGAAAGTAGATGGCGAATACACCGTAAATTTGCAATGAGTAATAAAGAAAAATTAATAAATAACTCTCGTTAAATAGAGACCTTGAGGTGGTGCAGGTGGAGCACATAATTCTCTTTTTTTTGACTGCATTACATTTACAAATCTTTTTAATGTCCATTTTTCTTCCCCAACATATTTTAAACAACCAACCATAGACCGAACTTGTTGTTGTAAGAAAGATTGAGATCTGAATTCTATTTCAATCTTATTTTTTGTAGATCTAATTTTTACAGATTTCATAGTCTTTATTGGACTTTTAGCCCTACAACTCGATTTTCTAAAAGTACTGAAATCTTTAGTGCCAATCAATTTTCTTGCAGCACCTTTCATCAATTTTAAATCAAGATCTTTTATAATATGCCAGCCTCTATTTTTATCTAAAACTGGTCCACTAATCCGATTAATAATCACATAATTATAAACTCTCATTTTAGCTGAAAATCTAGCATGAAAATTATTACCTCTTTTTGTAATTTTAAGTATTGCTATTCCATCTTTATTTAAAAAATGATTGATTGATTTTAAAAACCTATCAATTTTGATAATCTTATTTTTACAATCAAAATGTGCTGACTGTTCTTTGGCATGTACACCGACATCTAATCTCCCAGCCCCATGTATTATGATTTTTTCTTTTAAAAGTTTTGAAATTTTCTCTTGTAATAACCCTTGGACAGTTTTTCCTTTTTTTTGAATTTGCCACCCCCTAAAATTAGTGCCCTCATATTCAATTAATATTTGATACCTAAACATTTGATAACTTTGAGCCCTTTTTAATTTGAGAGCCCAACATGAATTCGCTAATTTTTTGTGGTCTTTTTCCTTGTCTTTGAATTTCGAGAATCTTAATAGATTGGTTTTTATTACATGCTACTTCCAGCTGATTTGAAATTATTTCTCCAACTTGACCTATGCCATTACCAATTTCGGCTTTCAAAATTTTATATCTTTCACCATTAAAACTAAAAGAAGCACCTGGGGAGGGAAATAATCCATTTATTTTTCCAATTATTTTAGAGGCATCCTCGTCCCAATCAATCCGTGACTCCTCCTTATCAATTTTTTTTGCATAAGTAGCTTTTGAATGATCCTGATCAATAAACTTCGCTTTATCTTCAAGTATATCATCCACATTATCTAAAATTTTTTCAGCAGCTAAAGCGGATAGTTTTTCTGAAATTTCTTGAGCATTTTGGTTTTGATCTATTTTAATTTTATAAATATTACTAACTGGTCCGCTATCCAATTCTTTTTTGATCTTCATAATACTTATGCCCGTTTCAGGATCTAAATTCATAATTGATCTCTGGATTGGCGCTGCGCCTCGCCAACTAGGAAGAATTGAGGCGTGAATATTCACAAAACCTTTTTTAGTTAAATTTAAAAAATTTTCAGGAATTATTTGTCCATATGCACACACTATTGCAAGATCAGCATTTAATTCTTTTAAAAATTCATACTCTTCTTGATTATGCTTAAGTGTCTTAGGTGTTCTATAATCTATATTTAAAGTTTCAGAGATACCCTGAATTGGACTTTTGTTAATTTTTTGTCCTCTATGAGATTTTTGCGGTGGTTGAGTAAAAACCACAGAAATATTATAACCATTTTGATAAAGAGATTTTAAGATAGGAACACAAAATATTGGTGTACCCATAAAGATAATCTTATTTGCCATCTTTAAACTACTATTCTGTCTGGATTTTTTTTAATTTTTGAAATTTTTTTTATGATAAAATCTTTCTTTAATTTTGATAAATGGTCAATAATTAATTTTCCATCTAAATGATTTATTTCATGTTGAATACAAGTGGATAAAAGCCCATCACATTTAAGATTTTTCTTCTCCCCCTTTGCGTCAACATATTCCACCTCACAAATTTTTGGTCTCTCAATTTCAATAAAAGTTTCAGGTATTGATAGACAACCCTCCTCGTACACCGATGTCTCTTCGCTTAAGTTTTTTATTACAGGATTGATTAATGCAATTGGTTGATTTTCTTCATCCTTATTCGAAACGTCAACAACTAAAACTCTTTTTAGTATACCTACTTGAACTGCAGCAAGACCAATTCCCTTGGAGTGGTACATTGTTTCAAATAAGTCTTCAATTAATTTTTTTTCATTAATTCCAACTTTTTCAATTGGATCAGATATTTTTTTTAATATTTCATCTGGAACGGTAACAATTTCTTTAAGCATAATAAATAATTAAACTAATTTTTAAACTTTTAAAGGAAGAACTTTAAGCAATATCTTATTTCTCATCCAATCAATATTAAGCTTATTGAGAGCTGTTATTATAAAATAAATTGTATCTTCATCTATTCTGTCAATTTCATCTTGTCCAATCACTTCAGCAATTCTCAAAAGTGCTAAACCAGTTTCACTATTATTAATCATAATTTGTATGTCTGTAGGAATTTCATTTTCATCAATTTGATACAAATCATCGTATTTTTCTGAAATTTCAATTCCATCATATCTTAACGACTCTAAAAATATAACATCTTTTTTAGATAGAAAATATTTTTTGTTTTTTTTTATCTTTTTTAAAAAATTATTTGTGTCTTTAGAAATTTTGGAACTAGCATAATCACCGTTAAAGTAATTAATTAGTTTTGATT
>CACMAB010000003.1:0-75409 GCA_902611635.1 uncultured Pelagibacteraceae bacterium | reverse complement strand
GTGTAATTTGAATTCCTGATGTGTATTCATCTAATATCTTTTGGATTATTTCTTGTGTGTCTGTTTCTATTAAAGATCTTCCCTCAGTAAGAATAGGCTGAATATCAGATCTAGCAATTACCTCTCTCATTGCCGTTTCTGCTGCAGCTTTAACAGTTCCTTCTGGATCTTGAATTTTAAATAAAAAATTACCCGCATCTTTAATTACCCAAAAAACTGAAAAATCTATATTTACAATATTTTCATCACCAGTAAGCATTAAACTTTCTTGAGGAACATCTGCTACACCTCCTGCTGCAGAAGAAAAACCACTATCTCTTTCTGACCTAAAACCGATATCAATTCTGTTAACCTTTGTAACTTTTGGTGTTAAAACAGACTCTACTGGGAAAGGGATATGATAATTCAAACCTGGTTGAGTTGTTTTAACAAATTTTCCAAATCTTAAAACAACTCCTTGTTCATCAGGAAGTACTCTATAAAGACCACTTGCTAACCAAACAAAACCTAAAATAATTAATACTAAAACTGCTTGCTTACCTCCAGAGGAACTTCCACCTGGTAAAAATTTTTTAATTTTTTCTTGAAACTCTTTTATGATTTTATCTACATCAGGTGGCCTTGGACCTCTTCCAGAGCCATTACCACTACCACCTCCACCTGGGGGTGATCCCCAAGGACTACCGCCTCTTTGTTGAAAATCATCTGACATTGACTATCTATATAGTGTCTAATTTCACAAAAACAAGCTAAGATCAAAAAATGCCAGATAAAAAGCCAGAACTAAGTGCCGCAACGAGTAAAGATAACGGGCAAAAGGTATTCACAAAAAAACCAATTATTGGAACAAAATTTACTATTGCAATTTCGAGTGCAAAAGGAGGGGTTGGAAAATCAACTTTTGCAACTAATCTTGCAATAGCGTTAAAACATATTGGATGTAAAGTTGGTTTGTTAGATGCAGATATTTATGGACCTTCAATTCCAAAAATGTTTGGTATAAATGAAAAACCAAAAAGTGATGGTCAAAAATTAGATCCTATAATTAAGTATGATATTCAATGTATGTCTATCGGTTTTCTTACTGATCAACAAACTCCAATGATTTGGAGAGGTCCGATGGTAACAAGTGCAATAAGAACATTTACCCAAAAAGTAAATTGGAAAGATTTAGACTTTATAATTGTAGATATGCCTCCTGGAACAGGAGACACGCAATTAACTTTCTCACAGGAAATTAAAATAGATGGAGCAATCATAGTTTCAACACCCCAAGAAGTTGCTTTGTTAGATGTAAAAAGAGGAATTAAGATGTTTGATAAATTAGGTGTAAAAATTTTAGGACTTGTAGATAATATGAGTTACTTCATTGGAGATGATAACAAAAAATATAAAATTTTTGGTGAGGGCGGTGTTCGCAAAACCTCTGAAGAATTCAATAAAGAATTTTTAGGTGAAATACCAATTAATTCTGAAATAGGAAAGACAAGTGATAATGGAAAACCAATAGTTGAGGAAGATCCAAATAACGAAATTTCAAAAATTTACATAGATTTAGCTAATAAAATTAAATCAACTTATCTTTAAGATTAAAAGCTTCCATTAACTCAT
Organism: uncultured Pelagibacteraceae bacterium; assembly: GCA_902611635.1. Classification (GTDB taxonomy): domain Bacteria; phylum Pseudomonadota; class Alphaproteobacteria; order Pelagibacterales; family Pelagibacteraceae; genus Pelagibacter. Next base: position 73,798 of record CACMAB010000003.1, on the reverse strand, counting down.
TCCATTCCCTTTTTGACAAACCAGAACTTTCTAAGGAGACATCTTCGCCCTTAATTAATTTTTGAATAACAACATTTCCTCTAGCAGAAACTTCTGTACCACCCACTCTGTAATCCATAAAAGCTTCATGGGTTATTGGTACCCATCTTTTTAAGGTATCCAACATGATGTCGGCATAAACTCTAATTTCATATTGGGCATGACTATCTGCTCTTAACCTTAAAAAATTCATTAAATTTAAAAGATCTGTTTTCCAATACCACTGGGTATAAGTATTTAGTGTTAAATTCATTCTAGCAAGTTCCCTGGCTAAACCTTTTTTATTGTCATCTATGGTGGATCCATCATATCTTTCATTAAGCATTTTTTCATAATTGGAATAAGTTCTTTCAGCATCATTTTTCAAAAGCTCTAAAACCTCTTTTGCTTGACTTCCTTCAAGGACATTTCCTCTTCCTTGTCTATTACTTGTTGATTGAGCTGCTAAATTTTCAGAGGTTGGTAAGTAAAATTCTTTATCTAAAATAGAATATCTTGCAGAATATTCATTAACGTTTGCAGTTCTATGTCTTATCCATTGACGTGCTATAAAAATTGGTAATTTGATGTGATATTTAATTTCACACATTTCAAATGGTGTGCTATGCCAATGACGCATCAAATATTTTATCAATCCAGCATCAGTTGATACTTGTTTAGTTCCTTTTCCATAAGAAACTCTTGCAGCTTGAACGATGGATGTATCATCACCCATGTAATCAACTACCCTTACAAAACCATGATCTAAAGCTGGTATTGCCTCATAAAGAATATTTTCCAACTCTGATACTACAACCCTTTTTGTTTTATTATTTTGAGACTGCTGATTCTTAATTTCCGCAGATTGTTCTTTAGTTAATTTCATGATTGTTATTGAATCTCTTGCGATTCCTTTTATATTAATAAAGTTGGTTTTCCAACTATGACGATAAACGAATTTCGTAATAACCATTGCGGACGTGGGGGCAGTACCCACCACCTCCACCAATTACAACTTATGGGGGTGAACTAGATTCGACGGGTGACTAAAGGCTATTCTTTCGTTCGGAATTGTTCCTCCGTAAAGGGCTAATTTATAAATGCTAACGAAAGTTACGCAATTGCTGCTTAATTAATTTATTAATTGAGTAAACGGGGTTTGGGGCACCTGGCAACAGAACGCCCCCTATAAAGTATTTTTTGTCGCTTAAAATTTTTAAAATTTATTTAGTAAAATTTAAATATAAAGTGTAGGAAAGTTTAAATGAAAGTTAAAGCAAATTATATTTATCTTATAATAATAGCATTTTTAATTGCTTTATTAATTATTGGTCACCAAATTAACAAGAAGAGTTCAGCATCCAAAAAAAATGAGATTTCAAACATAGTAAATCAACTTAAAACTAGAAATAATCAGCTAGCTAAAATACAAAAAAAATTATTCGAAGACGGAAAAAACTTAAATAATATAATTAATAAAAAAGGGATCACTTTTAAAAATATATTTAAAGATAAAAAACTTGATGGATTAAATAATTTTTCTTATTCAAAATATTCAACTAAGGATATTTTATTTAATGGTAATCGTGGTGCTACTGGGACAGCATATATTGACTTTTATAATAATGATAAAAATTTATTGATCGCAACTTATGATGGAATTTTTGCATTTACTAATCTTAATAACTTAGAAAATTTTGTAAAAATCGACTCAAATATTAATTCAATAATAAAATATGATAAATTTTATTTTCATGAGCAATATGGTATTAAGGACATTCATATAGACAATAATAGATTATACGTCTCATATATTGGTGAAAGAAAAGATAATTGTTACGATCTTAAAATTATTTTTAGCGAATTAAATGAAAAATTTTTAGATTTTAATTTATTTTATCAAACATTAAATTGCGTTGATAAAAATAACAATCACGGATTTTGGGCTCACCAAGGTGCAGGCGGAAGAATCGTTAATCTTGATAGTTCAAACCTATTATTTACTACAGGAGATTTTAGAAATAGACCCCTTTCACAAGATATTAAAAGCGACTTTGGAAAAATTTTAAAAATTAATATTCAAAATAAAAATTCAGAGATTGTATCCATGGGCCATAGAAATCCACAAGGTTTATATTACAGCAAAAAATTTGACTTTATTTTATCTACTGAGCATGGACCAAAAGGTGGTGACGAAATTAATATTAATAATAAACCTTTTTTAAAAGTTAAAAATTTCGGATGGCCGATTTCATCGTATGGAGAACATTATAAAAAGAATTATTCAGACAAAATTTTGAAAGAAGCACCACTTAATAAATCTCATAAAAAATTTGGTTTTGAAGAACCTATTAAATATTTTGATCCATCAATTGGTATTAGTCAAACAATTTCACTTAATGAAGCAGATACAGAATTTTTAATTGGAGCAATGGGAAATGAGATTGCCGATCAGGATTTGGGACTTCACTACATTAAACTAAATGAGAATAGAGATAAAGTTATAAAACATGATTACTTTTTACTAAATGAAAGAGTAAGAGACATGATAGTTTCTAAAGATAAAAAGTTAATTGTAATTTTTTTAGAATCCACAAGTTCAATATCAATTTTAAGAAAAAATAGCTAATAATTGAATTATTTTTTAAAAGAGATTTGAATTTCTGGTCCTCTTTTATAATTTCTGTAATCTAAACCTTTGATTGGGTAATTTCTTGTTGTTTTTTGTTTTTTTATCCTAAATTTTTTTGGATTAATTAATGTCATTTCAATTACTTGTGGAGTCCCTTTATTATCAACACTGCCATAATTATTTGCATTAATATGAATATTTCTTAGCTTAGATTTTTTTATAAAATCTTTAATTTTCTTTAAATTTTTTTTAAGATTATGAAATTCTATAATCACTAAATTTAGTTTATTAAAATTTTTATTGATTTCTTTTAAAACCTTATATTCATCACCTTCAATATCTACTTTTAAAACAATATCTTTATTATCTCCAATTGCCTCTGAAATTGTAATTTGATTATCTTGTTTTGTCTTTACTGAAACAATTTTTTTTAAGTAATGTTTGTTTTTACCTTTGAAAAAAGTTAAGTATTGCAAAAATTTGAAAACATCTAATATTTGATAAAGTTTAATTTTTCTCAACAACAATAAAGAAATAAAATCTTTTAAAAATCTATCAGCCCAAAATTTATTATTAACTGTGTGATCAAAAGCTAAAATTTTACAATTATTATTATATTCTTGGAATTGTTTTTCAAAACTCCATTCGTCATTAAGTCCACAAGTAATAATTACTTTAGTTTTCCTTATAACACGTTTGTCAACAACATACCCTCCATCCAATTTTCTACCGAGTCTAATTAAATTAGATAAATCTGTGTGATAAGGTTTTAAAAAAGTTGGTAACATTTATAACTTAACTTAATTCTATTTATTTATTTCAGCCTGAGCTGCAGCCAGTCTTGCTATAGGAACTCTATATGGAGAACATGAAACATAATTAAGACCTATTTTTGAGCAAAAATATATACTTTTAGGATCACCTCCGTGTTCACCACAAATACCTAACTTGATTTTTTTATTTTGTTTTTTTCCTTTATTAACAGCTATCTCAACTAAATCTTCTACACCTTCATCTATAGAAATAAACGGATCTATTGAAAAAATCTTGTTTTCAATATAATCGTTTAGAAATTTTCCACTATCATCTCTGCTAATACCAAAAGTGGTTTGCGTTAAATCATTTGTCCCAAAGCTAAAAAACTCAGCATGTTTCGCGATATCTTTTGCTTTAATTGCTGCCCTTGGTAGCTCAATCATTGTTCCAACTAAAAATTCTATTTTTACTTTATTTTCTTTTTGTACTTTTCTTGCAGTATTAATTACAAGGTCTTTCATTATTTTGATCTCTGCCTCCGTTGATACAAGCGGAATCATTATTTCAGGAAATGCAAATTTTTGTTTATTTTTTTTTAGCTCTGACAAAGCTTTAAAAATTGCCTCACATTGCATTTCATAAATTTCAGGGAATGAAATACCTAATCTACAGCCTCTGTGTCCAAGCATGGGATTTTGTTCGTGAAGTTCATCAATTCTAGATTTTACTTCTTTAACACTTGTACCAACCACTTCTGCAACCTCTGAAATTTCCTTTTCAGATTTTGGTAAAAACTCATGCAATGGAGGATCAAGTAAACGAACTGTAACTGGTAATCCATGCATAATTTTGAATATTTCAACAAAATCTTTTTTTTGATGTGGTAAAAGCTTTAAGAGTGCTTTTAATCTATCATCTTTAGTTTTAGAAAGTATCATCTCTCGAACAGAAATAATTCTTTCCTCATCAAAAAACATATGCTCCGTTCTACATAAGCCAATTCCCTCTGCTCCAAAATCTCTTGCAACTTTTGTATCTAATGGAGTTTCTGCATTTGTTCGAACTTTAAGTTTTCTAAGATTGTCAGCCCAACTCATTAACCTTGAAAAGTCACCAGAAATTTCGGGTTTTACTGTTGGTACGCTTCCTAAAATAATTCTTCCAGAGGACCCATCAATTGTGATTATATCACCTTCTTTAATTTCCAATGAAGCAGTTTTGAAAATTTTTTTTTCATAATCAATATCAATTTCACTTGAGCCTGAAACACATGGTCTACCCATCCCTCTTGCAACAACAGCTGCATGACTAGTCATTCCTCCCCTAGCAGTCAATATTCCTTTAGCAGCGTGCATACCCTGAATATCTTCTGGAGAAGTTTCTACTCTAACCAATATTACATCTTGCATCATATTATTAAGTCTTTCAGCTTCTTCAGATGTAAACACAACTTTTCCACTAGCAGCCCCTGGTGAAGCAGGCAAACCATTTGCAATTATTTCTATAGAGCTTTTTTCATCCAAAGTTGGGTGCAATAATGTATCCAAAGAATTTGGATCAATTCTTAAAATAGCTTGTTTTTTTGAAATCAATTTTTCTTTAACCATATCTACAGCAATCTTAACTGCTGATTTCGCAGTCCTTTTACCTGACCTGGTTTGTAGTATCCATAATTTTTCATTCTCAACAGTAAATTCTACATCTTGCATATCTTTGTAATGCGCCTCTAACTTTTTTAAAATCTTATGAAGCTGTAAATAAACTTTTGGCATAGACTCTTCCATAGAAAGTGCTTCAACTTTTGCCTCTCGTTTGGCTTTTTTCGTAATATATTGCGGTGTCCTTGTTCCTGCTACTACATCCTCTCCTTGAGCATTAATTAAATACTCTCCATAAATATTATTTGATCCGTCTGACGGATTTCTTGTAAAAACAACTCCAGTAGCACAATCATTTCCCATATTTCCAAAAACCATAGATTGCACGTTAACTGCTGTGCCCCATTCAGAAGGTATATGATTTAACTTTCTATAAATTTTAGCTCTATTACTTTCCCAAGATAGAAATACTGCACTTATTGCTCCAAATAATTGTTGATAAACGTCTTGAGGAAATTCTTTTTTTGTTTTTTCTTTAACAATATTTTTAAAATCTTTTATCAAACCATCCCAATCATCTTCATCAAGTTCTGTATCCAGCAAAACTCCTTTGGTTAATTTATAATTTTCTATAAGTTCCTCAAAATGATAACTTTCTACTCCAAGAACAACATTTCCATACATTTGAATAAATCTTCTATAACTATCTTTTGCAAATCTTCCGTTAGAGGTTTTGTTTGCTAGTGCCTTAACAGTTTTGTCATTCAAACCAAGATTAAGTATTGTATCCATCATACCGGGCATAGATACTCTAGCACCGGATCTCACAGACAATAAAAGTGGATTTTTTAGATCCCCAAATTTTTTTTTTACATCTTTTTCAATTATCTTTAACTCTTTTTTAATTTGATTTATCAATGAAGAATTCAATCTCTTTTTATTTTGGTAAAAAAGATCACAGACGTTTGTTGAAATTGTAAATCCAGGCGGAACTGGAAGACCCATTCTTCCCATTTCCGATAAATTAGCACCTTTACCCCCTAAAAAATTTTTGGGATTTTTAATTTTTTTAGAATCTTTAGATTTAAAATTTAAAATTAACTTATTCATTATTTGCTTTTAACAATTGAAAATTCATAAAATTTTGAAAGGTTTTACATAACATATTTATAAGTTCCAAACGATTTTTTCTTAAATCTTCATTATCTTCATTCACTTTGACATTATCAAAAAATTCGAAAACTTCTTTTTTTGCTCCAGCTAAGACCGATAAAGATTCTTCAAAATTTTCATTATTATCTATATCTGAATAATACTTCTTTATATCAGTAATCTTTTTAAACAAATTTTTTTCATAATCGCTTTTAAAAATACCAGGATCAGTTGAATTAGTTATTTCAATTTCTTTATTTTCCATTTCACTTTGAAGTATATTGGAAGCCCTTTTATAACTTGATGTTATATCTAAACCAATTTGATTATTTATTACTCTATTTACACATCTTGCTTTTTCGAAAGATGAAAACAATTTATTAGTTGAAAAATTTGAAATCGTTGCCTCAATGATATCAAATCGAATATCTTTTTCTTTAAGATAATATCTAAATCTATCTTTTAAGAAATTACTTAAATCTTTTTTTAAATCATCATTTACGAGAGTAAAATTTTGTTCTTGATATAAACCAATAGAATAATTCAATAAATCATTTAATTTTAAATCTTTTTTATTTTCAATTATTATTCTTATAATACCGAGCGCCACTCTTCTAAGTGCAAACGGATCTTTTGAACTTGTAGGTTTTTCATCAATCCCAAAAAAACCAACAAGATTATCTATTTTGTCTGTCATCGATAAAGCAATACTGAAAGGTTTTTTTGGTACATTTGAATCTAATCCAATCGGTAAATATTGTTCAGTTATTGATAAACAAATATCTTTATCAAAACCTTGTTGTGCGGAAAAATAGCCTCCCATAATTCCCTGTAATTCAGGAAACTCACCAACTAAATCAGAAGTTAAATCTGTTTTACAAATAGATGCTGATAATTCTACTTTTTCTTTACTAATTAATAATTCATCAGATATCATTCCACCTAATTTTCTCATTCGCTGAACTTTATCAAAATAGGTTCCAAGTCCCTTGAAAAAATTAATTTTTTTTAATTCAGATACCTTTTTCACTAAATTTTGTGTTTTATCTTTATTCCAAAAAAATTCTGCATCGCTCAATCTAGCATCAACAACTCTTTGATTTCCAAGTTTGATTAACCCTTTTTGGTCTTTTTTATTTGCGACGAGTAAAAATTGATTTGTAATTTGATTATTTTTATCAATCGTAGGAAAATATTTTTGATGTGACTGCATAGTCAAAATAAGTATTTCCCTCGGGATTGACAAAAATTTTTTATCAAAATCACATAGTAAAACGTTTGGACTTTCAACTAAATCTACAACCTCATCAAATAATTTTAAATTTTCTAAAATAAATAATTTTTTTTTACTTAATATCTTTGTGAATTCCTTTTGAATAATTTGTTTTCTTTTAGTTTGATCAACAATCGTTCCATGTATTTTCAAAAATCTTTCATAAGATTTGAAATTTTTAAATACTCCTGTTTTTTCCTCATAATCCTTATCAATAAAGGTCCTATTAGAAGAAGTTAGATGGTAAAATTTAAAATCTATTATTTTTTCATCAAACACTGATAAAATAGACTTTAGTGGTCTCGCCCAATTAAGGTTAAATTCACCCCATTTCATTGATTTTTTCCATTGGTAGCTACCTAAAAGTTTTGGTATTAGATCTTTTAACAAATCTGAGGTGTTCAATGTTTTCGAGGGTGTTTTAAAAAAGTAGAATTCTCCTTTTTCTGTTTCACGTTTAATAAGTTGTTTTTTGTCAATTTTATTTGATCTCAAAAAACCCTCAATTGCTTCTACAGGAGCACTAGTTTTGGGTCCTTTTATTTCCTCAGACCCAACTTTAATTTTTTTTTGTAAACCCTCAAATACGATAATTACTCTGTTTGGAGTTGATAATGAAAAACTTTTTTTTGATTTTATAGATTTATTGATAAAATATTCTCTAAATTCCTCTAAAAGTTTTTCACGAAAATTTTGTTGTAAATTAGCTGGAATTTCCTCACTAAATAATTCTAAAAAAAATTCTGCCATTTTATATTTGTGTATCAATCCAAATTGAAGCAACAGATTTAGTAATTTCTCTTATACGTCCAATATATTCTGCTCTCTGGGCAACACTGATAGCTCCTCTTGCATCAAGTATATTAAATACATGACTTGCTTTTAAGCATTGATCATAAGCTGGGAGCGATATTTTTTTATTTATTAATGATTTAGCCTCATTTTCGAACATATCAAATATTTTAAACAGATTCGAAGTATTAGCATGTTCAAAATTATAAGCCGAAAATTCTTTCTCCGCTTGATGAAAAACTTCTCTGTATTCAACATTTTCGTTATTCCAAATTAAATCATAAACATTATTTTTTTGTTGTGTGAACATACAAATTCTTTCTAAGCCATAGGTAATTTCTACTGAAACAGGTTTACATTCAAAGCCAGCCATTTGTTGAAAATATGTAAATTGAGTTATTTCCATTCCATCACACCAAACTTCCCAACCAAGACCTGCTGCACCTAGAGTTGGACTTTCCCAATCATCCTCAACAAATCTAATATCATGATTTTTATGATCAATACCGATTGTAGACAAACTATTTAAATAAAGTTTTTTTATATTTGATGGAGAAGGTTTAATTATAACTTGAAATTGATAATAGTGCTGAAGTCTATTAGGGTTATCTCCATATCTTCCATCAGTCGGTCTTCTAGAAGGTTGTACATAAGCTGCTTTCCATGGTTTCGGTCCAAGTGACCTCAGAGTTGTGGCTGGATGAAAAGTTCCTGCTCCAACCTCCATATCATATGGTTGTAAAATTATACAACCATGTTTACTCCAATATTTTTGGAGGTTTAAAATTGTATCCTGGAAAGTTTGAAATTTTGGTTTTTTTTTACTTTTTTTAGAGGCCATATTTTTGCCAAATAGATTTTTCTTCTAATATATTTGCGACCTGATCGACGTGATCGTTAGATGATGATAATTTTTTACTTAACCAACTTTTAGATTTTTCAAATTTTTTGATTATTACATCTTCTCCAAATTTTTCTCTCAACACTTGATTGGCATCACCTATTTCGTCAATCAGACCAAGTTCTTTGGATTTAGTTCCAGACCAAAACTCTCCAGAAAATAACTCAACTTCTGATTTCTTTAGTTTTTCACCTCTACTTTTTTCAACAACATTAATGAAATCTTTATGCAAATCTAATTGTATATTTTTTAATCTTTCTATATCTTCTTTTTTTTCTTCAAGAAACGGATCGAGAGTGCTTTTATTTTTACCAGCAGTATGAACTCTTCTTTCAACTCCAATTTTTTTAATTAATTCTGTAAAACCAAATGATGAATAAATTACACCTATAGATCCAATAATTGAACTAGAGTTTGCATAAATCTCATCACCAGCACACGCAATCAAATAGCCTCCTGATGCAGCAATATCCTCTGCAAAAACTATTACCTTTTTTTTATTTTTTTTCGCTTGCTGTCTTATAAAATTAAAGATTAAGTGTGATTGAACAGGTGATCCACCAGGAGAATTAATTGTAATAGCAACGCATGGTGCTTTTTTTACAGAAAAAGCCTTTAAAATAATCTCTTCTTGACCTGAAAAATCTATACCTTGTTTAAATTTACCAACGTTTCCGATAACACCAGCTAATTTAATATGAGGAATAATTTTCTTCTTTTTAAAAATTGAGAGCATAACAAAACTTTATAGAATTTTTGTATTAATATAAAGACACCTTATAATTGAAGATTTAGGTGCGTCAATTGATAAGTATCAAAAGAAACTTATTACACTAATTTGCTCACATTATGGGAAGCGTAATTCAACTTAAAAAACAAATTAATAACTCTTACTTTCAACTTAAAAACTCAGTTGAAAATAAGTTAATGCTTGTTGAAGAAAAAATTAAATCAAAACTAGATAGTAATGTTGAGCTAGTTAAAAAAATGACAGATTATCATTTAAATACTGGTGGCAAAAGGTTAAGAGCCTTATTAACTTTGGGTTCATCAAAGTTATGTGGTTATACAAAAGGTACCAGAGATATTAATTTAGCAGCTTGTGTAGAACTAATTCATGCTGCAACTTTGATGCATGATGATGTTATAGATAATGGTTCAATTAGAAGAGGTAAAAAAACACCAAATAAAATTTGGGGTAACCACTCATCTGTTCTGGCTGGCGATTATCTTCTAAGTAGGTGTTTTGAAATGATGGTAGAGGATGGAAATATTGAAGTTTTAAAACTATTATCGTCAACATCATCAATAATTGCTCAAGGTGAAATTTTGCAACTCCAGCATAGAGGTGAAGTTGATATGCTTGAAGAAACTTATTTGAAAATAATTTCTTCTAAAACGGCTGAGTTATTTGCTGCTGCAACTAAAGTAGGAGCAATTTTATCAGAGATGAAAACTAAAGAGAAAGAAGCTTTAGAGTTTTATGGTAGGAATTTAGGTCTAACTTTTCAAATTGCTGACGATACTTTAGATTATAACTCAGAATTAAAACTATTTGGAAAAAATATCGGTCAAGACTTCTATGAGGGAAAAATTACACTACCAATAATTCTTCTGTTTCAAAAAGCTAATAAAGATGAAAAAGAAACTCTTAAGAAAACTTTCGCAAAAGAAGAGAGAAATCAAAATGATTTAAATTATACTTTATCTTTAATAAAAAAATACGATATTATAAATAGTTGTTATCAAAAGGCTAAGCACTACATTAATTTGTCATCAAATTCATTGTCGGTATTTAAAGACTCTGAAGAAAAAAATATCCTCGAAAATTTAACGTCTTTTAGTTTATCAAGAAATTTTTAGGGGCTTAAAAGACTTTTTGTCCAATCATTATTTGCTGTCAATTTATACTTTAGTCTTTCGTGTATTCTATTATCTCCATCTAACCAAAATTCTATGCTCGTAGGTTTTAAATTCCAGCCTGACCAATGATTTGGTCTTGGAACATTATTTTGATCTTGGTATTTATTTTTAAATTTTTCTAGTGATTTTATCAATTCTTCCCTATTGACTAATTCACTACTTTGTTTTGATGCCCAAGCCCCAATTCTACTTTCGTAAGCTCTAGAATTAAAATAATTATCAGCTACCTCATCTTCTACTTGGCTCAAAGTACCTACAATTCTAATTTGCCTAAGCAAACTTTTCCAATGAAAACACATTGTAGCATTGGGGTTTTCTTTTATTTCGTTTCCTTTCTGACTATTAAGATTAGTATAAAAAACAAATCCATTTTTATCGTAACCTTTAAGAAGCACCATCCTTACTGATGGAACGCCTTTTTTTGTTGCAGTTCCAAGAGCTAAAGCATTTGGATCATTAATTTCATTCTTTTTTGCCTCTTCGTACCAACTTTCAAATAATTTAAAAGGATCATCTAAATCTAGAAAGCATTTATTAAGCCCTAGTGAGTTTTTTTCATTCATAATTTTAACAAAATAATCTATACAATATAAATAATGTCATTTAATACTTTTGGAAAGGTTTTTCGTTTCACTACATGGGGAGAATCTCATGGTCCTGCAATTGGTTGTATAATAGATGGTTGTCCACCACTAATAAACCTCAATGAACGAGATATTCAGATAGAACTCAACAAAAGAAAACCTGGTCAATCTAAATTTACTACTCAAAGAAAAGAGAGTGATAAAGTAGAGATTCTTTCAGGAGTCTTTGAAGGTAAAACAACTGGAACTCCAATCTCTTTAATAATTTATAACGAGGATATGCGCTCAAAAGATTATAATGACATTAAGGATAAATTCAGACCAGGTCATGCTGATTTTACTTACTTTAAAAAGTATGGCATTAGAGATTATAGAGGTGGTGGAAGGTCTTCTGCGCGAGAGACTGCTTCTAGAGTTGCAGCAGGAGCGGTAGCAAAAAAAGTTTTGGAAAAAAAATTAGGTAAAAAATTTAAAATTTCTGGTGCAGTTACACAACTTGGAATTCTTGGATGCGATACAAACAAGTGGGATGATAAGATAATTTATAAAAATCCGTTTTTTTGTCCTGATAAATCTATGCTTAAAATCTGGGAAAAATATCTTTTAAGTATTAGAAAAGCAGGTTCGTCTTGTGGTGCTATAATTGAAATTAGAGCTAATGGTATTCCTGCAGGACTGGGGGCACCAATTTACTCAAAACTAGACTCTGATATTGCATCTGCAATGATGAGTATTAATGCTGTAAAAGGAGTTAATATTGGCTCTGGAATGAATTCCGCTCAATTGTCTGGAGAAGAAAATTCAGATGAAATTTCAAAATCAAAAAATAAATTAAAGTTTAACTCAAATAATGCAGGTGGAATTCTTGGTGGCATCTCCTCTGGTCAGCAAATAATTGTTTCATTTGCAGTAAAGCCTACATCATCAATTTTAAAGAGCAGAAAGACAATTAATAAATTTGGAAAAAATACTAGCATATCTGTTAAGGGAAGACATGATCCGTGTGTTGGAATTAGAGCAGTTCCAGTGGGTGAGGCTATGCTATCATGCGTTTTACTTGATCATTATTTATTGAATCAAGCTCAATGTGGATAACCACTTTATTTTTGTTTTTGTAAGATAATATTTGAATTTAATACATCTAAAATTTGTTCTTCAATAGAAATGCTATCTAAATTTGCGAGTTTATACATGTTTTCAGGTTTGTCTTGATCAATAAAAATATCTGGAAGTTTCATTGATCTAAATTTTAAATTTGAGTCCATTAGTCCCTTTTTTGTTAAAAAATCAATCACATGAGAACCGAAACCACCAATTGACCCCTCCTCAATAGTTACAATTGCCTCGTGTGTTGTTGCTAATTGCCATATCAAATTTTCATCCAATGGCTTGGCAAATCTTGCATCCACTATTGTAATATTAACACCTTTTTTTTTTAAATTTTCTGATGCCCTTAAACTTTCACTTAATCTTGCACCAAAGTTTATTAAAGCTAACTTTTTTCCATCTTGAATAATTCTTGATTTACCAATCTCTATCTTTTCATTAATTGATGGCAATATTGAACCAATACCAGTCCCTCTTGGATATCTGAATGCACAAGGTCTATCATTAATTTCTGTAGAAGTATTAATCATTCTTACCAACTCGGCCTCATCACTCGCAGCCATTACAATAAAATTTGGTAGTGTTGCTAAATAAGTCGTGTCAAAACTACCAGCGTGTGTAGGTCCATCAGCTCCAACTAATCCTGCTCTATCTATTGCAAATCTTACAGGTAAACTCTGAATTGCAACATCATGAACGACTTGATCATATGCTCTCTGAAGAAATGTTGAGTAAATTGCTGCATAAGGTTTGTAATTCTCAGTCGCTAAACCAGCTGCAAACGTAACAGCATGTTGTTCTGCAATACCAACATCATAAGTTCTATCTGGAAATTCTTTTCTAAAATTGCTTAATCCAGTTCCATCTGGCATTGCTGCTGTTATTGCAATTATTTTACTATCTTTTTTTGCGTGTTGTATCAGAGTATCAGCAAAAACTTTAGTGTATGATGGTACTTTACTGGAACTTTTTTCCTGTTCTCCAGTCTTAACATTAAATTTGGATACCCCATGATAATGATCTTTTGCCTCCTCAGCAAAAGAATAGCCTTTTCCTTTTTTCGTTTTTATATGAATTAATATAGGACCTTGGTGTTTTGAGTCTCTTGCATTTCTTAAAATTGGAATCAATGAAGAAAGGTCATGGCCATCTATTGGACCAATATAATAGAAACCTAATGAACTAAATAAAGTTCCACCAGTCACAGCTGATCTTAATAAATCTTCAGCTTTACCCGCTTTTGCACTAAATCTTTTTGAAAATGCTGATGTAATCAATTTTATAGTTTCTCTTAAACTAAAATAAATTTTACCAGAAAAAATTTTAGCTAAATATGTTCCCATTGCTCCAACAGGCCTTGCAATTGACATGTCGTTATCATTCAATATCACAATCATTTTAGTCTTAGAGGCACCTGCATTGTTCATGGCCTCATAAGCCATACCTGCACTTATTGCACCATCACCAATCACTGCTATAACATTCTCTGATTTTTTTGATAATTTATTTGCTTCTGCAATTCCCAAAGCTGATGAAATTGAGGTAGAACTATGCGCAGCGCCGAAAGGATCATATTCACTTTCTAAACGCTTAGTAAATCCTGAGAGACCCCCTCCTTGCCGAAGTGTTCTTATTTTATCTTTTCTTCCTGTTAAAATTTTATGTGGATAACATTGGTGTCCTACATCCCAAATTAATTTATCACTTGGTGTGTTAAAAATATAATGTAATGCTACGCTTAATTCTACTACACCTAAACTAGCACCCAAATGTCCTCCAGTAACTGATACTGCATCGATCATTTCCTCTCTTAATTCATCAGCAACCTTTTGCAGTTTTGTTTCAGGAACTTTTTTTAAGTCTGATGGAAAATTAATCTGATCTAAAAATTCGTAATTTTTTTTCATTTATTTCTATTTAAAATATAATTTAGAGTTTCGGTTAAATTCTTAGATTTTGGTCCATACTTTTTTAACTTAGTATTTATTTTTAAAATTAGTTTATTCGCATATTTAATAGTATTTTTATCTCCCAGTAAACTAATAAGAGTTGCTTTACCTTTTTTCTTATCTTTTCCAGTTTTTTTTCCTGCAGCAGAAAGACTTCCATTATAATCAATTAAATCGTCAGCAACTTGAAATAGTAATCCTATATCAGCTCCAATATTTTCAAATTTTTGGATATCTTTTTTACTTTTGTTCTTTAAAATTAATGGAGCTACACAACAAAAACTAAATAGTTTTCCAGTTTTTTTTATTTCCATTTCAATTATTTTTTTTTCCGAAATTTTCTTATGTTCATAGCTAAGATCTAAATACTGACCGCCCGCAATCCCTAGATGTCCAGAACTCTCAGAAATTTTATTAATTAATCTAATTTTTGTTTTTTCATTAACATTCAAATCTTTGTGACTTAAAATTTCGAATGCCATAGTTAAGAGTGAGTTTCCAGCAAGAACAGCTGTAGACTCTCCAAATTTGATATGAGTAGAAGGCTTACCTCGTCTTATTAAATCATTATCCATACATGGTAAATCGTCATGAATAAGTGAATAAGCATGAATACATTCAACAGCAGCACCAATAATTAGCAAGGTTCTATAATTTAAATTAAATATTGAACCAACATCAACTAGTATTTTTGATCTTATTTTTTTACCACCCGAAAATAATCCATATTGCATTGGGACAATCAGTTCTGATTTTTTTTGCTTTTTAATAAATCTTTTTAAAAAAATATTTGTGTCTTTAGCAATTTTATTTAGTTTTTTTTGCATTATTTTTTGAGGTTATCTTAGATATATTATCTTTTGTTGTTGAATTAATATCGGTGACTTTTTTTTTAAATTTTTTCTCGATGATATTGTTAAGTTTTATCAAATTTTGATATTTTTCAATTGAATTTTGTAAATCTTTTTGACTTTCTAAATCCTCAATTATCTTATTAGCTTCGAGAGTTAATTCCTCCAGAGACGAAGATTCATAATCATTTGGTAAATCTTTATCTTTCATATAATACTCTCAGATAATACATGAAAATTAATCTTGCAAATATTAAAAAAGCAAAAAAACTTCTATATAAAAGGGAGTGTATTGCTATACCTACAGAAACAGTTTATGGTTTGGCGGGTAATGCCTATTCAGACCAAGCCTGTCAAAAAATATATAAACTTAAAAAAAGACCAAAAAATAACCCTCTAATAGTTCATTATCTGAATATTCAAAGGTTGAAAAAAGATTGTCATTTAAACAATGACTTTATTAAACTATATAAAAAATTTTGTCCTGGTCCTTTAACTTTTATACTAAATCTTAAAAAATCATCAAAAATTTCAAAAATAATTACTAACAAAAAAAATACATTGGCAGTGAGATTTCCGCGGCACTCAGTCACGAGAAGATTACTAAAAATTTTAGAATTTCCTTTAGCAGCTCCAAGTGCTAATCCCTCATCTAGGGTTAGTGCTGTTACATCTAATCATGTAAAAGAAGATTTTGGAAAAAAAATTAAGTTCATACTTGAGGGCGGAAAATCATCTATTGGGGTAGAATCAACAATTATTGACCTTAGAGAGAAACCTAAAATCTTGAGATTGGGAGGCTTAAATGTTTCAACTATTCAAAAAATACTAGAAAAAAAAATAACAATAAATAACAAACCTTCAAAAATCGTTTCACCAGGCCAACTTAAGGTTCATTATTCGCCAGGTTTGCCCATCAGACTTAATGCAAAAAATATTCGTAAAGATGAGGCATACTTATTGATTAGAAAGAAAAAAGTAAGTAAACCAAATTATTATTTTTTGTCACAACAAGGAAATCTAAAAGAAGCTGCAAAAAATTTATATTCTACTTTAAGAAAAATAAAAAAAAAGAAATACAGCTCGATTGCAGTATGTAAAATTCCTGATAGAGGATATGGTAAAACAATTAATGATAGGTTATTAAGAGCATCAAGATTCAATGAAAAAACCACTTGAAGTAATAGGATTATCAAAAACTTATAATACAAAAGAAGCAGTAAAAGAAGTTTCTTTTAAAGTAAATCAAAATGAAATTATTGGTATACTTGGTCCTAATGGTTGTGGAAAAACTACTACAATCGGTATGATTTTAGGTTTGTTAAAACCATCAAAAGGAAAAGTTTTAATAAATGGTGTCGAAATTGAAAATCAACGTGTAGATTTATTAAATCAATTAAATTTTATATCACCTTATATAGAGTTGCCAAAAAAATTGACAGTTAGACAAAATTTAGAAGTTTATGGGAGGCTTTATGATGTAAAAAAACATAAGGAAAAAATTGAATATCTGTGTGAAAAATTAAGACTCTACGAATTTATAGATAAATTAACTGGGGAGTTGTCATCTGGTCAAAAAAATAGGGTTAATCTTGCAAAATCAATAATTAATAATCCAAAAGTTTTACTTCTTGATGAACCTACGGCATCACTTGATCCTGAAACAGGTGATTTTGTTAGAAGTTTTTTAGAGGAATATCAACAGGAAAATAAAACATCGATTCTATTAGCATCTCACAATATGGCAGAGGTAGAGAGACTATGTTCTTCAGTTTTAATGATGAATAAAGGGTCAATTATTGATGAGGGTAGACCAGAGGAATTAATTAAAAAACATGGGAGAAAAAATATGGAAGAAGTTTTTTTAAAACTAACAAGGGAAAAAGTATGAATTTCAATAAAATGTATGGTCTTTTCCTAAGACACTTTTATTTAATTAAAAGTTCTTTACCAAGAATTATGGATTTAATTTATTGGCCGACAATTCAAATAATTTTATGGGGTTTTATCTCGAAGTTCTTCTCAATACATAGTGACTACTATAGCAATACTTTGGGAGTAATTTTAACTTGCGCAATACTTTACGATATTCTTTTTAGATCAAGTATTAGTTTTAACATGCTTTTTTTAGAAGAAATCTGGAGTAGAAATTTCACAAATTTGTTTATTGCTCCCCTAAAGCTTAAAGAAATTATTATTTCATTAATTTTTACAGCTTTGATAAGGACTTTGATAGGATTGGTTCCTGCGATAATGCTAACCTCTCCTCTATTTGGTGTATCAATTTTAAAATTAGGAATACCACTTTTATTCCTATTCCTTAGTTTATATCTTTTTGGAATAACACTTGGGTTGTTTGTGAGTTCAGGACTAATTAGATTTGGTCCATCTTTTGAAAATATTGCATGGTCTTCCCTATTTTTGCTAGCTCCTTTAGGATGCATATATTATCCAATAGAAATTCTTCCAGAATTATTTCAATCCATAGCAAAAGGTTTACCACTTGTTTATATTTTTGATGAGACTAGAAACATACTTCTAAATGGGTCAATTGATTATACAAATTTGAAACAAGCATATTTATTAAACCTGATCTATTTAATCATTGGAATAATTCTATTTTATTTATCTTTTTTGAGAGCTCGAATTAAAGGAACATTAATTAACATGGGTGAATAATTGGTGCGCCTGCTAGGAGTCGAACCCAGAACCTCCTGATCCGAAGTCAGGCGCTCTATCCAGTTGAGCTACAAGCGCATATAATAGTAATATATCATTTTATGAAAAAAAAAATAAATTTGATTGCAAAAGAAAGTAATAAAAATATGCGTGTGGATGTTTTTATTAATAGTAAGGAAAATGAGATAAGTAGAACTAGAATAAAAAACTTGATTTTAGGTAAGAAGCTTAAAATTAATAATAAAGTTATTTCAGATCCTGCCAAAAAGGTTTTAAAAGACGATATTATAGAATTAATAATTCCAGAGCCTAAAAAACCTTCTCTTAAACCATTTAAATTCAAATTAAATATTGTTCATGAGGACAAAGATATAATAGTGCTAAACAAACCAGCGGGTATTGTGATGCATCCAGGAGCTGGAAATTTTGACAATACAATTGTAAATGCATTAGTAGATTACGATAAGGATTCTCTTTCGAATATTGGTGATGAACTTAGACCAGGAATAGTACATAGGATAGACAAAAATACATCAGGTTTAGTAGTTATAGCAAAAAATAATCTATCACATGAAAACTTATCTAATCAGTTTAATAAACACTCTATAACAAGAGTTTATCAATTACTAATATGGGGAAAAGTTAGACCTTCTAAGGGAAAAATTGAAACTTTAATAACACGAAGTTCAAAGAATAGACAAATGATGGAAGTTAGTCGGACTAAAGGAAAAAAAGCAATTACAAATTATAGAACAATTGAAATTTTTGAAAATAAACACACACCAACTTTAAGTTTAGTCGAATGCAAACTAGAAACGGGCAGGACCCATCAAATTAGAGTTCACATGAATTTTTTAGGAAATAGTATTGTTGGTGATGATAAATATAAAAAAAAGTTTAAGAAAATTAAGAACATTAATCCGTTGATAGAGCAAAATTTAAAAAGTCTTAAAAGACAATTTCTTCATGCTAAGACACTAGGCTTCATTCACCCCACGAAAAGCAAAGAAATGACTTTCAACTCAAATTTACCTTTAGAACTTGAGAATATTTTAAAAATACTGAGAAATACTAATAAATAAATCATTGAAAAATATAAATAATTAATTAGATAAACTCATTATGAATACTGCAATAAATAATAACTTGCCCACTTTAAGTAATGAAGGTGGTCTATCTGCATATTTGGAACAGATTAAAAAATTCCCTATGCTTGATGCAGAAGAAGAATATATGTTGGCAAAAAATTGGAAAACAACTGGTAATATCAAAGCAGCAGAAAAATTAGTGACGAGTCATTTGAGATTGGTTGCAAAAATTGCAATGGGATATAAAGGATATGGATTACCAGTAAATGAAATGATCTCTGAAGGAAATATTGGTTTAATGCAAGCGGTAAAAAAATTTGAACCTGAAAAAGGTTTTAGATTAGCCACATACGCGATGTGGTGGATAAAAGCTTCAATACAAGAATATATTTTAAGATCGTGGAGTTTAGTCAAGATTGGTACAACAACTGCACAAAAAAAATTATTTTTTAATCTTAAGAAATTAAAAAACCAAATAGCTCCTCAAACAGAAGGGGATTTAAAAAATGAACATGTTGACGAAATAGCTAACAAGCTTGATGTTAGTAAAGATGAGGTGATTTCGATGAATCGAAGATTATCGGGAAAAGAATTCTCACTTAATGCACAAGTTGGAGAAGATGGTGATGAATGGCAAGACTGGTTGGTTGATAAAGAATTAGATCATGACTTAAAATTTGCTCATCAAGAGGAAATGGAACAAAGAAAAGACTTATTAAAAAACTCAATTCAAGTCCTAAATGACAGAGAGAGAGAAATTTTATATTCTAGAAGATTAAATGATAATCCAACTACATTGGAAGACCTGAGTAAAAAATATAAAATTAGTAGAGAAAGAGTAAGACAAATTGAAAATAAAGCTTTTGAAAAATTACAAAAGCATATGCTTTTACTCGCAAAGTCAAAAAACTTATTACCTGTAAATTAAATATCAAAAGGATTTTCGATTAATATCGTATCATCACGTTCTGGGCTGGTTGAAATACTTGATATTTTAGTCTCAATAAAATTTTCAACCTCTTTAATATAATTTTTGGCATTTTCTGGAAGATCATCTATATTCTTAATACCACTTGTTGATTTTTTCCAGCCATCGAAAGTTTTATAAATAGGTTTTATTTTGAGCTGATCCTCTACTGCTGCTGGTAAATAATTAATTTTTTTTCCATCTAATTCATATTCAACGCACATCTTTATTTCATCCAATTCATCTAAAACATCTAGCTTTGTGAGTGCTATACCATCAATACCTGAGACTTTGATAGTTTGTCTTACTAAAACACCATCAAACCAACCACATCTTCTTTTTCGACTTGTAACTGTTCCAAATTCTTTTCCTCTTGTTCCTAAAAGTTCGCCAATATCATCTTTTAATTCTGTCGGAAACGGACCTTCCCCAACCCTAGTCGTATATGCTTTAGTAATTCCTAAAACATAATTTATTGTGTTTAGTCCACACCCAGTACCAGTAGCAGCGCTTGACGCTACAGTATTTGAGGATGTCACAAATGGATATGTACCATGATCAACATCTAGTAATATGCCTTGAGCTCCCTCAAATAATATTCTTTTTTTCTGTTTTTTGAATTCGTCAAGTTTCAACCAAACTGGTTTTGAGTATTTCAAGATCTTAGGAGCAATTTTTAATAAATCTTTTTTTAATTGATCTTTCTCATAGATTTTTTTACCTAAGCCTTTTCTAATTGCATTATGATGTAAGAGAACAGACTCTAACCTTTGATCTAGATTTTTTTCAGATCTCAAGTCCATTACTCTTATTGATCGTCTACCAACCTTATCTTCATATGCTGGTCCAATACCTCGTCTGGTTGTTCCAATTTTTCCTTTACCCGCACTATCTTCTCGGATTTCATCCATTTCCCTATGAAAAGGTAAAATTAAATTTGCGGACTCTGAAATTATAAAATTATCAGTGTCAACCTTAACTCCTTTTGATTTTATTTCCTCAATTTCATCTAATAATGCCCAGGGGTCAACGACAACTCCGTTTCCAATTATTGATATTTTATTTTTTCTTACAATTCCAGATGGAAGTAGTCGAAGTTTATAAGTTATGCCATTTATTACAAGAGTATGGCCCGCGTTGTGACCACCTTGAAATCTAACTACAACATCAGCTTGTTCAGATAACCAATCAACTATCTTGCCTTTTCCTTCATCTCCCCATTGAGAACCAACAACAACAATATTTTTCATTAATTAAATTTACGTTTTATTTTCATTGAATTAACATGATTTATGGGACCATGTCCTTTTCCATAGTTTGGATTTGTCAGTATCGCAGAATTTACATATTTAATTCCCAGTGCACAAGCGGTCTTAATACTTTTTCCACATGAAAGAAAAGTTGCTATCGCACTAGATAATGTACATCCTGTACCATGGGTATTTTTTGTTCTATGCCTAAAACTTGTAAAGACTTTAAAATCAGATTTGCTTAGATATAAATCTATTACTTTTTTTGATCTTAAATGGCCACCCTTCAACAATACATTTTTAGCTCCTAAATTTATTAATTTATTTGCTGCAAAAATCATATCCTCTTTGTTTTTAATACTAGTCTCTGCTAAAATTTCTGCTTCTGGAATGTTTGGTGTAATCAAAAGAACATTTTTTAATAGTTTTTTTTTTAAAGTTTGTATTGCTTTACTATCAATTAATTTAGCACCACCCTTTGCAACCATTACAGGATCTAAAACAATTTTTTTTGCTTTTAATATCTTCAAAGCGTGAGCTACTTTTTCGACAACTTCAGTAGAGTGAAGCATACCTATTTTAATGGCATCAGGCCTTATATCTCTTGAAGAATAGATAATTTGATTTTTTACTTCATTAGTTGGTATTGAAATAACTGATTTAACACCCTTTGTATTTTGAACAGTCACTGCTGTAATAGCAGTCATTGCATAAGAGCCAAGACTAGTGACAGTTTTGATATCTGCTTGTATACCGGCCCCACCAGATGAATCTGATCCAGCAATTATCAAAATTTTAGACTTTAATCTCAATTTATTTAAATTCTTTTGAAATCATTTTTACACATTTTCTAAGCAAAATTTTATTTTCACTCTCACCCATTATTCTTATCTTTGGTTCAGTGCCTGATTTTCTTACAAGAATTCGACCTTGATTTCTAATTAATTTTTTTGCAATTTTAATGGATCTTTTAACAGAGTGATTTTTAAGTATTTTATCATCTTTTATTTTTATATTTTCTAAAATTTGTGGAATTTTTTTAAAGACATTAAAAAAATCACTAGCTTTAGTTTTTCTATTCATTGATTTGATAATCTCTAAAGCGACAAGCACACCATCGCCAGTTGTTGCAAATTTTCCTAAAATTATATGACCCGATTGTTCTCCTCCTAAATTGAATTTTTTCTTTTGCATCAATTCCTTAACATATCTGTCCCCAACATTAGCTCTTAAAAATTTAATACCTTTTTCTTTTAAAAATTTTTCTAAACCATAGTTTGACATTAAGGTCCCAACAACGCCTCCTTTGAGAATTTTTCTCTTTTTCCATTGTAAAGCTAATGCTGCGATAATTTGATCACCATCAATTATAGATCCTTTTTCATCACACATTATTATTCTGTCGGCATCACCATCTAAAGATATACCCAAATCTGCTTTAAATTTTTTAACATTTCTTTGTAGTTTTTCTGGAAAAGTTGAGCCACAATTTTTATTAATATTAAACCCATTTGGTTTATTGCCTATAACTTTTAATTTTGCTCCAAGTGATCTGATTAATTTTGGTGCAGATTTATATCCAGCTCCATTTGCACAATCTAGAACTACTTTCAAATTATTTAATTTAAAGTTTCTTGATAACTTTTTTTTACAAATTTTAATATATTCATCAGTTCCCGTCTCTAGCCTTTTAACCCTTCCTAATTTTTTTGGATTTGATAAGTGTTTTTGAACTTTGCTATCTATTAAATTTTCAATTTTTTTTTGAATTTTATCAGATAGTTTTAATCCATCAGGACCGAATAACTTTAAACCATTATCATAAAATAAATTGTGCGAAGCAGTGATCATAATACCAAGATTTGCGCTCATTGATTTTGTCAACATTGCAAGGCCATTGGTCGGCAATGGACCCAGTGTATAAACGTGCATTCCTGCAGAAGCTAAACCAGAAACTAATGCAGGTTCTAATGCGTATCCTGAAAGTCTAGTATCTTTAGCAATAATTGCTGTTTGTTTTCTTTTTTTAAAATTTGTGAAATATTTTCCTGCTGCTAGTCCAAACTTAAAGAACATATCTCCATTAATGTTCCCACTATTCACCTGCCCTCTAATCCCATCAGTACCAAAATACTTCATTATTTATTTATAAGTGCTTTGAAAACTTTTATAGCTTGATTAACTTCGTTGACATCATGAACTCTCAACATTTGTACACCCTGTAACATTGCAAAAATACTGCTACTTATTGTTCCTCCAATTCTTAAAGAACTATCGTTATTTCCAGATAAATCTTTTATAAATCGTTTTCTGGAAATACCAAGCAGTATAGGCAAACCCAAAGAATGGTAAATTGATATATTTTTAATTATCGTCATATTATGTTTCAAATTTTTTCCAAAACCTATACCGGGGTCTAAGACTATATTATTATGATAAATTCCATTTTGACGTAAATTATTTAATTTTTCTTCAAAAAAATCGTAAATATCTAATAATACATTTTTATATTTTGGATTTTTTTGCATTACGTCAGGATTACCAAGTGAATGTTGGAGTACGAAAGGTATATTATACTTTTTTAAAATCTTGATTGAGTTTTTATCAAAATTAAGACCAGAAACATCATTAATTAATTTTACTCCTAGTTTAATTCCCTTTTCCATGATTTCTGATTTTCTAGTATCTAGAGATATAAAATTTTTTTTATCAATTAATTTTAAAATATTTTTGAGTCTATTCCATTCTATTTTTGATTTAATAGCTTTAGATCCAGGTTTAGTGGACTCTGCTCCAATATCAACAAGGTTTGCGCCAGAATTTAAAAGAAAATTTAATTGTTTTTTGGCTGATACATAATTAAAAAATTTTCCACCATCTGAGAAACTGTCTGGAGTAATATTTAAAATACCCATTATTTGAGGAATAGTTTGAAAATTTAAATTTTTAATATTTCTTTTTTTTTTTGTAATTAATCTTAGATCTTTTTCTACTTTTGTCTTTAAATTTACATGTAATTTGTTCACTTCATTTAAAGAAATTAATTTTTTTGAATTTCTTGTTATTATTTCTAATTTATCGAAAGAAATTTCAGGATTATTATGAAGTGGTAATGTTTTTTTTTTTTTAACTAATAATTTAGATTTTGCACCATAATAGAAATTACACACTCTAGTGTAATATCTAGACATTCAGTCTAATGAACAATTTTTGGTTTTAGGCCTAGAGCACCCATTGCTGACCCTTTATCATCTTCTACTTTTAAGTCTTGTTTGTCTGCTGGGTATACATTTTTATTGATTATATTTTCAATTTCTTCACCAGTTAATGTCTCATAAGTCATAAGAGCTTTAGCAATTTTGTGTAAATCTTCAACTTTTTCAGTCAAAATTTTCTTCGCAGTATTATAACCCTCATCTATAAGCTTTCTGATTTCTTTGTCTATTTTTTGTGCTACTTCCTCAGAGACTGACTGAGTTTGTGTTACTGATCTTCCCAAAAAGACCTCTTCTTGATTTTCGCCATACTCAACTGGTCCCATTTCTTCGCTCATTCCATACTTAGTTACCATGGCTCTGGCAAGTTGCGTGGCTTGATTAATATCTGATCCACTACCTCCACCTGCTCCTGTTGATATATTATCTTTTCCAAAAATTACTTCTTCAGCAACTCTTCCACCAAAACAAACTGCCAACCTAGCTTTTAAATATTTTATAGAATGACCATGTTTATCTCTTTCTGGTAAATTCATAACCATACCTAATGCTCTGCCCCTAGGGATTATAGTTGCTTTATGTATAGGATCATAACTAGGCATGTTGAAAGATACCAAAGCATGACCCCCTTCATGATAAGCTGTTAATTTTTTTTCATCCTCTGTCATCACCATCGAACGTCTCTCAGCTCCCATCATTACTTTATCTTTTGCCTCCTCAAACTCATTTAACGTAACAATTCTCTTATTTTTTCTAGCAGCCAATAAAGCCGACTCATTTACTAAATTAGCCAGATCTGCACCGGAAAAACCAGGTGTACCTCTAGCAATAGTTCTTAAATTAACATCTGGTGCCATTTTAATTTTTTTAACATGAACCTTTAGAATTTTTTCTCGTCCAATTATGTCTGGATTGGATACAACTACTTGTCTATCAAACCTACCTGGTCTTAATAAAGCGGGATCTAATACATCTGGTCTGTTTGTTGCAGCAATAATTATTACTCCTTCATTAGTATCAAAACCATCCATCTCAACTAAAAGCTGGTTAAGAGTTTGTTCTCTTTCATCGTTTCCACCACCTAAACCAGCACCCCTACTTCTTCCAACAGCATCAATTTCATCTATGAAAATTATACAAGGTGAATTTTTTTTTCCTTGTTCAAACATATCTCTCACTCTAGAAGCACCAACTCCCACAAACATTTCAACGAAATCTGAACCTGAGATCGTAAAAAATGGCACTCCAGCTTCACCAGCTATCGCTCTAGCTAATAAAGTTTTACCAGTGCCTGGTGGACCGACCAATAAAGCACCTCTAGGTATTTTCCCTCCAAGTCTACTAAATTTTCTTGGATCTTTTAAAAATTCTACGATTTCTTCAACTTCTTCCTTTGCTTCTTCTACACCGGCAACGTCATTAAATGTAACTTTACCCTTAAGTTCATTCATCATTTTTGCTTTTGATCTTCCAAAACCCATAGCTCCACCTTTACCACCTTGCATTTGTCTCATGAAAAAAATCCAAACAGCAATTAATAACAACATAGGAAACCATGAAAGCAGGACACCAAATAATGATGGCATTTTTTCTTCAATAGGTGCAGCTGAAATACTCACTCCTTTTTCAGAAAGTTTTTCAATTAAATTTGGATCGTTAGGAGAATAAGTTGTAAATGAGTTTCCATTTGAATATACACCTTTAATATTGTTACCTTGGATTTCTACTTTTAATACTTCTCCATTTTCAACAGACGTCAAGAATTCCGAGAATATAACCTTGTCCCCACCTCTAATATTTGTTTGGGGATTTTTAAACATATTATAAAGACCAATAGTTAAGAAAACTATGATAGCCCACATTGCAATGTTTTTCATATTCATAAGCTTAAAATAAGAATTATTATCAATTTAACAAGTGGCATTTTGTGTAAAGTGGCATTATTTTAGGGCTCTTTAGAGATAATTATTGATTGATTGACCTTTTCAATAATACAACCACCTAATGTAGCTCTATTCAATTGATTATTTTCAACTTCCTGGATAATTTTTTCTAATTTTTTTCCTCTTACAAAATAATATTTTTTACCAATTAACTTTAATGATTCTGAAAAGGCTCTAAAAGTAACTTCTTGGGGTTGGAGAAAAAAATCACTATTGAGAACTAATCTTTTTTTATTATTTAAAAAAGAGGTATTTTCTCGTAAATTTTTATTAACATAAAACTCAATTACTTTGTTTGCATGTTTTAAATTTTTAATCGTTTTTTTTAGTTTATTTTTATCTAAACCATCTTTTTCAAGATTTTTCATTAATTTTCTTACTCGAACTCTTTGATATTTTTCATCATAATTTGTTGGATCTTCTACATAAAAATTAAAAACTTTTTTTGAAATAAAAATTAAATCCTCTTTTTTTATATCAATTAAAGGTCTTAATATGTTTTTTTTTTTTATTGTTGTCATTATGTCTAGAGATGTGAGACCTTTTATTCCACTACCCCTCAGAAGTCTTATAAAAAAATTTTCAATTAAGTCATCCTCGTGATGCCCCATTAAAATATCTTTGATTTTTAATTGATTACATTTCTTGAAAAGTATTTCATATCTTTTTGTCCTAGCATTTGACTGGATGCTTTTCTTGGGTTTCTTTCCTTTCCAAGTTAATAGTTCTGATTTTATAAAGTTTTTTTTAAGCAAATTTAAAACGAATTTAGCCTCTTTTGTAGACTCAGGTCTAAGTTTATGGTCGATAATATAAAACTTTGATTTTAAATTTTTTTTAATTGCATAAATTTTAGATAAAAAAGCTAAAGCAAGACTATCTGGACCACCTGAGACTGCAACTGCAAAACTTTCATCTAAATTTAAAGAGATCTCAAATTTTTTATAAATCTTATTTATTCTTTTATTATTTAAGTTATCTCTTAAAAATTTAGGAATTTTGGTTGTTGCATTCAAATTTCTGAGACTCATATTTAGCTTTTTGTATCACAGATTGATTTGCCTCTGGATATTGTTCTTCAACACCATTGATCATTTTGCAACCTTGATCTTTTTCTCCAATTTGGACCATTGATACACCAAGCTTTAACAAGTTTATAGGTGCTTTTTCACCTTTAGGGTATCTCTGATAACCTTCTAAATATGCTGAGGCTGCATCCGTATACAATTGTCGTATCCTAAAAGTTTCTGCATACCAATATTGAGCATTCCCAGCTAGATTATGTTCAGGATTTGTGTCAACGAACTCTCTGAATGCTCTTTCAGCAGTTGAATAATCACCAACTTTTAAAAAGCTTGTTGCAAACTGATATTGTTTATCTGGAGAATCATTTGGTAGAATTTTTTCTTCAGCTTGAAAAGTTTCAGTTACTACTAAAGCTGTTGAGTCTACAGAATTTGTTTTTTGTGATGTTTCATTTGTCTCTGTATCTTTATATGATATCGATCCCAAATCTTGAGGTTGAGAACTTCCAGGTAAAACTTCCAGTTGCTCATTGTTTGTTTTTTTTGTTAATTTATTTGTAGTTGCATCAGAAGACACAACATTTTCCAAGTCCTGAAATCTTATTTGATTATCTGCTTGTACTTTTGACATCCTGCTGGATAGTTTGTCTAACTTAAAATTTATTTCCTCAAACTTATTTGTAAGTTCCTGAAATTGATTTTCAATTTCTGAAAGTTTTAATAAATGTCTTGTAAGAACATCTTCTGAATTATTATCTAAATTTGAATTTAAATTTATAGAGCTATCACTATTTAATTCTATTGATCCTGAGTATACTGCTTTTTCTAGAGTCTTTATATCTTTCTGAAGTTGATCTAATATTTCATAAATATTATGATTATCAGCGTAAGAATAAGTTATCAAAAAAAAATTACTTAAACAAAGTGTAATAATTTTAAATTTTCTTAAAATGTGTCGCATTAAAATAATCTTATGATTAAAATAATGGCAAAAAAAAGACCCTTAACTAATTGAATTAATTAAGGGTCTTAAAATTTAAAAATTAATTTGCTTTTACTGTAACAGATCTTCTGTTTTTTGACCAAGCCAAAGGATTAGAACCAGAGTCAACTGGTCTTTCTTTTCCATAACTTAGAACTGAAATTCTGTTAGAGGAAATTCCATAAGTCATTAAATAATCTTTAGCAGCATTAGCTCTTCTTTCACCTAATGCTAAGTTATATTCTCTTGTTCCTCTTTCGTCAGCATGTCCTTCAAGCACGATTGTAATATCAGAATTTTTTCTTAACCATGCCGCTTGTTTTCTTAGAGTTTCTCTTGATGCAGTAGTCAAAACTGACTCATTAGTTGCGAAGAAAACTCTGTCAGGAACACCTGAAGCTAAATATTCAACTGTATCAGTTCCAGTGTAAACATCTCCTTGCATTTGTCCTGTAGATTTTTTTGATGTTGCGCAAGCAGACAACACTAAACATGCAAATAATACTAAAAAAGTGTTCTTAAAAATTTTGTTTAATTTCATTAATGCTCCTTGGTCAATATTTCTTATAACTAACTTTTTCACAAGTAATTAAATGTTTCAAGGTAAAAAATCAACATATTTTCAGTTAATTACTTAATAAAGATGACCATGATGGGTCTGATGCATCAGTTGGGGTATCTACAAGCCTCTCATTATAGCCTGTTAAATCAATTGACCACAATTTAGCAGAAAAACCCTCTCCTTTATCATCAGTTTTAGTCTCTCTATAAAAAATTAAAACTCGTCCATTAGGCGACCAGGAAGGAGCTTCTTGATAAAAATTTTCTGTCAACAATCTCTCCCCAGATCCATCGGTTCTCATCACACCGATGTAGAATTTACCTTTATGTAATTTTGTAAAAGCAATTAAATCACCTCTTGGAGACCAAACTGGGGTACCATATAAACCATTTCCAAAAGAAATTCTTTTAACATTACTACCATCACTTTTCATGACATAAATTTGTTGGTACCCACTTCTGTCAGAGTTAAAACAAATAAATTTTCCATCCGGGGAATAAGATGGTGAAGTATCTATAGAGGGATGATTGGTGATTTTCTCTACAATTCTATTTTCTAAGTCCATCGTATAAATATCTGAATTTCCATCTTTAGCAAAACTCATTATAATTTTTTTTCCATCTGGAGAAAATCTAGGAGCAAAAGTCATTCCTGGAAAATCTCCTACCACTTCTTGAATACCTGTTTCTATATCAAGAAGATAAACTCTAGGTAAATTTCTAAAATAAGATAGATATGTTACCATTTGGCTTGTAGGATTAAACCTTGGTGTCAAAACAAGTTCATTTCCTAAAGTTAAAAATTTATTATTTGCACCATCTTGATCCATGATAGCTAATTTTTTAATTCTTTTTGTTTTTGGCCCCTCTTCAGCAACATAGATTATCCTCGTATCAAAATAACCTTTTTCTCCAGTTAATCTCTCGTAAACTTTGTCTGTTATTATATGACCAACACGTCTCCAGTTGTTTGGCACTGTCGTAAATGCAAGAGCCATCATTTCTTTACCAGCTAGCACATCCCATAATCTAAACTCAACTCTAAGTTTATCATCAACATTTTTTACTTTACCTGTGATTAAAGCTTGGGCTTTAATTAAATTCCAATCCTCAAAACGCGGTTTAAGATGAGCAATATCAGGTGCTTGTAGAAAAGCATTTTTATCTAATGGATTAAAAAGACCTGAAGTTTTTAAATTTTTTTCGATAACTTTAGAAATTTCTGATCCAATATCTTTTTTTTTTAAAGTTTTCTCAAAACTTTTTTTTGATTCCCCATCAATTGATAGTGGTGACACTGCAATAGGGAGTGGATTCAAATTTCCTCTTGTAATATCAACCTCAATTAAACCTAATGCATTAGTAGGTAATATAAATATTAAAAATAAAATAATTAGATTTCTCATAAAAATATTCTATCCCTCTAACATTTCTCTTGCATCAAAATTTAATTGTAATTCTTTCCATCTCTCATAACCAGTTGTAGGAACTCTTAGGGGCTGGCATAATTTTATTGCTCTTAAAGCACTTTCCGCTAAAACCTTATAAAAACCTTGACCAGGTTTATTCATTCTTGCATGATCCAAAATCTCTGACTCCTGAATTGTTCCATCTGGATTAAGTTGAAGTTTAATTCTTACTAATAAATTTTCATTGTAAGGCAGACCCAAAGGAATACTCCAACAACCAAATATTTGGGCTTTTAAAGCATCTTCTTCGCTTAAAGATAAACCTACATTTTCAACATTCTTTTTTTGATCTTGTGTAATTTTGTTATTTTTTTTAATCGTTTCGGCACTTTCAATTTTAGATTTATCAATTAAGGCTGCAATATTATTTGGATCAAATAACTCTTTTTTTTCAAATTCAGAAACTTGCTTAACTTCATTATCAATTTTTTCTGGATTTTGTTTATCCTCTTTTATTTTCTCAACTTTTTTAGGCTTATCATCTGGCATTGGAATTGCATCTGGTTTAATTTTTTTTACTTTTTTTGGGGGCGCTTGTTCAGATACCAACTTTTTTTCTTTCTCTTTAATTTTTTCAATAATTTTTTTTGCCTTAGGTGCGTATGGAATATTAGTTTTATCTGTGATTTGTATTAATTCTACAGATACTATCGGGGGCAGATCAATAGGTTTTTTAGCTAAGAAGGGTAAACTAAAAGCTGTAATCATTATTAAAAACAGATGTGATACAGAAGATATAATTATACTTCTATTCACTTCTTACCTTTCTTTATATGGTTCGGATATAAGTGCTACTTTGGTAAAACCAGAACCGGATAGTAAGCCCATAATTTCCAATACTCTTCCATAATTAATTGTTTTATCACCCCTTACGTAAATTCTTGTATCAGTTCTATTTTTTGAAACTGCTAAAACTTTTGCTATTATTTTTTCATATTCTACTTTTGACTCTTGAATATAAATTTCACCTTTAGAGTTTATTGTTAAAGTCAGTGGTTCAGCTTCCTCGGGAAGAGAGTCGGCAGAACTTTCTGGTAAATCAACCTGAACTCCTACGGTTAACAAAGGGGCAGTAACCATGAAAATAATCAAAAGCACTAACATAACATCCACAAATGGCGTTACATTTATTTCGCTCATTGGTTCTTTTGATGAACGATTTAATTTAAAAGCCATTTTAGATAATCGTTAAAAATCTTTTTGAGAAATTTTCTAATTTTTGGGAATACTTAATTGAGTCATTATTAAATTTATTATATGCAACAACCGCAGGTATTGCTGCTAGTAGACCTAATGCAGTTGCGAATAGTGCTTCAGCTATTCCAGGTGCAACAATCGCCAAACTCGTATTTCTTGAAATTGCTATAGATTGAAAAGAGTTCATAATTCCCCAAACTGTTCCGAATAAGCCTATGAATGGAGCTGTTGATCCAACTGTTGCTAAAAAAGTAAAACCTTTAGTGATTTTTGATATTTGTTTTTCAATACCCGTCTCTAACATTGTGGTCATTCTATTGTTTAAGTCTGTTCTAGATCTTCTCTTCAATAAGTTTTGCATCGCATCTTTAAATATTAAAGCCATCGGGTCTTGAACGTTTGCTGGTAGATTATTATAAAAAGTTTCTGCAGATTTAGAATTCCAAAACTTTGCTTCAAACTCTTCAGTAGATTGATTTATTTTTTTAAACAATCTATATTTTTCAATAATTACTGCCCATGAATATATAGAACAAGCTATTAACATTATGATAACTGACTTAACAACTATGTCAGCTCTAATAAATAAATTTATTAAAGAAAAATCAGCACTTGAGGCTAGCCCAACCGCTTGAGACGTGATATCAGCTTCCATATCGTCTTCTCACACTTAAATGTGTCATGATTTTGTCTGAATAATTAAAGCTATTCGTCAATTTTGTAAGTTTCATTATAAAAACTTGCTATCAAAATCGCATCAGCTTTATTTGAGTCTTTCTTTCTTGATAATTGAGATGAAAAATAAGGAAATATTTCTATTACTCTTGTCCTGCTGGCATCTTTCTCAGAATTTAAAAGATTAAAATATTTTTTCCATTTTGCGGGCCTTACAAAATACATGGGTAATTGCATCGCGGTACAAATACCCTTTAAAATTCCAAACGATTGTCCAAAGTTAAACATACTAGTAACGCCTTGGCCAGGCATTGCAGAAACGTGTTCAATGACAACTCTAATCTGATTTTTTTCAAATTGTTTAATTCTTTTGGTAACTTCATTATAAACTTGTGAACCATTTACCTGTTTTTTATTTTTTTTCCCATCTGTCATTATGGGCATTTCAATAACATCAAGGATTTTCCCATTATCTAAGAAACAAATTGAACCAGAAATTCCAGGATCTATACCTATTATTAACATAATTTAATTTACAAATTCTGCGTTAGTATAAACATTTTGTACATCATCATTGTCTTCAAGTAATTCAAAGAAATTTATTAAATCTTCATTTTTTTCTTTAGAAATTTTTACACTATTGATTGGTACCCATTCAATTTCTGTTGAAATGAAATTAGCAATTTCTTTTTCTAGTTCTTTTTTAACATTATAAATTTCACTTACAGGACATTGTATTTCATGAAAATCATTTTCTGATTTACATTCATCAGCTCCAGCATTGATAGCAAGCTCAAAAATTTGATCCTCAGAAACCTCTTTTTTATCGATTTTTATTATTCCTAATTGATTAAAATTATGAGAGGCAGAACCTTGGGTTCCTAGATTGCCACCTGCTTTTTGAAAAATTGTTCTAATACTAGACGCTGTTCTATTTTTATTATCTGTTAATGCCTCTATTATTACTGCTACTTTTTCTGGCCCAAAGCCCTCATATCTTAAATTTTCAAAATTTAACTCGGTATTAACTGAAGATTTATCAATCGCTCTTTCTATATTTTCTTTGGGCATATTTGCTGATCTTGCAGCTTGAATTGCAGATCTTAATCTTGGATTTATTGCTGGATCTTTATCTCCAAGTTTTGCTGCAACAGTAATTTCTTTCGACAACTTTGAAAAAATTTTAGATCTTTGCTTATCAGCTTTACCTTTTTTATGTTTTATTCCTGCCCAATGAGAATGTCCTGCCATAAACTAATTAATTATTCTTAAGCTGACCTCCAAAAATATAGCTTTCAATTTTATTTGCTAAACCAGTTTTTATATCACAATCAACAATTACTCCACTTAAAGTAGCATCACCAGTTGCTGGATAATTTTTGGTTGACTCTTTTTTCATAAATCTATTTAAAGAGTTATCTTTATTCATTCCAATAACTGAGTCATAATCACCACACATACCTACATCTGTTTGATAAGCTGTACCATTTTTTAAAATTCTCGCATCATTTGTTGGAATGTGTGTATGTGTTCCAACTACTAGAGTAGCTTTACCATCAAAAAAATATCCTATCGCATTTTTTTCACTAGTAGTTTCTCCATGAAAATCGACAACTAGAAAATCATAATCCTCTTTTAGTTTGTGCTCTTTTAAAAATTTTTCTGAAATCACAAATACGTCATCACATTTTTTCATAAAAACATTTCCCATTAAATTTAAAACACCAATTTTTATATTTTTTTCATTTTGAAAAACCTCAAATCCTTTACCTGGTGCTGGCTCAAATAAATTTTTTGGGCGAAGTAACCTATTTTCATTATCGATAAATTTCATAATATCTTTTTGATCCCAAACGTGATTACCAGTAGTAATGACATCAACACCACATTTAAAAAAATCCTCACAGATTTCTTTTGTTAATCCAACTCCTGCCTCAGCTGCATTTTCTCCATTGACGATTACAAAATCAATTTTATTCAATTCTTTTTGGCTTAAAAGATTATTCAATATTTTTGAACAACCTGAGTTCCCTACCACATCTCCCAAGAATAAAATTCTCATATAAAATTTTTATCTGTAACAATAAAATCCAGTTTCATATCATATTTGTTAGCTGGTATTTTTTTTATTTTTTGAAAAGAATAAGCTAACCCAATTAGTAAAATTTTTTTGTTTTTTTTTACCTTTTGAATATACCTATCGTAATAACCACCTCCGTAACCTATTCTATTCAAATGATTATCAAAAGCTACCATTGGTACTAAAAGAATACTCGGGTAGACAATTTGATCTGATGAAGGTTCAGGTATCCCATATTTATTTATTGATAGAGGCTCTTTTGTTGACCAGTATAAAAAATCCATTTGATTATTTTTTTTAATTTTTGGCAATGATATTTGATAACCAAGTTTTTCAAGTTTATTTAGAATTTGAATTGAATCAACTTCATGATTATATGGATAATAACCACCAATTATTTTTCTATTTACTTTTTCTTTTTTTAAAATTTTTATAATATTACTAAATTTTATGACTAAATTTTTATTGTTATTTAGTTTTCTTGCTTTTAATAGTTTTTTTCTGATCTCAGATTTATTCACTAGAATTTTACTTAGAAATATTTTCTAAATTTGCTTTTTCAACAAAACTTGAAATTTCATCAGCAGCTTCGTCAATTAACTTCTCATAACTTTTTTGATTTATTTCAATTTCATTTTTTAATTTTAGGTGATCTTTATTAAGTGAGTTTATTTCCAGCTCTTTCTTATCTCTATACTCATAAATTAAAGTTTTAAGCTCTTTAAATTTATTTGAGAGATCTCTCAACTCATTCTTTTTTTGATCTACTTTTTTTTTAGTTTCATAATATTCATCCATTACTTTTACAGCTGTGATTAACAGAAGTTTATTTTCCCCAAGATTTCCAAGCTCATTTTTAAGATTATTAAATTTCTGATTAATTTGAATTAATAATTCTTCAAGATGCTCTTCCTGGCCGTCCTCACAAGACAACAAAAATTCTTTTCCATTAAACTTAATACTTACGTTTGCCATTTATCTATTTCATTTAATAAAATATCTGTTTCTTGATTTAATTCATCAATTTTTTCAGAAAACTCAATCTGTCTTTTTTGTTCCGCCTTTTCTTGGTTTTGTAATTCATCTAATTTTTTACTTAAATTGTTATAATCATTAATTAAACTTTTATATTTTTCTTCTATTTCTTGCTTTTCAATTTCTAATTGATTTTTTTGACTACTTAATTTCTCCGTATTTTTTTTAACGTCAGGGTTTTTTAAGTTTAAATTTTTTAATTTTGCTAAAGCTAAATTTAGTTTTTTTTCTTTTTCGATCACAGAATTCATATATATATAATTATATTATTAAATAGAATCTTCTTAGTCTAGGCAGGATAATTACTTGAGTAAACTTTATAAAGAATTAGCGAATTGTATCAGATTTTTGTCTATAGATGCTGTCCAAAAAGCTAATTCTGGGCATCCAGGTATGCCAATGGGAATGGCTGATGTTGCGACTGTTCTTTTTAAGGATTTCTTAAACTTTAATCCAAAAAATCCGAATTGGATTAATAGAGATAGATTTGTTCTGTCAGCAGGACATGGTTCTATGCTACTTTACTCGCTCCTTTATCTGACGGGTTATAAAAGTATTTCTTTAAGAGAAATTAAAAAATTTAGACAACTTAATTCAATATGTGCAGGTCACCCCGAATATCATCCAAGCACTGGCATAGAAACTACAACAGGGCCTTTAGGACAGGGAATATCTAATGCAGTTGGTTTTGCAATCTCGGAAGAAATTTTAAAAAAAAGATTGGGAAAAAAAATTATCAATCATAAAACTTACGTTTTAGCGGGTGATGGCTGCTTGATGGAGGGAATAAGCCATGAAGCTTTAAGTCTTGCTGGACACCTAAAACTTAAAAACCTGATATTACTTTTTGATAACAATTCAATTTCAATAGATGGTCCAACTAGCTTAGCAGTTTCTGATAATCATGAAAAAAGATTTAAAAGCTACGGGTGGAACTATTTAAAAATTAATGGACATAATTTTAAAGAAATAACAAAGGCTCTTCAAAAAGCTCAAAAATCAAAAAAACCTATAGCGATCTCTTGTAAAACTACGATTGGATATGGATCCCCAAATAAGGGTGGTAAAGCCTCATCTCATGGCAGTCCATTAGGTGAAGATGAAATAAGATTAGTCAGAAAAAAATTGAACTGGCCACACAATACTTTTGAAATTCCAAAAAACTTAATGGATCAATGGAGATCAATCGGTAAAAAAGCATCAATAAAAGCTAATAAGAATAAAAAAAAATTTTCATTAAAATTTAATAGAAATACTGTCAATGCAGAAATAGAAAAAGCAAAATCAGACTACTTAAAAAAATTACAACCAATAGCTACTAGAAAATGTTCAGAAAAATTTTTGGAAATTGCATCTAAACTTCCAAGCTTAATTGGTGGATCAGCAGATTTAGCAGGATCCAATAATACCAAAACCAAAAATCATAAAATTATTCAATCAAATGATTTTTCCGGAAATTATATCCATTTTGGAGTTAGAGAACATGCGATGTGTGGTATTATGAATGGTATCTCACTTCATAGTGAGCTTATTCCTTATGGTGGAACTTTTTTAATATTTAGCGATTACTGTAAACCATCAATAAGACTAGCTGCTATGATGAAACAAAAAGTTATTTATGTTTTTACACATGACTCAATTGGTCTTGGAGAAGATGGACCAACCCATCAACCAATAGAACAATTGACAAGTTTACGATCAATACCAAATTTGAATATTTTTAGACCCTCTGACTTAATAGAAACTTTTGAGTGTTGGCAATTAGCATTAAATAGCAAAAGTTCTCCAAGCGTAATAGCTCTAACAAGACAAAGCTTAAATCCAGTTCGTACAAAAAAATCATCAAAAAATTTGTCTTTAGCTGGCGCTTATGAAGTTTTAAGAACAAGTAATAAAATAAGTGCAACTATTATAGCAACAGGATCTGAAACTAGTCTTGCAATAAACGTTAGTCATAAATTAGCCACAGATGGCATTTACTCAAAAGTAATATCAATGCCTTGCCAGGAATTATTTGATCAACAAAGTGAAATCTACAAAAATAAAATTTTAAATGAAACTAAGCTTGTAGTTTCCATAGAGGCCTCTGAAACTGGTTATTGGAAAAAATATACTGGCAGCAAAGGACTTAATTTTGGAATTGATGATTTTGGAAAAAGTGCACCTTATAAAGATATATATAATCACTTTGGATTAAGCTCAGAGATAATAGTAAAAAAAATTAAAAAAAGATTATGACAGTCAAAATTGGAATAAATGGAATGGGTAGAATTGGAAGAATGATTGTTCGATCAATTATCGAGAATAAAAATAAAAATATAGAAATTAAATACATCAATAATAGAACTAATTCTGAAACATGTTCATCTCTATTAAAATATGACTCTATTCACGGAAAATTTAATGCAGAAATAGATTTTGATGAAAATCATATTATTATCAACAAAGATAAAATTTTATTTGGCCAAGAAACAAATTTAAATGATATTCATTGGAATAAATATGGAGTGGATTATGTTTTGGAGTGTACAGGTAAATTTAACTCAAAAGAAAAATTACTAACACATATTAATAATGGTGCAAAAAGAGTTATTGTCTCTGCTCCGTGTAAAGATGCTGACAAAACTATTGTATATGGAGTAAATGAGACTGAATTGAAAAAAGAGGATAAGATTATATCTGCTGCTTCTTGCACAACAAATTGTCTTGCCCCTTTGGCCCATGTTTTAAACGAAAATTTCGAAATTGAAAAAGGGTTCA
The DNA here is from genome assembly GCA_902611635.1 of uncultured Pelagibacteraceae bacterium. GTDB lineage: Bacteria > Pseudomonadota > Alphaproteobacteria > Pelagibacterales > Pelagibacteraceae > Pelagibacter. The sequence continues at coordinate 35,336 of CACMAB010000003.1, read as the reverse complement.
TGACCACAATTCATTCTTTTACAAGTGACCAAAGAATATTAGATAATTCTCATAAAGACCCAAGAAGAGCTAGATCGGCAAGCCAGTCTATTGTGCCAACCTCAACAGGTGCATCAAAAGCGATTGGTGAGATTATACCTTCCCTTAAAGGTAAATTAGAAGGTGTGGCTATGAGAGTCCCTACGCCTAATGTTTCGTTGATTGAACTAGTCTTTTGCACAAAAAAAGACATTACAATTGATAAAATTAATTTAGCATTTCAAAATTTTAGCAAAAAAAATAAAATTCTTGAAACTACAAAAGAAAAACTTGTTTCAATCGACTTTAATCATAATCCTGCTTCTTCAATAGTAGACGAAAGCTTAACAAAAGTGGTGAGTAAAAATATGGGTAAAATTTCTGCTTGGTATGATAACGAATGGGGTTTCTCAAATAGAATGTGTGATATTGTAGAATATCTTCATAAGAATTCTTAATGAACAATATTAAAGATTGTGAAAATCTTAGTAGTAAGAGAGTTTTATTAAGATTAGACCTTAACGTCCCTTTGAAAAATGGTGACATTGTCGACGAAACTAGAATAATTAAAATTATACCTGTTATCGAATTTTTAATAAAAAGAAATGCAAAAATTTTAATTATTTCTCATGTCGGACGCCCTAAAGGCAAATTTAATAAAGATCTCTCTCTTAAACCAATTTGTGATTACTTAGAAAAAAAGATACCAACTAAAGTCAACTTTATAAGTGAGGACATTTTAAAAATCAAAAGAGATGATTTATTTAAAGAGCCTGGGGAGAAAGTTGTCTTTTTTGAAAACATAAGATTTTATGCAGCAGAAGAAAATAATGAGTCAAATTTTTCAAAACACCTAGCTAGTTTTGCAGATTTATTCGTAAATGATGCTTTTTCTTGCTCACATAGAACACATGCCTCAGTGTGCAAAATTACAGAATTTCTGCCATCATTTGCTGGATTACAATTTGAGACTGAGGTAAATGCTTTAAAAAAAGTTACTATTGAAATCAAAAAACCAATTACTTGTATTATTGGTGGATCAAAAATTTCTACAAAAATAGACATAATCAAAAATTTAATACCTAAATTTAATAACATAATCTTTGTGGGAGGTATGGCTAACAATATTCTGAGCTTCAAAGGTAATAAAATTGGAAAATCAATTAGTGAGGAAAATTGTGAAAATATAATACAAGAAATTTTTGAAATTTCAAAAAAAGCACTCTGTGAGGTTACTTATCCAGAAGATGTGTTAATAGGCAAAAGTGCAGATGACGATGCTCAGATAAAAGATCTCAAGGACATAACAGATGATGATTTAATCTTAGACGTGGGACCTAAAACACTCAAAAGAATAAAAAATATAATTGAAAATAGCAAAACAGTTCTTTGGAATGGTCCTGCTGGTTATTTTGAAAACCCTAATTTTGCTAAAGGTAGCATTGAGATTGCAAAAACAATTATTAAAAAAAATAAAAATGATTCAATTTTTTCTGTAGTTGGTGGAGGAGATACTGTGGCGGTTGTTAATCAGCTAAATGCAATTAAAGATTTTAATTTTGTTTCAACTGCTGGTGGTGCTTTTTTAGAATATCTTGAAGGAAAAGAACTTCCTGGTATAAAAGCCCTAAAATAAAATGTCAGAACTCAATAATACAGCATTAAAAATTTTAGGAAACGGTAAAGGAATTTTAGCCGCAGATGAAAGCACTGCAACAATGACAAAAAGATTAGATAGTGTAAATGTCCCCTCAACCCCAGAAAATAGATTGTTGTTTAGAGAAACACTTTTTAGCTCATCCTCAATGAAAGATTGTATTGGAGGTGTAATTCTTTACGATGAAACAATTAGACAAACATCATCAAAAAAAAATACAATTCCAGAATTAATTTCAGATACAGGCTCATTGCCAGGTATAAAAGTAGACACAGGAGCAAAAATTTTAGCTGGTTCTCCAGATGAAAAAATTACTGAGGGTCTTGATGGATTAAGGGAAAGATTAAAAGAATATTATAAATTAGGTGCAAAATTTACTAAATGGAGAGGTGTTTATAATATAACTAAAAGTTATCCAAGCAAACTCTCAATACACTCTAATGCACATGCATTAGCAAGATACTCTGCATTAGTTCAGGAATGCAATATGGTTCCAATAGTTGAGCCTGAGGTCTTAATGGATGGTGATCATTCCGCTAAAGAGTGTTTAGAAAAAACTTCTGTAGTTATAAAAAAATGCTTTGAAGAACTAATAATACATAAAGTAGATTTAAAGGGAATTATACTCAAACCTAATATGATTTTAGCAGGAAACAAATCTAAAGAAAAAATTACTAATGAAGAAGTGGCAAATTTAACTTTAGAATGTTTAAAATCCTCAGTACCCTCAGAAGTACCAGGTATAGCTTTCCTGTCTGGAGGTCAGTCCGAAATAGAAGCAACAGAAAATTTGAATTTAATTAATAAACACAATAATACGAACTTTATAATGAGCTATTCTTACGGGAGAGCTCTTCAGCAAGGTGCCTTAAAATATTGGTCAAAAGATATTAAGAATATTGAGGGCACTCAGCAGATTTTTAACCACCGAGCTAAAATGAATACATTGGCTGCTCAAGGAAAATGGTCAAAAGATCTTGAGATATAATAAAAAAAGATTTATTTACCTAATATCCCCGCCCAAAATTGAAAGTAATTTTTTTAAAGATTTAAATGAAGTACTAAAACAAAAAAAAACAAGTTTTTTTCAACTACGACTTAAAAAAAATAGTTTCAAAAAAAAATTAATAATTGGACGTAAAATTCAAAAAATATGTAAAAAATTTAAGGTGAAATTTATAATTAACGATGACATTTACCTCACAAAAAAATTAAATGCCGATGGATGTCATCTTGGTCAAAGTGATATGAAAATTAGAGAGGCAAGAAAATTGATTGGGAAAAAAATAATTGGAATTACATGTCATAACTCAATTAAACTTGCAAAAAATGCGATAAAAAATAAAGCTGACTATTTAGCTTTTGGAGCTTTTAATCCATCTAAAACAAAAAAAGTTAAATATAAAGCATCCATAAGTTTACTTAAAAAAGCTCGAAAAATCACAAACACCCCAATTGTTGTAATCGGTGGTATTAACTTTGATAATTATAAAAATCTTTTGTTGAATAAGGCAAACTTTTTAGCTATTTCAGGCTACATTTGGAAAAATAAAAAACTTAAACCAAAGAACGCAATAAAAAAATTAATATGAAAATTAATGCAGGTGAAATTAGAGTGGGCATGTTGCTAGAATATAAAAATGATTTGTGGCAGGTGCTAAAAACACAGCATGTTAAACCTGGAAAAGGTGGAGCATTTGCACAAGTAGAGATGAAGAGTGTAAACAAAAATACCAAACTTAATGAAAGATTTAGATCCAGTGAAACAATTGAAAAGGCCTCATTAGAGGAAACTAATTTTACATTTTCTTATGAGGACCAAGAAAAGTACTTTTTTATAAATCCAAAAACTTTTGAACAAACAGAAATTCAAAAAAGTCTAATAGGTGAAAAAGGAAAGTTATTGACTGAAAATCTTGAAGTATCAATAAGTTTTTATAACGATAACCCAATTTCTGTAAATTTGCCAAACCAAGTAACTTGTAAAATTGAAAATACAGACGCTGCATTAAAAGGCCAAACTGTTTCATCATCTTATAAACCTGCAGTTTTAGATAATGGATTAAGTATTCAGGTACCACCATTTATTGAAGCAGGAGATAATGTTGTCATAGATACCAGAAGTTTAGAATACATCAAAAAAATTTAATTTATGAATTCAATATCTGCAAATCTCAATGTGATGGTAAAGGCATGTGAAAAAGCATCTAAAATTTTAATAAGAGATTTTGGCGAATTAGAGAAGTTGCAAGTATCCAAAAAAGGACCAAGGGATTTTGTAACTAATTCTGATATTAAAGCAGAAAAAATAATTATTGAGGAGCTTAAAAAAGCAAGGCCAAACTATTCTATCATTAGTGAGGAGAATGGTGTTGAAAAGAATAAAGATACTTCTAATTCATGGATAATTGATCCTATTGATGGGACAATTAATTTTTTACATGGAATACCACATTTTGCAATATCCATTGCTTTGAAATCAGATGATGAGATTATGTGTGGATTGATTTTTGATCCTATTAAAGACGAAATGTTTTATGCTGAAAAGAATAATGGAGCTTTTTTTAATAATCAGCGAATAAGAGTTTCAAAAAAAAATAATTTGGATGAATGTCTATTTGCTGTTGGAAAATTAAAGAATGAACCAAGTTTTACTTATAGAAGATCTGGATGTGCTGCACTTGATATTGCATACGTTGCATCTGGAAGACTAGATGGATATGCACAAAGTAACTTAAATTTATGGGACATAGCAGCAGGCATCGTTTTAATAAAAGAAGCTGGTGGAATGATTAATGATATTGATCTAAATAATATTAAAAATATAAAAGTTTTGGCTACATCAGCAGAAATAAACACTAAATTTAAAGAAAAACTTGGCAACTTTTAATTGTTTTAAAAATTTCTTTTGTTATAAGTCTCGTGATGAAAAAAAAAATACACCCTAATTATCATTCTATAAAAGTTGAAATGACAGATGGTTCGCAGTTTGAGACAAGATCTACTTGGGGAGCAGAGGGAGATGTTCTTAAATTAGAGATTGATCCAAAATCACATTCTGCGTGGACAGGGGGAAAACAAAAGTTATTAGATAAAGGTCGAATAAGTAAATTCAATAAAAAATTCCAAAATTTTAGATCAGAAAATAAAAGCTAATGACAAACGCTCCCTTAATGCCTATGGCAACAGCTGTATGGCTAGTAGAAAATACAACACTCACTTTCAAACAGATAGCTGATTTTTGTAAATTACATGAAGTAGAAGTACAAGGGATAGCTGATGGTGAGGTCGCAAAAGGAATTAAAGCATATAATCCAATAATCTCAGGACAACTTTCTAGGGAAGAAATTGAATTATCCTCAAAAGATCAATCTAGGCCTTTAGAAATAAAAAATACTGACATTGAGATATCAAATGCAGAAAAAAAAATTAAAAAATACGTTCCCTTATCAAAAAGACAAGACAAACCAGACTCAGCATTATGGCTGATTAAAAATCATAACATTTTAAAAGACTCGCAAATTGCAAAGCTTGTGGGTGTTACTAAAAATTCTGTTACTTCAATAAGAAATAAAAGTTATTGGAATTATAATAATTTGAATCCAAAAGATCCTGTTGCTTTAAATTTATTTTCTCAAAAAGATTTGGTTCAAGCATTAGAAAAAGCTGAAAGACGAATTAAAAGAGAAAAAAGAGAGAAAGAAAAACAAAAACAGTCAATATAATCCTTTATAGTGAATAAATTAGATAGACATAAAAATATAAAAATGTTAACTACACGTTTTTTTGGAGGTATTTATTAAAATAGAAGTTAAAGATAATAATGTAGAACAAGCTCTAAGGGTTTTGAAAAGAAAACTTCAAAGAGATGGTTTTTTTAAAGTAATAAAATTAAAAAATACTTATGAAAAGCCCTCTGAAAAGAAAAAAAGAATTCTTCAAGAAAATATTAAGAGAGTTAAAAAACTTAATAAATTAAAAAATAGAATTTAAGCATATCGCGGGGTGGAGCAGTCTGGTAGCTCGTCAGGCTCATAACCTGAAGGTCGACGGTTCAAATCCGTCCCCCGCAACCAAATATCCTAAAGTTTAAATTTGGACTTTCTACTATCAATCAAAAAATTTTTAACAGTCTCTTGAGTAAGTTGGTCAAAGGATTTTCCGAATTTTTGTATTTTTTCAATGATTGATGGTGGTATAGTTATTATATGACAACCTAATTGTTTTGCCTGTATATAATTATATGGTTCTCTTACGCTTGCCCATAAAATTTGAACATTTTTGTAACTTTTTGCAATTTTTATGCTTTTGATAAATTCAGGCACTGGATCTTTTCCTGTATCTGCTGCCCTTCCAGCAAAAATAGAAATAATTACTTTTGTTTTTTTATTGATCGCTTTTAAAATTTTTGCTGTTTGTTGAGCAGTGTAAACAGCTGTAATATTAAGTTTGATATTCCTACTATTTAAGTTTCTTATAACTTTACCTGTAAACTGTTTTTTAGAGTTAATTACAGGAACTTTTACGTAAACATTTTTGCCCCAACTGTTGATCTTAACTCCTTGCTCAATCATCAATTTAGTATTGTCAGCAAAAACCTCAAATGAAATCGGTTTTCTATCACAAACTTTAAGTAATTGTTTTGAGTATGATTCATAATCTTTTGCTCCTGCTTTTCGCATTAAACTAGGATTTGTAGTAAACCCTTTTACAAAATTAATACGATTAAATTTTTTAATATTGTTTAGGTCAGCAATATCACAAAAAACTTTAATACTCATTTTTCTATAAATTTTTTGTAATATCTTCTGTCATTTTCTTTGCATCGGCGAATAACATAAGTGTATTTTCTTTATAGAAAAGGTCGTTATCAATACCTGCATATCCAGGTGAAAGACTTCTTTTGACAAAAAGAACAGATTTGCATTTTTCAACATCTAATACTGGCATTCCATATATTGGACTCTGCGGATCAGTTTTTGCGACTGGGTTGGTGACATCATTTGCACCAATCACAAAGGCTACATCTGCATTTGCAAAATCATTATTAATCTCTTCTAATTCAAAAACTTCATCATAAGGCACATTTGCCTCAGCTAATAATACGTTCATATGACCTGGCATTCTTCCTGCAACTGGATGGATGGCATAAGAAACTTTAATGTCATTTTTTTTTAGAGTATCAACCATTTCTCTTAAAGCATGTTGAGCTTGTGCAACAGCCATACCATAACCAGGAACTATTATAACAGATGAGGCATTCTTCATCAAAAATGCAGCATCATCTGCATTTCCACTTTTAACAGGCCTCTGTTCTTTTGATGAAGTATTTGACTTTTCGTCAGTTGCACCAAAGCCGCCCAATATTACATTAAAGAATGAACGATTCATTCCCTTACACATTATGTAGGATAATATAGCACCAGATGATCCTACAAGAGCACCTGTAATTATTAATGCAGTATTTTCTAAGGTAAAGCCTATACCCGCAGCTGCCCAACCCGAATACGAGTTAAGCATAGAAATCACAACTGGCATATCTGCTCCACCAATCGGAATTATCAAAAGAAAACCAATTAAAAATGAGACTGCTAATAATATCCAAAATAAATTTGATGATTGTGTTGAACATAATAAATAGATTAAAACAATTATTGAAATCAAGATTATAGCATTTAAAGGGTGCTGACCTTTAAATGTAATTGGTGAGCCTGACATAATTCCTTGTAATTTTAAAAAGGCAATTATTGAACCAGAAAATGTGATAGCTCCAACTGCAGCTCCAATTGACATCTCAATTAAACTACCAAGCTTTATATTTCCTGGATATCCCAGATTAAATGCCTCAGGATTTAAAAAAGCAGAAATTGCCACGAAAACTGCTGCTAGACCAACTAAACTATGAAATCCTGCAACTAACTCCGGCATCGCAGTCATTGGTATTCTGTAAGCAATAAAAGCTCCTATTGAACCTCCAACTAAAATGAATATTAAAACATATACAAATCCAGTTGAAAAGTTGCCGGTAGATAAAAAGGTTACAGTAACAGCTATTATCATTCCAAGAATACCAAAAAAATTACCTTGTCTTGATGTTTCAGGAGATGACAGGCCCCTTAAAGCCAAAATAAATAGGACACCAGAAACTAGATAAAATATTGCTGATAAGTTCGCTGATATCATTTTTTATCCTTTTTCTTTTTTTTGTACATTGCAAGCATCCTTTGAGTTACTAGAAAACCACCAAAAATATTTATTGCCGCCAATGCAATAGCCAAAAAACCAAAAATGCTAGAAATATTAAACACACTATCTACTTTACCAGATAATCCTGCGATTATTGCTCCTACAATAATTACTGATGAGATTGCGTTAGTAACTGACATCAAGGGAGTATGTAAAGATGGAGTAACACTCCAAACAACATAATAACCTACAAATATTGAGAGGATAAATATACTTAGTCTAAATATTAAAGGATCAATTTCCATATTTCATTTAATAAGTGTTTTTTCTATTATTTCGTCCTCTAAATTAATATTTAATTTTTTATTTTCTTTATCAAATAAGTTTTCAACGAAGTTAAACATATTTTTTGCATATAAGCTAGAAGCAGACACTGGTAGTTTATTTAAAATATTACTTTCACCCATAATTTTTACTCCATTTTTTTCAATAATTTCATCTGCTTTTGTAAATGCAGTGTTGCCACCCTGAATAGCTGCCAAATCATAAATAACAGATCCAGCTTGCATATTATTAATCATATCCTCCTTGATGATCACAGGTGCTTTTTTTCCAGGTATCAATGCAGTACAAACAACAATATCAATTTTTTTTAAAGTTTCTGAAAGTAATTCCTCTTGTTTTTTTTTAAAGTCATCAGAGGCCTCTTTTGCATAACCACCTTCGGTTTCTAAATTTTCAGCACCCTCCACTATCAAAAATTTTCCACCTAAACTTTCAACTTGTTCTTTTGATGCCATTCTTACATCTGTAGCAAAAACTATTCCTCCCATTCTTTTTGCAGTTGCTATTGCTTGCAATCCCGCAACACCAGCTCCAACAACTAAAATCTTTGCTGCTGGAATTGTACCAGCGGCTGTCATCATCATAGGTATAGCTTTTTCAAAGTAAGCAAAAGACTCAATTACTGCTTTATATCCAGCTAAGTTAGCTTGAGAAGATAAGATGTCCATAGATTGAGCTCTAGTTATCCTTGGTAATAATTCTAATGAAAAAAGATTTGCTTTATTTTTCTTAAGTTTGTCTAATTTCTCCTTATTATCATAAGGATTTAAAACACCTATAAGAGTTTTATTTTCTTTGATTAATGAGCATTTATCATCTGACAATAATCCTAATTGAACAATTATATTTGAAAGATTTATTACTTCATTTTCATCATCAGAAAATTTAACTCCTATATTTTTAAATTCTTCATCAGAAATTCCTAAGTGAACACCATAATTTTTTATTAAATGAACATCAAATCCTAGAGAAATATATTTTTTGGCAATTTCGGGGGTAATTGAAATTCTTTTTTCAATTTTTTGATTTTCTAATACTGATCCAATTTTCATGAAAAATTTCTATAGTAAGAACAATGCCATTAAAACTAAAACTAACACTACTGCGACAGTTCCCCATAACACAAATTTAGTAAAATTATTCCAAGTTTTTTTATGGTTTTCGTTGTCCATAAAAATTATTTTTGTCTTGCTTTGAATTTAGGATTAGTTTTATTAATTATGTAAACTCTTCCTCTGCGTCTTACGAGTTTAGAATTTAAGTCTCTTTTTTTTATCGATTTTAGTGAGCTTTTTATTTTCATAATTTAAAAGAGTTTAGCCTGGCAAAGTCCTACTCTTCCATGTCTTAAGACAAAGTACCATCGGCGCTGAAAAGCTTGACTTCCGAGTTCGGAATGGGATCGGGTATTACCTCTTCGCTATAATCACCAGGCAGAGGATTTATATAAAGATTTGTTTCAATATCAAGATATTTTTTTTCTATATTTATATTAGATTTAATGAAAAATTACGCTTAAATTGATTTTTTAAATGATTATTATTGAAGCAGCTTACTTTATCACTTTTTGTTTTTTTACAATTTTTTCTCTATCGGGTTTGGGTCAAATACTAATTTATAAAGTAAACAAGAATTTTTTTGAGAGTGTATTTTATGGATTTATTGTAGCTGCTTTTTTTATAACTTTAATACATTTTTTTGTTAAAATTAGTATTTATTTATCTCTAATCATTTTATTAGCGGGATTTATATTAGGATTGAAAAGTTATTTTTCAAAGATAAAATTTAAAAAAAAATTATTTATTTATTCATTAATTTTTTTAATTTTAATTCCTTTGTATATTAGTCAGAAATATCATGAAGACTTTGGATACTATCATCTTCCATACATAATTAATCTTATTAATGAGAAAATAATATTTGGTCTTGCAAATGTTAATCGTGCATTTGTACATAATTCAATTTGGATTAATATCCAGTCAATTTTTTATTTCAAAGATAATTTTAATTATGTATCTGTACCAACTTTCTTAATATATAGTTTATTTGTAATTTATTCTGTTGACCGCATAGTAATCAAAAAAGAAAGTGATATAAGTGGCTATTTTTTAATTGTAAGTATTTTTTACTTAATATTAAAATTTACAAGGATATCAGAATTTGGAAATGATATACCCTCAATTATATTTTCTATTTTATCTATTTATAATTTCCTCAAGTTTAATGAGGAAAAAAAAATAGGTATAAAAAAAAATAAATTTTATAATAATTTTGCTTTTGCTCTTTTTGCTGTATTAATTAAATTTAGTTCAATACCAATTATCTTACTAACTTTGTATTTATTCTTTAAAAATTATAAAATTATAATTCAAGATATCTTCAAATTTCATTATATTTTTATTTATTTAATTTGTTTATTATTTTTTCTTCAACAATTTATTTATACTGGATGTTTAGTTTTTCCATCAAACTTCAGTTGTTTTGATGTCTCATGGTTTAATGAATATTTTTTGAGTGCGAAAGATAGATTAGAGTTAGTAAATAAAAGTTATTTTGGCACTGCTAAAGAAATACTTTCTGAAGAAGAATATTTGAAAAATTTTACCTGGATACCTTTCTGGTTTAAAAGAAGCTATCCTGGAATGTTAGAACATCTCTTAACAATGTCTATACCTTTAATTTTATTTTTATTATTTTTAAAAAAAAAGAAAACACAAATTAGTCAAAAATTTAATGATCTAAAATATTTTATTTTTTTCACAATTTTTGGTTTTTTATTTTGGTTAAATTTTTCACCAGTTTATAGATTTGGAATAATATATTTTCTAAGTTTAATTTTCTTAATTACCTTTTTAGTTTACGAAAAAAAAATTTTTTCAAAAAAAATTTTTGTTATTTTTCTATCTTTATTTTTATTCTTTAATTTTTCAAAGAATATAAAAAGGATTGATAACAACGATAAAATATTTTTCGGGATCAAAAAAATTGATAATAGTTATATTCCTAATCCAAAAAATAATGTCAATATGATTTCAACTTTTCAACCAGATATCAATGCCAATGCGGCAAAGGGAAATGGCTGGCAGGGTAGATTATGTTGGGACATCAAATTTATTTGCACAAAAAATAAAATAAATATCCAAAAAAAAAATAATTATTATGTCATTAAAAAATCAACAGAATAAAATTTTTAAAATTTAAAAATCAAATAACTATTTTTAGAAATCTTTAAAATTCTCAATAGTTTTTACTAATGATTTAGAAAAATTCATTTCAGCTTTCCAGCCATTACGAGTAGCTAAAGATGTATCCAATTTCTTTCTTTTAACACCATCTAATTTAACATCTTGGTTAAATTTAATTTTAACTTGGGGATCAATTATATTTTTAACCTTATTAGCATAATCTTTAATTGACATTTCAATTGATGAACCAACATTTATTAAACTAGATTTTGTTTTTTTTTTTAAAAAAAATTCACAAGCCTTGGCTGCCTCATCAACATACAAGATTTCCCTCAATGGTTTTCCTGTACCCCATAATCTTACAATTTTACTTTTTTTATTTTTATTTTTACTGGCTAAAAATATTTTTTTAATAAGAGCCGGTAAAAAATGAGAATTTTGTAAATCATAATTATCATTCGGACCAAATAAATTACATGGCATCAAACATATATAATTTGTTTTATACTGTTTGTTAAATGCCTCTATCAATTTAATTCCAGCAATTTTTGCTACTGCATAACTTTCATTAGTTTTTTCAAGCTTACCACTTAAAATTTGATTCTCATTAATAGGTCTTTTTAAATTTTTTGGATAAATACAACTTGAACCAAACAAAATTAATTTTTTAACTTTATTTTCGTAGCTAGCTGAGATTAAATTTGTTTGTATTTGCAAATTGTCACTAATAAAATTTGCAGGATAGTTGATATTAGCTCTAATTCCACCAACTTTTGCTGCAGCTATTATTACAGCTCTTGGCTTTTTTCTTTTTAAGAATTTTTTAACTGACTTTTGATCTCTTAAATCTAATTTTTTTTTATCAATCGTTATTAAATTTTTATAACCTTTTTGTTTCAAAATTCTTAAAATAGAAGAGCCAAGCATACCTTTATGGCCAGCCACAAATATTTTACTATGAATATTTATCATGATTAATTTTCTAATTCATGCTGTATCATTTCGTCAATAAGATCATCAATAGAAATTTTTGGAACCCATTTTAATATTTTTTTTGCTTTTGAAGCATCGCCTTTCAAATAATCAACTTCTAGAGGTCTGAAATATCTATTTTTACATTCAATAATAGTTTTCTTATTATCAATATCAATTGCTTTTTCTTTGATGCCTACTCCTGTCCATCTTATATTAAAATTTATTTTTTTTGCAGCTCTATTTACGAAATCTTTAATTGTAAAAGTTTTTCCAGTTCCAATCACATAGTCATTAGGTTTTTTTTGCTGTAACATTTTCCACATAGCTTCCACATAATCTTTAGCGTGCCCCCAATCTCTCTTGGAATACAAGTTGCCCAAAAATAATTTTTTTTGACTACCTTGTTTAATTCTTACCAAACCTTGTATAATTTTCTTAGTAACAAAAGTTTCCCCACGAATAGGACTTTCGTGATTAAATAAAATTCCATTACATGCATACATTCCATATGCATCTCTATAGTTTTTTGTAATCCAATGAGCAAAACACTTTGAGACACCGTAAGGGCTTACGGGATGAAAATTTGTTTTTTCGTTTTGAAATTTTTTTTTTGTACTTCCAAACATTTCAGAGGTTCCTGCCTGATAAAACTTAACTTTTTTTTCTAAATTTAAACTTCTAATCGCTTCCAAAATTCTCAAAGTGCCAAGACCATTTACATCAGCTGAGTATTCAGGCACTTCAAAAGAAACTTTTACATGCGATTGTGCTGCTAAATTATATATCTCATTTGGATAAACTTTTTTAATCAAATTTAATATAGATGAAGCATCTGTTAAGTCACCATACAGAAGAACAAAGTTTGATTTATAATTTATGTCTTTATAGATGTCATCAACTCTTTGTGTATTTATAATTGAAGATCTTCTTTTTACACCATAGACAATATATTTTTTTTTTAATAAAAATTTTGACAAATACGCACCGTCTTGTCCAGTTACTCCAAATATTAAAGCTTTTTTATTTTTCATCAAAATTTTATGATTTTGTGAATCTACTTAAATTTGATCCATGATTATTAATTTCTGAGGATATCCAATTATATGTTTTTTCTAAGCCCTCTTTTAATTTAATCTTATAACTCCAATTTAAAACTTTTTTCACCAAATCATTATTACTCGACCTTCCCCTGACCCCTTTTGGTTTGTCTAACTGATATATCTTTTTTAATTTCTTTAATCCTGAAATACCTTCAATTATTTCTATCATTTGATTGATGGAGACTTGTTCATCACTACCAATGTTAACTGGATCAGAATAATCGGACTCGAATAAACGAAGTGTGCCCTCTATACAATCATCAACATATAAAAAAGTTCTTGTTTGCATTCCATCTCCCCAAACCTCAATTTCGTTTTTGCTTTCTTTTTTTGCCTTAATTATTTTTCGACATAGCGCTGCAGGGGCTTTTTCTCTTCCTCCGTCATAAGTCCCATAAGGACCATATATATTATGATATCTTGCTATTCTTACCTGTATGCCATAATCCTCCATAAAATGTCTGCACATTCTTTCACTGAACAATTTTTCCCACCCATATCCATCCTCAGGATCTGCGGGGTAAGCATCATCCTCTTTTAATCCTTCTATAAAAACTTTTTGTTGAATAGATTGATTATATGCACAGGCACTAGACGAAAAAAAATATTTTTTAATTCCAAATTCCTTACAAGCAATTAATAAGTTTGTATTAATCAAAACTGATTGCATACATTCTGCCTTGTTATTTTCAATAAATCCCATACCACCCATATTACAAGCCATATTAAAAACATAATCAACATTTTTTACAACTTTTCTACAATTTTCAATTTCTTTCATATCAGTTGAGTAATAATTTTTTGCTTTCTCAAATTCTTGAAACCAATGCTCCCTAGGTTTAATGTCTGCGGTTATGATAAAATTTTCATCCTTGATTAACTTATTGACTAAATGGCCACCTATAAAACCACCTGCTCCAACCACTAAAATCTTTTTATTTCTGATCATTCAAAATTTATAAATTTTTAAAATATTTTTATAAACATAATCGCCAATTTAACAAAAACAAGAAATTTTCAATACTCTTTTTGATTTATATTTTTCTTATACCAATTTAAAGATGACTTTAGCAAATAATTTAAATTGTTATACTTGGGTTTCCACTTTATTTCTCTAACTAATTTTTGAGAGTTTGCAATCGAAATAACTATATCACTATTTCTTCTTTTTCCTATTTTGAAATTGATTTTGTTTTTTGATATCAAAATAAATTTTTGTAAAATTTCTTTGACTGAAAAGCCATTGCCATAACCACAATTAAAAATTTTAAACACTCTTTTTTTTAAAATTAAATTTGCAATTAATAAATGAATTTGAGCTAAATCCTCAACATGGATATAATCTCTGATTGTAGTACCATCAGGTGTTTTGTAATTATTTCCGTTTATTACGAAAGTTTTATTTTTAAGTGTAGCAGCACACAAATTCAAAATAAGATTATACCCTTTCCTAATATTAAATCCACATCTTAATTTTTTGTCAGAACCAGCGACATTAAAATATCTTAATATCACACATCGAACTTTATCTTTTTTTTTTATTAAATATTTTTCTAATTTTAATTTTGATTTTGGATAAGGTGACATTGGTTGAAGTTTATCATTTTCATTTACTTTTTTGTTTCTATTTCCATAGACACCTGCTGTTGATGAAAAAATAAATTTGTTAATATTGTTCTCAATACAACAATCAAAAAAAACTTTTGCTTTTTCAAAATTATTTTCATAATATTTTTTAGGAAATTTTATAGACTCTTCGTTATTTATTAGCGCGGCAAAATGAAAAACAATATCAAATTTTTTTTTAATAAAAATTTTATTCATCGCTCTAATATTAGAAATATCGTTTTTATAAAATATTGCTTTTTTTGGTAGATTTTTGATCGACCCCGTGGATAAATTATCAATGATAGTCACTTCATGTCCCCGATCAATAAAATAATTAGATACGGTACTGCCAATGTAACCAGCACCACCTGTTACTAAAACTTTCATTTATTTCTTATCTTCATGTAAGTAATTAAAATTAAATAAAATATTAAAGTAATTACAAAAATATAATATGTTTTAATACTCAAAAATAAAAATGAAATTGGAATAATGCAGGATCCAATCGTAATTATTATTGTTAAATTTTTATTTTTTGTAAAATTATAAACTATATGATGTAGATGATTAAGGTCACCTTTGAAAGGATGTTTTTTATTAATTGATCTTTCGATGAATAATCTTAACATATCTATTGCAGGTATCATCAAAATTATAAAAACTTCATCACCAAAAAAGAAAAATTCAAAATTTTTATATTGGTAAATAAATGTGCATCCTAATAATGAACTTATCAAATAAGCACCACCATCACCTAAAAAAACTTTGTTTTGATAATTCAAAATTCCTAAAAAAGTAAAACAAATCAATAATAAAATAAAAAAAATTGGGATAAAGCCTTTTAAAATAAACAATATAAAAATTATGGAACTAAACAAAATTAATTGAAGATTGATTCCATCAAACATATTTATTGCATTGGCTAACAATAAAAATGATAAAATGATGAATAAAGAGGAATATTCCTTAAAATAATACACTTCATCCAGAAATGAAATTTTAATAATGTCTAATTTCAGTTCTGGAAAAAAATGAATCACACTGCTGATTGAAAAAAGGAGTAATAATAATTTAATGTTAGGAGTTAAATTCTTTAAATCATCAATAAGCCCAATTAAGTAAAATAAGGTGCTTATAATAATTACTGAAAATAGAAACTGACTCTCAAAAATGGGGTAAATATTAAAAGATCCTAAAAGGACAATTATTAAATAAAAATTGGTTATTATAACTAATCCACCTATTAGAGAAATTGGTTTTGAGTGCCTTTTCAATTTTCCATCAGGTTTATCAAAAAGAGCTAAAAAATTTGAAATAGAATTAAACTTTAAAAAAAAAATTAAATTTAATAAAAATACAAATAAAATTAAAAAAAAAACACTCACAATATTATACTGTATCAAATTTATTAAATTTTATATCAGTATTTCTATTTTTGACTATAGATGACTGGTATTTCATCATAAAAGTTGATACTACACTTTCATAATAAATTCTAATAATTAATTATGAGTACAGTATTTGTTGTTGCGGCACACCCTGATGATGAGGTTTTAGGATGTGGTGGAACTCTTCTTAGACATGTAAGAAACGGAGATAAAGTATACGTCCTATTTGTTTCTGATGGAGTTTCGGGGAGGTATAGTGCTGACACAAAAGATACAAAAGCAAAGATTTCAAGAGAAATTTTTAAAAGAGAAAATATGGCTAAGAAAGTAGCTAAAATTGGAAAATTCACAATTGTTGATTTTTTGAATTTAAAAAATTTAGAACTTCATACTTATCCTCATAATTTTCTAACAAACATAATTTTTAATTATTTTAAAAAATATAGACCAGATATAGTTTATACTCATTATGAACATGACCTTAACATTGATCATTACCACACTTTTTTTTCGACATTTGTAGCATCAAGGCCCAACTCAGAATTTAAAATAAAAAAATTACTTAGTTTTGAAATTCCTTCATCTACAGATTGGGGTATTAATTCTAACAATAAATTATTTAACCCAAATTATTTTGTAGATATTTCAAAATACTTTAAAAAAAAAGAGTTATTATTAAATCAGTATAAGTTTGAAATGAGAACAGCTCCACATTCTAGATCAATTAAAAATATAAATGCATTATCGATAGTAAGAGGAAGTGTAGCTGGATTTCATAAGGCAGAAGCATTTTTCATCAACAGGATAATAGAATAAGGCACTCTCTATTTTATTTTTTAAAAAAAACTTGAAATAATGATATTATTACAATTTTATCTTATACGAAAATTATGGAAATCTTAAGATGTCAATTAATAATTTAAAAATTTCTCTACAAAAAATTAATTGTTTAAAATTAAAAAAATTGAAACATTAAATTTTATACTATATTAAAAACTAGTGAGTTATTACTTAGGAATTTTTGGAGGAGTGGGGACAAATCCCTCAGCTGCTTTATTAAAAAAAAAAAAAATAATTGCTTTCGCCGAAGAAGAAAGATTTAGCAGAATTAAAAATGCCCCTTTAGCATTACCAATTAATGCAATTTTTTATTGTCTAACTAAAGCGAAAATATCTATTAATCAAATAAAAAAAGTTTCTTTTGGTTGGGATTGTCCTCATCAATTTAATGTTGTTCCAAAAAAATTTAATAAGATATACTTAAAACATGTCGGCCTCAAAAATAAATATAACCTAAATTTAGAGGAAAGAATAAGATTGGGTTATGATCCAAACAAAATATTAAATGAATTAAAATGGGCTTTTGCCAAGAAAGAACAAAATTTTAATAAAAAAATTTTTTATCACAAACATCATCTTAGTCATGCGGCAAGTGCTTTTTTTCCATCTGGTTTTAAAAAAAGTAGT
This sequence comes from uncultured Pelagibacteraceae bacterium, assembly GCA_902611635.1. Taxonomy (GTDB): domain Bacteria; phylum Pseudomonadota; class Alphaproteobacteria; order Pelagibacterales; family Pelagibacteraceae; genus Pelagibacter. The sequence goes on along the minus strand of CACMAB010000003.1, from coordinate 17,407 downwards.
ATCCTTGTACTAGATGGTATGGGGGAGGAGTTTACAGGTGGTTTTTATGTTGGTGATGGAAAAAAAATCAAATGTTTAAAAAAGTTTAAATTACCGAATACTTTAGGTGGTTATTATTCTACATTTACAGAATTTTTTGGTTTTAAAAGTAATTCTGAAGAGGGAAAATTAATGGCTTTGGCATCATATGGTAAATTTTCAAAAAATATTCAATCTAAACTAAATAAATTTTTAAAGTACAACAAATTAACCGGAGACTTTTCTTTAAATCCAGTGTTAAGATTTGGTGGAAAAAGGACAACAAATTCCAGATTTTCTGAAAGATTTATCAAGATTTTCGGTAAACCTTTGTTCAATAATAAAAAAATATTAAGGTACCATAAGAATTTAGCATTTAATGTACAGTGGAGATTGGAAGAAGTTGTTAAATTATTAGTAAAAGATTTAATTAAAATTTCTAAAATTTCAAATCTTTGTTTAGCTGGAGGAGTGCACATGAATTGTAAATTGAATGGTGTTTTAGCCAATCTTCCTGAAGTTAAGGAAATATATATTCAACCAGCTGCTTCAGATAATGGAGTAGCTTTAGGCGCTGCAATGTTATCTGCCAAAAATGAAAAGGGAAATTTTCCAAAAATGGAGCATTGTTATTACGGAAATAACTTTTCAAATAAGGAAATATTAAATTCCTTAAATGAGTCAAAAATCAAATTTAAAAGATTTAAAAACATTGAAAAAATAGTAGCTGAGAAACTTTCAAAAGGAAAAATAGTTGGTTGGTTCCAAGGAAGATCTGAGGTTGGTGCTCGTGCGTTGGGTAACCGATCTATTTTAGCTAATCCACTTATGAAAAATATGAAAAAAAAACTTAATGATGAAGTTAAGCATAGAGAAAATTGGAGACCTTTCTGCCCATCCGTTAACGACTACAGATATAAAGATTATTTTGGGAGTGTACCAGAGAGTGATTTTATGATTTTAGCTTTTAAGATAAATGAAAAATATAAAAAAATATTACCATCAGCAATTCATGTTGACGGAACTGCCAGACCTCAAATTGTTAGAAAAAAAAATAATAAAAAATTTTATAAATTAATTAAAGAATTTGAAAAAATCACTGGTCAAGCAATTATAATAAATACTTCTTTTAATATTCAAGGTGAACCTATAGTAAATAAACCATCTGAAGCGATCAGATGCTTTTCAGGGACTGGCATTGATTACCTTGCGCTGGGAGATTTTTTAATATCTAAGTGATTTTAATCTAAATACTATTGAAGTATTAAATTTCATTTTTGTAATCTTTTCTACTCTATATCCGGTCTCTGAAATTAATTTATTACAAAGAGCTTGAGAAACATAAAATGTATTTATACCTAGTAAAATTTCCCCATCATTCATTAAATAATTTTTTGATTCAATTAAAAAATCATGAGTAGTTTTGAGACCTTCATGCTCGCTGTAGCGGATATTTGGAAATTCTAACTCATATTTTTTTTGTGATGATGGAACATAAGGAGGATTAAAAGAAATTAAATCAAATTTTTCGTCAATATTTGAAAATAAGTTTGATTTTTTAATTTTAATATTAGTTTTATTAAGCTCTGAATTATTTATACTATTTTCAACAAATTTTTCATAAATATCAACAGAGGTTACATCTGAAGAAATATTAATTTTTTTAAAAAATTGACCAAGTATAGCAAATTGACCACAACCCATATCAAGGTATTTCTTTTTTTGTTTTATATCATTAAGTTCCTTTTTTAAAACTAATGTGGTCAAGTCCCAGAAAGTATTATGAAGAAACTTATCAATTTTAATTCCCCATACATAAGAAGTGATAATTTTTGAAGATCTTATAAGTTTTAATATGATATAGTACAATTTACCAATCATCAATTATCAAAAATTTTTTTCATTTTCGCTTCAAAATTTTTCAACAGGTAAACCTCCTTTTTGAAAATATTTTTTTGAATCTTATTATAATCTCTAATTATTCTTTTTAATGTTTTTTCAAAGTCATTTACATTTCTTTCACAATTAATTAACCCAAATGAAAAAGTTTTTTTTAAGTATTTGATATCATTAAATATAACAATAGGTTTTAACCTTGATAAACTTTCCAAAATAACTTGTGGATATGCCTCAACGTATGATGGTAAAATAAAAATATCTGATCTATTATAATATTTAATTAATTCCTTGGTTGAGGAAATTTGTCCTAGGATCTTGATATTTTTATTACTGGGATAGTTATTTTTTTTTAGATATTTAAAATCGTTACCAATCATTAATAATTCTGCTTTTATACCTAATCTTTCAAATAAAAAAATTAAATTGGCATAACCTTTCTCTTTTCTGAATCTTCCAATATATAATAAATTAATTTTTTTTTTTGAGGATAATTTTTTAAGTTGTTTTTTTCTATTTTTTAACCAAACTTTAGTTACTTCAGATGGAAAAACTAATTCTGGTTTAACAATACCTGTTAAAGATTTTGAACAACTTAGGATATTTATTCTTTTTTTTAAGAATCCCAACATAATTCCATAAAAATAATAACCTAATAAGCCTAACTTAATTTTATACTCTTCATATCCATCACTTCTCAAAAATAAGAAAATATTTTTTTTATTTGCACCCAACATTAACAATAAAGAACTTATCAAGAAATTATATGGAGATAATGATATTATAAGTATCTTTGTATTTTTAATATCAAACTTTTTCTTAAAAAGAGAAAGTAAATTAATAATCTTGATATTACTTAATTTTTCTTTAAATTTTAATTTTTTTTTTGATTTTCTTGCTATTAAATAAATGTTTTTAAATTTTTTAAAACAATTAATAATTGTAAAAGTATTTTTATTGGAGTTAAAAAATTCTTTTTTTTGTAAATAAAATCTATCATTAGATACTATAAAAATTTTTTTCATTCTCTCCTGCTATCATTTAAAATCAGAGTTTTTATAAAATACAACTGATTTTAAAAAAAAACTAATTATCAAAGTTAAAGCAAAAATGTAATTGCTTTGAATTTGTTCAAGTATGAAAAAAAAGAATAGATTAAAAAGTAAAAATTCAAATAATCTAAAGAAGCACGAAATAAGAACTATTCTAAAATAGTTTTTTTGAGTTTTTTTAAATATTTTAAGCTTAAAGAAAAAAAAAATATTTAAGTTGAGAACAATAAATAGCGATAATAAAGATGCTAGTGATTCATGAAATTTAATAACTAAAAAATTATACAATAAGTTTGAAAAAATAAAACTAAATATTGATATTATAGAGTACCTATAAACAAAAAATTTCAAGAATTTTCCTCGATATTTTTTTTTATATTTCTAATTAAGAAACCTAGTAAACCTAAAAATAAAAGTAACAAACCTATTAAAAATAATGCAACACCCAATATTAAAGATTGGATATATCCATCTCCATTATCAAAAATAAAAAAGTATAAAAATCTTAAGATTGCCGATGATCCAATTATAATTGGTATAATCGACATCCAAGAAAAAAATTGTAAAGGCTTATATAATAAAAAAGTTTTTAAAATAATAAGCATTTGTTTAACTATAAATTCCATCGAAGAATTAAATAGTCTTGATTTTCTTATTGGGGGATTAGTTTTTATTGGAATTTCTCCAATTAAAAGATCTTTCTCATTAGCCTGAATTAGTGTCTCTAAAGTATAGCTGTAATTTGAATCTACTCTGAGTTTATTTATTGCATCTTTGTTATAAGCTCTAAATCCACTTGAGGCATCTGTAATTTTTTGACCTGAAACAATTCTTACAACTTTTGTACCAAGTTTTTGTAAAAAAATTTTTATTTTTGAGAAATGTTCAATCTCATCAAATTTTCTTACACCAACAACAATATCTGTTTTTGAATTAATCAAATGCTCAATCAGACTCTCAATATATTCTGCTTTGTATTGATTGTCTGCATCAGTATTAATTAAAATATCAACGTTATTTTTTGATGCAAATTTTCTTCCTTCATTAAAAGCATATCCAAGTCCTCTATTTCTTTTCAGAGAAATTATGTTGTTGACACCAATTTTTTTAGCAGTCTCAATAGTTTTGTCATTTGATCCATCATCAATAATAACTATCTCATAGTTGTATTTTTTTGGATTGACTAACTTTCTTATTTCAAAAATTGTATTTTCTATTTGAAGTTCTTCGTTAAAACAAGGAATTTGAATAAATATTTTCATTAATATTTTGAAAATATATTATTATTTTTTTATTAATCATAGCTTTTAATAAAACCTATAGATGGAGTATTTTCGAAAATGACAATAAATCCATTAAGGCTTTTTGAATACTTTATATCTCTTATTCTATAGTCCAATATTAATCTATCTGTGTTTAATACTTGAGAAAATATTTTGTCTGATTTCACAATGTAGATTGATTTTGCTCTTAAAGATGATGCGTATATCTCATTAAAATCTTTTTTACTTTTTATACTTATCTCACTGATACCTATTGAGGGTGTAAAATATTTTAAAGGTTCCTTAAAACCATGTTCTTTATGAGAAGATTTATATGGATTTGTTCCATCATAATTAATTCCATAGGAAGAAATTGGCCATCCAAAATTTTGAACTTTATTATCCTTAAGATTATTTACATTTATTTCATCCCCACCCTTTGGTCCATGCTCAGAATTTATAACAAACTGATTTTTATATTGATCTGTATAATAAAAAAGACCTTGATGATTTCTATGACCTGTTGAAATTAAATCAAAACTTCCATCTTTTTTTTTGATTGATATAATTTTGCCAGATAAATGATTTGGCATTTGGATTTCATCTATGAAACCTAAGTGACCAATTGTAAAAAGCAACTTATCATCCTTAAAACTTACAATTCTTCCACCTGTACCAATTGAAAATTCAGATATAAGTAATTCAGTTTTGAAAAAAAATTCAAATATTAATTTTTGATAATTGAACTCCGCAGATACTATACTCAAAGTATAATTTTCATCTGGGTCTTTTAATACTACTGACAAATATACTTTGTTATTTTCAATAAGCATATCTCTCAAACCAATAAATGTATAATTTTCACTTTCAAGAAATTGAATTAAGTTAGATTGTAATCTTTTTTGATTCAATTTTTTTGAATTAAAATTTTTTGTATCAAAAAAAATAAAATTTCCTTCTCCAGAGACTACAACAGTCTCGTCACCTAAAAAATCAAAGTAATGTGCTCTTTTGGAATTTTGAATAGCTTGCCATCCATAACTAAGATCTAATCTTTTAAATGGTAAAAAAAATTCTCTTACATTATATTTAACTGCGTTTACCTCTGATTTAATATTTTTTGATTGAATTAATTCACCATTTAAACCTTGATCTATTTTAGCTTGTTGCTTTTTTTTTATTTTATCTTCAGTTAATAAATTTCTGATTTTATAAACATATTCCCTTAATTTATTTTTAAATTGCGTTGGGATGACATCTTTGACCTTTATTATAAACAAATTTTGTTTGTCATAATTTCCACTAGTTACTTTATAAGAAGTAAATAAAGTGATGAATAAAATTAGTCCAAAAAAAATATATATAAACTTTTTCATTTTTAAAAAATGCTAACTACTATTTTAATGTATTGATTGTATATAGAAATATTGTTTAATTTTAAGTAAACTTTTAATATTTTTTGTCGCAAATACAAAATTATATTAATTTTTTAAATATGTCTGATTATAGAAATAAATATATATTCCAATGTAATAATAATTGATTATAGATATCCAATTATTGAAAAAATTTCCTGAAGGAACAAGCGGGAAAAGTAAAACCAATAGCCCTATACTAATAATTTGAAATGATGATATAATTAAATTTTTACTTTTATCATACTTTAATTTTATAAATTTAAATATAATGAAAAATATTCCAAATAGATAAAATAAAATTCCGAGCAAACCAAGTTCAGATAAAACTTGAAAAAAGTAGTTATGAGGATGAGTTGAACAAATTCCTGTTGGTGGATCATAATTAACTCTTCTACAATATTGTCTAAAACCTTTTGGACCATTGCCAAGTATTGGCTTTTCCTTAAATAATTTTAATGCAAGAATATAATGATTATGATGATCGTCAGAAAAAACGACAAGGCTATCAAAAAATTCTCTAGCTTTATTTTTTAAACTTAATTCATTGGTGATATCTTTATTATAAGTTTTTCTTTTACGAGCAGTAGTACTATTATTATGCTCTGGTTGATAATAACTATCTGTAAATTGAACATAGGTCATATAAAAAACTTTATCGAACACTTTTGTCTTTCCAAATTCAAAATAAGCTTCACAAATAATAAAGATAGTTAAAATAGATAAACATTTCAGAATAATTTTTCTAAAATTTTTTTCAAATAACACCATAATTACTGCGAATAAAATTGTTAAAAAAAAAGGAGAACGTCCTCCAGAAATATAAATAATTATAAAATAAAGGCTAAAAAAAATTATTAAATATACTTTTTTTTTTTGAATGTCCATTTTGGAAAATAACAATAATAAAAAAATTAATGGTAATAATTGAAGTAAAAAACTTCCAAGTATTAGTTCTTTTCCAAATATTCCAGAAACTCGAGATTGTTGTATTTCCTGACCAAATAAATTAGTTCCAAAGAAAAATTGAATTAAACTATCAAAAATTATAAAAAAAATTATCAATAAGAAATATTTTAGAAAATTTTTATTTATATCGGTTTCTTTATCAAAAAATTTTTCTAAAAAATAAAAAATTGCAATAGAAAATATTGCGAATCGAATATGTACTAAAGATGCAATTTTTAAATCCATATAATCTAGATTGATAATTCCACTTAGTGTTACCAAAAAAGAAAAAATAATTAAAAAAATGGACTTTAAGTTTTTAAAATACACAAAGTTTTTGTTTATAAATATGAAACTAATTATTAAAAATGCTGTTAATAACTCAGTCGCAGCTATACCAATTAAATAAGAAGGTAAAATCAAAAATAGTGAATATAAAAATATTTTTGGAGAAATTAAAACTTTCATAATTTAAATTAAGATTAAAGATTAATTGCGATTTATGTTATAATTTAGATTATTATTAAATTATTTAATTAAAAGGAAATGAAAATTTCAATAATTACTGTTGTTAAAAATGGCCTTCCACTTTTAAAATCAGCAATAAAATCAATAAAAAATCAAAAAAAAATTGAAAATCTTGAGCATATCATAGTTTGTGCACCCTCAACTGATGGAACTGAAGAGTATCTTGATACACTTTCTGACGTAAAAATTATCATAGATAAGGTCTCATCAACTAAATTTGGTTCAATAAATAAAGGGATAAATATTGCTTCAGGAGATATAGTGGGACTGCTTCATGCTGATGATATATTTTATGATGAACACACTCTATATAATATATCTAAAGAATTTTACGATAAAAATGATGTTGTTTATGGAAACGTTTTGTTTTGTGATAAAGAAAATATTTCAATAATTACTAGAGAATGGATTAGTTCTATTTTTAAAAAAAGAAAATTGTATTTTGGTTGGATGCCACCGCATACATCACTTTTCGTGAGAAATGATATTTTAAAAAGTAATCTTTATGAGGAAAATTACCCAATATCTGGTGATTATTTGTTTGTATTAAAACTACTTTATAATCAAAATATTGAGGTAAAATATTTAAATAATTACGTCACAATTATGAGAAATGGTGGAGATAGCACAAAATTAAGAAATTCTATCAAGAAGTTTAATGAAGATATTAAAATAGCGAAAAAATTTTTTAAATTTCCATATTTTGTAGTCTTAATGAAAATTATTTTAAAAATAAATCAATTTAAATTATTCAAAAAAAATCTTTCAAATGATTACATTGATATGTTAAAAGAGCAGGATTAATATAGTTTAATTTTTAGACTTATATATAAATTTTTTTATAATATTTTATAGTTTTTTTTAGACCTAAATTAATATTTACCAATGGTTTCCACCCTAACATTTTTTTTGCTTTTTCTATACTTGGATAAAGTTTTTTAATTTCATCCTTTCTAAATTTTATCATTCCAAATCTTGGCTTTCCATGACCAATTATTTTACAAATTTTAAGAATTAAGTTTTTTACTTTAAGAGGTTTTCCCGAACCAATGTTAAAAATTTCACCGCTTGAATCTTTATTTTTTAAAGTTTTAAATATAGCCGCAAGAAGATCGTCAATATACAGAAAATCTCTTAATTGTAATCCACTTGAACAATCGAAATTATTATTTTTTAAAGCATTATAGATAGTTATAGGTATCACTCTATTGGGGTCTTGTTTTGGCCCATAAACTAAATACAACCTTAAAATTGAAACAGGAAAATCAAATTTTTTTTTTAACTTTAATAAAAATTTCGTACTAAGTAGCTTTGAAGTTCCATAGATAGAATAAGTTTTTTGTTTATTAAAATTATTTTCCTTTTGTGGAGAGCTAATTTTTCCATATTCAATACTCGATCCAATTTGTATAAATTTTTTAATTTTTGAATTTAAAAAAAATAATGCTAAATTCTTACAACCTCTATAGTGACTTTCTAAAGTTTTTTTTTTATTGGAATGATCAACATAACCAGCAAGATTAACCACAAAATCAAAATTTGGATTAGAATTCAATAATTTGAATAATTTTTTTTTTTTTGAGATATCACAAAAAAGATATCTAACTTTTTTTATTTTTCTATTTTTTTTAGGTTTTTTTGTAGACAGGCTTGTTACTAAAAAATTCTTTTTTAAACATTTAAGAGCTAAATGATATCCTATAAATCCTGTTCCACCAGCAATTAAAATTTTTTTTTTATTCAAAATAACTTTTTTGTTTTATCTTTTTTTCAAGTATAAACTTATCTCTTAAAGTATCCATGCATTGCCAGAAACCATTATATTTATATGCTAATAATTGTTTTTTTTTTGTGGCTAAAGTAAATGGTTCTTTTTCTAAAAAAGTTTTATCATTTTTTATTAAATCAATAAATTTAGGCTCTATTACAAAAAAACCACCATTAATCCAACCTGTATCCAAAGAATTTTTTTCTCTAAAAAATTTTACTACTTTTCCACTAATTTTTATTACACCAAATCTTGCTGGGGGCCTTACAGCTGTTAAAGTAACCATTTTTTTATTTCTTTTGTGAAAATTATAAAGTTTTTTTAAATCAATATCAGAAAGACCATCTCCATAAGTTAATAAAAAAGTTTCACTAAGAAATTTTTTTAATCTTTTTAATCTTCCTCCGGTCATTGTATTTTTACCTGTATCAATTAAATGGATTTTAATTTTTTTATTTTTTTTTTTGTTATTAAAATATTCTCTTATAACTTTGCCTTTATAACCTAGAGCAATATAAAATTCCTTATGTCCATAACTGTAATAATGATCAATAATTCTTTGAATTATTGGTTTCCCACAAATTTTTATCATCGGTTTTGGTATGGTCTTTGTATATTCTGATATTCTTGTGCCCAATCCACCTGCTAATATTACAACTTTCATATTTTTATTTTAGATCTCTTGTTATAAATTTTTATATATTCTTCAATTTGATTTATTGATATTTTTTTTTTATTTTTTTGGTAAAAATTTCTATACCAAATAGTTGTCATTTTAATTGTTTCCTCGAAATTTAGCACACATTTCCATTTAAGTATTTTTGAAGCTTTATTACTATTTAATTTGAGCAAACTGCTTTCAAAAAAAGTTTGTGTTTTTTTAACTTTCCAATTTATTGAGGGCCAATACTTTTTCATTTTTCTTACACATTCAATAACTTTATAATTTTTTTTGGTGTTTGGGCCAAAATTAAATGCTTCGCCATTCAAATTTTTATTTTGTTTTAAATTAGCTGCGAGAATTATATATCCCATGATTGCCTCGAGTACATGCTGCCATGGTCTTGTAGAATTTGGATTCCTTATTATAACTTTTTTATTTTTTGACCAGGCTTTAACACAATCGGGTATTAATCTGTTTTCTGACCAGTCTCCACCTCCAACAACATTTCCTGCCCTGGCAATAACTGTCGATAAATTATTTTTTTTTAATAAAAATGAGTCCATGTATGATCTAATTACCATTTCAGCAGCAGTTTTAGATGCACTATAAGGATCTTTACCACCTAAAAGGTCGGTTTCTTTATACCCAGTTTTTTTCTCAATATTTTTGTAAACTTTATCGCTTGTAATTAAGACAACTACAACTTTTTTTTTATAGTCCCGTAAAGCATCTAAGATATTTAAAGTCCCAAAAGTGTTTGATCTCCATGTCTTAACAGGATTTAGGTATGATTTTTTTACAAGTGCTTGGGCAGCTAAATGAAATATAAAATCTGGTTTATAATCAAAAATTATTTTTTTAATCTTATCTTTATTTGATATATCTACTTTTTTTGACTCAAATCTTTTTAAATTTTTATAAATCTTAAAATGTGATGGATTTGTAGGCACACTATCGGAAACTCCAAGGATTGTGGCCCCAAAATAATTTAAAATTAATGATAACCAAGAACCTTTAAAACCTGTATGACCTGTGACCAAAACTCTTTTTTTATTAAATATCTTTTTTAAATTAATCTTTTTCATTTTATATATCCTTGGTAGACGGGCTATCTTTGATCCAATTAAATTTTTTAATTGGGGTTCTCCATCCATGTCCATATACGTATTTCAAATAATCTTCATAGTAAACTGGAACAGAAATTTTCAGATTTTTAAAATCTATTTTTTTGAATTCTTTTAAAAGTTTTAAGGGTTGGGTATAACCTGCAGTTTTGTAAAAAAAATCTTTCTTTATCAAAATTTTTTTTAACAATTTAAATATTGGCTGAATAAATTCGAGTTTATTTATGACAAACATTAATTTGCCCTTATAATCTTTAGCCATTGAAAGTGCGTCTATAATTTTGCAAACCAAATTTTTAGGAATAAACCATTTTACGTAAGCTATCTCCTCTGAATTTGAGAATTTTTTGTGATAAATATTAATGTCAATCTCTCTTCCACCTGTTTTAATGAAAGTCAAAAGATCATCATCTATCAAGTATTTTTCTTTAAGTTTATAATCATTTTTAAACATTATTAATTTTAGTTTTTCTTTTAAGTTTTTCTCATCCCAAACGGCAATATCAATATCATGATCCCAGGGAATTAAATCTTTATCTCTGACAATACCTAAAAGTGTGCCATGGCACACCCAATAACTAATTTGATTTTTATCAAGTAAATTAATAATTTCAATTAAGTTTGGATCTATTTTTTTTTTGCTATCATTCTCAGAATACATGGATTTTCCTTTTTAAATTTCGCAAAATTTTTTGACTCCTTAAAGTATGAAATTTTAAAATGTTTAGATAATCTTCTTTTAATCTCTTTAGGATCTATAAATCTTCTATAATGTGTATCAACAAATTCATGCCTGCCAACTTTCTTACCCTTGCCGTAAATATCATCTTTAATAGTTCTACATTCTATAAATATATATTCTAATTTTTTTTGCTTATTGAGTGAATTTAATAGTTTTTTTTCTTCTGAATAATTAATCGAGTGTAATGTAAATCTTGAATACACGCTAAAAGGAAAATCAAAATTTTTGTATGTAAAAAAACTACAAAAGTTTTTATTTATGAATTTATTTCTTAATTTTTTAAAATTTTTTTTATTTTTTTTTATCGCACTATAAGATTTGTCAATACCAATAGAATTTATTTTTTTTTTATTAAAAAAAACTGTATCTCTTCCATTTCCACAACCTATATCATAAATAGTTTTATTGTAATTTCTCAATTTAGATACACAAAATTTTGCGAATAAAGTTGGTTTGCTAACATGTTTTTTTTTATAAAAGTTATTCCAATAATTCTTATTTATATCTTTTTTCATTTTTAAAATAATTTTTTAAAATTTTTTTTCTTAAAATTGAGCTACTGATATTTTTTGTTCGAGGAAATATTTTTAGATGACTTTTTTTTATTTTATTTGAATTATCATTTCCATGTACTAAAAAGTGGATTTTATTCTTTTTTAAAAAATTTTCATTTATATGAAATTTTGATTTAATAACTTTGTTTACATATCGAATTGACTCAATTAATTCTTTTCTATGTTTAAACTTCAATTCAGGATTGAAATGTTTATGTTTTTTAATTTCATTATCTGATGTCAATGCAACAATAACATTTCCGAATTTTGAAGCTTTTTTTAGAAGTCTAATATGCCCATAGTGCAAAATAGAACAAGTCATATCTACTAAGATATTTTTTTTTCTAGTCATTATAAATTAATTTGTTCCAGGTATTAAATTAAGAATTTCTTTTATACTTAAAAGTTTTTTGTCTGCCTCTTTAGAGCGATTTTTTTCTAGAATTGTTTTGGCTACATGCTGCATTGCAGGATAAGATGCTCTTAGCATATGGTTCGCATATATAACTATGTTGAAGCCATTCTCGTACAAAGTTTTCTCTGAAATTTGGTTGTAACTTGATGGAACTGAAACTAGTGGAATCTTTTTATAACTTTTTCTGAAAACTTTAGAAAAAGATATTACCTCCCTCGGATTTTTTGATTTGCTGTGTATCATTATTCCATCAGCTCCTGCTTCTATATATGAGTGGGCTCTAGAAATAGCATCGTTGAGTCCTTTGCCTAGTATAAAACTTTCAATTCTTGCTATTATCATAAAATCATCACTAATCTGAGCTTTTTTGCCCACTGAAATTTTTTCTGAAAATTTAATTTTTCCCTCTTGGGTTTGTCTTGATGTATCTTTTAATAATGAATTTTTTTTTAAACCTTTTTTATCCTCAATTATTAGAGCTGAAATACCTAACCTTTCAGCAGACTTGATCCTCATTTCAAAATGTTCAACTTTTCCACCTGTATCACCATCCATAATTAAAGGTTTGGTAGTAACTTCGAAGATTTGATCAACCCCATTAAGTCTTTGAGAAAAATCTAATGACTCATTGTCTGGCTTTCCAACAACTGTGGAGTCGGTGAGAGAACTAGACCAAAAACCATCAAAACCGATCTTTTTACCTTTTTTTTCAATAAAAGTATTTTCTCCTATAATAGCTGACAACGGGCTGTGTGCTTCTAGAAATTTAGATATTTTGTTACTCTCTATTGTTCTTCTCAATAAACTTCTCCTAATATCAGGTGTTACAGAAATTTCATTTAAATGATTTATAAGAGCAGAGGAGGATACACCTTTTGTGTAAGGAATCTCAATGAGCTTGCCTCCATAAGATTTCATAATTTTCAAAACCTTTCTTCTTATTTCACTCATATGTCCGGTTTTCCAATCATCTCCGTGAACTAAAAAGTCAGGTTTTAAACTTTTTATATTTTTAGAATAATCCCACTCATTTTGCACAATAACTGATTTAACACCTTTAAAATTTATTAAGATTTTTTTTCTCTGTTCAAAGTTTAGATATGGGATCCTTTTGTGTTCAGCGACTGCTTTATCTGATAACAAACCAATAATGATATCTCCGTATTTTCTGGCTGTCTCAAATAATTTCATATGTCCATGATGAATGGAGTCAGCTGTAAGAGATATATAGACAGTTTTTTTCATTTGTTCAATTATTGAACATATCTATTTTTGTTCGAATGTAAATATTTAAGTTCAATTTCTATATATATTTTTCTATTATTATCTTTTTATTCATCAATATCTAAAAAATCGATTATTTTTCCTTTTGCATTTTTGCCTAAATGAGCTTCTCCGATATGACAAACGATTGACCCAGATAATTTTATTCTTGGTTTATAGAGAATTACTTTTGATGAATTTGCAGTAATTTTTTTATTAACGTACGTACATAGAAATGGCTGATTTTTTTTGGGATAAACTAAATAGTCTTTAAATTTTTTTATCATTTTCTTTTTATTTTGAACTACAGATTTTTTATAATAATTATATTTCTTTAAAACTTTCTCTAGAGATTGAATAGTGTGGTATGGTCCTGTCATTCTTTTTTGCTCTAAATTTTTTATGTCAAGAACAAATGTATTTACTTTATTAGTTGGATTAATATTATAACAAACAAAGCATGCGCCTGTTAATCCAAATAAACCCTTGCAAGAACTGAAAGAAATTACATCTGCTAAATGGTGATCAGATTCTAATCCAATTGATGCTGTTGCATCAAGAGCAAGCTTGGATTTTGTTCTTTTGGTAAGTTGTTTTAAATCCGTTATCGGTATTTTTAAACCACAACTGGTTTCAGTTGAGCAGGCCCAGATCCAATCATATTTTCCCTTGATTTTATTTAAACTTTTCCAATTTACTTTAGTTACAGATTTAATTTTTTTATTATTTTTTTTAATTAAATTCGATATTTGAAAGAGTCTGTCAGAATAATAACCAGTTGATACAATTAAAATTTTACCTTTGAAAAAGTTTAAGGCAACTATTTCCAAAGCAGTACTTCCCGAACCCTGGGTAGTAATAATTTTTTTTAATCCTGATATTTTTTTAAGTTTTTTTATAACACTATTGTAAGTTTTGTTATATTCATTGTCCCCTCTTCCAAAACAAGGACCTAAATTAATTATATTGCTATCAATTATACTGGCAGGACCAGCTGTAAATATAATTTTATTATCATTTTTTTGTTTTATTAGATTTTTAATCATCTTTTTATCTATCTTTCCATAAATTTAGATTTAATAAAATTTAATTTTTTTGGTCTTCCTAGATTTTGAATAGTTCCCAATTTAATTTTAACTTCTAAAAGTGAAGGTCCTTTTGATTTTAAAAAATTAGATATAGTTCTCTTCATAATTTTTTCATTATCTAAAAAGAAATAATTTTTATATCCGCAACTCTTAGAAAGTTTATTTAAATCTAAATTTTCAAGATTAGTTTTTTGACCTCCAACAGACTCGTGTGATCTATTATTTAAAATTATATGTTTAAAATTTTTAAGTTTTTTAAAACCTATGGTAGTTAAAGAACCCATATGCATTGACAAAGATCCATCTCCATCTAAACAGATAATGTCTCTTTTATTATTCATTGCAACTCCTAAAGTTACCATTGAAGCGTGACCCATCCCCCCGACCATATAAAAATCATTTCCTTGATAATGTGTATTCTTATATTTTCTTATTTGAAACAATTCTCTTGAAGTATAACCTGTTGTAGAAATAATTTTACTTTTAAAATTTACATTGCCTAACAAATAATTTAGAAAAGTTTCTCTTTTAATTCCAATATTAAATTCTTTTTTACTTTTTTTATAGGATTTTTTATCAAATAAAATATCTTTTTTAATCAAACATGCTACAGGACATTTAAACTTTTTTGAAAATTTAATTAAATTATCAAGTTTTTTAAAGTCTTTGTAAGTTTTAACTTCACAAAATTTAATGTTTAATAATTTTAATAACTTTCTTGTTATTTTGCCTTTTACCTCATGCTGTGCCTCATCTTTAGTACCGGGAGCTCCCCTCCAGCCAATCATTAAAAGAATTGGTATTGAGTAGACTTTTTGATGCGCGATAGAGGCTAATGGATTTAAAGCATTTCCCAATCCTGAATTTTGCATATACGCACAAGCTAATTTACCAGTGGAAAGATAGTGTCCAATACAAACCGAAATAGCAGACCCCTCATTAGCAGTGATTAAATGCTTTTTATTTAATTTATCAAAATATTCTTTCGTTTTCTTTAGGATGCTATCTGGAACACCCGCAAAGAAATCAATATTTTTTTTTTTTAGAAAACTAAATAATTTTTTTACTTCTATCATATTAAATGTTTGTTAAAAATTTTGTCCATTTATTTATGGGGTCATTTTGTAAATTGCAGAAATTTTTTTTAAATTTACATATAGTATTTTGGACCCCATTTGATAACCACCATCTATCTATTTGATGCCAATTTTCATTTATATGTACTATTGCATCTTCAATATTTTTAAATACTATTTTATTTTTCACTAAATCTTCCTGCAAAGATTTTACATTACCTTGTAAGGGGGCTCTTTCAAAATCATTAATTAAAACTGTTGGACCTGTAATTATGGATTCTACAAAAGCAGTTTGCATGTACGGGCAAATCACCAGTTTTGACTTATCAATATATTTATAAAAAATATTTTTTTTGTTAACAAATTTTTCTTCAATTGTATTTCTAATTGTTTCTTGCATTTTTAAATCGTGCTCTCCTGAGGGTAAGTAAAAAAAATTTTTATAAATCTCTTTATTAAGTAATTTTTTTAAATTGATTGCATTATCAAGGTTGAGACGTAAATTGAAATTTTCCCCAGTTCCGATTTTTGCAGGAAATAATGTTATGTTCCTTTCTAGATAAATTAGAAATTTTTTATCAGATCTCGAACATTTAAAATTTATTAATTTACCTGGTGATAACTGAACATCTTTATCTTTGACAGGAAGAGTCCAGGTAAATTTTTTATCAACTATTGTGTTTTCAAGTTGTAGATCAACGCAATACTTTAACTGGTTACCTCCTCCGTGAGAACTAGAAAAAAATTTTGTTTTATTTTTAATTACGTTTCTAGCTAACCAAAATTTAAAAACTTCGTTATGGAAGTGAAGATAGGCAGATAATATAATTCTCGGTTTTAATTTAATTTTGTGAGACTCTTGGTTAATTAAATCGTAACCTTCTAAAAAACATTTTGGTATATCATATTTTATATTTTCATTTAAATATTTAAGGAAAAGATCATCTTCTTTATCTGAAAAGTTAATTTTATTTCTTTTTTCTTTGTCGATCTTTACGTGATCTAAATTAATATGATCAAATTGGTAATTAAATTTGTAGTAATAAAAACTAGGAAATTGAAAAAGTTTTAGACTAATTTTAACATAATTTTTAAATTTAAAAATTCTTCTATCAATAAAGATATTGTTAAATTTTGAAAAAAAAGAATTTAGGTAATCTATGGCATTAAGCAAAAATTTTTTTTTAGTTTTTGATCTTTTTTTATCATAATTTTTAGCAATAAATTTATTTTGATTTATTTCTTTTGAAATAAAATTAATTTTCTTTCCATTATTATTTAAAAAAATTAATATTTTTTTAAATATTTGATAATTAAAAAATTGATTAGAACTAAGTAGATTGTAATAATCAATAGTATATGATGGTATTTCGATTTTATCAATCTTTATATCGCTAAAAATTAAATTAGAATCTTTTTCTAAAGCTTTCTCAACCAATCTCCACCTATATAGTTCACCAGGAATATAATAACTTAACCAAGGTAATGTTAAAATATTCCAATATCTTTCTGGAAAATTTTTATTGTGAAAATTATTGAGATATCTACTAAGTTTTTTTGCATAGTTATCTAAAATGTTTTGAGACAAAAAATA
>CACMAB010000002.1:0-95914 GCA_902611635.1 uncultured Pelagibacteraceae bacterium | reverse complement strand
AAATTTTATTTCTTCATAAATATCCAGTGTAGTAACTATCTCATTATCAATTTTAAATAATATTTTATTTTCAATAGCGTTCAAAGTTTGGAAGTAAAGTATTAATGATAATAATGTAAAAAATACTTTTAATTTTTTTTTTAAAAACATCTCGTTAATTAGAAAATTTCTGTTCTACTGCAGTCAAAGGAACTAATTTTATGCTAAACATAAAATCTTCACTTGGTTCTAAGTCTCTATCTTTATAAAATGTTTTGTTATATTTTACGCCTGCAATAAGACAATCATTTTTGTATTCATATATTAGATCATAATATTCAGTTAAATCTATTTCTTTATTTTCTCTTGTCTTAAATGTTATAAAATTTTGATCATTAAAATTAAAAGTTGTTACATTTTCTAGAATGTTTGCGCTTCCCACCTCACCTTCTTCCTCTATATAATTAAAAGTAGTGATAAAATTATTTTTCTTAATGGTCGTACTTAATGAACTATATTGAATCTCATCTAGATCATGATTAATAGAAAATTCATAATTCAAATTTATATTATCATTAAGAGTATTAGTTACTTTCCCAAAATAGTTTGAATTCTTTTTATCAAGTGTACTGTTTGTTGGTAAGTTGCTATTAGTTTTTGTTCTTAAAACTTTACCAATTTTAAATTCAAAATATTTATTAATATTATCAATATTTTCTCTTTTAAAATCCAATCCTAAAGTTAAGTTGTTCCCTGACTCAAGTGTATCGATTAGACCTAGTCTGTTAATATCAAATAAGTTATCATTTCTAATTTGTCTATTTTCATTTTTGTGACTTTTCATGTCCGATGGGTTAATTCTTAAAGATATTTTTGGATCCAGGTAATTTGAGTAGTTATCACCAATACTAATAAGTGGAAGACTTGAAACTAACTCAATTATATTCATGAATTTTACATGCGGACTAGAATCATACTCCGTGTTATTTTTACCTGCTGAAATTGTATTTTTAAGATAGTAATTCAAATTATTTTTAAATCCAATTTCACTAAAATAGCCGTAACTTTGAATATCTAAATTATTAATCATTCTAGATCTCAGACTATTGGTATCTTTTAAAATATTATCTCCTTGAGAAACAAAATTAAAAGAAGCAAAATTGTTGTTCTTAAAGAAACTTCTTGAGAAATCGTAGTAGGGTAAAACGTATTGGTAACGATCACTATTACGTTTTGACAGATTTTCATAAACAGTGAAGCCTGTGTTTAACGAAAAATTTTCATTTTCAAGATTTAAATCTATATCAGAAGTTAAAGTATCGAAGTTGTCAGGCTTTAAGTCTGTATTTACTATATTTGTGTCAAAGACTTTCAGATATGTATCATTATTGACTTTTTGAAATGAAAAATCTAATGAACTTTCGATAAAGCTTTCATAACTTAAATCTAACTGAAATTTTGAAAATAAATGTGTTAATGTATTTTTTTCTTTTGATTTTTTTGATTTATAGTTATCCACAATATTAAGATCAGCAATAAAATATGAATTTTCATTTTGTTGTCTATATTCATTTTGAAACATAAAAATATTTTTATTAAAAAATGTTGGTTTAAAAGTAAAGTCTTTATTATTTGAGAGAGCATAAAAATATGGTATTTGCAAAGATGAGCCTAAAATATTTGAATTATTTATATGAGGCACCAAAAAACCCGTTTGTCTTTTGACTGTTGGACCTGGGTGAAAAAATTTTGGAAAATATAAAACAGGAATATCATAAATTTTTACAAAAGCATTCTCATAATTAATTTGTTTTTTATTTTGATCATAAGAAATTTTATCAGCCTGAATAGTCCATGGCGGACAGCTGTCATTTTTTTTACAACTTGTAAACACACCTTTATTTATTGTTGTGATTCCATCTTTACTTGAAGAGGAAAGTCCTTTAAATCTTGGATCATTATTTTTATTACCAAATAAATCTTTTTTAAAATCTATATTTATATCTTGGGCAATATAATTTTGATTTTTAAGGTTAAAAATTGCACTTTTAAAAAAATATTTATCACTGAAGGGCTGGTTATATTTTGTGTGAATAAAAATTTTTTCACCTTTTAATGTTTCTTCTTTAAGTGAGTAACTAAATTTTCCAATCTCGTATCGTGTTTGATTTATATTGTCTAAAATTGTTACTCCTACATCAGAACTGATTATCATGTCGTTCCTCAAAATAATGATATTTTGAGAGCTAAATTTATAATTAGTATCAATTGACGCTTCTGCTTTTCCTTTAAGTTCTATCCTCTCCTCATTTATATTATATATGATATTCTGTGCTGAAAAATTATATTTATTTATTTCGTCTTCAATTAATATATTTCCTTGAGCCTGAAGAATATTTTTGATTTTATTAAATTCAAATTCTTCTGCCTCAATAACTATTCCATCATCAGATTTAATGACACCTCTATTTTTACCAATTATTCTATCCCCTCCATCTAAGATTTCTATTTCAGTTACATCAAAACTAAGTTGCTCGTTTCCATATAGATTAAATGAAATTAAATGAAATAAAATTGAGAAGAATATTAAAGTTTTATTTTTCATTTATATTTCTCATGAATAAAAAATTTATACTTGTTAGAATTATTAGTGGTATTATGATAGAACTTAGTACATTTATTTTTTCAGAAGTCCCCAGAATAAAAAAAAAATTATTGATATAGTAAATTATTACTGAAAAAAATAAGCCAATAGTTATCTTAAAACTTTTACTTTTAAAAGTTTTTGTATTCATCATAATTATTGAAGCAAAAATAAACATCAAAATGAAATATAAAGGAAAAGAGATCAATTTAAATAATTGTTGATCTATTTCCGTTAAGGAATAATTCAGTTTTTTGTAATTTTTTCTCATTTCAAGTAATTCTGTGAAGGATAATGAGGACATATTTGAAAATAGGTTTTGTATTAATTTATAATCAAAATTAGTTCTAAATTTGAGGTTTTTAACAGTTTCTTTATTATTCTGAATATAAATTTCAGCATCTTTTATTATCCATTCCTTGTTGGTAATATCAACTTTTTGACTTTTAATATTTCTTATAATTTTGAAATCTTTATCAAATTCCGAAATATAAGTATTAACAAGTTCATTATTATTAAATGAGCTAGCATTTATCATTAATATATTCTCTTTATATATATCTTTAATCCATAAACCATTGTTAGTGATCACTGCCAGATATTTTTTATCTTCAGTATAATTTGATTTTAAACCTAAATATAAATTTTTTAAGTTAGAGGATAAATTATAAAAAATAGAGACTATTATAATACCTATAAAAAATATTGTAACAGCTAGGATAGAAAATATTTTTGTATTTTTAAGGCCAGAGTATTTAAAGATATTCATCTCATTTTCTGCAAAAAGGGTATTAAAAAAAAATTGTGTTGATATTAAAAAAATAAATGGAAACATCTCAAACACAAACATTGGTGTATTTATAAGGGATAAATAAAGTGGAAAATAAGCATTTACATCTAACTGTTTAAAAAATTCCAACTCTGTTAGTAGATTAAGTATATATATTAAACAAAAAAAAATAAAAAAAACATTTAAGAAAGAGATTATATATGTTTTAACCAAGAATTTCGTATATGTATTCATTTTGTATTTTTTATATTCTTAAATTGTATTAAATAATTTGAATAAAGACTTACGACTAAAATTAAAGGAATTACAAAAAATTTAATATTTTTTATAAAATCTGCATTAATTAATCTTATTGTCATTTCTGACAGAATAATTGTGCTAAAGCCGATCAAAAAAATTAAGATTCTGTATCTTGAATAATTTATATTTTCTTTAGATTTCAATATTAGCAACAAAGAAACAAGTATTAATACTGGAATATATAATGGTATTATTAATCTTTTATATAACTCCTTAATTATGTTATCAATATTATCAATTCTACAATTTTCAACTTCAAAATTTTTGTCAATTTTAAGAATGCTGAAATTCATTAAGTTATGGTAACATTTTATAAGATCTCTTGTAGCTACTTCTTGGGTTTTTTTGTATGTAGTTAAATTATCGTCAAAATTATTTAAATTAAAATCAGTTTTTTTAAATTTAAAATTTGTAATTTTGTCATTTATTACACTAATTGTTTCTCCAAAATTTAGTTCTAAAAATTGATTTTTACCTATTTGTTTAAACCTTCCTTCTTTTGCAAAAGTTATTTGAAAATTTTCCCCAGATCCTTTTTTGAGATAAATTTCTTTTAAATTCCCAAATTCATCTTTTGAATTACTATAAATTGTTAAATCTTTTACAGCGTCATTAAATATTCTTGGTTTAATAAAATTTTCCAAATAATTAATTGATGATGATCTTAAGAAGGATCTGGCTAGATCTTGACTTTTTGGAACAATAACAGCTGTAAGAAATATTTGAAGTAACATTATGAAAAAGGAAAATTTTATAAAAAAATTTATAATTTCAATTTTATTTATGCCAAAGTTCCAAAAAATAATTAATTCATTTTTTAATTCATATTTCCCAATTATATAGAGAAAGCTTAAAAATAATATAAATGGAACCAATTTAGTTATTACTTTTGGAAAATTTAATAGCGAAAAATTCAAATAAACTAAATAATTTCGTCCATCCTCAACTATTATATCAAGGAAATTAACGGCCTGAAATACCCATATTATTAGGCTTGAAGAAAAAAGAGTTATCGTAAAAAATATTAAACAATCAAAAAGAAGTTTTCGAAATAATATTTTTTTCATTGAAATTTATCAAAATACATTTATATATTTTCAACTATTAGTTTACAATTTAAATTCAATTCAAAGTACATATATATAAAAAATGTCAATAAAAATAAGTATTAAAAATAGTTTAAATCAAAAATCAGTAAAAAATCATGTTTTTTTTACCAATAAAAATTTTAAAATAAATGAACTAGGTAAACTTCCAATATCTAAATTTTCTAGTTTTATAAATCAGTCACTTAGCTCAAATGAATTAAATGATAAAAATTTTTTATCATTAGATATAAATGCTTTGCAAAAAGTTATTTTGATAAAAATTAAGGATAATCAATCTCCATTTGACATTGAAAAAATTGGAGCTGAATTTTATGTGTATTTAAAATCAAATTCGTATTTAAAAACAACTTTTTATGAACAAAATATAAGAGACACTTTTCCTAAAAATAAATTCTTTTTTGATCAATTTGCACAAGGCCTTCAATTAAAATCATATGAATTCAATAAATATAAATCTAAAAGTAAAGAAAAAAAATTTGATATAGAGGTCTTAAACAAAAACAAAAATTTCCAATTTAATAGAAATAAGAAGTATAGATCTCTAATTGAAGGTACAAATTTAACAAAAGATCTTGTTTCAGAACCAGGAAATATTCTTCACCCAGATGAATATGCAAAAAGGTTGTTACAGCTTAGAAAATTTGGTCTTAAAGTAAACGTATTTGACAAAAAGAAATTAAAAAAGCTTGGTATGAATGCGCTTCTGGGCGTAGGACAAGGTAGTATAAGAGGGTCTTATCTAGTTACTTTAGAGTGGAAAGGTGCAGGAGCAAAAAAAAAACCTTTAGCATTTGTTGGAAAAGGAGTCTGTTTTGATACCGGTGGTATTTCTCTTAAGCCCGCAAAATTTATGGAAGATATGACTTATGATATGGCTGGTTCTGCTGTTGTAGTAGGTTTAATGAAAAATCTTGCATTAAGGAAAGCAAAAATAAATGCAATTGGAGTTGTTGGTTTAGTAGAAAATATGCCAGGTGGTAACGCCCAAAGACCTGGTGATATAGTGAAATCTTATAGTGGTAAGACAATCGAAGTTTTGAATACAGATGCTGAAGGAAGATTAGTTTTAGCAGATGCGCTTACCTATACAGAAAAAAAATATAAGCCTGAATTTATTGTTGATTTAGCAACTTTAACAGGAGCAATTATAGTTTCTTTAGGTTCTGAATTTGCAGGACTTTTTTCAAATAACGATAAGTTGTCCAAACAATTGTTTGATGCAGGTCAGAAAGTTGGAGAAAGGGTATGGAGAATGCCACTTGATAGAAACTATGATAGATTAATTGATTCTAAAAATGCTGATATGCAAAATATTAATTATGTTGGAGGGGCTGGCTCAACTACAGCAGCTCAATTTTTACAGAGATTCATTCTTAATAAAACACCTTGGGCACATTTAGATATTGCAGGTATGGCATTTTCAAAATATGGAGGTGCCTTAAACTCTGAGGGCGCAACTGGATTTGGAGTTAGATTATTAAATCAACTAATTGAAGATTATTATGAGTAACACTGAACAAACTTTATCAATAATTAAACCAGATGCAGTAGAAAGAAACCTGGATAATGAAATCAAACAATTGTTTATAAAAAACGGATTTAATATATTTAAAGAAAAAAAAATTCAGATAGATAAATCAGAGGCTGAAAAGTTTTATAAGGTTCATGAAACGAAACCGTTTTATAATGACTTATGTTCATATCTATCATCAGGCCCTATTGTTGCAATTATACTTGAGAAAAAAAACGCTGTGGCTGACAATAGAAAATTAATGGGAGCAACTAACCCCAAAGATGCTGAGGAAGGAACAATCAGGAAAAAATATGGCATTTCTATAGATAAAAATTCAGTACATGGTTCTGATAGTGTTGAAAATGCAAAAATTGAAATTGATTTTTTCTTTAAAGACTAACAAATATCTTCCTAATAGCTCTTGGATATAAAATATGTTCATGTTTTAATATTTTCTTTTGAAGAGACGAGGGTGTTTCTTTTTTTGATAATTTAACTTTTTTTTGAAGAATTATTTTTCCTGAGTCAAGTTTTGAGTTTACTAAATGCACTGTACATCCCGAGTATTTTTCTTTGTTTTGAATTGCTCTATAGTGTGTGTTTAATCCTTTGTATTTTGGTAATAAAGAGGGATGTATGTTCAAAATTTTTCCTTTAAACTTCCTTATAAAATCTTTAGATAAAATTTTCATAAACCCCGCTAGACATATTAGTTT
This sequence comes from uncultured Pelagibacteraceae bacterium, assembly GCA_902611635.1. GTDB lineage: Bacteria > Pseudomonadota > Alphaproteobacteria > Pelagibacterales > Pelagibacteraceae > Pelagibacter. Next base: position 88,863 of record CACMAB010000002.1, on the reverse strand, counting down.
AATGTCATTTAACTTAAGGTCTTTTAATATTCTTTTTTCTGAGACTTTCTTTTCATTATAATTATAAACTTTTTTTTTAATCTTATATAGTTTTGCAAATTTAAGTCCTTTTGCTTTTACATTATTTGAAACAATTAAATTAACTTCAATTGGAGAAACTTTTTTTAAAGAAAACTTTATTAGACTTTTTAAGTTACTTCCTGTACCAGAAATAAAAACCGCAGTTCTTACTTTTTTAGGACCAATTAATTTTACCATTTAATTTTATTTTTTTTGATTTTTTTGATATTTTGCCAATCACATAAGGTTTGTAATCTTTAGAAAAATATTTACAAATTTTTTTTAAATTTCTAGGATTTATAATTAAACAAAAACCAACACCACAATTAAAAGTTTGTAACATTTCGAAGTCATTTACATCATTTTTTTTTAACCATTTAAAGATTTTAAGTGGCTGTATCTTTTCTAAATCAATTTCTGCACAAAGATTATTCGGGATAACTCTTTTGATATTGTCTGGTAAACCTCCACCAGTAATATTGGCACAACCATTTATTAGTTTCTTGTTAATTAGACTTAGAATTTCTTTAACATAAATCTTTGTTGGTTTTAGCAACTCTTTTTTTAAAAAAATATTTTTATTGATTGCTATATTTTTTTTTTTAATAATATTTCTAACTAATGAGTAACCATTTGAATGTAAGCCACTTGATGGAATTGCTAATATAAGGTTATTTTCTTTGATATCATTTTTGTTTAAAATTTTTTTTTGTTCAACTAATCCAACTGCAAAACCGGCAATATCAAATTTATTTTTTTCATATGTACCGGGCATTTCAGCTGTTTCACCACCAACTAAATCACAACCAGATAAATTACATCCTTTAACAATTCCTTTAATAATTGATTTTAGTTTTGGTAAATTAATTTTGTTTATCGAAATATAATCTAAGAAAAAAAGGGGGGTCGCACCTTGGACTATTAAATCATTTACACTCATAGCAACCAAATCGATACCAATAGTATCAAACTTTTTTAAAAGATTTGCTATTTCTATTTTAGTACCAACTCCATCAGTACATGCTACAATTTTTGGATTTTTTAAATTGTTGGGAATGTTTGTTATAGAACCAAAACCACCTATATTATTAAACTTTTTTTTGCCCTTTTTTTTTGATGAAATTGAAGATATGAATTTTATAAACTTATCTGCAGCCTTAATATCAACTCCACTTTTTTTGTATGTTAATAGATTTTTATTCATTATTATAAAGTATGATAATTAGATTTAAAAATTTTTCACATTTTTTATATATTTTTTTTGTATTTCTATCTTTAAATATATTTTTTTTTTCCACAGATAAAGTTGAGGCAAAATCTTTCGATGTAAATAATATTGAAATTTCAAAGCCGTTTGAAATAAATTTTGATAAAAATAAGGTTATAGATGATGGTTTTATTAAAGCTTTTTCTAGATTAATCTCATCTATTACAGTTTCTTCAGATCAAGAAATAATTAAAGGAATAAAATTAGCCGAGATAAAAGGAATGATAGAGTCTTTTTCTGTAAAAGAAGAAAAGTTTATTGATGAGACTTATTATGTAAATTTGGGGGTCACTTTTAACAAAAAAAAAATTTTCAATTACTTAGAAAATAAAAATGTATTTCCATCTGTACCGAATAGAAAAAAATTTTTATTGTTTCCGATTATAATAGAGGAAAAAAATGACGATTTAATAGCCTTTTCAGAAAATAACTTATTTAATAATTGGAATAAGTATAAAAAAAAATCACATCTTCTGGAGTATCTTTTACCGACTGAAGATCTAGAAGATTTAAATCTCATAAAAAAAAATTACGAGACAATCGAAAAATATAATTTTGAAGAGATTACTAAGAAATATAATTTAGCTGACTCAATTGTAACTTTAGTTTTTAAAAATAATAATGATGTAAGAATTTTATCAAGAATAACAATCGAGAATAAAGTAGTTTTAAAAAATCTTTCATTTTCTGACATTAATTTTGATGATGAAGACGATATTACAAATTTGATAGATAAATTAAAAATAATTTATGAAGATCATTGGAAAATTTTCAATAGAATTAATACTTCAATTAAACTGCCAATATTTGTCAAATTAGATTCTGATGATAATCTGAAAGTTTCAAATTTTGAAAAAATATTAAATGAAATAAATTTAGTATATGATTATTTTGTTTTAAAATTTGATAAAAACCATATCTATTATCAAATTATTTTTAATGGTACCCCAAATATATTTTTAAAATTAATGAAAGATAAAAATTTTGTTTTTAGCACTCAGAATAAGACATGGATTTTACAATGAAAGATATAGATCAAGAAATTATCAGATTTAATTATGATGGAAATTTTAAAGAAGATGATTTTTATGTATCAAAAAGTAATAAGCAAATATTTGATTTATTGAATAAATGGCCTAAATGGGAAAAAAATTTTCTCAATATTAGTGGTGAAAAATTTTCTGGAAAGACACATTTAATTAATATTTTTTTAAAAAAATATAAAGGAACTAAAATTGAAGCTAATTTATTATGTGATAATGATTTTAAAAAAATAAAAATCTTCCAAAATATTATTTTAGAAAATGTGTCTGAAAAGATAAATGAAAATTTATTTTTTACTCTATGCAATATAGTTGAACAAGATAACAAATATTTAATAGTTACCTCTGAAAGTTCCATTGTAAATATTGATTTTAAGTTGAATGATTTAAAATCAAGAACAAAAAATTTCTTACTTCAAAATATTGATAAACCTGATGATGAACTTTTATTCGCTTTAATTTTAAAAAATTTATCTGATCGTCAAATATCAATAGATAAAAAATTAATTGACTATATTATTAAAAGAATTGATAGATCATATGGAAAAATAGTTGATTTTATATATAAAATCGACGAAGTAAGTTTAAAAAAAAAAAGATCTATAAATTTAAGTACAATTAAAGAGGTATTGGGAGAATAATTGAATAAATATAGAAGTCACAATTGTAACGAACTTAGAAAAAAAAATGTCGGAAGTAATATTTTACTTTCAGGTTGGATTAATAAGAAGCGTGATCATGGAAATCTCTTATTTTTAGATTTACGTGATAACTATGGCATCACACAGTGTATAGTAGATAAAGAAAATAAAAACTTTAAAGATTTAGAAAAATTACAACTTGAAACAGTTATTAATGTAGAAGGTAAAGTAGTTGATAGATCAACTGATACAATCAATAAAGAGATAGAAACAGGAGAGATTGAAGTCACTATTGAAAATTTCGTTGTTTTAGGTAAGTGCAAAGAATTGCCAATGCCTGTTTTTAGTGATCAAGAATATTCTGAAGAAATCAGATTAAAATATAGATATTTAGATTTAAGAAGAAAAAAAATTCATGAAAATATTATTTTGAGATCAAAAGTTATTTCGTTTATCAGAAATGAAATGAATAAATTTGGTTTTTTAGAGTTTCAAACACCAATATTAACTTCGTCTAGTCCTGAGGGAGCCAGAGATTTTCTTGTACCAAGCAGATTGAATCCAGGTAAGTTTTATGCTTTGCCGCAGGCACCGCAACAATTTAAGCAACTCATAATGGTTTCAGGTTTTGATAAATATTTTCAAATCGCCCCATGTTTTAGAGATGAAGATGCTCGTGCTGATCGAAGTCCAGGAGAGTTTTATCAGTTAGATTTAGAGATGTCTTTTGTTGAGCAAGAGGATGTTTTCAAAGTCGTTGAACAATTATTAGTTAACACCTTTAAAAAATTCTCAAAAAAAAAAATTATAACAGAAAAATTTCCAAGAATTACCTATAGAGATGCTCTTTTAAAGTATGGAAGTGATAAACCTGATCTTAGAAATCCACTGATAATTGAAGACATAACAGAAACTTTTAAAAGAGAGGATGTTTCTTTTGATATCTTTAAAAAACTTGTGAAGTCTGGCTCAAATGTAAGATGTATTGTTACTAAGAATACCAAAGATAAACCGAGAAGCTTCTTTGATAATATTGATAGATGGGCCAAAGATGAGGGAGCTTCTGGTCTAGCTTATTTCACTATTGAAGATGGGATTTCTGCAAAAGGGCCAGTGAGTAAATTTTTTTCAAAAGAGTCTTTAGAGGAAATCATGAAAAAAACAGGCGCAAAAGTTGGAGATAGTATATTTATGGCTTGTAGTAAAAAAAAGGATTTAGAGCGAATTACTAGTTTGGCTAGAGATAAAATTGCAAAAGACTTAAATTTAATCGATGATAATGTTTTTGCATTTTGTTGGGTAGTTGATTATCCAATGTTTGAAAAAAATGATCAAACAAATAAAATTGAATTTAGTCATAATCCTTTTTCGATGCCGCAAGGAGATATTAAAAAACTTAATTTTGAAAAACCTTTGGATATGTTAGCTTATCAGTATGATATAGTATGCAATGGGATTGAACTTTCATCTGGTGCTATAAGAAATCATATTCCTGAACTTATGTATAAATTATTTGCTATTGCTGGTTATGATAAAGATCAAGTTGATGAAAAATTTAGTGGAATGATTAATGCTTTAAGCTATGGTGCACCACCACATGGGGGAATTGCTCCTGGAATTGATAGAATAATAATGCTCTTGGCAAACGAAAAAAATATTCGGGAAGTAACTATGTTTCCAATGAATCAAAACGCTCAAGATTTAATGATGAATGCTCCTTCATCAATAGATGAGAAACAATTAAAGGAGCTTAATCTAGCTCTTAAAATAAAAAAATAGATTATTTTTTACCTTTTAGATTTATCTTTACATCTGATAAATCTACTAAATTTTTTTTATAATTATTTCTTACAAAACCTTTACTAGTAATATCTTTTACTATTTTCAAAAGCTGATTTTGATCATCTGAGTTTTGCTCGTCAATATTTGAAATTTCTGAATTACCAATTGAAGGTGTATGAGCCAAATCTTCTCTATTTTGATAAGAAATAGCTAATTCTCTGAAAATATAATCTAAAATAGATGTTGCGGTCAAAATTCTATCATTTCCATGAACTTTACCGGAAGGTTCAAATTTCGTACCAACAAAAGCACTTATAAATTCATCCAGTGGAACTCCATATTGTAGGCCTAAGGATACTGCTATAGCAAAATTATTCATTAGAGCTTTAACTAATTCACCTTCTTTACTTGTATCAATAAAAATTTCTCCAATTTTTCCATCTTCGTATTCACCAGTGTGTAAATATACTTTATGATCACCAATAGTTGCTTTTTGAATATAGCCTTTTCTTCTATCTGGCATACTAAATCTTTTTCCTGATTTTTCTGAAGTATTATTATTTGACTTGATTATATTCTCTAAATTTTTTGATGATGATTGGTTATTTGAGGCTACTACATCAATTTTCTTATTTTCAACAATTTTTTTATTATTTGGATCTAAGCTTTTGGTTTTTCTATTATCAAGTTTTACGTCCAGGACTTCAAATTTACCATCGTCACGTTTTTCTAAATTTTTAAGCTCAGTTTCATTAATATCGTCTAAATAATGATTTACTTTAAAAGTACAAGTGTAATATGTTTCAACTAAATATTTTGCCATTTAACCTCGGTTATTATTTTAAATTTTGTTTGAATAATGAATCAATTAATTTATATACAAAAACAAATTTTAGTCTAATTTAATTTATACAATTTTAAATTGAAAAAAATAATTTTATTATGTTGACACTTTTAAAAAAAATTTTCACTTGGTGGAATCGAGATACTTTTGGAACCAGAATAAAAACAATTTTATCTGGTAAATTAGTAGGTACAGATCATTTAGGAAACAAATATTACGAATCTAAGAATGGAAAAAGATGGGTTATTTATGCTGCAGAAATTGACGCATCAAAAATACCAGTTGAGTGGTATTCATGGATACATTTTACTCATAATAAAATAGAAAATAATCATGAATTAAAAAAATATGATTGGCAAAAACCCCATCAAGAAAATTTAACTGGTACAGAGTCAGCTTATTATCCAAATAAAAATAAAAATGCTATTCAAAAAAAATATAGGTCTTGGAAAGACTAAATTTAATTTATTTATATATCTTTTTTTTATAATACCCTTTTTTGCTTATTCTGAGCAAAATTTAGAAGGAAATTACACTAATATAAAAATTTTAGATAAGATTTCTTCAAAAAATATTTTAGTAAAACTTAAAAATGGAGAAGTAAAAAGACATAAAGATCTTCTCATTAAAAGTATGAAATGTAAAAACTCTAAATTTGATGATAATCCAGAAATTACAGCATATATTCAGGTGAGGGATCTAACTAATAAGAATAAAGATGATGTATTTGTTTTTAACAACTGGATGTTTTCATCTAGCCCATCTATAACTCCATTTGATCACCCTGTATATGATATTTGGTTAGTAAGTTGTTACTAAACGATCTTTTCATTATCAAGCCAACTTACATTGAAATCAGACTCGATAAATTTTTTATGACTTAAAAGTTTTTTGTGTAAAGGAATTGTTGTTGTAATACCCTCAATAACAAATTCATCTAATGATCTATTCATTCTTTGAATAGCCTCTCCTCTATTTCTACCATGACAAATAAGTTTACATATCATACTATCGTAATATGGAGTTACTTTATAACCTTGAAATATTGCTCCATCTACTCTCGTCCTAAAACCAGATGGTTGATGGCACATGCCGATTGTACCTGGAGATGGCTGAAAATTTTTTTCAGGATCTTCAGCATTTATTCTACATTCAATAGCATGACCTCTAGGATTTATATCTGATTGTTTAAGAGCTGTTTCACCAGTAAAAGCAATCCATATTTGTTCTTTAATTATGTCTATTCCTGTAACCATTTCAGTAACAGGATGTTCAACTTGAACTCTCGTATTCATTTCCAAAAAGTAAAATTTTCCATCTTCATAAATAAATTCGACTGTACCAGCTCCTTGATAACCAATTTTTCTGACCATATTTACAGTTCTATCAAATAAATCTTTTCTAATTTCATCGTTTAAAACTGGGCTTGGAGTTTCTTCAATTAATTTTTGATGTCTTCTTTGAACTGAGCAATCTCTTTCATGTAAATGGATTGTTGCATTCTTTCCAGCTAAAATTTGAACTTCTATATGCCTTGGATTCTGAAAAAATTTCTCAATATAAACTTCGTCATTGCTAAAATATTTTTTTGCCTCTGATTTTGCTGTAGAAAACATTGTCTCAAAATCTTCCTCTTTTTGAACAATTTTCATACCTTTACCTCCACCACCTCCAGAGGCTTTGATTAAGACCGGAAAACCAATTTTTTTACACAACTCTTTTGCTGCAGCTACATCTTGAACACCACCATCAGATCCTTCTATAACAGGTAATCCATTTTCTTTTGCAATTTTTTTTGCTTGAATTTTATCCCCCATCATTTCTATGTGTTTTGCAGAAGCACCAATAAATTTGATTTTATTTTCTTCAAGTATCTTTGCGAAGTTTGCATTTTCAGATAAAAAACCATAACCAGGATGAACTGCCTCAGCATTAGTCAAATCTATAGCTGATAAAAGTGCAGGAATATTTAAATAACTATTAGCCGGTTGATGAGAGCCTATACAAACACTTTCATCTGCTAATTTAACGTGCATACTTTCTCTATCTACATCAGAATGAACAGCAACAGTTGAGATTCCCCATTCTTTACATGCTCTTATAATTCTGACTGCAATTTCCCCACGATTTGCAATCAAAATCTTTTTAAACATTATTCTAAAATGATAAGGGTTTGGCCAAACTCGACAGGTTGACCATCAGCTACAAGTATCTTCTTTACTACTCCATCAGAACTTGAGGGCACATGATTCATAGTTTTCATAGCCTCTACAATCATAACTGTGTCACCTTTTTTTATTTTCTTTCCAACCTCTACAAATTTTTTAGCTCCAGGTTCAGGTGCATGGTAAGCAGTACCAATTATCGGCGATGTAACTTCAATTCCAGATATATTATTTTGACCTTCTAAATTTTTATTTGAACTTATTTCTTTAGATAATGTTTGATTTGTTTGATTATTAATTGAAATATTATTTTTCGAGACTTTTATTTTGGTATCTTTTTCAGTGTACTCCAGCTCAGTAAGATTAAATTCATCCAAATAATCACTTAACTCTTTTATAATTTTTTTATCTATTTTCATTTTGAATCAGCTTTTGCATTGAAATTATGGCTAAAATATAACCATCAGCATTTAAGCCAAATATTCCACCCGTAACTACATCACTTATTAAAGATTTTTTTCTAAATTCTTCACGTTTATAGATATTTGAAATATGTACTTCAATGATAGGTTTTTTAAAAATTTCTAAAGCATCTCTAATTGCAATTGAGGTGTGAGTAAATGCAGCAGCATTAATAATCATCCCATCAAACTTTTCTCTAGCATTTTGTATTATATTAACCAACTCCCCCTCAACATTTGAATGTGCAAATTCAGTGGAAAGTCCCAATTCTTTTGATTTCGCTATGCATTCGTTTTTAAGTTTGTCAAAAGTAATCGATCCATATTGTGATTGTTCTCTTTCACCTAATAGATTAATATTTGGACCATTAATAATAATTATTTTATTGTTCATTCAGCTTTTATATACGATGAAAAAAAAAATAAAAATAAAATTAAATGGAAAATTAAAAACTATTAATAATAAATCAACATTATTCAATATTGTTCAAAAAAACAAAATTCCATTAGCGAAAGTTGCTATTGAATTAAATCAAGAAATAGTGGATAAAAAAAAAATTAAAGATATCAATCTTAAAAATAATGATAAAATAGAAATTGTTCATTTTATTGGAGGTGGTTAAAATTGAAAAAAGATAAATTTATTATTTCTAAGAAAAATTTTAGCTCTAGACTTATTGTTGGAACTGGTAAGTATAAAAATATGTATGATTGCGCTAAAGCAATCAAATTATCTGGAGCTGAAATAGTCACAGTTGCTGTTCGAAGAGTAAATATTACCGATAAAAAAAAACCACTATTGATGGATTATATAGATCCTAAAAAAATTACTTACCTTCCAAATACCGCTGGTTGTTTTAATTCAGAAGAAGCATTAAGAACTTTAAGATTAGCACGAGAGATTGGTGGATGGAAATTAGTAAAACTTGAAGTTTTAGGTGATAAAAAAAACTTATTTCCAGAAATGATTGAAACACTTAAATCTACGGAGATATTAACTAAAGAGGGTTTTAAAGTTATGGTCTATTGCAATGATGATCCTTTAATGGCAAAAAGATTAGAAAATTCTGGAGCCTGCGCAATTATGCCTTTAGCTGCTCCAATAGGCTCCGGTTTAGGTATAATTAATGAGATTAATATTAAGATAATAAGGAAGCAAACAAAATTACCATTAATAATTGATGCTGGGCTAGGACAAGCCTCAGATGCAGCTATAGCTATGGAACTAGGATGTGATGGAGTTTTGGTAAACACTGCAATTGCAAAAGCAAAAAAACCATTTCAAATGGCTTTAGCATTTAAAAATGCTGTTATTGCTGGCCGCCAATCTTATTTATCTGGAAGAATAAAAAAAACTCTATACGGAAATCCATCTTCACCAAAGTCTGGAATTATTTAGCTTTTTTAAAATATTTTCTTTTTCTAAAAGTTTTCTTTTTAAATTTCTTTTTGTCTTTTAATTCAATAACATTATTTACTTTTTGCTCCTCAAGATTTTTTAATTTTTCAAATTGTTCAATAAGTTCAATAGTTTTCTTAGATTTATTTTTAATATCAATAATATATTCAGGAATTATTAAACTATTATCAGTTATTATATCAATTTTCATTTTATTCTTTTTTTCAAAGTAAGTAAGGTCTTCAATAAAATTTTCTTTAAGAAAATCAGAAATTTTTTTACAAACCTTTAAATCTACAAATTTAGCTTTGTTTAAAACTGCTTTTAATTCAACTAATTTAAGAATTTTTAGCGCAAAAGACTCATCGGTTAGCTTGATATTCCATTTAACTGCGCTTTCTCTTAATCTCTGTCGAGACATTTCTAAAAGACCAAAATTTGATATTCTTCCAATTTGAATTCTGGCTCGATCAGATCTACACTTTTCTTTTAGTCTTCTCTCTACTAATCTTCGATTACCATAGCTAAGCATGTCAATAAAATCTATTATGATAAGTCCTGACAAATCTCTTATTTTTATTTGTCTTGCTATTTCATCTGCTGCTTCAAGATTTGTATCTAAAGCAGTGCTTTCCACATTTTTTTGTTTAATTGAACTTCCAGAGTTAATATCAATGGAAACCAAGGCCTCTGTAGGATTAATTACCAAGTAACCACCTGAGTTCAATTTTATTTCACTTTCGAATATTTGATTTAATTTCTGTTCAATTCCCTCTTCAATAAATAAAGGTTTTTTTCCTCTGTATTTTTTTATTTTTTTTACATGAGAAGGCATCATCATTTTCATAAAATTTTGAGCTTTTTTGTAACCTTCATTACCTTCAATAATTACATTTTTTGTATTTTCATCATACATATCTCTTAAAGTTCTTTTAATTATTTCACTTTCTTGATGAATTAATGAAGGTGCTATAGAGCTTAAGGCATTTTCCTTAATTTGATTCCAATTATTAATAAGTGTATCTAAATCATGATTAATTTCATTTTTAGTTTTGTTACTTCCGGCGGTTCTTACTATTAGTCCCATTTCTTTTGGGATTTCAATTTCATTTAAAATACTTCTTATTTTTTTCCGATCTGCAGGATTAAAAATTTTTCTCGAAATTCCTCCACCTTTAGGTGTGTTAGGCATTAAAACTATATATTTGCCTGCAATAGAAATAAACGTACTTAAAGCAGCACCTTTTTGACCACGCTCATCTTTTATAACCTGAACTAAAATTACTTGATTGGGCTTTATTACCTCTTGGATTTTGTATCTTTTGAATCTAAATTTACTTTCATATTTTTTTTCTTTCTCATTTTCTGAATTTCCCTTTTCCTCTGGATCTTTTTTTTCTATTGGATCTTTTTTTTCCAAGGGATCCTCAATTTCTAATTTACCTTCAGCTAAATTTTCTTCCTCTTTAGCCTCAACCTTTTTTGATAGTTCCTCCCGGACTCTTTCCTCCTCTTGTTTTATTTTTTCTAAATCACTTTGTGGAATTTGATAATAATCAGATTGAATATCGTTGAAGGATAAAAAGCCATGACGTTCCCTCCCGAAATCGACAAACGCTGCTTGCAAAGATGGTTCTATACGACTTACTTTACCTAAATAGATATTATTTTTTATTAGATTATTTTTTATACCTTCATACTCATAATCTTCAATTTTTTCACCTGATTTGAGTACAATTCTAATCTCGTTTGGATGCGAAGCATCGATATATAAATTTTTTTCCATAACATTTTTTTTGATTGTTTCATAAATTATTAAAATTTTGTTTGTATTCTTATGCCTTATCTTTAACAAATTCCCTTATATAATGGAAACAAAATGAGCAAAATTTTAAAGAATTTATTTATTGGTTTTATTAGTTTTTCATTAATTTCATCAATAATTGTTTTAGCTATTTTATGGAATTTTTCTAACAATATACCTGATTACAAATTTTTAAAAAATTACAAACCTCCGGTTTCAAGCAAGGTGTATTCTGGGAATGGTGATTTAGTTGCAGATTTTTCAAGGGAAAAAAGAATATTTGTTCCTTATGAAACAATACCTCAAAATGTAATTAATGCCTTCTTATCTGCTGAAGATAAAAATTTTTTTTCTCATCCCGGGGTTGATGCTAAAGGAATTTTACGAGCGATTGTAAATAATATAAAAAATGTCCTTACTTCAAAAAGATTAGAGGGTGCCTCAACAATAACCCAACAGGTAGCAAAAAACTTTCTCTTAACAAATGAAGTAAGTTTAAATAGAAAAATTAAAGAGGCTATATTGGCTTTTAGAATTGAAAGAGCACTATCAAAAGAGAGAATACTTGAATTATATTTAAATCAAATTTATCTTGGTAGTGGGGCTTATGGAGTTGCTGCAGCAAGTTTGGAGTATTTTGATAAATCATTAAAAGAACTTGATTACGAAGAAGCAGCTCTGTTGGCTGCTTTACCTAAGGCTCCTAGTAAATATAACCCCTATAGAAATATTGAATTGGCAAAATTTAGAAGAGATTTGGTTTTAAAGAATTTATTAGACAATAACTTTATAACCAAAAAAGATTATCAAAATTTAATGAAAAAAAAAATTCAATTAAAAAAAGCTAAGAGGATTTATCTAGAGGATTCCCAATATTATATTGAAGATGTAAGAAAAAATATCATTGAAATTCTATCATATGAAAAAGTTTATAATCAAGGCTTTAATATAAACACACCAATAAATCTAGAATTACAAAAAATAGCAACAAACTCTTTAAGAAATGGATTAATCAAATATGATCAACGTAAAGGTTGGCGTGGTCCATTGTTAAATAAAACATATTCTAAAAATTGGTCTGTTGGTTTGGATAAATACGATCTAGAGAATTCAATTGATTGGAAAATTGCAATAATAAAAAAGATTTCTAAATTTTCTTTAGAAATAGAAACAAAAGATAAAATCAAAGGAATTATAGATTACAATAACATTTCTTGGACTAAAAAAGAATTAGATGATCTTTTTAGAGTGGGAGACATAATCTATGTTAAGAATATAAGAGATAACAAGTTTAGTCTTAAACAATTACCAAAAATAAATGGTGGTATAGTTGTGATGGATCCTTTCACAGGTAGAGTAGTTGCTCTTAGTGGTGGCTTTAGTTTTAAAAATAGTGAGTTTAATAGGGCTTCACAAGCATTGCGGCAACCCGGTTCAGCATTTAAACCATTCGTTTATGCTTTAGCTCTTGAAAATGATTACACTCCTTCTTCATTAGTTTTAGATGCGCCTTTAGTATTGGATCAAGGATCTGATCTAAAAATGTGGAAGCCAGAAAATTATGGAAAAAAATTTTACGGACCATCAACTTTGAGAATTGGTTTGGAAAAGTCACGAAATTTAATGACAGTAAGAATTGCTCAAAACCTTGGTGTAGATAAAGTTGCCGAATTTTCAAAAAATCTTGGCATTTATGAAAATCCTGGTGAGCTTTTATCTATTTCGCTGGGTTCTGCTGAAACAACTTTGTTAAAACTTACTTCTGCTTATTCAGCTTTTGTAAATGGAGGAAAATTAGTTTCACCAATTTTGATTGATCGTGTTCAAGATAGCCAGGGAAACACAATTTTAAATAATGAAAATAGGTTATGCTTAAACTGTGATAAACTTTCATATACGAGTAAAGACTTTCCTGATGTAGGTGATAATTTTAGACAAGTATTTTCTCCACAAACAGCCTATCAAATTACTTCTTTATTAGAAGGTGTTGTAAAAAGAGGTACAGGAAAAAAATTAAGAGATTTAAATTTGAATCTTGCAGGTAAAACAGGAACAACTAATAAAAACACTGACGCATGGTTTATTGGTTTTACATCAAATTATGTTGTTGGAGTATATGTGGGGATGGACAACCCACAACCATTAGGTAAATTTGAAACTGGTTCAAAAACAGCATTACCAATTTTTAAAGAATTTATCGAATCAGCTATCAAAAAATCTGATGCTCGACCGTTTAAAGTTGCTGATGGAATTACAATGATGGTAATTGACCCGACTACAGGTCAAAAAGCAAAATTTTCGTCTAAAGATACAATTTTAGAAGCATATAAAAGTAAGAATGTTATTGATGGCAAAGTGCTATATTCAAATAATAATAGATTAGATACGAATAATATATTAAAGTTTTACTAATGGATCATAAATATACAGATTATAAAAAAGAAATAGAAAAAATAAATCAAAGAGTTAAGGAGTATCTTTGATAAAAATAAGATAGATTTAAAATTACAAAGTCATAATACAATAATTCTTGAACCTAATTTTTGGCAGGATAAGTCTAATTCAAAAAAAATACTTAAAGAAAAAAAATTGTATGAGGATTTGGTTGGTTCTTACAAAAGTTCTTTAAATCAACTAAAAGACTTAGGAGATTTGTATGAACTAGCTTTAGAGGAAAATAATACCAGCATACAAAATGAGGTTTTAGAAAGTATAAAGAATTTAAGAAAATTAGCAAAAAAAAATGAAATTAATTGTTTTTTATCAAATGAGTCTGACTCTTTTGATTGTTACATAGAAATTCATGCTGGTGCCGGGGGTACTGAGAGCCAAGATTGGGCAGATATGTTGAGAAGAATGTATTTAAAATGGTCTGATAATAAAAATTATAAATCAACATTAATAAGTGAACATAAGGGTGATGAGGCAGGTATAAAATCCTCAACAATTAAAATTGAAGGTGATTATGTATTTGGTTGGTTAAAAAAAGAGTCTGGAATACACAGGTTAGTAAGAATTTCGCCCTTTGACTCAGGTGCAAGACGTCATACTAGTTTTGCTAGTGTTTGGGTTTATCCGGTTGTGGATGAAAATATTAATATTGAAATTCAAGATAAAGATTTGAGAATTGACACTTATCGATCTAGTGGTGCTGGTGGTCAACATGTTAATACAACTGATAGTGCAGTTAGAATTACACATTTACCATCTAAAATTGTAGTCCAATGTCAAAATGAAAGATCTCAACATAAAAATAAAGAAACATGTATGAACATGCTTAGAGCAAGACTCTATGATTTTGAGATAAAAAAAAAAGAAAAAGAAAATGAAAATACCGAGTCATCAAAATCTGAAATAGGTTGGGGACATCAAATAAGATCATATGTTTTACAACCATATAGATTAGTAAAAGATAATAGATCGAACTTTGAAAGCTCTAACCCAGATAAGATTTTAGATGGGGAAATTGATGAATTTTTAGAACAATCGCTGTATCAAACATAATGAAAATATTTTTTAAACTTTTTATAACTATATTATTTTTAATATTTATTACTTTAACGTACCTAAGTATTTTTGGAATTGAGACTGATAAATTTAATAGTCAAATAACCGAAAAAATTGAAAAATTTGATAAAAATTTAGAAGTTGAATTAAATGAGATAAAATTAATTTTAGATCCATTTAAATTTAAAATTCAAGCTAAAACAATCGGAACAAATTTAAAAATTCAAAGTAAAAAAATAGAAATTGAAAACATAAAAACACAACTCTCGTTAAAGTCTTTAATAGAAGATAAGTTTTCAGTTGAAATTTTAGAAATTTCATCAAAATCTCTCGAGTTAAAAAACTTAATTTCTTTTTTAAGAACATTTAAAAATACCCCTGAACTATTCATAATGGAAAAAGCCATTAAAAAAGGGTATTTGATTTCTGATATAAAGTTAGAATTTGACTCAAATGGAAATATTAAAAATAACTACGAGATCAATGGTCTTGTAAAAGATACTGAATTAAATGTATTAAAAAAATATAATTTGCAAAAAATAGACTTTATTTTTAATTATAAAAAAAATAATTTTTTAGTTAAAGATCTTAATTTTAAATTTGATAAAATAGAATTTTCCTCTGAAAAAGTATCAATAAAAAAAAAGAATGATGATTTTTTTGTAGATGGTTCCTTTGCGCACAAAAAGTCAGATTTAGATAAAAGAAATATAAATTTATTAGTCAAACCATTTTTACCAAATTTTGAGATAGAAAAAATATCATTGACTTCAAATAATAATTTTTCTTTTGAGATGCAAAAGGGATTTAAATTTGAAAATTTCAAAATTAACTCAGAAATATTAGTTCATAAATTAATAATACCAAATAATCTGAAATTAAAAAAATTTTTTCCTAAACAAAAAAAAAAAATTTCTCTTTTAGATCAAAAAATAAAATTACAATATGAAAAAAATAATTTTACTATTGAGGGAAATGGAAATTTAAACTATCAAAATAAAAATGATGATATAAAGTATTTTTTTTCTAATAAGAATAAAACTGAAAATTTTGAAATAACTCTAAAAATTAAAGACAATCCTTTAAAAGTTGATTTATTGAATTACAAAAAAAAGGAGAAAAATGAGGTTATTTTAAATTTTAAAGGGTCTAAAAATAGAAATAATGAAATTGTAATTGAAACTTTTAATCTTAATGAAGATGAGAACTATATTAAGATAAAAGATCTAGTCTTTAATGAAAAATTTCAAATTTCTAAATTAGATGAGGTAAATTTAGATTATCTTGATGAAGATAAACAAAAAAACTCAATAAGATTAAAAAGGAATAAAAAAAAATATTTTTTAACTGGGTCTAGTTTCAATGCTGATAATTTCATTGAGGATTTGTTGTCAGATGACGATAAAGATACTAAAATTATAGATATCAATAGTAATTTGAAAATTGATGTAAAAAAAATTTTTTTAGATAGCGAGTATTATCTATCAAATTTCAAAGGTGATATTTTGATTAAAAATAAAGAAGTATATAAAGCTGACTTAATTGGAAGCTTTTCAAAAAATAAAAAATTAAAACTCACAATAAATAGTGATAATAATAATAAAATTACCACATTATTTGTCGACGAAGCAAAACCTATTGTAAAAAGGTATAAATTTATAAAAGGTTTTGATGAAGGATCACTCGATTTCTTCAGTTCAAAAAAATCAAAAAAATCTGTTTCACAAATAAAAATTTATGATTTTAAATTAAAAGAGCTGCCTATATTGACAAAGATTCTCACGTTAGCATCCTTACAAGGTATTGCGGATATTTTATCTGGAGAAGGTATACGTTTTACGGAATTTGAAATGAATTTTAAAAATGAGGGTGATTTAATGACCATAGAAGAAATCTATGCGATTGGTCCTGCAATATCTATTTTAATGGAGGGCTATGTTGAAAAAAACAAATTAATTAGTTTAAAGGGCACATTGGTGCCAGCCACAACAATTAATAATTTTATTGGTTCATTACCTATGCTAGGTGAAATATTAGTTGGAAAAAAAACTGGTGAGGGAGTATTTGGAGTAAGTTTTAAGATCAAAGGTCCTCCAAAAAATTTAAAAACTTCAGTAAATCCTGTCAAAACTTTAACACCCAGATTTATTACCAGAACATTGGAAAAAATTAAAAAGAATTAACTTAACTCAATTTTTAAATGTCTTTTTTTTCCCACAGAAAGTTTTAAATAATTTTGTCTGAATAATTCATAAGAAATAATCAGATTTTCTTGAGATACAATTTCATCATTCAGTTTTATTGCATTTCCTTTAATAAGACGTCTGATTTCACTTTTTGAATTTTCTAGTTTAGATAAGATCACTAGATCTATAATACTAATTTTATTTTCAATATCAGTTTTCTTAATTTTAATTGAAGGTAAATTTGAACCAAGCGAAGTTCCTGAGAAAGCTTCTTTTGCCGCTTGTTCTGAACTTTTAGCAGCTTTTAAACCATGAAGCATAGTAGTTGTCTCGTTAGCTAGCTTAATTTTAAGTTTATTAATATCTTCATCCTTCATTTTATTAATTTCTTCAATATCTAAATCTGTGAACATTTTTAAAAATTTTATTACATCTCTGTCATCGATATTTCTCCAAAATTGCCAATAGTCATATGATGATAATAATTTTTCATCTAACCAAATAGCACCTGACTCAGTTTTTCCCATTTTTGCTCCTGAGGATAATGTAATGAGAGGGGTGGTTAAACCATAAGTTTGTTTACTAGAATACCTTTTTATAAGTTCTGTTCCATTGACAATGTTTCCCCATTGATCAGAACCTCCTATTTGTAAGGAACAATTCTCTTTTTTATTTAGCTCTAAAAAATCATAAGCTTGCAAAATCATATAATTAAATTCCATATAACTTAATGATTGTTCTCTATCCAATCTAGTTTTAACACTTTCGAAAGTAAGCATTTTATTAATTGTAAAATGTTTTCCTATTTCTCTTAAAAATGAAATATAATTTAAATTTTTAAGCCAGGAATAATTATTTACAAAAATAGGTTTTGTTTTTGGATCGTTATTATTCAAAAATTTTTTTAATATTTTTTCAATATTTTTTGTATTTTTATCTATTTCTTTTTCAGTTAAAATTCTCCTTGTTTTGTCTTTACCTGAAGGATCTCCAATTCTGGTAGTCCCTCCACCTAATAAGACAATCGGTCTATGCCCATATTTTTGAAGAAGCCTAAGACACATGATTTGAAGTAAGCTTCCAACATGAAGACTTTCAGCAGTACAATCAAAACCTATGTAACCTCTAATTTTTTCTTTATTTATTAATTTGGATAACTCATTTTCATTCGTGCACTGATAGAAGTAGCCTCTATCTTTAAATTCTTTTAAAAATTTATCCATAAGTCTATAGTTCCACAATATACATTATTTAGTAAAAAAAAATAAGAATGGATAAAATTTACACAGCAATGGGTCTAATGAGCGGTACCTCAACAGATGGAGTAGATGTATCCATAATCAGGTCAGATGGTAATCAAGAATTTTCAATATTATTTGATAAATACTTTCAATATGATGAAGAATTAACTCAAAAAATACTTAAAATTAGGGATAAAATCTTTAGTCCAGATGATTTAATCAAATATCAAGTTGAAATCAAAGATTTAGAAAGAGAAATAACTTTATTTCATTTTAAGGCTGTTAGTAAAAGCCTTGAACTATCAAAATCTGATGTTGATTTAATTGGTTTCCATGGTCAAACAATATTTCACGCTCCCGAAAAAAAAATTACAAAACAAATGGGTGACGGATTGCTACTATCTCAATTAACGAAAAAGAAAGTTATTTATAATTTTAGACAAAATGATTTAGAAAATGGGGGGCAGGGCGCTCCTCTAGCGCCAATCTTTCATAATGCTCTAGCTAATGAATTAAATAAAAAATTTAATTTAGGTTTTCCAATGAATATTCTTAATATTGGAGGTATTTCTAATGTTACCTCTACAACAGAATATAATAATTTGGATTTAGAAGAAAAAATTTTTGCCTGTGATATCGGACCTGGCAATTGTTTGATAGACGAATGGATGAGAAAAAATTCAAAAAAAGGGTATGACAAAGAAGGTTTAGTAGCAAGATCTGGAAAAACAGATAAACTAATTTTAAATCAAGCTTTGGACAATTTTACTGAACAATCTAATTTTGAAAAATCTTTAGATATTAAAAATTTTGATATTTTTTTTGCAAAAGGACTTTCATTAGAGGATGGTGCTGCAACCATTACTGATTTTACCGCTAAATTAATTTCTAATGGAATGAGTTTTATTCACAATAAGAATAATTCTCAAAAAAGTAAATGGTTAGTATGTGGGGGAGGAAGAAAAAATAAATATCTCTTAGATAGTATAAAGAGTAATTTTGATGATATAGATCTTAATTCAATTGATCAATATGAATTAGATGGAGACTTTATTGAGTCTCAAGCTTTTGCTTTTTTAGCTATAAGATCACTAAAAGGTATGCCAATTTCATTTCCAAATACGACTGGATGTCAAAAATCAGTAACTGGTGGAGTTCTGGTTGAAAATTTTTAATACAAAGCTGTTTCTTTTTTTATGTATTTATCAAGAGATTTTGAAAGTGCGTTCTCATTTTTTGAAAAAAAATGGTTTGCTTCTGAGATTGATTGAAATTCAACTTTAATACCTTTTTGTGCACTTAATCTTTTATTTAGTTCATTGATATGTTCAACCGGCACCAATTCGTCTTTTTTTCCATAGATCATTATCCCAGAAGTTGGACACGGAGACAAAAATGAAAAATCATAAACATTTGGCTGGGGAGAGATAGCGACAAATCTATTTATCTCTGGTCTCCTCATTAAAAGTTGCATAGCAATCAATGACCCAAAGGAAAAACCTGAAACCCAACACTGAGAATTATCAAAATTTTCTCTTTCTAACCAATCAAGAGCAGCTGCAGCATCTGCTAATTCACCTTGGCCATTGTCAAATTCTCCATCGCTCTTTCCTACACCTCTAAAATTTACTCTGCAAACTGAAAAATCATTTTCCATAAAAGTATGAAAAGTTTCCACAACAACTTTATTATTCATTGTCCCTCCATACTGAGGATGTGGTTGTAAAACTAAAGCTATTGGTGAAGTATTTTTTTTACTCTTATAATATTTGGCTTCAAGTCTACCTGCAGGTCCTGGAATAAATATTTCTAATATTTTATTTTCCATAATTGTTATTGATTATTATTCTCAAAAAAAAATTAGGTTTATCACAACTGCGTGACAAAATGTTAGCTTTTTTTTACTCATGATACTTGACTATTTTGGTCAGGTTTATATATACCCCAGTAAAATAAGGAATTATGAGACTTACTTCTAAAGGCAGATATGCGGTAATGGCTTTAGTGGATCTGGCTAGATTTGATGGAATTAATCCAGTTTCTCTGAGGGATATATCTTTAAGACAAGGCATTTCGTTAGATTATTTAGAACAAATTTTTTCAAAATTGAGAAAAAAAGAAATTGTTCAAAGCGTTAGAGGAACTCAAGGTGGATATATTTTAAATAGGAAAGCTAAAGAAATTAAATTAACAAATATTTTTGATGCAGTAGACGAAAAAGTAAAAACTGTCCAATGTAAAAAAGAGTCAAAAAAAGGATGCAATGGTAAATCTACAAAATGTTTAACTCACAATCTTTGGGATGAACTTGAAACTCACATCAATAATTTTTTTGATAAAAAAAGTTTAGACGACTTAGTAAAAGAAAACTTTGAAAGAAGATTATAAAATGGATACTAGAGAAAAAGATATAGAAAATTTAAAAGATTATAAATACGGTTTTACAACCGATATTGAAAATATTAAAGCACCAAAAGGTCTAAATGAAAATGTAATTAAGTTTATTTCAAATATTAAAAAAGAACCTAAATGGATGTTGGATTTTAGATTAAAAGCATTTGAAAGATTTAAGCTTCTCAAAGAGCCTAACTGGCAAAAACCTAAGTATCCTAAAATTGATTATCAAGATTTATATTACTACTCGGCTCCGAAAAGCATGAAGGATAAACCCAAGAGCTTAGATGAATTAGACCCTAAACTTTTAGAAACCTATAATAAATTAGGAATTCCCCTTCAAGAGCAAGCAAGATTAAATGGAATAGCTGTCGATGCGGTATTTGATTCTGTTTCAGTAGCCACAACATTTAAAGGTGAATTAACAAAACATGGAATCATTTTTTGTTCAATGTCAGAGGCAATACAAAAACATCCTGATTTAGTAAAAAAATATTTAGGAACAGTAATTCCAACAACAGATCATTTTTTTGCGACGTTAAACTCTGCAGTTTTTACCGATGGGTCATTTGTTTATATTCCTGAAGGTGTAAAGTGTCCAATGGAGCTCTCGACCTATTTCAGAATTAACGCATCAGAAACTGGTCAATTTGAAAGAACTTTGATTATTGCTGATAAAGGAAGTTATGTGAGTTATTTAGAGGGCTGTACTGCGCCGATGAGAGATGAAAATCAATTACACGCTGCTAACGTTGAATTAATAGCTCTTGATGATGCAGAGATTAAATATTCAACTGTTCAAAACTGGTACCCGGGAGATGAAAATGGAAAAGGGGGAATTTATAATTTTGTAACTAAAAGAGGACTATGTAAGGGAAAAAATTCTAAGATTTCTTGGACACAGGTAGAGACAGGTTCTGCTATAACTTGGAAATACCCTAGTTGTATTTTAAAGGGTGATAACTCAATTGGAGAATTTTATTCAATAGCAATTACAAATAATCATCAAAAAGCAGATACTGGGACAAAGATGATCCACCTTGGTAAAAATACTAAAAGTAAAATAATTTCCAAAGGTATTAGTGCTGGATTTTCTGATATGACCTATAGAGGATTAGTAGATATAAATTCAAAAGCAAAAAATTCTAGTAACTATACTCAATGCGACTCTCTTTTAATGGGAAATAAATGTGGAGCACACACTGTTCCTTATATAAAGAACAAAAATTTTGACTCAAATGTTGCTCATGAAGCAACAACGTCAAAAATAAGTGAAGAGCAATTGCACTATTGTCAACAAAGAGGATTAAATCCTGAGGAAGCTGTTGGGTTAATCGTTAATGGATTTTGCAAAGAAGTTCTTCAGCAATTACCAATGGAGTTTGCTGTAGAGGCACAAAAACTTGTTGGAATTAGTCTTGAAGGGAGCGTGGGTTAATGCTGAAAATTAATAACTTAAACGCAAATGTTGAAAATAAGTCAATTTTAAAGGGATTTTCATTAAATATAAACCCAGGTGAGGTTCATGCAATAATGGGTCCTAATGGCTCTGGAAAAAGTACGTTATCTAATATTTTATCGGGAAAAAAAGGTTACGAGGTATCTGGAGAAATATTATTTGAAAATAAAAATTTATTTGAACTTGAAACTGAGGAAAGAGCGCACAAAGGTATATTTTTAGCCTTCCAATACCCTTTAGAAATTCCTGGGGTAAATACTAATATTTTTTTAAAGACTTCTCTAAATGCAATTAGAAAAGCTCGTGGACAAAAAGAACTTGATGCTATCGAGTTTTTAAAACTCGTAAAAGAAAAAGCTAAAGAACTGAAATTTGATGAAGAAAAACTTAATAGGCAATTAAATGTGGGCTTCTCTGGTGGAGAAAAGAAGAAAAATGAAATTCTACAAATGTCAATGCTAGCGCCAAAACTTTCAATTTTAGATGAAACAGACTCAGGTTTAGATATAGATGCTCTAAAAATAGTTGCAGATGGTGTAA
Source organism: uncultured Pelagibacteraceae bacterium (assembly GCA_902611635.1). Taxonomy (GTDB): domain Bacteria; phylum Pseudomonadota; class Alphaproteobacteria; order Pelagibacterales; family Pelagibacteraceae; genus Pelagibacter. The sequence goes on along the minus strand of CACMAB010000002.1, from coordinate 66,070 downwards.
ACACATTAAGGAATAATGAAAATTCTTTTTTAATCATTACTCATTATCAAAGATTATTAGATTATATTAAGCCAGATTTCGTTCACGTTTTAATGAATGGAAGGATTATCAAATCAGGTGGACCTGAACTTGCAGAAGAATTAGAAAAAAAAGGATATGAGAGTTTTAATTAGATGAAGGAACAATTAAAAATAGATTTTAACAAAATTAAAGAAGTTTCTAATTTTTCTAATAGAGATATTGAGATAAAAAAATCTTACCTAAATAAATTCATTGAAAATGGTTTCCCAAATAGAAAACAAGAAAACTGGAAGTTTTTAGATATAAATCAAATAATTAGTAATAATATTTCAGATTTGAGCTTTTATAATGATTATTCAATTGAAAATAAGATTGATTCATCAATTTTTATAGATGATTTAGAACATAATAAAATTATTTTTATTAATGGAAGAATTGAAAAAATTGACTTTAGTTATGAGAATAAAAAACAGATTGAAATAATTGAAGACTCTTACACAAATGATAAGTCTGAAATCAATAATTCATTAATTGATTTGAATATTGCATTAAGTAATAAACATTCTAAAATTTTAATTAAAAAAGGTTACTCATTTAAAAAACCCTTGATCATTTATCATTTAACCAATGAGAAAATGAAATCAAAGAATATTAATTTAAGATTAGATTTTGAGCTTGAACAAAACAGTACATTAAAGTTAATTGATTTCTTCAGTGATGATAGTGAAAAAAATTTTATGAATATTTTTTACAATTTTAATTTGGATAAAGATGCGATTCTTAAAAATTATAAAATTGATAAGTCGTTGAATAAAAATTTAAAATATTCATTTAATAATATAAATCAAAAACAAAATAGTATTTCTGAAACTTTTATTTTTTCTGCAGGCTCAGACTATTTCAAAAATGAGATAAATTGTAATCTAAAAGGCGAATATTCTTCAGCATTTATAAATGGCATTTTTTCATTAGATGATAATAAACAGCACGAAATAAGAACTACTATAAATCATTTGGTTGAAAATACAAAAAGCTATCAGTTAATAAAAAGTGTGCTTGGAAAAAATACAAAGTCTGCTTATCAAGGAAGAATATATGTAGACTCAAAGGCTCAGAAAACAGATGGATATCAATTAAGTAAAGCAATTTTGTTAGACGAAACCTCAGAGTTTAACGCAAAACCTGAATTAGAAATTTATGCTGATGATGTTAAATGTTCTCATGGATCGGCATCTGGTAGTCTTGATGATAATTCAATTTTTTATTTAATGTCTAGAGGACTAAATTATAAACAAGCTAAAGGACTATTAATAAATGGTTTTTTGCTTGATGTAATCGAAAAGATTACTGACGCTGAAATTAAAGATTTATTAAAAAAAATGATTGGTTTAAAAAAATGAACATAGATAATATTAAAAAAGAGTTTCCTATCTTTGATGAAAAGATACAAAACAATGATCTAGTTTATTTGGACAGTGCTAATTCTTCTCAAAAACCTAAAGTTGTTATTGATAGAATAAATGAATTCTATACTAAAGAATTTTCAAATGTGGGCAGAAGTATTCATTATTTGGCAGTGGCAGCTACAAATTTATACGAAAACACACGATCTTCTGTCCAAAAATACATTAATGCAAAAGATAAAAATGAGATTGTATTTACTAAGGGTGCAACAGAAGCCCTCAATTTAGTTGCTAATACACTTGGCCAAAAGTATTTGAATGAAGGTGACGAAATTTTACTCACTGAGTTAGAGCATCATTCAAATTATGTACCATGGCACTATTTGAGAAAATCAAAAAATATAAAGATTAATTTTGCTGAAATAAATGAAGAGGGAGAAATTCCAATTGAAAATATTGAAAAAAAAATTACGCCAAAAACAAAGGTGATTGCCGTTAATCATCTATCGAATGTCACTGGTGCAATCCTACCAATCAAAGAGATTACTGAGCTTGCACACGCAAAAGATATAATTGTTGTTGTAGATGGATGTCAAGGTGCACCACATTTGAAACTTGATGTGCAAGATCTGGACTGTGATTTTTATGCAATTTCTTGTCATAAAATGTATGGACCGACTGGACTTGGAATTTTGTATGGAAAAAAAAAATGGCTTGAAGAATTACCACCTTATCAAGGTGGTGGTGGAATGATTAAAGAAGTTAAAAAAGATCGTATTACTTATGGTGATCTTCCAAATAAGTATGAAGCAGGCACAATGGCCACTGCACAGGTGATAGCTTTTGATAAGTCTATCAAATTTTTAGAAAGTATTGGGATTGAAAATATAATTAAACATGAAAAAGAATTAGTAGAATATGGTCAAGAAATTTTAAAGAAGAATAATTCAGTAAAAATAATTGGCAATCCAAAAAATAAAGGCGGTGTAATATCGTTTACGATTGAAGGGGTACATCCACATGACATCGCGACAATACTTGACGAAGATGGTGTAGCTATTAGAGCTGGACACCATTGCTGTCAAATTTTACACGACAAACTCGAGATTCCTGCTAGTGCAAGAGCATCAGTAGGTGTCTATAATACTAAAAGTGATTTTGATCAATTAAATGAGTCTATAAACAAATGTAAAAAAATTTTTGATTTAAAATGAATTTAAAAGAATTATATCAAGAAATAATTTTAGAACATGGAAAAAATCCAAGGAATTTGAGGAAGACTGAGAATTTTAATAAAGATGCTAAAGGGAATAATCCTTTATGTGGGGATAATGTCCATGTTTATCTTAAATTGAATAATCAAAGAAAAGTTGAAGATATTTCTTTTGAAGGAAGAGGTTGCGCAATATCAATGGCCTCAGCTTCAATAATGACAGATTTGATTAAAGGCAAAAGTGACAATGAAGCAAAGGAGATCATAGATGATTTTCTGGGAATGATAAAAGAAAATCCTGAATTAAAGTCTACAATTTTAGAAGAAGATGATAAAACAAAACTAATGTGTCTATCAGGAGTAAAACAATATCCTATGAGAGTAAAATGTGCTACTTTATCTTGGCATACTTTGATTTCTGCAATGGAAGATGATGGAAAGCAAGTGAGTACAGAAGATTAATATTATGGAAATAAAAGAAAAAATTATAAATGAAATTAGAAAAATTTATGATCCTGAGTTACCAGTTAATATTTATGAACTTGGTTTAATTTATGATATTCAAGTAAAAGGAAAAAAAGCTGAAATTAAAATGACCTTAACCACACCAAATTGTCCTGTTGCAGAGAGTTTACCAAAAGAAGTAAAAGAAGGAGCTATGCAAGTTGAAGAAATTGATGATGTTGATCTTCAACTAGTTTGGGACCCACCTTGGAACAAAGATATGATGTCAGATGCTGCTAAGTTGGAGTTAAATTTGTAATGAATCCTATAATTAAATTAAGTGAAAATGCAGCAAACAGAATTAAAGAAATCATGTCTGGTGCAGAAAAAGATGCTTTAGGAGTGAGAGTTTCAGTTAAATCTGGAGGATGCGCAGGCATGTCATATGTAATGGAATATTCTAAAGAACTTAACCCGAATGATGAGGTAATTGAGGACAAGGGAGTTAAGGTTTTTATAGATTCTGCTGCAGTGATGTATTTATTAGGTACTGAGATGGATTACAAAAAAGAGGATTTTTCCTCAACTTTTGTGTTCAATAATCCCAATGAAACAGAGAGATGTGGTTGCGGGGAGTCCTTTAAAGTAGAATAAAATTTAGTATCCCATAAGTTGCATAGCTGTATTGCTTAAAATGCATATCTAGTATATAATTATTATATGAACGTTTTTGAATTTAGAAATTTATTAGCGTCTGAAGACAGAAAAGAAAAAAGAAAAAGCTTACAAAGATCTTTGATCAAATCTGTTGAAACAGGAGCTAATGGAACTCAAGATTACGTTGTTAAAAAAGGTCCTGGCAAAAACAAGATTGCCACTACTAGACAATAACTTTTAACAACTATAATACATATCGAACTCTATTGGGTGTGGTGTGTGTTCGAAATTATGTATTTCCTCAAATTTTAAAGCAATGTAAGCATCTATCTGATCATCAGTGAAAACGTTACCTTGTTTTAAAAAATCTCTGTCCTTATCCAAACTTTCCATTGCTTCTCTTAATGAGCCACAAACAGTAGGTATTTTTTTAACTTCATTTTCAGATAAAGCATAAAGATCTTTATCGAAAGATTTACCTGGATCAATTTTATTCTTAATACCATCTAGTCCAGCCATAAGCATTGCTGCAAAAGTTAAGTATGGGTTTCCAGCTGCATCACCAAATCTAATTTCACATCTCGCAGCCTTTTTACTAAGAGTAATAGGGATCCTACATGAAGCTGACCTGTTTCTCGCTGAGTACGCTAATAACACTGGGGCTTCAAATCCCGGGATCAATCTTTTGTAACTATTGGTTGTTGCGTTTGAAAAAGCGTTTATAGCTTTTGCATGTTTTAAAATTCCACCAATATAGTGTAAAGCTAAATCGGATAAGCCAGCATATTTATCTCCTGAAAATAATGCTGTATTTCCTTTCCAAATTGATTGGTGCACGTGCATACCTGATCCATTATCGCCTTTTACTGGTTTAGGCATAAAAGTTGCAGTTTTTCCAAATGAATGTGAAACCATATGAACCGCATATTTATATAATTGCAAGTTATCTGCTTGATCAACTAAAGTTCCAAAATACATTCCAAGTTCATGCTGACTTGGAGCAACTTCATGGTGATGTTTCTCAACTTTAATACCCATGTCTTTCATTGCTTTTAAATACTCACTTCTCATATCTTGTGCACTATCAACAGGAGGAACTGGGAAGTAACCACCTTTGATACCAGGTCTGTGTCCCATATTTCCGTTTTCATATTTTTTTCCAGTGTTGTAAGGGCCTTCAGTACTATCAATTTTGAAGCCAGTTTCATTCATGTCATTTTTAAATCTTACATCATCGAATACAAAAAATTCAGCCTCTGGACCAAAAAATGCTTTGTCACCAATTCCAGATTTTTTTAAATATGCCTCTGCTTTTTTTGCTGTTCCTCGAGGATCTCTTTCGTAAGGATCTTTTTTTATTGCATCCAAAATATCACAAAAAATGTTTAATGTATTATGAGACGTAAACGGATCAACCACAGTTCTGCTTAAATCAGGCTTTAAAATCATGTCAGATTCATTAATAGCTTTCCAACCTGCAATTGAGGAGCCATCAAAGAAAATTCCATCGTTTAACATATCTTCGTCAACTACCTTAGTGTCCATTGTAACGTGTTGAAGTTTACCTCTAGGGTCAGTAAATCTTAGATCAACGTAATCGATCTCTTTGTCTTTAATAACTTTTAATACATTTTTTGCACTCATTATATCTCCTCTGTAATCTTGTGGGTTGTGATACCAAATAAAGACTGATAAATAATCCTCTTTTACTTAATAACACCTATGCATTTTTAACATAAGTGTATATTGAAAAGACTAAGAATACTAACAATTCAGAGTTGAATAATGACATTACTTGATAAAGAACCAGTTCGAAGAGTTGGAAGAATTATTAGAGAATTTGACCAAAATTTAAGTGTTAGTGTTTTAGAAACATCAGCTAGAACTGCTTTAGAAGCCGCATCTTCTTTAGGATGTGAGGTAGGAGCAATTGTTAAAAGCTTACTTTTTAAGACAGATAATAAGTTTACTTTATTTTTGGTTGCTGGAGATAAGAAAGCTTCACTAAGAAAAATTAAGAAAAATATTAAATTTGATGATGTTTCTATGGCTACTGCTGAAGATGTAAAAAACATTACTGGTTATACTATTGGCGGTGTTTCACCAGTAGGCCATTTAGAAAATGTTGATATTTACATAGATAATTCTTTAAATAGGTTTGATTTTTTATTTGCTGCTGCAGGTCATCCAAATTGTATATTTAAAATCAATTTCTCAGATTTAAAGAAAATTACAAAAGGAACAATTGAAGATATTACCGAATGAGACAACCAAAACTATTAGATTATCTTTTATTAATTTTGTTAGCTTTAATATGGGCATCAGCTTTTTTTAATATCAAAATTGCAACCTATTCATTTGGACCAATTACCATTGCATTTTTAAGAGTGTTTTTTGGAGCAATACCAGTTTTGTTGCTTTGTTATTATAAAAAGATAAAGATCGAAGCTTTTTCAAAAGATTGGTATTGGTTCGCAATTATAGGATTTATAAATCTAGTAGCTCCTTTTTTTTTAATTGCCTATGGCGTGCAATCAGTTCAAAGTAATTTGGCTGCGATATTGATGTCAACTACACCATTAAGTTCAACTGTGCTTGGTCATTTTTATACAAAGAATGAAAAATTCAATTTTATCAAAACAATAGGAATCTTAATTGGTTTTTCTGGAATACTTTATTTATTTTCTGATAATATCTTGATTAATGAAAATAATTTTTTTTCCGCAATATTAATTCTATTAGGCTCAACTTGTTATGTAATAGGTGGTGTTCTAACCTTAAAAATTAGTAAGAAAAAAAATGAAAATGTAACTGGCTCAATACTGGTTTGGGCAGTTTTGATTTTGATACCTATTGCAAGTATTGTTGAACAACCATGGAATGTCTCGCCAAGGTTAGACTCCACAATATCCGTGATATATCTTGGCCTAGTTTCTACTGGAATTGCATGGTTATTGAGATTTAGAATTTTAGTTAATAATGGACTAATATTTCAGTCACAAGTTTCATATTTAATTCCAATTTTTGGAACTATCTTGAGTTACATTTTCCTGAAGGAATTGATCACTTTCAAAGTTTTGATATCTCTCATTGCAGTATCAGTAGGAATTTATTTTGTGAGAAAAGCAGACAATAAAATCAGTAAAATAAAGCTCGATTAATACAATTCTTAGTTGAAAACATTATTGACCCATTTACATCATTCCCAAAAAGGTTTTTAATTAATTTATATAAATAATAAGAGGAGAAAAAAATGAGTGCAGAAGCAATGAAAGTGTCATCTGTATTAGATACTTCTCATTTAAAGGTTAAATTTCCGTTCAAAGCAAAATATGGAAACTACATTAATGGAAAATTTGTAGAACCAAAATCAGGCAAGTATTTTGATAATGTAAGCCCGATATCAAATGAGAAAATCTGTTCAGTTGCGCGATCAGACGAAAAAGACGTAGAAGCAGCATTAGATGCAGCTCACGCAGCCTTCCCAGAGTGGGGAAAAACAGACATCACAACAAGATCAAACATATTATATAAGATCGCTGATGTTTTAGAAAAAAATCTAAACTTACTCGCAACAGCAGAATGTTTAGATAATGGAAAGCCAATTAGAGAATGTATGGCAGCAGATTTACCTTTGGTTGTTGATCATTGGAGATATTTTGCTGGTGTAATAAGAGCAGAAGAGGGATCAATTGCAGAAATTAGCAATTCTCAATACTCTTACAACATACCTGAACCTTTAGGAGTAGTTGGTCAAATAGTTCCTTGGAACTTCCCATTACTTATGGCTACATGGAAACTAGCACCAGCTCTTGCAGCAGGTAACTGTTCAGTTTTAAAACCAGCCGAACAAACGCCAGCATCCATAATGGTGATGATGGAACTTATTGGGGATTTATTACCTCCAGGAGTTGTCAACATTGTTAGTGGTTTTGGTTTAGAGGCAGGTAAACCTTTAGCATCATCAAAAAGAGTTGCTAAAGTTGCATTTACTGGTGAAACAACAACAGGAAGATTGATAATGCAGTATGCTGCACAAAACATAATTCCAATAACTTTGGAATTAGGTGGAAAATCTCCAAACATTTTCTTTGAGGATATCATGGATAAAGATGATGATTTCTTCGATAAATGTATTGAAGGTTTTGTTATGTTCAATCTTAACCAAGGTGAGGTTTGTACTTGTCCGAGTAGAGCTTTAGTTCAAGAGTCGATCTATGATAAATTCATGGAAAGAGCTATAGCTAGAACAAAAGCTGTTGTTCAAGACAACCCTTTAAAAATGGAAACTATGATTGGAGCACAGGCTTCTGTAGAACAAATGGAGAAGATTAAATCTTATCTTGATCTAGGGAAAAAAGAGGGTGCGAAAGTCCTAACAGGAGGAAGTGTTGCAAAACTTAACAGTGGATTGGAAAAAGGTAATTACATTCAACCAACTGTTTTTGAAGCAAAAAATGATATGAGAATATCTCAAGAAGAAATCTTCGGACCTGTTGTGTCTGTAATTAAATTTAAAGATGAAGCAGAGGCATTAAAAATTGCCAATGATACTCTTTATGGTTTAGGAGCAGCTGTTTGGACTAGAAATGGTAATATTGCTTATAGAATGGGTAGAGCAATACAAGCAGGGATAGTATGGACTAATTGTTATCATGCATACCCAGCTCACTCACCATTTGGTGGATACAAACAATCTGGAGTTGGCAGAGAAACTCACAAAATGATGCTTAATCATTACAGACAGAATAAGAATCTACATGTTTCTTACGCTGAGAAAAAATTAGGCTTCTTTTAATCAAATAATATATACTGGTCCATGATTCGATATCATGGGCCAGAGAAAAAATATGAAAGTATCTGCAACAAATTCGGCACTTAGTTTATTATCTGAACTTAAAGAAAAATATGGTGAAAAGTTAATGTTTCATCAATCAGGTGGATGTTGTGATGGGAGTGCACCTATGTGTTTCCAAGAAGGTGAATTTCCATTGGGAGATAACGATATTAAACTTGGGGAAATAGGTGGAGTTCCATTTTATATGAATGGTGATCAATATGAAAAATGGAAACATACTGATCTTACGATAGATGCTGTAAAAGGAATTGGTGGAATGTTTTCATTAGATAATGGAACTGGAAGAAGATTTTTAACTAAATCTGAAATATGCCTCGTAGTGGATAACGATAATCCAAATCATTAAATTTATTTAACAATGCCGATTTTTTTAAGTTCACAAAAAATTGTGAAGGATTGGATTGATTATAACAATCATATGAATGTTTCTTATTATCTTTTGATCTTTGATAAATATGGGGCTGATATATTAAATGACACCTTTAAAATGGGTGAGCATTCAGCAAGGACTACCGGAAAAAGTACGATGATTGTTGAGTCTCATATTACATATAATCAAGAACTAAAGATGAATGATGAGGTAGATGTAAATTTAGTTTTTTTTGATCACGATAAAAAAAGGTTGCAATATAAGATGGAAATGATCCATAAGCAAAAGCAATATTTAGCATCTACGATTGAAGTCCTTGCATTATATGTTGATTTAAATAATCGAAAAGTCTCAGAATTCGAGGGAGATAAATTAGAAATTATGGATAATTATATTAAAAATAATATAGAAAAGTTTGATAATACTAACCTTAAGTTTTCCTCTAAATTGAAAAAGTAAATAAATTTACTTCCAGCCCGCGTACTGGAAGTAATAATCTATTTATTGTCCTGGCGCTTTGTATGCACCTGATGCAACTTCACTCGCTTTAACAGTAGCTTTATTAAAATCAATAGCTTCCAACATTGTTAAATTTTTAACTGCTCCTGATGCTTCTACTACAAGTTTTACTGCTGCAAAGTCTTCAAATGTTGTAAGTTCATTAACAACAATAAAGTCATATGGACCTCTAACTATATCCATACTATGCATTGTTCCACCCATAGCTTTTGTTAATTGTTCAACTACTGCTTTTCTATCACTTTTAGGATCTTTTAAAAAACCTTGAAAAGCTTTTTCAGTGTAGTTTCCCATTATATATGCTTTCATATGTTACCCCTTTCTTTATTTAAAAAATATTACAGCAAAATTTATGTATGTAGAAGTGGTATATTTGTCTAATTATTTTCTATTCGGTCCATTTCTTTAAGTTCGACTTCTAACTTATCTAATTCCTCACCACCTGCCATCATGCTTAAAAGTTTTTCTCTAGATATATCTTTTTTTTGAAATGTTCCCATACTTTTTCCTCGATTTAAAACTGTAAAACTATTTCCAACAGGATAAGCATGATGAACGTTGTGTGTTATTAAAATTACAGCTAAACCTTGCGATGCTGCTTTAACAATATATTTCAGGACCATTGAAGCTTGATGCACACCTAATGCTGACGTTGGTTCATCTAATACTAAAACTTTTGCTCCAAAATAAATTGCTCTAGAAATAGCGAGACATTGTCTTTCACCTCCAGACATCGTACCGACAGCTTGTGATGGGTCTCTCACATCGATACCTATTTGTCCCATTCTTTCTGCAGCTATAGTGTTTGCTTTTTCAATATCAAAAGTTCTGAAAAAAGGTAAACCTTTTTGTGGCTCTCTACCCATAAAAAAATTTCTAGTTACACTCATAAGAGAAACTAATGCTAAATCTTGATAAACAGTACCTATCCCAATATCCAAAGCATCTCGTGGTGAGTCAAAAACTATTTTTTGATCCTCAAAAATAATTTCACCTTCATCAGGTTTATGAACGCCTGCTAAAGTTTTTATTAAAGTAGATTTTCCAGCTCCATTGTCACCAAGTAAGCACATTATTTCGCCTTTTTTTAGTTTCATAGTGACATCTTTCAAAGCAATTACTTTACCAAAAAATTTACTTATATTATTGAATTGAACTAAATATTCAGACATCACTTAGTCTCCGTAACTTTTTTTCTAATATAATTATTGAATACTACTGCAATTAACATCATTGCGCCTAAAAAAACCTTAAACCAATCAGTATCCACATCTGTATAAAAAATTCCCATTGATACAGTGCCAAAAATAATAGCGCCCAATGCTGCTCCGATGGCAGAGCCATAACCTCCAGTCAAAAGACAACCGCCAACCACAGCAGCTGCTATTGCTTCCAATTCTTTTAAAGTTCCTCTCATAGTATCTGCAGAACCTGCATCTAAAACTTGAATACAAGCAAATATTGTCGATGCTACAGCTGTTCCGATAAATAGACTTATTTTTACTCTTCCAACAGGTACACCAACATTTGTAGCACCAACTTTATCTCCACCTGATGCAAATATCCAATTTCCATATCTAGTTTTCATAAGTATCCAAGTCGCAAATAATGTAAGAGCAATAAACCATATTACTGATGGTGGAATACCTGTAGCTAATGGTGTGCCGTCAGTTCTCAGTGCAATTAATTTCATCGATCCTAGCCATGTGAATAACCATTGAAAAGTATCTGTTGCAAACAACCAAGCGATTGGATCATCCTCTATCAAAACTCTTAATCCTGGTACTTGAGTTCTTCCTGTAATTAATCTCGTAATAGCCAAAGTTGCCCCTCTTAAAATGAACAACATTGCAAGAGTTACTATGAAGGATGGAAGACCAGTTTTTACTACCATTATACCATTGAAATACCCAATTAGTACTGCCATAGCAAAAGCAAAAATAATACTCGTCCATAAAGGCCAGCCCCAATAAATTGCAGGTATAGCGATACAGATTCCTGCAAAACCAATCATTGATCCAATTGATAAATCAAACTCTCCACCAATCATTAACATTGCAGCAGCAATAGCAATAATTCCTAAATTAGCTGAAACATCTAAAAAATTTAATGTCCCATAAGCGCTAAACATTCCAGTGTCACCAGCAACTATCCCAAAAAAAATAAAAACTAAAATTGAGCCACCCAAAGCACCAAGCTCTGGTCTGTTTAATAAAACTCTAAGAGGTGAAATTTTTTTAAGTCTTTCATCTTGTCCACTATCTTTTTTAGATTGAATACTCTCTGATTTTACAGACATATAAAAATTATAATTTAAAGATGATTAAAAAAAAGGCCTGACTAACATTAGTCAGGCCTTTAATTCATATTTTTATCTATAACCTTGAGCTGCCCATTTAATTACTTTAGACGCATTGTCAGGAGTAACAAACCCAGGTCCAGTCATTACCACACCTGCTGGCATTGTTCCCCATCTCATATATTGTCCAAAGATAGCTATTGGCAAATATCCTTGTAGATATTGCTGTTGGTCAATTAAAAACTCTACTTTTCCTGCAGCAGCAGCTTTTAACATATTTGGAGACATATCAAATGTTCCTAATCTTACAGAACCAACTTTTCCAGCTGACTCAAGTGCTTTCAAAGCTGCTTCACCAGATAATCCCGCACCTAAAGTTAGAATAGTGTCATAGCCACCACCTAATTTTGCAGCAACAGCTTTTTGAATTTCTGTTGGGTCATTTGATGTACCTAAAATATCAACAGATCCACCAAAACCTTTTTTGAAACCAGCACATCTTCTATCTAGTGCAACGTTTCCTACCTCATGGTTAACACATAATGCTTTTTTTCCACCAGCGGCTTTCATTTTTTGTCCACCACCTACACCTGCTTCAAACTCAGTTTGTCCAACGTGTGCACTAATTCCTAATGATGCATAATCATCAGATCCAGAGTTCATTGATATTACAGGAATACCAGCAGCTATTGCAGCTTTAACTGATTTTCCTAAAGCAGCAGCATCTGGTAATGTGATCACTATACCTTTCGGTTTTTGTGATACAGCATTATCAATTAATTTTGCCATTTCTACCATGTCAAAAGTAGCCGGTGCTGTGTATTTGCAAGACACTCCCATGTCTTTACATCCAGCATCAACTCCATTTTTAGCAACTGACCAGAAAGGATCGTTTGCTTGACCATGAGAAACCACAATTATATCTACAGCTAAAGCAGATACAGACATCATTGCCCATGCAGCTAAAGCTAATATAAAGTTTTTTATTGTTTTCATTATTTTCCTCTAATTAAAGTTAACTTTTAAAAATAAAATCTAATCAAAATATTATTTAGTTGTAAAGTATACAGGTTGTATTCTACTTAAGGTTGATTCAATTAAAGATTAAGTTTTTCAAACTTTTTTGATTGTAAAGATTTTTGAGCTGCATTCGCAATTATCAGAGCTTTTCTTCCCTCTTCAAATCCTGCAAGAGGTTGAATTTTCTTTCTTATAAATTTTGCAAAATCATTTAGTTGATTTTTATAAGCATCTTTATACCTATCAATAAAAAAATTAAGCAGAGGAGATTTGTTCGAAGTTGATTGTGCAGAATATAAAGATGTCTCGTTTTGTCTTTTATTTTCTGAAATCAACATACCTTTTGATCCAAATAATTCTATTCTTTGATCATATCCGAAACTACAATGTCTGGAATTAGTTATTATGCACTGAACACCAGCTCTAGATCTAATTATGGTCGATGCTAGTTCAAAATCTTTTATTTTATCAAATCTTTTATCAGATATATTACTACCAGAAGCTATTATTTTTGCTGGCTCATCCTTACCAAGGTAGAATCTAACAAGATCAAAATCATGGATCATCATATCTCTAAAAATACCACCAGACTCTTTTAGATATTTCATAGTGGGTGGGGCAGGGTCACGACTTGTAATGATAATTTTTTCTAATTTACCTATTTTTCCACTAAGTAGTTGTTTTCTTAAATTATTGTGAGTTGGATCATATCGTCTATTAAAACCTAATTGTATTTTTGGATTTAATTTAAAAATTTTTTTTTTACAAGACTCAATCTTTTTAATACTTAAATCTAGTGGTTTTTCACAAAAAATTATTTTTTTATTTTTTACGCCATCTAGAATAAATTTAATATGTGTCGACGTTGTTGAGGCAATAAAGATAGCTTTTATATCTTTATCTTTATAAGCCACAGATGGATTGTTTATAGCTTTTGTTTTTAATGTTTTTGAATACTTTTTAGATAATTTTTGTTCAATGTCATAAATATATTTAAGATTAAAATCTTTACTACGCATTAAATTTTTTCCATGCATAATACCAATTCTACCAAGTCCAAATAAAGCTATATCAATCATTTAAAATTTGTATTAAAGTAATAACTTAACTAAAAAAATTTCTTATGTCAGTAAAATTAGGAGTTGCACCCATTGCATGGAGTAATGATGACATGCCTGAGTTAGGTGGTGACACCTCATTAGAACAATGTTTAAAAGAAGCCAATGAAGCAGGCTATATAGGCGTAGAGTCTGGCGGAAAATTTCCAAAGAAATCTTCGGAATTAATTCCAAAATTAGATCAATTTAATCTTAAACTTTGCTCAGGATGGTATGGTGCTAATCTAAGAAAAAATTCTGTTGAGGAAGAAAAAAAATCCATTCAAGAACAACTAGATTTATTTAAAGATTGTGATGCACCTTGTATAGTTTTTGCGGAAGTTTCTGGCTCTATTCAAGGAGATCCTAATAGAAAATTATCAACTCGGCCTCAAATGGAAAGGGACGAATGGCAGAAGTTTTGTGAAAAAATTTCTGAACTAGGAAAATATTTAGAGGATGAAGGAATGCCTTTGGCATATCATCATCATATGGGAACAGTAATTGAAACTCAAAAAGATACTGAAAGACTTATAGAAAATACTCATGAAAGCGTAAAATTAACATTAGATACAGGACACATGTTATTTGCAAAAGGGGACTCAAAATACATATTACAAAATTATCATGAAAGAATTTTGCACGTCCATTGTAAAGATATAAGAAAACAAGTTCTTGAAAAATCTTTAAAAGAGGATTTAAGTTTTAGAGGTGCTTTTTTAGAGGGTGCGTTTACAGTACCAGGAGATGGTTGTATTGATTATCAACCTTTATTTAATGTATTAAAAAATAATAATTATTCAGGATGGTTGGTGGTTGAGGCAGAGCAGGATCCGGCAAAAGCAAATCCGTTAGAGTATGCGAAAATTGGTTATAATTATCTTACAGATACATTGAAAAAATCTGAAATTGAAATTTATAAAAATTGATTATCTATAGAGTGAAGTTAGTTCATTATTTCCAGCAGCAACACATGGAGATTTAAAACAAGTACCCACAACCCATTCAGATCCAGGATCAGGTAAAAAATTTGATGACATCACAAATATAACACCCATCTCAACTGATTGCCCCGCCTTACCTTCTGCTTTAATTCTAGGATCAGGATCAGTTTTTACTTTAGTATCCTCTGAAAAAGGATTCTCTATATTAAGATTTTTGTTTATATAATTCACAACTTTGGATGAGGACCACTCGCCATTACACGGATCACCCCAAACAGTCAATTTACCTTCATCATTATTCCCACAATTATTTATTTCTCCATTTATAAAATCTACTACTTTCTTATGATTTTCTTTAACCAAGTTAGCTTTTGCTTCAACAGCGGGTCTTGTACTTGCGGTCCAGATCAACATACCAACCACATATACCAACGATAACAACACTAATGCTTCTAATAGTCCAAAATTTTTGAAATTTATTCGCATAATTAAAGTTTAATAATTTTTGATTTGTCTAATTTTTTTTCAAAAAAATCAATTATATTTTGTATTGTTTCTTTTCCCATTCTTATCATGCATTCTTCAGTAAATGCAGCGGTATGAGGACTTAAAAAAACTTTATTGTTTTTTAGCAAAGGATTATCCTCTTTAGGTGGTTCTGTTTCAAAAACATCTAAACCTGCACCAAATATAAGACTTTCATTTAATGCTTTATCTAAGTCATTCTCATTAATCATTCCACCTCTTGCAGCATTAATAATTATACAATTTTTCTTCATTGTTTTAAGTAAGTCATAATTAATAATATTTTTCGTTTTTTCATTAAGAGGCATATGTAAAGAAATGGCATCCATAGATTTTACTGCTTCTGTAAGATCTTCAACTTTTTTTCCACCCAATTCCTCAATAATATCTTTTGAAACAAATGGATCATAAACAAAAACATTCATTTCAAATCCTTTGCATCTTCTAATTAAAGATTGACCAATTCTACCAAATCCAGCAATTAAAATATTTTTTTTCCAAAGTTCAATTGTTTTTGGAAGTTTGTTTCTATTAGAAAAATTTCCTGTTTTAACAGCCTCATCATACATGTTTTTTCTCTTTGATATATTGAGCAACATAAACATAACATGTTCTGCCACCGCAACAGCATTTGCTGTAGCCGTAATTGCCAAGGTGATATTTTTTTCTTTAGAAGATTTTAAGTCAATATTGTCGTACCCAACGCCATGGCGAGATATAATCTTAAGTTTTTTTGATATATTGATTAATTCGCTAGATAAATTTGCTGTTCTAATTGATAGACCATCACACTCCAAAATTTTTTGTTTAATATCTTTGTAATCTATATTTTCAATAATCTCATAATCATAATTTGTGTTATTCTTTATGAGATCTATCCCCGCTTTATGAATAGGTTGAATTATCAATATTTTTTTTTTATCTGACACTTAAATTTAGTAAGCTTTAGAGTCTTCTTTTGATTTGATTGATTTTAATTTAGATACAGCATCTTTTGCACCTGCACTCATATACCTTTGATCGGATCCAATGGTTACCAAATTAAATCCTAAATTAAGCATTTTTTTTGCATACTCTGGACTAGCATTATGAATACCTGCAAAAATTTTATTTTTTTTTGCATGTTCCAAGATATTCAAAATCTTTTCATAAGTTGGACTTCCTTCAGGATTATCAAAAGCTGGTTTTTGACCTATGGCCAGACTTAAATCAGCCGGTCCAATATAAATTCCATCTATTCCAGGCGTACTCATAATTTCATCTAATTTATCCAAGGCCTCTTTTGTCTCTATCATTGCCATTTTTAAAATCTCATCGTTGGCAAAATCTCCATAATCTGAACCTCCATAAATTAATCCTCTAATTGGTCCAAAACTTCTATACCCTTTAGGGGGATACATACATGCTTGAACAAATTTTTCTGCCTCGGATTTGTTACTCACCATTGGACAAATAACACCGTAGCACCCTGCATCTAAAATTTTCATTATTTGTCCTGGCTCATTCCAATTTACTCTTGCTAAAGGAGTAACATCCGTAGATGAAATTGATTGCAGCATTTGTAATGCATTTGGATAATCTATAACACCATGTTGCATATCAATTGTAAGCGAGTCCCAACCTTGATGAGACATTACTTCCGCTGAAAAAGAGCTAGGAATTTGTAACCAGCCATTAATTATTTGCTCACCATCTCTCATCATCTTTTTTATTTTATTTGGCCTCATTTTAAGATTTTAAACCAAGGTGAGTGTACTTTATATTTAGATAATCTTTAATTGCCATTGAACCACCTTCACGTCCATATCCAGTTTGTTTAATTCCCCCAAAAGGTGCCTCAGCTATCGCAACTGCAGGAGTATTTACTGCAACAGTACCAGTTTCCATTAATTCTGAAGCTCTGTGAGCTTTATCCATAGAATTTGTATAAATATAACTACATAATCCTAAGTCATTATTATTAGCTCTCTCAACCACTTCATCAAAAGTTTTAAATGACAACATTGGAACTAATGGACCAAATGGTTCTTGTTTCATTATTGTAAAATTGTCCTTTACATTGTCAAAAACTGTTGGCTCATAAAAATATCCTTTGTTAAATCCTTGAGGTCTTTTTCCACCCAATAAAACTTTTGCTCCTTCCTTTTTAGTTGTTTCAACTAATTCTTCTATTTCTCCTAATCTTTTTGCAGTTGTTAAAGGACCTAACTGAACCCCTTCATCTAAACCATTTCCAATTTTTAATTTTTTTGTTCTTTCAATAAACGCATTAATGAATTCGTCTTTTTTATTTTCTTGTATATAAAATCTGTTAGGTGAAATACAAACTTGACCATTATTTCTAAATTTTGCAGTAATTGCCATATCTGCAACTTTATTTATATCAACATCATCAAAAACTATAAAAGGTGAGTGTCCACTAAGCTCCATTGTGACTCTTTGAACTTTATCTGCGGCCTTTTTTAAGATTAATTTACCTACTCTTGTTGATCCAGTAATTGAAACTTTTTTAATAATATCAGACTCTAACAACTCATTTGAAATACTTTCAGGATCTCCTGATAATAAGTTTACAACTCCAGGAGGGACTCCTGCTTCTTTACAAATATCTACCAACTCCATTACTGTTCCTGGAGTAATTACATCAGGCTTACAAATTACTGAACATCCGGCAGCTAATGCTGTTGAAATTTTTCTTGCTGCTAGAATTAAAGGAAAATTCCATGGCACTAAAGCTGCTACAACTCCAACTGGCTGATAATAAACATGAACTCTCGTATCTGGAAATCGACTTTCGACTGTTTGTCCATAAATTCTTTTTGTTTCTTCAGCATTCCACTCAAAAATATCAGCAGCCCCACCAGTTTCGCCAATTCCCTCTGCGAAAGGTTTTCCAACTTCAATCGTTAACCATTTTGCTAAAACATCTTGTTTTTTTCTTAAAAGGTCAGCAATTTTTCTAATAATATATGATCTCTGCCAAGGTAAAGTGTTTTTCCAAACTTCCAAACCTTTCTCTGCAGATTTAAGAGCTTTTTGAACATCTGCTGAAGACGCTTTAGACGCTTGGCCAATAATTTCTTCCGTAGCTGGATTTATAACATCGTAAGTTTCTTTTTTTTCCGCTTGTTGCCACTTACCATCAATGAACTGCCCAAATTTACTATACATAATTTTTATTTTATGGTTAATTAAGCAAAATTTTAAGAGAATATATCTACAATTATGAAAAAAATAAAGCTTACATGTGCTCATGCAATTGTAAAGTTTCTGACTTCTCAAAAAATTCTTATCGATGGTAAAAAAGAACCTTTATTCGCTGGTGCTTTTGGAATATTTGGTCATGGTAATGTAGCTTGTTTAGGACAAGCTTTAGAGGAAAATAAAGATAAACTTCCAACTTATAGAGGTCATCATGAGCAAAACATGGCTTTAACAGGAATTGCTTACGCTAGAGCAAAAAGAAGAAAACAAGTATTTGTAGCAACAAGTTCTGTAGGTCCTGGTTCTACAAATATGGTAACAGCTGCAGCAGTTGCGATGAGTAATAGACTGCCAATTTTATTTCTTCCAGGTGATACTTACGCAAACAGGATGCCTGATCCAGTTTTACAACAAGTAGAACATTTTAATAATCCAGGAATTACTCAAAATGATGCTTTTAAACCAGTTACAAAATATTTTGATAGAATAACCAGACCAGAACAAATTTTACAAACATTTCCCCAAGCTGTACAAGTTTTATTAGACCCAGCTGATTGTGGTCCAGTATGCATATCTTTATGTCAGGATATACAAGGAGAAATTTTTGATTATCCTGAGGATTTTTTTAAAGAAAAAATCCATAATATACGAAGACCAAGACCTGATGATTTTCAAATTAAAGAGGCAGCTGAAAAAATTAAAAAATCAAAAAATCCAATCATAATTTCTGGTGGAGGTGTTTTTTACTCAGATGCAATGGAGGAACTTTCTACTTTTGCAGTTAAACATAATATACCTGTAACACAAACTGTAATGGGTTATTCTTCTATGAAAAGAGATCATTCTCATTTTTTAGGACCTATTGGAGGTTTAGGAGGAAAAGCAGCAAACAACTTTGCAAAAAAAACTGATTTAGCGATTGCTATTGGAACTAAGTTAGGAGATTTCACAACTGGGTCATGGTCCAATTTTGAAAATCCAAATTTTTCACTAGTATCAATTAATGTTGCAAGATTTGATGCTAGTAAGCATATGGCACAATCAATTATTGGAGATGCAAAAGTTTCTTTAAATGAACTATCACAAGCTTTAGGTGATTGGAAAGCATCCGAGGAATGGCATAAAAAATCCAGAGATGAACTTAAATCTTGGAATGAATATGTTGATAAAGAAAGTGGACCAACTAATCAAAAACTCCCAAGTTATGCTCATGCAGTTGGTGCAATTTATAGAAACTCTGATCCAAGTGATATCGCTGTCACTGCAGCTGGAGGTTTGGTAGGTGAAGTTGTTCAAATTTGGAGACCAAGAGAACTTAATACGCATGAAACAGAGTGGGGCTTTAGTTGTATGAGCTATGAAATTTCTGGAGCTTTAGGAATTAAAATGGCCAACCCAAACAAAGAAGTTATCACATTTGTAGGCGATGGATCATATTTACTTTATAATTCAGATATATATTCATCTGTAATAACTAATAATAAATTAATAGTAATAGTCTGTGATAATGGTGGTCACGCTGTCATTAATAGACTTCAATTATTTAAAGGTGGAAAAGAATTCAATTGTTTATTTGAGAGTTCAAATGTATCAAATTTAGTAAAAGTAAATTTTGCAAAACATGCAGAAAGTATGGGCGCAAAGTCTGAAGAGGTAAGTTCTATCAGTGAATTAGAGGAAGCTTTCAAAAGAGCGAAGAAATCAAAAGTGACTTACGTTATTTCAATCAAAACTCATTCATATCAATGGCTTGAAGGATCAGCTTATTGGGAAAGTCCAACATTAGAAATTCCCAAAACTAAGGAAAACGAAAAAGCTCTAAAATTACACAAAGAAGGTAAAGCAAAACAAAGACAGGGAGTATAACCCTAATGAGCAAAGTATTTAAAGTTGGCTTAATTGGCTGTGGTCATATCGCAGAAACATATTTCAGAGCTCACAAATATTTCAAAAATTTTAAAATTATTAAATGTGCAGACGTTAAAGAAAAAGCAGCTAAGAAATGTGCTAAAATTTATAAAATTAAAGCAGTTTCGGTAAGTAATTTACTAAAAGATAAACAGGTTGAAATAATATTAAATCTAACCCCTCCAAAAGTTCATTACCAAATTGCAAAAAAGTCTTTGTTAAATGGTAAACATGTATACTCAGAAAAACCATTAGCAATTAATTTAAAAGACGGAAAAGAATTACTAAAGCTCTCAAAAAAAAAGAAATTATACTTAGGAAATGCTCCAGATACTTTTTTAGGAGGAGGCAATCAAAAATCGAAAGAATTATTAGAAAGTAAAAGTATAGGCAAAGTAAATTTAGGTAATGCGATTTTTGCTTTTCCAGGGGTTCAATCTTATCATCCAGACCCAGAACCATGGTTTGCAAAAAAAGAAGGTGGTCCAGTGATTGATATGGGACCTTATTATCTCACAGCATTAGTAAATTTATTAGGTCCAGCAAAAGAGGTAAAAGCGGCAAGTTTAATGAAAGGTTCACGATTTAGAACTATTGGTATTGGTCCCAAAAAGGGAAAAAGAATTAAGGTAGAATGTCCAACTACATATTTTACAACAATTATATTTAAAAATGGAAGTATTATAAGACTAACTTTATCTTTTGATGTTATAGCCCATCAAAGAAATCATATTGAACTTTATGGAACCAAAGGTTCAATGATTGTGCCAGATCCTAATATGTTTGGTGGTTCAGTATATTTATGTAAAAAATTAGGAAGCCCATGGAAAGAATTTAAAACAAATCGTATGCCTTTAGGAAAAATTAATATTAGAACTCAAAGTTCTAGAGCAAATGAGTCACCTACTAACGCTAATTACAGAGGAGTTGGTCTTGCAGAAATGGCTTATTGTATTGATAAAAAAAAGATACATAGATGCAATGGAGAAGTATCTTTGCATGTTCTTGACTTGATACAATCAACTATGCAATCTGCTAAAACAAATAAACCAATTAGACTTAGTACAACATGCAAAATTCCAAAACTTTTTATTAATAAAGAAATAAATAAATTAATGAGATAAAATATGCAGATTGGTATTGATCTTGGGGCAAGTAAAATAGAGTATGTGTTATTAGATGATGTTGGCAATGAGCATCATAGAGAAAGAACCGAAGTTCCAAAAAATTACAAAGATACATTATCAATAATAAAAAAAATAGTTATCGAACTTGAGCGTAAAGCTGGTAAAGAATTACCAGTGGGTGTATGTCATCCAGGGATTCATTCTATTCAAACAGGACTAGTTAAGAATGCGCCTAATTCTTTTTGGATTAATGGCAAACCTTTACAAAGAGATTTACGAAGTGAGATCGGAAAAGAAATTTATTGTGAAAATGATGCAAACTGTTTTGCTTTATCAGAAGCAATAGATGGTTCTGGAAAACATTATAAAATAGTTTTTGGGGTAATTCTTGGATCTGGTGTTGGAGGCGGTTTAGTTATAGATAAACGAATTGTCAATGGACCTAATGGGATTACTGGAGAATGGGGGCATAATCAAATACCTAGCGCTTGTATTGAAGGTGTTCAAATAAAAAAAACCAATTTAAGAGCTGGGGAAATAGAAAACTTTGTTGCGGGTATAGGTATTTCTAAAGCGTTCAAAAATGAGTTTAAAAAGGATTTATCTGCCCAAAAGATATTTGAAATGCATAGAAAACTTGATTTAGATGCAGAAAGATTAATTGATAAATATAAAGATCAACTCGCTATGTCTTTAGCCACTGTTGTTAATATTATTGATCCAGATGTGTTTGTTTTCGGGGGTGGGGTATCTAACGAAATAAATTTTTTAGATGAAATTAAACAAAAAATGAAAAAATTTGTTGCAGGGGGTGAATTTGAGGGGACTTTTTTAAAACCTAAATTTGGTGATGCAAGCGGTGTTCGGGGTGCAGCTCGATTAGCAAGAACCACAAATTATTGACTAGTGAAGAAAATTCATTTACTACAAATGAGCTAATTATTAAAGTCTAGGAAGAGAAATATGAAATTGTGTAGAATAGGTAGTGTTGGAGAAGAAAAACCAACAATCATAGATAGTGAAAACAATTACCGAGATTTGTCATCAATAATTAATGATTTTAACCCTGACACATTGAATTTTGATACATTAGAAAAATTGAAAAAAACTGATATTTCAAGTTTACCAAAGCTTGATTCAAATTCTAGAATAGGTGCATGTGTCTCTAACCCAGCAAAATTTATTGGTATTGGTTTGAATTTCAAAGATCATGCTGAAGAACAAAATTTGCCAATACCAAAAGAACCGATTATTTTCTCAAAATTCACTAGTTGTATTACTGGACCAAACGATCCTATCATTGTTCCTAAAGGATCAAATCATACTGATTGGGAAGTTGAAATTGGTTTTGTAATAGGGAAAAAAGCTATAAATGTTAGTATTGAAAACGCCTTAGATCATGTTCTTGGTTTTTTTCTAGTTAATGATGTGAGTGAAAGAGATTTTCAAAAGAATAGAGGTTTAACTTGGGATAAAGGAAAGGGTTTTGATACTTTTGGTCCAATAGGCCCGTTCATAGTTACTACAGACGAATTACCAGACTATCAAAATTTAGATATGTTTTTAGATGTAAATGGGAAAAGGATGCAGACTGGAAATACAAGTAAAATGATTTTTGATATTAAAACTTTAGTTTCTTATATGAGCTCGTGTATGAGCTTACACCCTGGTGATATTTGTTGCACTGGGACGCCTCCAGGTGTTGGAGAGAATATGAAGCCACCTCAGTTTTTAAAAGGTGGAGAGGAAGTAGTTTTAGGCATAGATAAACTTGGTGCTCAAAAACACCACGTTGTTCCTTACAAGGAATAATATAAATTTTATTTATTAGATGTTAGAAATTTTTATTGCTTTAGGCGCGGGTTTGATAAGTTTTTTATCGCCATGTGTATTACCATTAATACCTGGTTATATCTCTTATATTTCTGGTACTTCATTAAATGAGTTAACAGAAAAAAAAAATATAAACTTAATTCCTATCATTCTTTTTACTATTGGTTTTTCAATTGTTTTTATTATTTTTGGCGCTGCTTCAACTTTTTTAGGCCAAGTATTATTACAAAATTCAAATGAATTAAGAATTGGTGCTGGATTAGTAATCTGTATTTTATCTTTACATTTAATTGGAATTATAAATTTAAAATTTTTGAATTATGAAAAAAGGATTCAGACAAATAGTAACACTAATTTTTTTAGTCCAATATTAATTGGTATGGCTTTTGCTTTTGGTTGGACACCATGCATAGGCCCTATTCTTGGATCAATCTTAGCACTTGCTTCAACAGAAGAGAGTATCAATAGAGGTATAATACTTTTATCATTTTATTCTTTAGGTCTTGCGTTACCTTTTATTTTATCAGGTTATTTAATTCAAAAATTTTTAATTTTTTCAAAAAATTTCAAAAAGAACATTAATTTAATTTCAAAAATTGGTGGTGTAATATTATTAATTACCGGTATATTAATATTAACAAATCAGTTACAAGCATTAGGTTATTATTTACTTAACATATTTCCTTTTTTGCAAAACTTTGGATGATTGATTATGAAGATTTATCAAATTGACTCAAGCGCTAGAAAAGAGGGATCGACTTCAAGAGCTTTAGCTAAAAAGTTACTTGAAAAAATTAAAAAACCTGAAGATGTGGTTATATATAGAGATCTAAATGAAGAGATGGTTTTTGTGAGTGGCTTAACAGAATCTGGAATGAATATTGATGAAAAAGACCAAAATGAAAATCACAAAAAAATGTTTGAGCTCTCTAATCAACTTGTAAAAGAACTTAAAGAGAGTGATATTATAATTATTTCAGCACCAATTTATAATTATGGTCCTCCTGCAACTTTAAAAGCTTGGTCGGATTTGGCAGCAAGAATTGGAGAAACATTTAAATTTAAACCTAATGGCAGAAGAGAAGGTTTGTTAAAAAATAAAAAAGCTTATTTAGTAATTACATCAGGAGGTACTAAGTTAAATAGTAATGAAGATTTTTTAACTCCTTGGTTGAAATTTATTTTGAATTTCTTTGGTATAGAAAAAGTTGAGACAATCAGTGCGGATCAAATGGCTCTAGATTATGAAAAATCAATTAAAGAAGCTCACGCACAAATTGATAAAATAAAACTATAATCAATTTAAATTAATTTCGAAATTTTGATTTATTCTTTTCTAATTCAATAAAATAAATTAATATGTCCAAAGGGGTGTCTTAACAGACTGAGATTAAACCCTATGAACCTGTCCGGTAATTCAGAAAGGGAACAATGGATAAAACATATTTTTTAACACAATCAACCGCATTATCTTTAGTAATTGTTATATGTTTAATTTTTTTATCATTTGGAATTTATTATTCTAAGAACTATCAAGGATTAAAAAATTATTTAACTGCAAATAGAAATATTGGATTTCTCTCATTAACAACAAGTTTGACAGCTTCTGCATTAGGTGCATGGATTCTTTTTGGTCCTGCTTCAGCTGCAACTTGGGGAGGTTTAGGTGCGGTAATCGGATATTCCCTTGGGACAGCTTTTCCAATGTTTTTTTTTATATATCTTGGAAAAAAAATTAGAAAAGAGTTTCCTCAAGGTTCGACGCTCATTGAATTTTTAAGAAAAAAATTTGGTAAAAGTTTATTTAAACTTATTTTACTGATGACAATTTTTTATATGTTTATTTTCTTATGTGCTGAAGTTACAGCGGTTGCAGTTTTGATTAACTATATTTCAGGTACTGAATTTTGGTTCACTGCTTTAATTGTGCTATTGTGTACTTTAACTTATAGTTTATATGGTGGATTAAAAGCTTCAATATTGACTGATAACATTCAAATGTTTGTCATTGGTTCATTATTATTGATTTCTTTAATATATATTTTGTCTTTCACAGGATCAAAATTTTCATTTGATTTTGTAAAAGAAAAAAACCCACATCTTTTAAGCGGATCTTATTTGCCTGGTTATACTTCTGGTTTAACTTTTTTTATTGCTGTCGCAGCAACAAATCTATTTCACCAAGGTAATTGGCAACGTATTTACGCAGCAAAAGATTATAAAACTTTAAAAAAAAGTTTGATTTTTTCTTTTTTGATAATTGTACCGATTGTTTTTTTTATGGGTTTTACTGGACTTGTTGGTTTTTCACTCAATTCATCAATAAGACCCGATCTAAGTTTTTTTTACTTATTACTAAATGAACAAGCAATATTTTTATCAATAGTAATTATTATTTTAGGTCTAGCATTAACTATCTCCACAGTAGATACCTTAATTAATTCAATATCAAGTTTAATTATAGTCGATGGTAAAGCTACATTTGAATTTAAAAAAAAGACTAATTATTTAAATTTTTCAAAATATATAATTGTTTTTTTATCCATAATATCTTTTGTAATTGCATCTTATGGCTTTGATATTTTGTATTTGTTTTTACTGGCTGACTTATTTTGTTGTGCGTTCGTGATAACCGTTTTTTATAGTTTTTATAATAAGATTGATGAAAAAACCGCATATATATCAATCATTATTGGGTTTATAGCTGGATTTTTATTATTTCCTTCACCAGATTTCTCAAAGAGTTTGTTAGTTGGAATATTGTTATCAAAAGAAATATTTAGTCCGTTTATATCCCAATCATTATTATTTTTGTCTTTTATCATCGCAACTTTTTTACCTTTATTGGTTCTTAAAGCTAAAAAGATCAAATTTTAGTTGATTGTATTAAGCGAATTAATAGTTATATAACTGACCGAATGTCAGAAAATCAAATAGTAATTAATAATCTCTCAAAAGTATATGATAACGGCTTTAATGCTTTAAAAAATATAAACCTTAATATCAAAAAAGGAGAAATTTTTGCGATGCTTGGACCCAATGGTGCAGGCAAAACTACTTTGATTAGCATTATTTGTGGCATTGTAAAACCATCATCAGGAAAAGTTACAGTTGAAGACTTTGATATCATTGAAGATTATAGGGAAACAAGATCACGTATAGGACTTGTTCCTCAGGAATTAACTTTAGAGCAATTTGAAACTGTTTTTAATAACGTATCGTATTCAAGGGGTTTGTATGGAAAAAAACCAGATCCAACACATATTGAAAAAGTTTTAAAACAACTCAGTCTTTGGGACAAAAAAGATTTAATCTTGCGAAAATTATCAGGTGGAATGAAAAGAAGAGTTTTAATCGCTAAAGCATTATCTCATGAGCCAAAAATTTTATTTTTAGACGAACCTACTGCTGGTGTAGATGTTGAATTAAGACAAGAGATGTGGAAGGTGGTAAAATCATTAAGAGAAATAGGTGTTACAATTATTTTAACAACTCATTACATTGAGGAGGCTGAGGAGATTGCTGATCGAGTAGGGGTTATTAATCAGGGAGAAATTATTATTGTTGAACAAAAAAAAGAACTAATTAAAAAAATGGGCCATAAAGTTTTATCTGTTGAATTACAAGAGGAAGTTAAAGATATTCCTGATTCATTAAAAAAATATAATTTGATTATTGGAAGTAATAAAATGTCTTTAGCATATACTTATAATTTAAAAGAAAAACAGACTGGGATTACAAATCTTTTACAAGATATTAAAGATTCTGGTTTAAAACTTAAGGATCTTAAAACTGAACAAAGTAATTTAGAAAAAATATTTGTAACTTTAGTAAAGGAAAACAATGAAAATTAATTATTATGGATTTAAAGCTATTTATTTTCATGAAATGGATAGATTTAGACGAACTTTAGGTCAATCTCTTTTATCACCAGTAATCTCAACATCATTATATTTTATTGTTTTTGGTTCTGTGATCGGTGGTTACGTTCAAAAAATTGATGGTATCAGTTATGGATCTTTTATAGTTCCAGGATTGCTGATGTTAACTCTATTAACTCAATCAATAAGTAATACTTCTTTTGGAATATTTTTTCCAAAATTTAATGGGACTATTTATGAGATTTTAGCTGCGCCTATATCCGCTTATGAAATTGTACTGGCATTTGTAAGTGCAGGAGCTACCAAAACACTGATTGTTGGTTTTGTAATTTTTTTAACAGCACAATTTTTTGCTGATGTACAAGTTCAATATCCATTGCTAATGATTTTTTTATTAGTTCTCGTTTCTTTTACATTTGCATTATTTGGATTTTTGGTTGGTTTAGTCAGCAAGGACTTTGAACAGATGTCAATAATCCCATCTTTTGTGATAACACCAATGGTATTTTTAGGTGGAAGTCTTTATTCATTAGATATGTTACCTGAATTTTGGCAAGTGGTTACTTATTTTAATCCAGTTGTTTACTTAATTAGTAGCCTTAGATACTCTTTCTATGGCATATCAGATTTTAATATTTGGATCAGTGTAGGTTTAATGGTGTTATTCTTGTTAGTTTGCGTAATTATTGTCTCAATCTTACTTAAAAAGGGTTACAGCATAAAGTCTTAAAAGAGATTTATTTAAAAATTTTTTTGAG
This sequence comes from uncultured Pelagibacteraceae bacterium, assembly GCA_902611635.1. Classification (GTDB taxonomy): domain Bacteria; phylum Pseudomonadota; class Alphaproteobacteria; order Pelagibacterales; family Pelagibacteraceae; genus Pelagibacter. Next base: position 37,989 of record CACMAB010000002.1, on the reverse strand, counting down.
TTTTTTTAGGTTATCTAAATTGTCAACCGTGTACCATTTTTTTGGCGTTACATCAGAAACATACAATTGTCTGATTTTAATTAGTTTTTTCCAGAGAATATTAAAGTCATCAGTTGGTTTAATTTTATCGTTTATCTTTTTTGGATTTAATATTTGAATACCGGTGCAGTAAATATCAGATTTTTGTGTTCTTGAGAGTTTTTTAACAATATTTTTTTTTCTAAAAATAAAATCTCCCGCTAATCCTTTAATTGGTTTTGTTGGAATTAACATACATAGTGGCTGACCTTTTTTATAATAATCTTTCTCAAGTTTTTTAAAATCAATATTAGTGACGTTATCACAAGTTAAAACATAAATTGGTGAGTTAAACGATTTAAATATAGAGTTGAATATCCACCAAGAATTACCTTTTTTATCTGTATTTATTATTGATGAAACTTTTTCTTCTATTAAATGTTTAGCTAAAATAGGTCCTTTATAACCTACTGAAATATGAACAAAATTTATATATTTTTTCAGTCTTTTGATACCCCTTGATATTAATGAGGTTTGTTTAAATTTGACTAATCCTTTAGGTATTTTTTTTGTAAGAGGCATTAACCTGGTTCCTCGACCAGCTGCCATTATAAAAGCATGATTTATTTTTTTATAAGTCATTAGATTTCAGGCCAAACTTGATAATTTTTTCAATTTCAGACTGCGCTAATCTCTTTGCATTTTCAGAAGACACTATTTCTTTTAGTGGTTTTTTTAAAAGATTATTAAAATCGATTACAAAATATTTTCTATTCTTAATTTTCATCTCTTTGGCATATTTTAACTCGTCCTCACCAATTAGATATTCATCTTGTCTATCACCTTTTCTAGATTGAATTATTTTATATTTACCACCAAATTTTTTTGTCCAAACTTTTAAGAAATCGATCATTTTTGCGGACTTCATTTCGGCTGAAAGAATTTTTCCATTTAATTTATTTTTAAGTTTTAGAGCCTGATCAATTAAACTTACAGCTTCATTGACTGAGAAAAAAAATCGCCTCATATAAGGACCAGTGGTAAGTATAGTCTTATTTTTTTTATACATTTGCTTCCAAATTGGTAGAACAGATCCAGTAGACCATGTTACATTACCATACCTCACACAAATAAATTTTGTTTTACTATAAGATTTTATTGATGAAAAAAGTCTTTCCATACAAGATTTACTTAAACCATAAATATTTTTGATTGGTGGTGATGCTTTGTCGGTTGAAACACCTATAACTGTCGGAACTTTTTTGTTTATACAGGCTCGAACAATATTAGTAGATCCAAGTATATTTATATCAATACATTCAAATGGAAATTTTTCTGATAAGTCGACAAATTTTGTAGCTGCAGCATGAATTACGATATCAGGTTTAGTGTAATTTAAACAATCATGTACAGACTCAATATTTGAAACATCTAAAGGTACTACTTCACAATTCGTTAAATTCTTTACTAAGAAATTTTGTTTATTATTACGAGCGCCAAGAAAAACTTTATATTTTTTCTTATAAAAATTAGCTAAATTTCTTCCTAGATAACCTGTACCACCCGTTATTAGAATTTTTTTCATTATTAAATGTTATAAATATGTTTATAATTTTAAAATAAATAATGTCTATATCTATTCATATACCTTTTTACAATCCAAATCCCGAAAAAAAAGAAGGTTATAGAAATTTAAGACGTTTTGATTATCTTGAAGAAAATGTAATCAATCTAAAAACACTTTCAATTAAAAATGATATTTTTATTCATACGCATAATGATTTTTTGGATGATAAAAATTTAAATGCTAAAATTATCAAACATCAAATAAGTGATAGTGACCTTAATAAAGGGTATTTAACATGGAGGTGTAGATCATTAATGGAAGAACAAAAAAATGACTATGAATACTTTACTTACTTAGAGCACGATATTAAGTTCTCAGAAGTTAATCTACAATATTGGCTGAAATATCAAGATTTATTAGCAAATAAAGGGTTTCATTTAGGTTTTTTCATATATGAAATAAATAACAAAACTAATCAAAAGCATAGTATTCATATTTCAAAAAAATTAGATAAATTTTTTGAGATTGAGGGTCAAAATTTTATCGTTAATGACTTAGAAAATTATTGTTGTTTCTGGATCTATACAAAAAAACAATTTGAAACTTTTTTAAAATCCAAATGGTGGTCATTCGAAAAAAGAGCACATAACTTTAGACATAATTATGGTATTACAGAGAGATCATCAATTGGTTTCCATGCTCTTAGTATGAATTATTTCAAAGCAACTTTAATTCCTGAAAAAAATAATCAACCACACCCAGATTCTTTTATTGAACACATGACGAATAATTATTTTGAAAAATTTCCTGAAATAGAAAAAAAGCATTATTTTGATATTAGGGGTGCCTGCAAGTTTCAAATTAATGAAATTATCATTGAGCCAGAAAATAGAAGAAAAATGACTGATAATTTCATTTCAAATAAATTAATTAAAAATCTTTTTTGGAAATTAAGATTTATCACCAGAAAATTTAACTGACCCATTTCTGGGCCAGTTAATAGACTAATATATAAGAGGAATTGTTTTATTAGAATTGTTCTGACTCGGTTGAGCCATCCATTGCTGTAGTTGAACTCTTTCCACTACTTATTGTATTAGAAACAGCATCAAAATAAGATGTACCTACTTCTCTTTGGTGTTTTACACTTGTGTAACCATCTTTTTCACGAGCAAATTCTTGTTGTTGAATCTTAGAATAAGCAGCCATACCTTCTTTTTTGTATTTTTCTGCTAATTCAAAAATTGCGATATTTTGTGTATGAAAACCTGCTAGCGTTATAAATTGAAATTTATAGCCCATTTTACTTATTTCTTTTTGAAATGAAGCGATTTCTTCGTCTGATAAATGCTTCTTCCAATTAAATGATGGAGAACAATTGTACGCTAAAATTTTTCCAGGAAATTTTTCATGAATTGCATCTGCAAATTTTTTAGCTTCGTTAAGATTTGGTGTAGCTGTTTCACACCAAATTAAGTCTGAGTAAGGCGCATATGCTAATCCTCTTGAAATTGCTTGTTCAATTCCTGATTTTACATAATAAAATCCTTCTGGAGACCTTTCACCAGTTAAAAAAGGTTTATCGTTTTCATCAAAATCATTTGTAATTAGTTTCGCTGCATTTGCATCTGTTCTAGCCAAAATTATTAATGGCACATCAGCAATATCAGCTGCCAATCTTGCAGCTTTTAAATTTTTAATCATAGTCCCTGTTGGTACAAGTACTTTGCCACCCATATGACCACATTTTTTTTCACTCGCTAATTGATCTTCAAAATGAACACCTGCTGCACCAGCTTTAATAAACTTTTTTGTAAGTTCAAAAACATTTAATGGACCTCCAAAACCTGCTTCACCGTCTGCAATGATTGGAAGCATATAATCAATTCTTTTCTCTTTTTTCATATCACCATCTTTTAGTTCCATATGTTGAATTTGGTCTGCTCTTAGCAAAGCGTTATTCATAGATTCAACAAGTTTTGGAGCACTATCATATGGATATAATGATTGATCTGGGTACATTTCGCCAGCACTATTAGCATCTGCAGCCACTTGCCAACCACTTAGATAAATTGATTTTAGACCAGCTTTAGCGTGTTGAACTGCTTGATTTCCTGATAAAGATCCTAAAGTACTTATATAATTTTCTGTATTAAGAAGTTTCCAAAGTTTAACTGATTGTTGTTTACAAAGGGAATATTCTATTTTTATTGAGCCTCTTAATCTTTCAACTTCATCGGGAGTATAATCTCTTTTAATGCCTGCAAATCTTTTTAGTTCGTATGAGATGTTTTCTGCACTCATAATTGGTAGTTACCTCAGAAGTTAAAATTAAAATGAAAAAGTAAAATTTGATTTAGTTTGAGTCGTTAATAGTCTCAACTAAATCTTTCATTCCACTTGAACCCCAATCACAATGATCATCTCTCATGTAAATACCTCTGCTATTATGTCTAGCAAGGTCCTCATTTTTTATGATTTGAGCCTCATTTTCTGTATTTTTTTGTTTATCAGTCATGTAAATCTTATAATTTACAAAATTTACAAAATCCACAAAAAAGGATAAAAAGCTTGTAAATTAAGGAAAATAATTGTAAATATAAATTTACAAAATTTACAAATAGAAAATATGAGTCAAAATGATTTAAAAATAGGACCAAAAATCAAGGCTTTTAGACGTCAACTTGGTCTTCAAGCAAATAAACTTGCGCAAGAAATAAATATTTCACCTAGTTATTTAAATTTAATCGAGGGAGGAAAAAGAAAAATTGACGGGGATCTACTTTTAAAAATTTGCGAAAAGTTAAATATTGAACTTTCTCAATTAACATCAAAAGATGATGTAAATTTAGAAAATACACTATCAGAAATTTTAGATGATAAATTATTTGAGGATCTTGATATTTTGGGACCAGAAGTTAAAGATCTTGTTGGAACTAATCCAAAAATAGGAAAAGCAATTGTAAGATTAGGAGATATTTTAAAAAAAAAAGATCATGAATTAGTAAATAAGATTGAAAAAATTTCTGGAAAAATTGTTGATAATAGAAAGAACTCTTTTCCAGGTGAAGTTATTTCTGACTTTCTTCAAGAAAATAAAAACTATTTTCCAAAATTAGAAGATTTTGCCAATAAAGTTTTTGAAAAAGTTCAAAAAAATAATCGTACAAGATATGTTGCTCTTTGTGATCATTTAAAATCTGAATATGACATTATTGTCAAAGATGTTATTCCAGAGGAAAATAAACCTTTTTCTAAAATTTATAACAAAAATAAAAAAGAACTTCTGTTAAGTGACTATAGTTCTCTTGAAACAAAAAAACTTCATGCGGCTGCACAAATTGCACAAGAGGGGGCAATTAAAGAAATTGAGGATTATTTAACTAAATTTACTTTTCCATCAGAAGAGTCTAAAAAATTAACTAAGATTGCTTTGCTTAATTATTGTGGAGCTGCAATATTAATGCCTTACAAGCTTTTTCATTCAGAGTGTAAAAAACTTAAATATGATCTTGAATTATTACAAAATACTTTTGCAACATCCTTTGAACAAGTAGCCCATAGAGTAACCTGTTTGCAAGATCCAAAATTACCTGGAATTCCATTTCATTTTTTAAGGGTTGATATGGCTGGAAATATTTCTAAAAGATTTTCTTTGTCTGGAATTGAAATTCCAAGATATGGAGGTGCGTGTCCAAGATGGAATGTTTATTCTGCATTTACAAGACCTGGCGTTATTCAAAGCGCTGTAAGTAAAATGACCAATGGAGAAAAATATGTTTGTATTGCACGAACAGTTGAAAAAGGGATTGGAAGATTTGGTAGAGCAAAAAGTATTTTGTCTATTGGTTTAGGTTGTGAAGCTAAATATGCTAAAGATTTTGTATATACTGAAAATGTTAATTTGAGTGAAAAGTCATCAGAAATTCCAATAGGTGTGTCATGTAGAACCTGCGATAGATTAGATTGTTCTCAAAGAGCTTTTCCTCCTTTACACAAAAAATTTGATGTCGACATAAATTTGAGAGGCGTTTCAGTTTATGTAGGTGATAAAAATTAAAGATATGCTTAAATTTATAATTCCTGCAGTCATATTCTTTTTAATTGTTCTTTTTTGGGAAAAGATTAATGACAAAATTTACCAAAAATTTAAGGTTAAAATTAATTTGGTTATTTTAACTGCAGCCTTATTATTTGTCTTAGCAGTATTGATTTTGTTATACTTTTAGTTTTGATGAAAAAAATTTTTATCATTTTTTTAATTGTTTTTTCGTATTTAAATAATTCAATTGCAGATGAAAGAATTAAAAAACTTAATCAATTGTTTGATGATTTAAAAACTCAAAATTACTCAGCCGCATATAAAATTGAACAAGAAATTTGGCAAATATGGAGCACCCATCCAAATGATGAAAATTTGACAATGTTATTAAATAAAGGATCAAGTTTAGTAAATGAATTAAAGTATAATCAAGCAATAGATATATTTTCTAAAGCAATATATTTGGATCCATTATGGGCTGAGGCATGGAATAAACGTGCAACTGTATTCTATTTATCTGGTAATTTTGAAAAGTCACAAAAAGATATTGATAAAGTTTTAGAATTAGAAAAAAGGCATTTCGGCGCTCTTGCTGGACAAGGTCTTGTAAATATTCAATTAAAAAATTATAATAAGGCAATTGAGAGTTATGAAAAAGCTAAAGAGATATATCCCACAATGAAATCACCAGATATGATGATAAATCAAATTAAAGATCTAATTAAAAAACAATCAATCTAAGATGATAGATTATATATTACCATTTTTAATACTTATCATGATTGTGGTATTCATCCACGAATACGGCCATTATTATTTTGCAAAAAGATATGGTGTTGCAGTAACTGATTTTTCAATTGGATTTGGAAAAGAAATATTTGGTTGGAATGATAAATCTGGAACAAGATGGAAAATTTGCTGGATACCTCTTGGTGGATATGTAAAATTCTTTGGAGATCGAAATGTTTTTTCACAAGCCGATCAAGAAAAATTAATTGAAAAGTACAATGAAGAAGATAGGAAAAAATTATTCGTTTTAAAACCACTATATCAAAGAGCTTTAATTGTTTTTGGTGGACCATTAGCAAACTTCTTACTCGCATTATTAATTTTCTTTTCTATTTATACTTTTGCAGGAAAAGATTTTACTCCTGCAATGATCAACGAGGTACAAAAAGATAGTCCTGCAATGATTGGTGGTTTGAAACAAAATGATATTATTTTAGAGATAGATGGAAATGAAGTTAAAAGCATTATGGATGTTTCAAAATTTATAACATTATCAACAGATGATTTTATAGATTTTAAAGTTAAACGTTCATACGACGAAATATTATTAAAAGTAAAACCCAAAATGGTTTTAAGTGAGGACAATCTTGGAAATAAGATTAACAAAAGGATCGTTGGAATTAAATTAAGTGCTTACAACAATGAGATTAACCATGTTAAATTAGGACCCGCACAAGCTATATACCACGCAGCAAATGAAGTATATTTCGTTAGTATATCCTCACTTAAATATATCGGTGCGATGATTTTTGGAAAAGCTGATACTTCACAACTTGGTGGACCAATTAGAATTGCTAAAATTTCAGGCCAAGTAGCAGAATTTGGTGTGTTGGCATTTATTAGCATGATGGCTTACATTTCTATAAGTTTAGGATTAATTAATTTATTTCCGATACCAATGTTGGACGGAGGACATTTAATGTTTTACGCTTTTGAAAAAGTGTTAGGACGTCCTTTATCACAAAAAACGCAAGAGGGTTTTTTTCGAATCGGAATGTTTTTACTCCTAACTTTGATGATATTTACAACATTTAATGATCTCAAAGATCTTGGCTTATTTAGTTAATAAAATTCAATTCTTTAAATAACCCTTTAAAATTGAGGTTTTTTTAACCATACCAGATATTGTGTATAACTTCGAGCTAGATACTAAAAAAAGGCTTGATTTATCAATCCTTTTGATAAAGATAGTAAATAACCTAATAAAACCGGAGCTAAAATGAACAAAAAACAATTAGTTGTCAAGTTATCAGGCGCTTTAAACCTAAGTAAAGCTGATGCTGAAAGAACTTTTGACACGATTACCAACACTATTTTAGATGCACTAAAAGCTGATGATTCAGTCAAAATTGCAGGATTTGGTACATATAAAGTGGCTAAGAGAAAAGCGAGAGTTGGAAGAAACCCTAGGACTGGTGAGCAAATTCAAATTGCTGCATCGCAAAAGGTTAAATTCTTACCTGCCAAAGCTTTAAAAGAAGTATTCAATAAATAGTTAATTTTACAGCCTTAACGTCAAAAAGCGTTAAGGCTGTTTCTATATGCAAAATCTGCATACCCAATTTTCATAATCAGCGTTAGTTTTTAGGAATTATTAAAATACAAGCTTTTACTATAACAGGGAGGTCTTATGACTAAATTAATAAAAAAAATAAGTGCGCCACTTATTAGTTTAATTTTTTTATTGAACATGAGTAGTGCAGGTATGGCAGATACAACAGTTTCTGCTGAAGTAGGTTTTATTTTTAATACCTTATTATTTTTGATTTGTGGATTTCTAGTAATGTTCATGGCATGTGGTTTTGCTATGCTAGAGTCTGGAATGGTTACATCAAAAAGTGTATCCGTTATTTGTGCAAAAAATATAGGGTTATTCTCAATTGCAGGTATAATGTTCTGGCTTGTAGGTTATAACTTAGCCTATGGTATCAGTCCAGGTGGATATATTGGAAAATTTATTCCATGGGCAGATGGCAGTAAAATAGATACAGGTTATTCCGATGGTTCAGATTGGTATTTCCAAATGGTATTCTGTGCAACTACTGTTTCAATCGTATCAGGTACAATGGCTGAAAGAATTAAATTATGGCCATTCTTTACATTTGCTGCAGTTCTATCAGGAATTATTTATCCAATCGTGATGGGTTGGCAGTGGGGTGGAGGCTGGTTAGCAGAGTTAGGTTTTTCTGATTTTGCTGGTTCGACTTTAGTACACTCAACTGGTGGTGCAGCTGCTTTAGCTGGTGCAATGATAATCGGTCCAAGATTAGGAAGATTTACAAAATCTGGGGCTCCAGCGCCACTTAAACCATTTGCTGCTTCATCAATCCCATTAGTAACAATTGGGGTATTTATTTTATGGCTAGGTTGGTTTGGATTTAATGGTGGTTCACAACTAGCATTGGGAACAGCTACGGATGCAATCGCTGTATCAAAAATATTTATTAACACATTCCTTGCTGGTGCAGGTGGTGTTATGGGTGCAGCAGTTATTACAAGATTGCATTTTGGTAAAACTGACGTAGTTCAAATGTTAAATGGATGTATCGGTGGTTTGGTTGCTGTAACTGCAGAACCATTATTACCATCACCATTTGCTGCAATTTTAATTGGTGCTGTGGGTGGATTAATCGTAGTGTATGGTACTAAACTATTATTCTCTTTAAAAATTGATGATGTAGTTGGTGCTATTCCTGCTCACTTATTTGCTGGAATTTGGGGTACGTTAATTGTACCTGCTACAAATTCTGGTGCAAATTTTAGTACCCAGTTAATTGGCGTATTATCAGTAAACATATTTGTGTTCATTGTAGCTTACATAGTGTTTAGCGCTATCAAAGCAACAATTGGCCTAAGGTTAAGTAAAGAAGGTGAAACCAAAGGTACTGATGTCACTGAAACTGGCGTGATTGCATATGCAATACGTGACTAATTGTTAACAATAAGGGACTCTTCGCTCTCTGTGTATCTCCGCGATTACTCATCGAAGGGTCCCTAAAATTCTCTCTTAAAGTTAGTTAAACGAAAAAAAGCCCCTCCCTCAAGGGGCTTTTTTTATTTTCATAAAACTTAAATGATTACAAATTTTCAATCACCTGATTAAACACTTCATCGGGCTTAAGATTCTTCATCCCATTTCTATCCCTATGCCAAACATTATCCACATAATCCTTTGGAACTATTGGAGTAATTTTACTATATTTTAGCTCACTCACTGGGTCATTGGCTATTAATCCAAATGATTTAATTCCAAGAGCTGCTGCAAGATTTAATGGACCTGAATTATTTCCAAGAAAAAAATCTGAATTTTTAATTGCTAATATTACTCCTTGTAGATCTTTATTAGAACAATCGATAAAATAATTTTTATTAGACTCAGCAATTATTTTTTTTGCAATATGAGATTTTTCAGGGCTACAAACAAGATATATGTAATCAAATAACTTTTTTTCGAACAAAAGATCTGCAAGTTTGATAAAATCTTCCTCATACCACATTTTGTAATCTTCAAAAGAATCGACCCCAAAAGCAATTTTCTTTCCATCAACAAGAAGGTCCGAATTGTTTTTTTTGAGACTCTCAACATCAATTTCCAAATTTGGATATTTATTCTCTATTGTTATCGAATTAATCTTAAGTAGTTTTTGAGATCTTTCAGAATAATTTAATTTTAAATCCTCCTCATTAAGAAAATTTTTAACAGTAAGCCATTTCTTTTGGTTTTTAAATCCCGGTCCAATAATATTCTTAATTTTTGCTATTTTAGCTGCGATGGCAGGTTTATTGACTTTATCTAATATATAAACAAAATCATATTTCTCAGATTTAAATACTTTAATTAATTTGAATACATCAACCCAATAAAGTAAACCCTTTCTGAAATCATTATAAAAAATTTGATTTATATGTTTTAGGTCTTTAAGAATATTTTGGGCTTGAGTTTTTTCTCTGACAACTAAATCTATATTTGTTTGATGATGTTGACTGATAGCTTTTATGTAGGGTAATTGCCAGATTAAATCACCTAATTTATGATGAGTATAAACGATACAAATTTTATTCATTTTTATTTATGTGATTTCAAAAAAAACTATATAATAAATTTAGTTCTATGAATATAAAATCGTCAAAAACATTAGTCACAGAAGCTTTAAGCGAAATTAAAACAATTTCACCAGACGAAGCATTATCAATGATGAATGAAGATAAATGTAATCTAATTGATATTAGAGATATAAGAGAACTTGAAAGAGATGGGCGAGTTGAAAATTCAAATCATATTCCGCGAGGAATGTTAGAATTTTGGTTAGATCCTGATAGTCCATATTTTAAAGATGGTAAATTAGATATGAATAAAGAAATGGTTCTTTTCTGTGCTGGCGGTATGAGATCAGCATTGGCTGCAAAAACTCTTAAAGATATGGGGTTTGAAAAAGTTTCACACATTGATGGTGGGTTTGGAGCTATTAGAAATAGTAAATTTAAGATTGTTTAAGAAACACACTCTTCTAAAGCATATTCAAGTCTATCTTGTCCCCAAAAAAGTTTATTGTTGACTATGAAGGTTGGAGCACCGAATACATCATTTTGAAAAGCTTTGTCAGTTAAACTTTTTAATTCGTCTTTTACTTTTTGATTACTTATATCTTCAAAAAATTTTTTTTTATCAATTTTACAATTATCTAAAATTTCGTTTACGTTAGCTTCGATTGATATATCTATATTATTTTTCCAATAGGCATCAAAACAAATATCAAAGTATTCACTTTTTTTATTTGCATCGATTGAAATAAATCCTCTCATTAAATAAAGGGTATTAATCGGAAATTTTTCGTTCCATTTAAAAGATATATTATTTTTGTTAGCTATAATTTCGCAATCATTCTTCATATTTTTCATTTTTCGTTCATTAAAAGCAGGAGCAGTTATGTTACCTAACTTATGTAAACCACCTAGCAAAATAGGTTTATAATTAAAATCGACCCCATTTTTATTCTGCATTGATTTAATTTTTTTATAGGCAATGTAAGAATATGGACTAATAAAATCGAAGTAAAAATCGATGATTTTACTCATATAGGTTAATACTTTTTGCGTAAAATATTCTAATGAGCCAATAAATAAAGATGCCTAAAGGACCAATTAAATAAGTGATTACTAATGGGATGCCAACAAGAACCTTATTGATAAAAAACTTTTGGGAGTCTCGTACAATCCAGCCACCGACGAATAAATTAATTGATACAAAGTGGATCCAAAATAACATTAAAAATATATTGCTTGAAAACAAACCTGATAAATTACTAATACTTAAATATAATTCAAAATTACTATCAAAATCATAAGCACTTAAATAAGCTTTATAAAGTACAAATATGTAAGCACCTCCTAATAATGTGATTGGAAAAATCGAAGTAACAAAATATTTTGTAAAGTTTGATTGTGGAAAAAATATTAATACTAACCAAAAAGGCAAAACTCCTAAATTCACCCAGAAGTAGAGAATTTCAATTGTAAAGTAAGCATAAATTTGTTCGATCATTTTAAATTATATTATATTAAATCTTACAATGATTCCTATAAGAAATAAGAGAAAAACATTACAGGTGACTGTAGACGAAATGAGAAATTTTGCTTTAGCATATGTTGAAAAATATGCCCCATCTAAACAACAATTAAGAACATATTTACTAAAAAAATATCTCAAATTATCTGTTCCAAATGTAAAAAAACAGGATGTTACAAATTTAATTGATATTGTTTTATCTGATTTAGAAAAAAATAAATTCATCAATGATAAATTTTATTCTGAAAGTAAAGCCAAAAGTATGATCCGAAGAGGAAGTTCGATTAATAAAATCAGAAATTACTTAATTGGCAAAGGTGTTAATGATGAATTTATAAAAGACACAGTCAATAAAATTAATGAAGATAATTCAGATCAAGATTTTTTTTCGGCAATTAAAATTTGTAAAAAGAAAAGAATTGGACCCGCTAGGATAGATGACAATAGACCACTTTTTTATAAAAAGGATATATCTTTATTGGCGAGAAATGGCTTCGATTTTGAGACATCAAAAAAAGTTATGGAATTAAAAAAAGATGATTATTTAAAAATAATAAAACTACTTTGATTTTTTTTTCTTTTCATCTTCAACTAATTGATTGATTTTATTTCTGATATAATTTTTGACATATACAAATACTAATAAGCCAAAAATAGATACCGATACAATAATTATTAGTATTATTCTTAATTGCTCATCCATATTAGATATTTTTATTTTTTAAGATTAAACTTGGATTCTTAAAATTTTTCTTTCCATATTTAATTTCTTTGCCTTCAAAATCTGTAATTACTCCTCCAGCATGTTGTAAAATTGCATGACCAGCCGCTATATCCCATTCACAAGCTCTAGGCTCAGCCACATATCCATCATATTCGCCAGCAGCGATTACACAAAATTTAAGAGAACTTTTCATTCTTACATATTTCTTTACATTAAATTTTTTATGTAATTTTTCTATTTCAGGTTTAATATTGTTTGAATAGGATACAAATTTCACATCATTTTTATCAAAATTTTCAGAACAATTTAAATTCTTGGTTTCACCATTTGTTAACTCATAGGCATTATTTGGACCATAGGAGTAAAACATTCTTTTTTTTGAAGGGGCATAAATCAATCCAGCTACTGGATTTTTGTTAATTATTAATCCAGCATTAATTGTAAATTCCTCTAGATTATTTATGTAGTCGTAGGTGCCATCAATAGGGTCAATTAGCCAAAAGTTTTCAAGATTGTTTATTGATTTATTATCAGAGGTCTCTTCTGAAATGATGGGAAGTTCAGGTGTTAATTCTTTAATTTTTTGAGTAACAATTTTATTAACTTCTAAATCTCCATTACTAACAGGGGTATTATCGGTTTTAATTTTTTTTATAAGTCCTTGTTTTCTTAAATCTAAAGAAATTTTTCCTGCATGAATAAATGTATCAATTAGATTTTCGACAATCTCTTTTAAATTCAAATTATTCATTGATCTTTATTAATTCTATATTTTTAGTATTTATTACTTTTTTTCCAACATTTTCAAAATTAACTGTCACTTTTTCTTTTATAATTGATTGAACTTGACCTATACCCCAGTTTTTATTATAGGGATTGATAACTTTGTCTCCTGGTTCAAAATCTAATATCATTTAATTTAACTTATATTAGAAATAAGTATAAATACCATCAAATGAATAAAGAATTAAATTCAATAGGATTAAACAAAAAACCATCAGACACAAAAGTAGTTGTAGCAATGTCTGGAGGTGTAGATTCATCTACTGTCGCAGGCATGATGAAAAAAGAAGGATATGAGGTAATTGGTATTACTTTAAAACTTTATGATGATGCAAAGCAGGTTGCAGAGTCAAAGCAATGTTGTTCTGGTCAAGATATTATGGATGCAAAAAGAGTTGCTCAAAAATTAGATATAGAACATAAAATTTTATATTATCAAAATAAGTTCAAGCAAGGAGTTATAGATAATTTTGTTGATAGTTACTTAAAAGGTGAAACTCCAATACCTTGTGTTCAATGTAATCAAACAGTTAAATTTAAGGATTTATTTGAAGTTTCAAAAGATTTAAACGCTGATGCTTTAATCACTGGGCATTATGTGAAAAGTGTTACTTCAAATAATAATACAAATATGTACAGAGCTATCGACGAAAATAGAGATCAAAGTTATTTTCTTTTCAATACTACTAGAGAACAACTTGATTATTTAAGGTTTCCATTAGGTGGTCTTCATAAAAATGAAACACGTGAAATTGCTAAAAAACTAGACCTTAATGTTGCTGATAAACCAGACAGCCAGGATATATGTTTTGTGCCTGGTGGAGATTATGCATCAGTAATTCAAAAATTTAGACCAGACTCATTTAAAAAAGGAAATATTAAAGATCTTGAAGGTAATGTTATTGGTGTTCATGATGGAATTATAAATTTTACTATTGGTCAAAGAAAAGGAATAAAAGTTTCTGATAAAGAAGCTTTATACGTTATTAAAATAAATTCTGAGAAAAATGAAATAATTGTTGGATCAAAAGAATATTTAGGAAAGAAAGATATTTTATTAAAAGATGTTAATTTACTTGCAAATGAACAAGAATTTAAATCCAGCATTTTTGTAAAAGTTAGATCTACTGGTAAATTGCTTAAAGCAAACGTTAACCTAAGTGATCAAAATGGTGCGAATGTAAACCTTGAAAGTCCTGAAGATGGAATATCACCAGGCCAGGCATGTGTTTTCTATAATAAAGATGCTTTGGGTTATAAAGTATTAGGAGGCGGCTGGATAAAAGAATAAGCTATTTTTTCTTATTTTTTTTTCTAGCTCTTCTTTTTTTCGACCCCATTTTTCTTCGGCCTCTATGTTTCTTTGGGTAACTCATTAAATCCTTTTCATTAATTTATTGAATTTTTGATATGGATATAGCATTGTCCTTTAATCATATCAATTTTTTTATGGGTAAATCTTTTAAGACATTTTTAAAACACACTGCAAAAGATTTTCATAATCAATCAGTAAATCCACCAGTGGTTAGAGCATCGACAATTATTTTTAAGTCTATGCAACATATAAGAAAAACTCAAAAAAAAGCTCTACGAAATCCAACAGGTGGTCATTTTGATTACGGTAGACAAGGGACTTCTACTACTTATATATTACAAAAAATTTTAACAAAACTTGAAGAAAGTTATCATGTTTTTACGACACCAACAGGTTTTGGCTCCGTTTTTTTAGCAATATTCAGCGTTGTTAGACCTGGAGATGAAATGTTAGTTGCAGATCCAGTTTACAGCCCTACACGAATTTTAACTGAAGATTATCTAAAAGATTTTAATATAAAGACAGTTTTTTATAATCCGCATGACCTCAATACATTAAAAAACAATATTACAAAGAAAACAAAATTGATTTTTGTTGAAAATCCTGGAAGTAATACTTTTGATTTTCAAGACTTGGGTAAAATTATTTCGATTGCAAGAAAACATAAGCTATACACTGCAATTGATAATACTTGGGGTACCCCTTATTACTTAAAACCAATTAAACTTGGTTTTGATATGTCAATTGTTTCTGCAACTAAATATTATTCTGGACATTCAGATGTTATGGGTGGAAGTTTGGCAGTAAATAAAAGAGTATTTTCTAAAGTTAAAGCATCAGAAAAAATTACAGGTCTTAGATTAGGACCTGATGATGCTTATTTAATAACTAGAGGGTTAAGAACTTTAGATGTGAGATTAGACAGACATAGAGAAAATGCTAAAAAAGTTGCAGCATTTTTATCAAAAAATAAAAGAATTAAATTGTTATATCCTTTCAAAAAAAATTCACAAAATTTTAGAATGTGGAAAAAATATTATTCTGGAGCGTCAGGTTTAATGGGATTAAAGATAAAAGCTAAGAATATTAATTCTGTTCGAAAGTTTGTTAATTCACTGAAATTGTTTGGCTATGGCTATAGTTGGGGTGGATTTGAGAGTTTAGCGCTTCATCAAGAATTTAGAGAAACTGGTAAAAGAAAATATATGAACTTACCAAAAGATGAACATTTAGTAAGATTACACATAGGTCTTGAAGATCCTAATGATTTGATTGCTGATATCAAACAAGCTTTAAGACATTTAAGATGAGTTCTGAAAAATTTTTTCGTTCAAAAACAGCAGTAGTAACTTTATTTGCTGCATGCTTTGTTGTTTTGATTTCTTTGGGTGTCAGACAAACATTTGGTTTGTTCTTTATGGACTTCAACGAGAGTTTAAAGATAAGCAACACCGCATTTGGTTTTGCAATCGGGATGCAGATGTTGATGTGGGGTATAACAGGTCCTATCTTCGGAGCTATAGCAGATAAATACGGAGGACATATAGCTATAATCGGAGCATTTATTTTTTATACTTTAGGCGTTTACTTTTTATACACGGGTCCAAACACTGGAATATTTTTTCAAATCCATATGGGTTTATTAATCGGAATAGGTCTTGGTGGAACAGCAATAAGTATTCCTATGTCAGTTGTGGGGAAACATTTTCCATTATCTACAAGAACGATTGCAATGAGTTTTGTTACTGCTGTTGGATCATTTGGTTACTTTCTTTCACCAATTTTTACTAATTTTTCTCTCACAGAGTTTGGTTGGAATTACACATTATTTGTTTTTTGCTTATTTTTGTTATCCGGTTTAGTTGCAGCATATTTTGTGAGATCTCCATCTAAAACGGAAAGTGTCGAAAAAACTTCAGATCAATCTTTCAAGGAAGCTCTCTCAGAAGCTTTTAAAACTAAAAGTTATGTTTTACTTGTATCAGGGTTTTTTGTATGTGGTTTTCATATAACTTTGGTTGGAACGCATGTACCTAAATATGTAATAGATAGAGGACTTGAGGATTGGACTGCAGCAGCAATTTTATCTTTGATCGGTTTATTTAATATTTTTGGCTCACTATTAAGTGGCTACCTCTCTGCAAAAATGAGTAAGAAAATTATCTTAAGTGCAATTTACTTTTTAAGAGGTGTTTCTATAATTTTTTTTATATTTATGCCCGCAAGTAATATTAATGCATTTTTATTTGGTGCAAGTTTTGGTTTTTTATGGTTATCGACAGTGCCTGCAACAAGTGGAATTGTAGCTCATCTTTTTGGGACAAAGTATTTAGGTCTACTATATGGAATTGTTTTTTTAAGTCACCAAGTTGGATCTTTTTTTGGCGCTTATTTAGGAGGTTTATTTTATGATCTATATGGGTCATATGATTATGCGTGGTATTTAGCAATTGCATTATCAGTTTTTGCAGCAATAATTCATCTACCAATTAGAGAAGAACCAGTTTTAAGATTAAGAACAGAATAATTTGAACAGATCAAATCAACTAACAGAGATACATCAGTCAGGAAAACCCTACATTATTTATAAATCTAAAAAAGGATTTAATCTTTATACTAATTTTTCAAAAAAAATTATTTTAAATAATAAAAATATTAAAAGTTTTTTAACTAAAAAAAATAAAAAGAAATCAAAAGATACTGACCTTTTTATTGGTTTCTTTGGATACGAGTTATTGAATAATCTGATTGATGTTAAAATCCCAAAACAAAATAATTTAAATTTTCCCAAAGGTATTTTCTATAAACCAGAAAAAAAGATCAAACTAAGTAATAAGTTGAATTATGATTTTGAAAATTTTAAATCAGGTAATTTTAAAATAAATATTAATAGAAAAAATTATACAAAAATATTCAATAAATTTAAAAAAAAAATAAAAAGTGGTGAAACATATCAAATTAAAATTTGCACCAAATATAAAACAAAGTCGAAAATTAATCCGTTAGATTTTTTTTCGAGGTTATCTAATACTAACCTAGCTCCCGAGGCTTTTATGATTAAAGATCATAATTATTCAATAATTAGTTGTTCTCCAGAAACTTTAATCACAAAAAAGGGGAGTGATATATCTACAAAACCAATAGCTGGAACTGTAAAAAAAACGAAGCATTTAAATAAAATGAAGGCATTAAATTATTTTAGAAAAAATTTAAAAGAAACCAAAGAGCACAACATGATTGTTGATATGGAAAGAAATGATTTATCAAGAATTTGCAAAGTGGGTACTGTAAAATTATCTAAACAAAAAATCGTAGAAGAATATAAAGATCTTTTTCATTACGTTAGCCTCATCAAGGGAAAATTAAAAAAGAATATAAATAATTTTGAAATAATTAAAGCAATGATGCCTGGCGGCTCAGTTATTGGGTGTCCAAAGATAAATACGCTTAATCTTTTAAATAATCAGGAAAAAGAAAACAGGAATATTTATACAGGTAGTTTTGGCTTCATAAAATTCAATGGTGATATGAGATTTAACATAATTATACGTTCAATTTTAAATTTTAAAAACATATCTGAAATTTCAGTTGCTTCAGGTGTTGTCGTCGATAGTAATGCCAATCATGAATTCAATGAGAATTTTCTTAAAGCTAAAGCATTAATAGATTTATTTAAATGATTTATGTAATTGATCATAACGACTCCTTTACTCACAATGTAGTTCATCAATTTGCTTTGTTTGATAAAGTAGAGTGCGATAACTATGATAAAATTAACGAAAATAAAATTAAGCAAGCATCTACAATAATTTTTTCACCCGGTCCAGGTAATCCAAAAAATTATCCAATCACTTCAAAGATTTATAAAAAATATAAAGGTAAAAAGAAAATCATAGGAATTTGTTTAGGATTTCAACATATTCTATTTTGTGAAGGTGCAAAAATTGTTGAACAAAAAAAAATTTATCATGGTTTTCAATCAAATATAAAAGTAATCACCAATAAATCTTTATTTAAAAAAGGAAAAATATTTAAAGTTGGCAGGTATCATTCTTTAAAATTAAAAGAACCTTTCAAATCTAATAATTTTGAGATAACTATGAGATGTTTAAATTCAAAAGTTGCAATGGCATTTGAAAATCAAAAGGAAAAAATTTATGGATTTCAATTTCACCCAGAATCTTTTTTAACTATCAATGGTAACCTACTTATTAAAAAAATCTTATCAGCTTAAAGACTTAAAACAGATAGAATTCCAAGATCTTTGGGGTGATCATGGAATTTTTACAACGATGTGGATCTTTGGCAAACCTGCAAAAATTTTATTTTTTGACAATCATTTAAAAAACTTAATTTTATCACTAAAAAAATATCAAATTAAAAAGAAATCTTTAAAGTCGGATATTTTAAAAATAATAAATAAAAATTTATCCAAAAAGAGGAAATATAACCATCTATTGAGAATTGCTATAAATAAAAAAGTTATTTCAATATCTTTAAGGAAAAGAGTTAAACCAAAATTAAATTTTAATTTGAAGTTAGTAAAATTAAAAAGAGAAAAACCAGAGTTTAAAAATCTAAAATATAAAAAGATCTTATCTTATCTATCTAAAATGGATAACTCCCAATCAGATATTGCATTGGTGTCTAATAAGAAATTACTAGAGACTGGAACCTCAAATTTATTATTTGTTAAAGATCAAAAATTTTTTACTCCCAAAAAGGATTATTATGAGGGAAATACTTATAAATTTTTCAAAACAAAAATAAGAAAGATTTTTAAGAAAGATATTTTACTTAAAGAGATAAAAAATTATGATGAAATATTATTGATAGGTTCTGGGAAAGGGGTTGCCTCAGTTAGAACTATAAATGAGCTTAAATGGAAAAGAAAAAACCTAAAAAAATTCAAGTTTCTGTCAAAAGAATATGATGCAGTTATAAACAAATGCAATTCTTTTAGATTTTAATAGATGGAAGATCCAAACAATCCTTGTTTATTTTGTGACGTTAAAAAAAGTGGATGCGCTCATGAAAATGATTTGGCATATGCAAGTTATGACTCTTATCCAGTTTCAGAACATCATTGTTTGATTATACCCAAAAGACACATAAAGGATTATTTTGACCTATCTAATGATGAATTGGTTGCATGTAATGATCTTATAAAGATTGTTAAAAAAGAAATAACTAATAAAGATCCGTTAGTTAAAGGATTTAATCTAGGTACAAATATAGGAATTGTATCTGGTCAATCTATTTTACATTGTCATTTTCATCTGATTCCCCGAAGAGAAGGAGATGTTGACAATCCCCAGGGTGGAGTACGATCAGTCATTCCAAACAAACAACATTATAAAAGAAATAATTAGCCTGTTATAAAAGACAAATTGACCCCAGTTTGAGGTTGAACTATAAATTCAACTAGATATAAAACTTTAAAACTAATTCAAAATTTAACAAAAGGCGGAAATGTTAAGTAACAATCCATTTTCAATTTTATCAGAAACTATTTCACCCTTTGCAATGCAATCTTTTATCATTTCAATGGTTTTGTTAATTGCAATTGGAACTATTATTCAAATGATACATCACAAAAATTTGACTTATTTTTTTAACAACGCAAAAAAAGCAAAGCTGTCAGCAACAAAAAAATTAGGGGTTGGAGAAAAAGTTTCTGTCATTGCTAAAACAACAGTGGTTGATATTGGCACAACTTCTGAATTAGGTTTTGGAAAAAGAAGACTGGCCCATGTTCTAGGAATGTATGGTACAATTTTATTTTGGGTGTCTTCAGCTATTTTAGTTTTTTGTTACACAGGTGCCGATAAACCAAGTTCTCAAATTTGGTCAATGATTTGGCATGCAGGAGCAATATTAACATGTTTAGGAGGATATTGGTTTTGGTTTTTTTTAAGAGTTGATGTTTCAGCAGAAGCCCATCCTTGGTATAGAATTATAAAAGCTGATTTATTTGTTTTAGCATTACTTGCTTGTTCAACTTTTGGGTTAGCTTGGTCATTCACACAATTTAATGGGCAAATAGGTTTGTCTTATTTATTTTTAATTTTATTTGTTGCATCTAACTTAATTTTATTCGGTGGTGTTTATTGGTCGAAATTCGCTCACATGTTTTATAAACCTGGAGCAGCTATTCAAAAAAATTTAGCAGAGGCAGATGGATCTAGGGATAATTTACCTCCACCAGCTGATGCCCCAGAACAATTTGGCCTGGGTATAAAAAGAGAAGAGCCAAAACATTATTAATATGTTAATAGGAAAGGGAGAAAAATAAAAATTATGTCAACTTTTGTATACATGACAAGATGCGATGGCTGTGGTCATTGCGTAGATATATGTCCTTCAGATATCATGCACATTGACGAAAATATAAGAAGAGCAAAAAATATTGAACCAAACTTTTGTTGGGAATGTTATTCGTGTGTTAAAGCATGTCCTAATCATGCAATTGATGTGAGAGGGTATGCTGATTTTGCTCCAATGGGTCACAGCGTCAGAGTTAGAAGAGAAGAAGAAAAAGGAACTATCTCTTGGAAAATTAAATTTAGAAACGGAACAGAGAAAAACTTCGTTTCACCTATAACAACAAAACCTTGGGGAAAATTTATTCCTAAACTTGCTGAAGGTGATACTCCTAATCAAGGAGAAATTAATTCACAAAGATTATATAGTGAGCCAGAGGGATTAAATACCAATAAAGAATTACCATCGGTTCCAAAAGAGTCTTTTAAAAAAGGTGTTTATTATTAATGGCTAAGCACAAAACACATTATGAGGAGTGTGATGTATTAGTTGTTGGTGGTGGAATGGCCGGCACAGGAGCAACATTTGAGGCCAGACATTGGGGAAGAGATTTAAAGATTGTTTGTGTTGAAAAAGCAAACATTGATCGAAGTGGTGCAGTCGCACAAGGTTTATATGCAATAAATTGTTATATGGGTATGCAATGGGATGAAAATCAACCTGAAGACCACGTAAGGTATGCCAGAAATGATTTAATGGGAATGGTTAGAGAAGATTTAGGTTATGACATGGCTCGTCATGTAGACTCAACTGTTCATATGTTTGATGAGTGGGGTCTTCCCATGATGAAAAATGAAAAAACTGGAAGATATCTAAGAGAAGGTAAATGGCAAATAATGATTCATGGCGAAAGTTATAAGCCAATTGTTGCTGAGGCAGCAAAAAAATCCGCAGATAAAATTTATAACAGAATAATGATTACTCATTTGTTAATGGATGAGTCTCAAGAAAATAGAATTGGTGGCGCAGTTGGTTTTAACATGAGAACAGGTGATTTTCATGTGTTCAGAGCAAAAGCAGTTATAGTTTCAGCTGGTGGAGCATCACATATTTTTAAACCAAGAGCAGTTGGAGAAGGTATGGGAAGAACTTGGTATGCACCTTGGAGTAATGGATCTGCTTACGCTTTACCTATTGCAGCAGGTGCAAAGATGACTCAAATGGAAAATAGAATTGTATTGTGCAGATTTAAAGATGGTTATGGACCAGTTGGAGCATATTTTTTACATTTAAAAACATACACACAAAATGCTAATGGCGAAAATTATGAGAAAAAATGGTATGAACAAACTAAAGAATTAGTTGGAGAATATATCGATCATCATCCGACTCCTACTTGTTTGAGAAACCACGCCTTTATTCAAGAAGTTGCTGCAGGTGGTGGACCGATACATATGGTAACTAAAGAAGCTTTCCAAGATCCTCATTTAGAAACAGTGGGTTGGGAAAACTTTTTAGGTATGACTGTTGGTCAAGCTGTAGTTTGGGCATCTCAAAATATTGATCCAAAGTATACAAATCCAGAATTAACAACTTCTGAGCCTTACGTAATGGGATCACATGCAACATGCTCTGGAGCTTGGGTAAGTGGACCAGAAGATCTGTCTCCACCAGAATATTTCTGGGGTTATAACAGAATGCTTACAATCGATGGACTTTTTGGTGCTGGAGATACAGTAGGAGGTAGTGCTCATAAATTTTCATCAGGTTCTTTTACTGAAGGAAGATTAGCCGCAAAAGCAGCAGTTAAATATATAGAGGATAAAAAAGCAGAAGGAATTAATGTTACGGATAAACAATGTGAGGATTTTAAAAAGGCAGTTTACAAACCTTTAGAAACTTACACAGTAGCTCAAAACGAGATCACTGGTGGAACTGTTTCACCAAGCTATATTTCTCCAATACAAGGACTACAAAGACTTCAAAAAATTATGGATGAGTATGTCGGGGGAATTACCTCAAATTACATGACGAACGGCAATATGCTTAAGAGGGCTCTTGAACTTCTAGAATGGTTGCAGGAAGATTTGGAAAACGTAGGAGCTGAGGACTATCATCAGTTAATGAGAGCCTGGGAGCTTAAACACAGAGCTCTAACCTCACAATGTGTTACAGAGCATACATTATTTAGGGAAGAAACTCGTTGGCCAGGTTATTACTACAGAGGTGATCATATGAAGCTTGATGATGAAAATTGGCATTGCTTAACAGTTTCTAGAAGAGACCCTAAATCAGGAAAATTCACTCTGGAGAAAGTACCAGTTTATCATATCGTTGACGAAAAAGAGAAGAAGAAGGCTTCGTAACACCATATTCCAAACTTCTTTATGGACCTTTTGAAAAAATCTGACGAGGAGATATACGCGATAGCCAAGCCTTTTTGGGAAAATCTAGTAAGAGCCTCAAATATGAAAGATTATGGTGGCTTTACCAGAGATTTCTCTACCCAAATGCTGTTTGGGGCTAATGAAGTAGAGCTTGGAAAGCAATGGGCTAACAACAAGATTATCACTAATTTAAATGAGACCTACGAACCGTTTGGAACATTAAGAAGAGGGGATCATATTACAGTATTGATTAAACAGACCAATAAGGAAGTGCCTGGAGAATTTTTAGGAAGACTGGTCCTTGGAGTTGAGGATGGCGAAGTAAAAATTTTCGGAGCCACAATTTATTAATTAAAGTTTGACAATTTTCCTGCTGGTGCTATTGAGGATATAGATGCACCTTTCAAATATAAAAATTCTACAAAAAATCTTAAATTATAAAACAGCATTAATTAAAACAGGAATTTTTTCAGCAATATTAGCTTGCTGGGGTGTGATATTATTTGGAACTTTTTTAACTTTTAAATAAATTTTTTTTAAAAAAGTTAATTATTTTAAATGGAAGTATTTTTACCAATAGCACAAGTACATGTTACTGCTATTGAAATCATTTTATTAAGTGCTTTAGTTGGAGTTTTATCAGGACTATTTGGAGTAGGAGGTGGTTTTTTAATGACACCTTTCTTAATTTTTCTAGGTGTTCCACCAGCTTATGCCGTTGCAAATGAAGCAAATAACATTCTCGCTACTTCTGTTTCTGGATCTACTACTCATTATCTAAAAAATACATTGGATTATAAAATGGGTTTTATGATTGTCATCGGTGGTGCAATAGGAACTATCATTGGAATTTATACATTCACTTACTTTAAAGACATCGGTAAAATAGATACAGTTATCTCACTTGCTTACATGTATATCTTGGCAATTATTGGAACTTTAATGCTTGTTGAAAGTCTTGGTGAGATCGATAAAGCTAGAAAAAATACTATTGTAAAACGAAAATTACACGTCCATTATTGGATACATGGTCTTCCATTTAGGATGAGATTTCCTAAATCAAAATTGTATGAGAGTGCATTCACGCCAATTATCATTGGTTTATTTGTAGGTTTTATTGCTGCAATTATGGGTATTGGAGGAGCTTTCATATTAGTTCCTGCAATGATTTATATAATAGGTATGCCTACAAAATTAGTTCCAGGAACATCTTTGTTTGTAACTATTTTTGTAAGTGTTATTGTAACGTTTTTACATGCATTCAATTATGGATCTATAGATTTAATTTTAGTTTTAATGTTGGTTATTGGTTCAATAATTGGTGTACAAACAGGTCAAAAAATTGGTCAGTCAATTGAAAGTTCTGGACTAAAAGCATTATTAGCAATTTTATTATTAATAGTTGGAATTGCAATTGCGTATGACACTTTTTTTGTTGATCATACTATGAATGGTATCAATAAAATTACAGAAAAAGACTTAACACCATTATCAGTTTTAGTTCAAAAATTTTCAAAAGATATGCCAATTGTATATAGTTTATTTTCAATATTTTTTGCTATAGCGTTAGGTGTGGCAGCTGCATTTATTCGAAGATTTTTGTCAGATTTAAAAAAAAAGCACTTTAGCAAACCAGCTAAGTAAAAATTTTAAGCACTTCTGTATAATTTGGTCATTACGAATTCTCTATGACCTAAAGCTTCGGCACAAGTCAGTCTACCATTTGCGACTTTTAAAGTTGTTTTAATCAATTCATCTCCAGCTTCAGATAAATTCATTTCTCTTGAGAGAATTTTCGATACATCACAATCAATATGTTCCCCCATAGATTTAACTGTCAATGGATTTGCAGTTAATTTTATAACTGGTTCAATTGGGTTACCAACAATATTACCCTGACCAGTTGGGAATAAATGAATATTAAATCCTGCAGCTGCTTGTAGTGTTACACACTCCGCTGCAGCGGATGAAGTATCCATAAAGTATAAACCTTTTCCCTTTTTTGGCTCTTCAGCAGGTTCTAAAACATCAACAAATTTACAATTTCCTATTTTTTGAAAATTTCCAAAAGCTTTTTCCTCAATAGTTGTTAAACCACCTGCTATATTACCAGCAGTTGGCTGACTTTCAGAAAGGTCATCAGTTGCTTCTTTTAAAATAAAATCGTTATAGGCACTCCAAGTCTTCATAAATTTATCTGAAGCCTCTTTTGTGGCACCTCTTGTAGCACAAACTTTTTCTGCTCCTGTAAGTTCTGATGTTTCCCCAAAACATAAATGAACTCCTAGTGGTTCAAGTTTATCCATTAAATTTCCGACAGTCGGATTAGACGCTAAACCAGAGGTGGTGTCAGACTCGCCACATTTTACTGAAATCCATAAATCACTTATTGGGCATTCCTCTCTTTGTTTTTCAGAAGCCCACATAACAAATTCTTGAGCTTTTTTTGAAGCTTTCATTACAGTTCCAATGTCCCCAGTACGTTCAATATGGAAACCCTCAACTGGTTTTCCAGTTTTTGCAATTCCATCAACTATTCTTTTAGTCCATTTAGGCTCAATACCAATCACAATAACCGCCGCAACATTTGGGTTGCTACCAGTTCCAATCATTGTTCTAAAATGCAATTCTAAATCTGCTCCAAATTGTAATCTTCCATAAGAATGGGGAAGCGCTATTGTTCCTTTGATATTATTTGCAACTGCTTCAGCACATGCGTTTGAAATATCATCAACAGGTAAAATGATTACATGATTTCTTGTTCCTGCTCTGCCATTTTCTCTTTTATAACCTAAAAAACTTTTTGGAATTTCCATCTAGTTACCATTTTTTTGTTTTAACGTTATGAACGTGCACATGTTGACCTTTTTTAATTGCTTTAACTACTTTACCTATATCGTGACCATATTTTAAAATTGTATCTCCCTCTTTTAAATCAATCATTGCAATTTTATGGCCTAGAGGGATTTCATCTGCTGATTGAATGTTAACTGAGCTGTCGTTCTCCATTATCCAGCATTTACAATCCTGTTTCGGAGTTATTTTTTCTATTACAACTACACCAACATTGTCTTTTTTGTCGTGAATAATGATATCTGTTGACATATATAAAGTGTCGATTTGTTTGTTTGAATTTTCTAAAATCTTATATATTAATCGCAAAAATTAACAATTAATTTTTAAAAAAATTGTTTAAAAGTAATTTAGAAAGGTTCTACAAATGACTAAAATGACAACAGAAGAAGCTTTTGTAAAAGTTTTACAAATGCATGGTATTGAACACGCTTTTGGAATTATTGGTTCTGCGTTCATGCCTATATCTGATATTTTCCCAGATGCAGGAATTACTTTTTGGGATGTGGCTCACGAAACAAATGGTGGTTTGATTGCTGATGGTTACACAAGGTCTACAGGAAAAATGTCAATGGTCATTGCTCAGAATGGCCCAGGTATAACGGGATTAGTAACACCGATTAAAACTGCTTATTGGAACCACACGCCTTTATTATTAGTAACCCCGCAAGCTGCAAATAAGACTATGGGGCAAGGTGGTTTTCAAGAAGTAGAACAAATGAATTTATTTAAAGATATGGTTTGTTATCAAGAAGAAGTAAGAGACCCATCAAGAATGGCTGAAGTTTTAAATAGAGTTATAGAAAAAGCAATTAGAGGTTCAGCGCCAGCACAAATAAATGTTCCAAGAGATTTTTGGACACAAGTAATAGATATTGAATTACCACCAATAGTACGATTAGAAAGGCAAGGTGGAGGTGCAGAGGCAGTTGCAAAAGCAGCAGAGCTTCTATCTAAAGCAAAATTTCCTGTAATTTTATCTGGAGCAGGTGTAGTAATTGGAGGTGCAGTTGAGGAAACTAAAAAACTTGCGGAAAAACTTGATTCACCTGTTTGCTCAGGATATCAACACAACGATAGTTTTCCAGGAAGTCATCCTTTAGCAGTTGGACCATTAGGTTATAATGGATCAAAAGCAGCAATGGAATTAATTTCAAAAGCTGATGTAGTTTTAGCTTTAGGCACAAGATTAAATCCTTTTTCAACTTTACCAGGTTATGGAATTGATTATTGGCCAAAAAAAGCAAGTATAATTCAAGTTGATATGAATCCAGATAGAATTGGATTAACTAAAAAAGTTACAGTTGGAATTAGTGGTGATGCAAAATTAGTTGCATCACAAATATTAGAAAAATTATCATCAAACGCAGGTGATACTGATAGACAAAAGAGAAAAGATTTAATTCACCAAACAAAATCAGCATGGTTACAAAAATTATCAAGTTTAGATCATGAAGATGATGATGAAGGAACAGTTTGGAATAAAGAAGCTAGAGAAAGAGACGCAGATAGAATGTCACCGAGACAAGCTTGGAGGGCAATTCAAGCAGGTATGCCAGAGGATGTAATTATTTCAAGTGACATAGGAAATAATTGTGCAATTGGAAACGCCTATCCAACATTTGAAAAGCCAAGAAAATATTTAGCGCCAGGTTTATTTGGTCCTTGTGGTTATGGTTTTCCATCAATTTTAGGTGCTAAAATTGGTTGTCCAGATACACCTGTGATTGGTTTTGCGGGAGATGGAGCTTTTGGAATTAGTATGAACGAGATGAGTTCTTGTGCACGAGAGGAGTGGCCTGCAATTACAATGGTAATTTTTAGAAACTACCAATGGGGTGCGGAAAAAAGAAATACAACTTTATGGTACGATAATAACTTCATAGGAACTGAACTTGACCCAAATTTAAGTTATGCAAAAGTCGCAGATGCCTGTGGTTTAAAAGGAGTAACTGTAAAAACAATGGAGGAAACAACAGCTGCAATTAAACAATCTTGTAAAGACCAAAAGAAAGGTATTACGACATTTATAGAAGTTATTTTAAATCAAGAATTAGGTGAACCTTTTAGAAGAGATGCAATGAAAGCACCAGTAAAAGTAGCTGGCATTAAAAAAGAAGACATGAAGAAACAGACTTCTCTAAATTCATAAAATTTAGAGTGTAATCAATGCTTAAAAAAATATTAAAAATCTTATTGTTTATAGATTTATTAAAAAAAATCTTAGGTGATTATAGATATAATTTAATAAAACATACTTTTAGATATAACTTATTTTTTCCTTTGAATTACTCAATAAAAGATGAGATAAATTTTGGAAGCACTCAAGCCAATGATTTTTTTAAAAAAGAACTTAAAAACTCAAAAATTTATTTAGAATATGGAACTGGGGCCTCTACATTATTAGCAGAAAAAGAGAAAAAAAATTATTTTGCAATTGAGGGTGATCGAAATTTTTATAAATATATGAATAAAAGATTAAAAAAAAATAATATTAAATTAAAATCATTGGGTATAGTCAAAGAGTTTTGTGTACCAGTCAAGTTTAAATCCGATTACGATTTAAGAAAAATTAATGATAAAGAAAGAAAAGATATTAAAAACTATTGTAATGGTATTTTAGAAGAATTTGAAAAAGAAAATATTATTCCAGATTTAATCCTTGTAGATGGTAGATTTAGGAAACTGACAGGTCTATATCTTTATAATTTCTTCAAAAATAAAAATAATAATTTCAAGATTATAATCGATGATTATTTAAATCGAGAAAATTATCATGAGCTTGAAAAGTTTTTTGTTATTAAAAAGTTTGAAAGGTTTGGTGTCTCAACGGAATTAATACCTAATATGCATACAGAAGATGCAATGGAAAAAAGCTTATATGATTGTGGTTAAAAATTTTCTCATTCTATTTAGTTTATTTATGAGCACCTTTTTTAGCAAAATCATCTAATTCTTTATTTAATTGTTTTGTTGATGATAAAAAACTGCAATTATATTTCTCTCTACCTTTAGTTTGGGTCAAGATTAAATTATTTTTATCTATTTTACCCACATATCTTATTTCAAAAATGTTTGAGTTAACCTCTTTATAGTTCAAATTAAGAAACTTAATTTCGTCTGTTTTATCTATGAAATAACTTTGTACATTATTTAAATTTTCAAAAAAAAAGTAAAATGGGTAGCCTCTTATAGTTTCTTTTTTATTCTCACATTTCATAAACTTTCCTACTATTTCATTACTAAAAGAATTTGAGCAAAATATCACGCAAACTAATATTAGAAAAAGTTTTTTCATTCTATAAATTCATATCAGGCCAGTCTTTGTCATTATATCTATCAAGTTCTTTTTTTGTGATTGGTCTAAACAATATCCACCCAATAACAATTACTAAAGCCAGCAGTATTAAAGTTTGCATGATTTAATTTATTACAGACATAGGATCTAGTCTAGTCTGAAACCAATTTACTCTAAAATCTAGATGCGGGCCAGTCGATCTTCCGGTTGAACCCACAGTCCCAATTATATCTCCTTGATTAATTTCATCTCCTACAGACACCATTACGTTTTCAAGATGTGAATAAATAGTTGAGATGCCATGACCATGGTCCATAATTATTGTTCCACCCGTATAATAAAGATCATCTTCTGCCATGGTAACAATACCTGATCCGGATGACTTGATCATAGTTCCTTGTTTCGCAGCTATGTCAATTCCATAATGAGGCCATTTCGGTTTACCATTTAAAATTCTTTGGCTTCCATAAACACCACTAATGATACCTTCCACCGGCATAATAAATTGATTTTTAAAAAAGGGTAAATCTGAGTTGATTGCTCTTGCTTCACCTATTTTATTATTTTCTTCTTTTATTCTTTTGTAAACAGACTCAGGAGGCGTGACTTTACTTTCTTCTAAACCATCTATTCTTTGAATATTATATTTCCTTTTAAGAACTTTCTTTATTATTTTATCTTTTTTTCCATTAACAATTTTTGTAATTGTTAAATCAAACTTTCTATCTCGATCTAGACCAAAAACAAAAAAACCATCGCTTGATACTTTGACTTGTTTTTTATCTATTATAATTTTTGCTGTTGGATCAGTCTTTCCAATAATAAAGTGTCCTTGTAGAAATTTTCCCGTAAATTCTATTGCTATTGAATGTGTTGGTATAAAACAAAAAATTAAAAAAAATAATCTAGTTATTATCTTGCAGTCCATCCACCATCAACCAATAATGAGGTTCCTGTAATCATCGATGCAGCATCAGAGGCAAGAAAAACAGCTGCACTTGAAACATCAGAAAGTTCAGCAAATTTTCCTAATGGGATATTTCCTAAAACTTCTTTTTTAAATTTTTTACTTTTTAGAAATTTTTTTGTCATAGGAGTAACCACAAAAGTAGGACAAACTGTATTTACTCTGATGTTATATTTGGCAAGATCAATTGACATACCTTTGGTTAATCCTTCTAAACCAAATTTTGTCATGTTGTATACGCTTCGAATAGGACCTCCAACATGCCCCATTTGTGATGACATATTGACAATAGAGCCACCAGTTTTTTTTCTATTTTTTGACTTTATCATCTTAAGAGCACACAGCTGAGCAAGATTAAATGTCGCCATCGTATTAATCTTTACAAGATATTCCATGTTTTTAGTTTTCACTTTTGTAAAATGTTCAGGAATATTATTGCCTGCATTATTAATCAAAATATCTATTTTTGGTTGTTTATTTATAATTTCTTTAATTTCATTATAATTTGTGATGTCACATACATATGATTTACATTTTGACTTTAATTTTTTAATCTTTTTTGAAACTTCATCTAGATCTTTTTTGGTTCTACTAATTATAATTAAATTTGCTCCAGCTTCTGCAAGTGCTATTGCGCAAGCTCTTCCAAGCCCTTTGCCAGCACCAGTGACAACTGCTGTTTTATTTTTTAAATTATAATTTTTTAAATACATTATAAGAACAATATTTTAATATCTGTGTAAATCAATTCAATAGCAACAATTAATATTGCAATCAAACCTGCCCAAGCAATCCATTTATACTTCTTAATCCAATTTGATATTAAAGTTGCCGCAAATGCCATTAAGGCAATTGATAGAACCAAACCAAATACTAATAGTCCATAATGATCTCCTGCTGCCCCTGCAACTCCTAAAACATTATCTAAGCTCATTGTAAAATCTGCTAAGAGGATTGTCCAAATCGCTTTGAAAAAACTGGAATTATCAACTTTTATATCATCATGATTTTCAGAACCTTTAATGACATCCACATACAATTTGTAGACAATATAAAGAAGAAGCAAACCTCCAAAAAGCCTTAGTCCCGTTATTTGAAGTAAATATGCAGTCAGTAAAGTTAAAATAATTCTTAAAACTACCGCACCACCAATTCCAAAAATAATAATTTTTCTTCTTTGCTCTAAAGGAAATTTTGATGCTACCATACCAATTATTATTGCATTGTCTCCTGCAAGGACTAAATCGATTAAAATAATTTGAGTTAATATAGTTAATTGTTCTGGTGTAAATAATTCAGCAAACATCAATGGGTAAGTATCATATCTGCACCTTTTTCTGCAATCATTATTGTAGGAGCATTAGTATTACCTGATGTAATGTTTGGCATTATAGAAGCATCAATTACTCTTAAATTTTCAATTCCTTTTACTTTTAGTTTTTCATCAACTACAGCCATATCATCTTGACCCATTTTACATGTGCCAACCGGATGAAAAATTGTTTGCGCAAAATCTGAACCTGCTTTTACAAGTTCCTCATCATCGTTAATGTCAATACCTGGTCTATATTCCTCAGGTTTATATTTTTTAAATGTTTCAGATTCCATGACAATTTTTCTTGTAAGTTTTAATCCTCTAGCTGCAATCATTCTGTCATGATCGGTTGAAAGATAATTCATTTTTATTTTTGCATATGTTCTAGAGTCTTTATCTACAATACTCACATGACCTCTACTTGTAGGTCTAATATTTGAAACGGTAGGTGTGAAAGCATGAAAATCATGATTTTTAGTTGCTCCTAGAGTGTCCATACTCATTGGTTGTACGTGCCATTGTAGATCAGGTAATTCTAACGAGGGATCACTTTTAGCAAACATACACATTTGGCTTGCTCCCATAGTCATTGGTCCACTTCGATTAAAAACATATTCTAGACCAATCATTAATTTTCCAAATAAACTATTAACCTTTTTATTTAGCGACTTAAGTCCTTGAATTTTATATATAGGTCTAAACATCAAGTGGTCTTGTAAATTTTCACCCACACCTTTTAATTCTTGCACTACATCTATACCTAAATCTTTTAATTTTTGAGAATTTCCTATTCCAGAAGTTTGCAATATCTGAGGTGAACCTATCGAACCAGATGATAAAATTATTTCTTTATTACAAGTTAGTTTTTTAAGCTCATCACCTTGCCAGTATTCAATTCCTTTTGCAGTTTTGCCTTCAAAATTAATCTTTTTTACATGAGCATTAGTTATCGTTTTTAAATTTTGTCTATTTTTTATTGGGTTTAAATATCCAACTGATGTACTACATCTAAAGCCATCTTTTTCAGTAACTTGAAAATAACCACATCCATGATTATCACCTGTATTAAAATCTTTCGTTTTGGGTATGCCAAACTCTTCTGCAGCATTTTGAAATTCATTCAATAATGGTAATTGAATTCTTTGATCAGAAACTGATAGAGGCCCTCCAATACCATGAAATTCATCTTTTCCTCTCTCTTGGTTTTCTGCTTTAATAAAATATGGCAGAACATCATCCCAACCCCAACCAGTATTTCCTAATTGTCGCCAAATATCATAATCTCTGCTTTGTCCTCTTATATAAAGTAGTCCGTTGATCGAAGAGCTACCACCTAACGTTTTGCCTCTTGGATAACGAATTGACCTATTGTTCATTGAAGCATCAGGCTCAGTTTTATAACACCAATCAACAGAGGGATTGTGCATAGTTTTAAAATATCCAACAGGTATATGTATCCATGGATAATTATCTTTTCCACCAGCTTCAATTAATACGACTTTGTTATTTGAATTTTCAGAAAGTCTGTTTGCCAGAACACATCCTGCAGATCCTGCTCCAATAATTACGTAATCAAAATTTTCCATCAATAGTTGAATCGTTTTTTAGTTTAAGCTTTTTAATGCTTTTACACTTATATTTATCGATTGTCACTTGTGTCAGGTTTGTTTTTCTGATTGAATTAAACAAGTTAAATTTAACTAACAAGAGGATAAATAATGAAAAAAATCATTTCAATGTTATTTGCAACAATTTTAGTTCTTGGATTTACTTCAAGTGCCAATGCTGCAAAAACATTAAAGTGTCAAACTGTTCTTAACACTAAAGCTGATGAGGTAAAAATGTTAAAGGACTTTACTGACACAGTAACTGAATTAACGAGTGGATCGTTAAAATTTGAAATATTGCCAGCTGGCGCAGTTGTAGGAGTTAAAGAAACTCTAGATGCTGTTGATAAAGGTTTGATTGATTGTGGTTTCGCATGGACTCACTATTGGTCAGGTGATCACCCTGCGGCTATGTTATTTGGTTCGCCAGTAGCTGGTGGTGGAGTAGGTATCGACAATATCGCATTCCTATCATGGTTCCAATATGGTGGTGGTAAAGAGTTATACGATCAACTTTGGAAAGAAATGGGAAGAGATATTAAAGGATTTATGATTCAACCAGTTGGTCCAGAAGCTTTAGGTTGGTTTCCAAAACCAATTAAAGATATGGCTGACTTTAGAAAATATAAGTTCAGAACTCCTCCAGGAATTCCAGGACAAACTTATAAAGACATTGGTATAGCGTCTGTTGCAATGGGTGGTGGAGATATTCTGCCAGCTCTTGAAGCAGGAACTATCGATGCTGCTGAGTGGTGTTGTCCAAAACCAGACTTAACATTTGGTTTTCAAAAAGTGTTAAAGCACTATTACTTACAAGGTTTACACCAAGTAGTCGTAAATGCTGACTTTTATATTACTGGAAAAACATACAATGCTATGAGTGCTCATGAGAAAAAGTCACTTGAAGTAGCTGCTAATGCTTCATTAGCAAAATCTTTAAGTTACAGAATCTATGAGAATGGTAAAGCTTTAAGAGAGCTAACTACTAAACATGGAGTAATTCTAGAAGATACACCTTCAGATTATTTCACAGAATATATGGCTGCAGCAAAAGCATCTTTAAATAAGAATGCTAAAGATAATAAATTTTTTAACGAAGTTTACACTTCAATGAAAAATTTTGCTGATGTTGCTGTTCCTTTCTGGAGTGGTGCTCAAATGTCTAATGCGAAGCTAGGAATGGCTCACGCAGCAACATTAAAGTAAATCAGTAATCAATCTTGATTTTTTAGAGCGGACTTTTAAAGTCCGCTCTAATTTTTTTAACTAAAATTTTATGGCAGACGAACCTGGTAAACTAGATATCTCTGATGAAATGATTGCCGAAAGGCGAGGTGGATCAGGTAAAATGCCAACCGATATGCCATCATGGATGGCTAAATCTATTATTAATATTGATAAATTCAGTAAGTGGATTGGCAGTATTGTTTGTTGGATATTGATGCCACTCATTTTTGCAATGACTTACGAAGTTCTTGCAAGAAAATTATTTTTAGCACCAACAATTTGGGCTTACGACATAAGCCGTTTTCTTTATGGCGCATTATTTATGCTTGGTGCAGGATATGCTCTTTCTAGAGGAGTGCATATAAGAGCAGATTTTTTATACAGAAATTTTAAAATTAAAACACAAGGTCTTATTGATTTCTGGTTGTATCTTTTATTTTATTTTCCAGGACTAATTGTTTTTCTTTATATGACCATAGGTTTTGTTGAAGAGTCAATAAGAAGGGGTGAACGAGGGATGGATACTACTTGGATGCCCTATATGTGGCCTATCAAAACATGTTTGTTACTTGGAATTATTTTTTTATTAATTCAAGGCTTTTCAGAATTACTAAAAAGTTATTGGGCAGCTAAAAAAGGTGAGTGGCCAGGAGAGAAAAAATGATAGCAGAATTCATTGATCCGGCTATTTTAGGTTTCATTTTAGTTGGCGTGATGCTATTTGCAATATTTATAGGTTTTCCCATTTCATTCACTTTAATATTTCTAGGATTTGTATTTGGTTATCTTGGGTTTGGAAAATTAGTTTTTTATTTAATGACCCTTCAATTTTCAATGGTCATGACCGAACAAACGCTCGCCGCCGTCCCACTCTTTGTTTTTATGGGTATTATGATGGAACAAGCTGGATTAATGGAGAGATTATTTTCAGCATTTCAAATGATGCTAGCAAAAGTTAAGGGTTCTTTATATTACGCAGTTTTATTCGTTTCAGTTATATTCGCGGCAGCAACAGGAATTGTAGGTGCATCAGTGACAATTCTTGGAATTATGGCTGCTAAGTCAATGAATAGATCCGGTTATGATGTAAAACTTGCTGCTGGTACTATTACTGCTGGTGGTACTTTAGGAATTTTAATTCCACCAAGCATTATGCTTGTTGTAATGGGACCTATTATGGAAATTCCAGTTATAGATTTATTTGCAGCTGCAATTTTACCAGGAATTCTTCTTGCAAGTTTGTATGCAGCTTACACAACAATCAGATGTATGATTAATCCAAAACTTGGACCTGTATTACCTGATGACATGAGAGCTGCAAGCATGAAAGAAGTATGGATAGAATTTTTCTTAGGTTTAGTTCCTCCAGCAGCTTTAGTATTTGCTGCATTAGGAAGTATTTTATTTGGGTTTGCAACTCCAACAGAAGCAGCAGGCTGTGGAGCTATGGGTGCTTTATTACTTTCATTAGCTTATAAAAAATTAACTTTATCAAAACTTCAAGAAGCATTAGTGAAAACATTAGAGATTACTGCTTTAATAATGGTTTTGGTTGCAGCATCAAATTTTTTTGGCGCAGTTTTTGCAAGACTAGGAACTCCAACTCTTTTGACTGAATTTTTATTAGGCTTAGAAATGAACAAGTATTTAATTCTAGCGATGATCATGGTGATGATTTTTTTATTGGGTTGGCCGTTAGAATGGGTACCGATTGTGATGATTATTATTCCAATAATTTTACCATTGGTAGAAGCATTAGGATTTAATTTAACTTGGTTTGCAATTTTAGTTGCCGTTAATTTACAAACCGCCTGGCTCTCACCTCCAGTAGCACTCTCAGCATACTTTTTAAAAGGAGTTGTTCCTGAATGGGATTTAAAAGATATTTACTATGGAATGATGCAGTTTATGGTTCTTCAAGTGATAGGATTAGTTTTGATCATTATATTTCCTAAAATTGCACTTTGGTTACCAACTCTCTTATATGGACAGTAGAATATTAAAGTTTTATATTGTCTAAGTGAGTCAGCAAAAAACAAAAAAAACTCTTATTAACTGGGATTTAGTAACTGTAAACCCTAACAACAAAACTTGGGACTGGAAGGACTTATTTTGTTTTTGGGGGGTTAATATACAAAGTGTTATAGGATTTTCACTAATTGCATCCTTGTACTTAATTTATAATTTAAATACTGCTGTAGTCCTTTTTGGGACAATTTTAGGAACTTTTTTCGTTTTCATATTTTCTAATCTAATTGGAAAACCATCCCAGAAATTTGGATTACCATTTGTTGTTTTGTTAAGATCATCATTAGGTTTTAGAGGAGCACAATTTTTTGGGTTATTGAGAAGTATTGTTGGAATATTTATGTTTGGTATTCAAACATATTTTTTATCAAAAGCGATTGGTTTTCTTATTAGAGTCTTAATGTATTCGGTCGATAATTCAATTTTACAAAAAGAAATTTTATTAGTCTTTTTCATAGGACTCAATATTATTGATTGGGCTGCCATCATAATATCAATTACTTTGCAAACATACTTATTTAGTGTGGGCATGAACTTTAATAAAAGATTAATTAAGTTTTCGGCATTGTTAATTTATGCAGCAATGGTGATGTTTTTTTTCATTGTTTTTTTATCTGATGTAAAATTAACTGCTAAATCATTTATTAACGTACTTGATTTTCAAAATATATTTAATGCTAATAATGTAGGCCCCATAATAACAGTTGCTGGCACAACGTTTACCTTTTTTTCTATTGTAATTTTATCGTTTGGTGATTTTTCTAGATACATTAAAAATGAACAAGAGCTAAGAAAAGGTAATTTAAGCTTAATTTTAAATCTAATAATTTTTTCATTTTTTTCATTATTTATTGTTACTGGTGCTGATGCATTTCAAAATTTAAATCAACAAAATGCGGAGATGATTTTAACTAACCCGACAGATATAATTGGAAAATTAGATAATATTCTTTTGGTTTCTTTAGCCTTAATATTTATAATTATTGCCTCTGCATCAACTAATTTAATAGCAAACTTTATTCCTTCTCAATATACTTTAATTAATTTTGATCCCACATCCTTCTCCTTCAAAAGTGCTAGTTATGTAATTGCTATTTTTGGATTTATTATAGGAGTTTTTTGGTTAACTTTTTTAAGTCAGGTTGGGATCTTATCTTACATAGATACGATCGGCGCTTTTTTTGGTCCTCTGTTCGGATTGATGATTGCTGACTTTTACATGATTAAAAAAGGAAAATT
>CACMAB010000001.1:0-147339 GCA_902611635.1 uncultured Pelagibacteraceae bacterium | reverse complement strand
TGTGGTGTAAAAAACTTTTCTGAAAATGTAAGTAAAGAGGAATTGCTAAATCAACTAAGTGAAAAGACTATAAGCTGTAAAGATGTGACATTTAGGATTTTAGGATTATCACTAACTACTATTAATATTGTAATAAGTATATTATTTATTATAACGCTAGCAAAAATTTTTACTAAATATGAAAAAAACTGATAGAAGAGTTGAAGAATTTATTAGAGTTGACCATGCAGGCGAGAGGGGTGCTGTCAAAATTTATGAAGGTCAGTTATTAGCTTTAAATACAATTGTTAAAAATGACAATTTAAAAAAAACAATTGAGGATATGAAAGAACATGAAGTTGAACATTGTCAATTTTTTGAAAACGAAATAAAAAAAAGAAATATTGAGCCAACAAAATTTTTGCCATTGTGGGATCTGCTAGGTGTAGGTTTAGGTTTTGGGTCTACTATTCTTGGGAAAAAAGCAGCTATGCTATGTACTGCCTCCGTTGAAGAAGTAATAGATAAACATTACCAAGACCAAATAAATCAACTTGGTCCAGAAGAAAAAAATCTAAAAAAGAAAATTATAAAATTCAGAGAAGATGAGCTTCATCATAAGGATATTGCTTATGAAAAAGGAGCTACCAAAAAAGGCATTTATTCAATTATGGATAAAATAATAAAAACAGGTTCAAAAATTGCAATTCGAATATCAGAAAAAGTATAAAACTTAAGCTTCTAATTCAACATCCCAATATAAATAATCCATCCAGCTTTTATGTAAATAATTTGGAGGAAAATTTTTTCCATTACGATGTAAATCTTCTGTTGAAGGTTGATAAGGATGTTGGGCCAGTTTCATGCCCGATAACTTTAATAGTTTGCCTCCTTTTTTAACGTTACAAGCAGAACATGCTGTAACGACGTTATCCCAATTAGTTTCTCCACCTTTTGATCTAGGCAATAAATGATCAAAAGTTAATTCCTCGTTGCTGCCACAATACTGGCAGGAAAATTTATCTCTCAGAAAAACATTAAATCTTGTAAAACTTGGTTTAGATTGAGGAACAATATAATCTTTTAGAGCAATTACACTAGGCAATTGCATATTAAATGAAGGACTTCTTACTACACGATCGTAATTACTTACTATAATTACACGATCTAAAAAAACTGATTTAACAGTATCCTGCCATGACCATAGTGATAGAGGATAGTAGCTCAATGGTCTATAATCAGCATTTAAAACTAGTGCAGGACATTTTTCTAGTGAAACATCTTGATCAATAAAATTAT
This sequence comes from uncultured Pelagibacteraceae bacterium, assembly GCA_902611635.1. Classification (GTDB taxonomy): domain Bacteria; phylum Pseudomonadota; class Alphaproteobacteria; order Pelagibacterales; family Pelagibacteraceae; genus Pelagibacter. Next base: position 146,061 of record CACMAB010000001.1, on the reverse strand, counting down.
TCATATCAAATTTTAACTTAAATAAAAATTTTTTTCAATATTTAGGAATTATTAAATTTTTTTAAGATATAATTCAATGCAATACTTGAAGCATTTACAGGAATATGATGGTCACAATTTTTTATGAGATGCGTCTCAATGTCTATGTTATTTCTCATAAAAAAATCTTTTGCCTCTAACATAAAATTTGGCGATACAACTTGATCAGAATCACCATGAATTAACAAAATACTTGATGAGTTTTTTTTTCTCAATTTCAAATCCTTTTCATCAATAATTTTTCCAGAAAAACCCACAACGCAATTAAAAGGTTCTTCAGAAGTAAGTCCTAAGTTAATTGACATCATGCAACCTTGGCTAAAACCAGATAAACAAATTTGTTTATTTTCAAAATTAAATTCATTTTTAATTTCATCAATAAATTTTGATAACTTTTTTTCAGCCTTTATAGATTGATCCAAAATATACTCTGGATCATCTTTGCTTAAATCAAACCACTGATATCCATTTGGGTTTATACTGCATGGTTCATGACCATTAGGACAAATAAAAATAGTATTAGGTAAATGTCTTTTCCAGTTCAGTGAGAGCATACTAATATCCTTGCCATCACCACCATATCCATGAAGTAAGATGATAGCATTTTTAATCTTTTTATTAGTCTCTGGTTTGACCATTACTGTATCTAGGCAAAATGTCATAGTGTGTGAATTATGTTTTTTTATTTCAAAAACACCCTACAATACCTTCATGTTATCTGGAATAGTAGTTAAAATATTATCTATAATTTTGTTAATGGCGGTTGGGATTGTTTTAATTCTTGGTATCGGAACCTTATTTAAAGGTGGTGAAACCAGCAAAAAATATTCAAATAAATTAATGCAGTTAAGAGTTTTGCTTCAATTTATTGCAATAATTGCTTTGGTTGGTTTTGCATATTTTTTCAAAAATTAGTTGTAACTAGCCAACCATTCAACAAAATTTTTTTCCTTAAAATCTATTGACCCAACAATTCTTGCAAACTCATATCCATCCTTGTTTATTAAAATTGTGGTGGGCACTCCTCTTAGTCCAAACTTTTTCGCTAAGGTAATTGGTGAGTCGAAATATATCTTAAGATTATCTATACCTAAATCCTCAAAAAATTGAGAGGCTTTTTCTAAATTATCCTGACCAACATTAATCGGAAATATTTTTAAATTGTTTAAATTTTTTTGAGATTGCAATTGATCAAGAGATGGCATTTCCTCTTTGCATGGGGCGCACCAAGTTGCCCAAAAATTGAGCAAAACCAAATTGCCTTCAAATTGATCAAGTTGAATTTTATTACTCTGATCATCTAAAAACGTTAATCCATCATATTTTTTAAGCTCTTTATTGATAACAAGATTTTTTATGTCTTTAATTTCTACCGCTACACAATTAGATATTAAAAAAGCAAATATTATTAAAAATCTCATGTTAAATAGGTATAATTAATTATCATGTCGAAAAATAAAAACAACCAGGCAATATGGGGCAATAGAATAAAAAAAAACACTTCATCAATTTTTCAAAAAGTGGGAAATTCAATTGATGTTGATAAGAGACTATATAAAGAGGATATAATTGGATCTATTGCACATGTTGAAATGCTATTTAAACAAAAAATTATTACTTTTAAAATAAAGAATAAGATTGTTTATGGTCTAAACAAAATCAAAAAAGAAATAACAAACAAAAAATTTGAATTTAATAAAAAGTATGAGGATATTCATATAAATATTGAAAAAAGACTTTTTGAAATAATTGGTGAAGATGCGGGTTTTATTCACACAGCACGATCAAGAAATGATCAGGTGATTACAGACTTGAAAATTTGGATGAAATCATCAACGAAAGAAATTAATATTTTATTAGATACTATAATTAAAAGTGTAATAAGAGCAGCAGAGAAAAATATATATACTCTTATGCCTGGATTTACTCATTTAAAGAATGCTCAGCCAGTTTCATTTGGCCACTATTTGATGGCTTATGTTGAAATGTTTAAAAGAGATCAAAAGAGATTCATAAATAATCTAGATAGTTTAAATGAAAATCCTTTAGGTGTCGCTGCTTTAACTGGAACCTCTTTTAATATTGATAGAAATTACACTACAAAAAAACTTGGATTTACAAAACCAACTAATAACTCAATAGATACAATTTCTGACAGGGATTTTGTGCTAGATTTTCTTTACTCTGTTTCAGTCTGTGCCATGCATATTTCTAGAATAGCTGAAGAACTTATCATATGGAACTCTGATGCTTTCAAGTTAATAAATTTATCAGATAAAGTTGTAACTGGTTCTTCGATAATGCCACAAAAAAAAAATCCAGATTTACTGGAATTTTTACGAGGAAAGTCTGGAATTATTTATGGTAATTTGTTTTCTATGCTTACAGTTTTAAAAAGTTTACCTTTATCTTACTACAAAGATCTTCAGGACGATAAGGAAATTGTTTTTAAATCTAATGATACACTACAAAATTGTTTAAAAATACTTGATGAGATTCTTAAAAATTTTACACCAAATAAAAAGCAAATGATAGAATTAGCTAACTCAGGATATTTGACTGCAACTGATCTTGCAGATTATCTCGTAAGAAATCACTCAATGCCATTTAGAAAAGCATACAAAGTGACTGCTAATATTGTGAACTTTGCTGAAAAAAAGAAAAAAAATCTCGATCAATTAACGCTGGCTGAACTTAAAAAAATTGAACCAAAACTATCAAATGATGTATTAAAAGTGTTTGATTTAAAGAATTCTGTAAATTCTAAGAAATCATATGGTGGAACATCTTTTGATAATATTAAAAAAATGATATTGAAATATAAAAGAAAAAAATGAAAAAAAAGATTATTTTAGCAATAATTGTATTTTCTACATTGATCGCTTGTGGAAAAAAAGGAGACCCAGTCTATAAAGAATCTCAAAGTAATTCAAAAATACCAAGCTACTTTCAAAATAAAGCTTAATGAGATTTTTAAATAGTAAACTTAAGATTGAAAATACAATCCTACAAAATATTGCTAAAAAATATGGAACACCTGCATATTGCTACTCGTATAAACAACTTAAAGAAAATATAAATGATTTTAAAAAAAATTTTAAATCCATATCACCATTAATTTGTTTTGCTATTAAATCAAATACTAACTTAAATTTAATAAAAGAAATAAAAAAATTTGGACTTGGGGCAGATGTTGTATCAATGGGTGAATTAATGTTAGCTCTTAAGGCTGGAATTAGTCCAAAGAAGATTGTTTTTTCAGGAGTTGGTAAGACTTCCAAAGAAATTAATTTTGCAATTGATAAAAATATTTTATTAATAAATTCAGAGTCCAAAAGCGAAATCATAGAAATTGATAAAATTGCTAAAATAAAAAAAAAACAAGTTAATATTGGTATTAGATTAAACCCAAATACTGATCCGAAAACTTTGAGCCAAATATCGACAGGTAAAAAAGATAATAAATTTGGAGTTAATGATAAAACATTTTTTGAACTTGTAAGATATTGTAAGAATTCTAAAAATATTAATTTAAAATGTTTAAGTGTTCATATTGGAAGTCAAATTTTAGATCATAAACCCTATGAAAAAATGTTAAGAATATTAGATAAAATCATCAAAAAAACCCAATATAAATTTGATTTTATTGACCTTGGGGGAGGTATGGGCATCCCATACAATAATGATAAAAAACTAAATTATAAAAAATATCATTCAGCAATTAAAAAATTTTTAAAAAATAAAAAATCTCAGATTATATTTGAGCCAGGTAGATCGATAATCGGCAATACAGGAGTTTTAATATCAAAAGTAATTTACATAAAAGAGAGTTATAAAAAAAATTTTGTTATCTTAGATGCTGCTATGAATGATTTAATGAGACCCGCACTTTATGGTGCAGTACATCGCATCTTACCTTTGTTAAAAAGAGGTAAAAAATCAAAGAAAATTTATGAATTTGTTGGCCCAATTTGCGAAAGCACTGATAAGTTTACGTCCATAAAAAATTTTCAAGAACTAAAAGAGAAAGATTTTATCGCAATTTGCGATGTAGGTGCATATGGTATATCACTCAGTTCTAATTATAATCTTAGACCTAAACCTATAGAAATATTAATTAATGGATCTAAAATAAGAGTAGTTAAAAAAAGACAAAAGCACCATGAGATAATTTAGCTTTTGATAATTAATGATAAGAAATTTTCTATTTTCAATTTTCTTTTTTTCAGGGATAATTTTAATTTCAATTATTTTTTTGCCAGCGTTAATCTTACCGCAAAAATTTACACTTTTTGGTGGGAAATTAATGGGTTATTGGGCTGCTATTTGTTTAAAAATTTTCTTGTCCACAAAAATCATTGTCAAAGGCAAAGAAAATTTAATTAAAAATGAAAAATTTTTTATTGCTTCCTCTCATCAATCTATGTTTGAAACTTTTTTCCTACAAACGATTTTTAATTCTCCTGTATTTATCTTAAAAAAAGAATTACTTATGATACCTATTTTTGGCTGGTACTTAAAAAAAATAGGATCAATTTCTATCAAAAGAAATAAGGTATCGAAAGAAAACATCAATTTTTTTGAAGATATTTCTAAAATAATTGCAAATACAAATCGACCAATAATAATTTTTCCTCAAGGAACTCGAGTATTACCCCACGAACAACCTCCATTTAAAAAAGGTGCATCAAGGATTTATGAAGAATTGAAAATAAAATGCCAACCGGTTGCTATTAATTCCGGTTACGTCTGGCCAAAAAAAGGAAAAAAAGATATTAACAAAACAATTACAATTTCAATTTTGGAACCTATCAAACCTGATTATTCCAAGGAAGAATTTTTAGGGATTTTAGAGAAAACTATATATTCTGAACTTAAATTGTTAAATTAACCTTTCATAGGCATAACTACAAAAATACTATCAAAATCACCAGGATCTTTGATTAGCGCAGGTGAACCTGAATCATTTAGAAACATTTCAATATTATTTCCATCTAATTGTGAAGCAACATCTATAAGATATTTAGAATTAAAACTAATTTCTAAATCATGATCAAATTTTACTACAAGGGATTCTTTTCCATCACCGCTGTTGGTATTATTTACAGACAAATCTAGTTTATCTTTACTTAAGCTAAATTTTACACCATCTTTTTTATCAAGCGATACTGAGGCTACTCTATCCACCGAACTTTGAAAAATTTTAAGGTCAATTTCTAATTTTTTTTGATTATTTTTTGGAATTACTTGAATGTAATTAGGAAATTTTCCATCTATTAACTTAGAAATTAAAATACTATTATTTAATTCAAATTTTATCTTAGATTTCATATTTGAAATTTTTACTTCACCATCATAGTTTTCTAATAATGAACTTAATTGAAAAATAGTCTTTTTAGGTAATATAATCGGTTCAAAAATTTTTTTTTCATTTAATCTGAGTTTAGAAATGGACATACGATGACTATCAGTTGATACTGCAGTTAAGTAATTCTTATCCTCAACCTCTGTTTGATGAAAATAAATTCCACTTAAATAATGTCTGGTCTCATCATTTGACACAGAAAATTTACATTTATTTAGCAACTTTAATAGGTCTTTTGATTTAAGGCTAAATTCATTCTCATTAAAATTTTCATCTGTTAAAGGAAATTCCGAAGCGGGCATACAATTTAAATTAAAAATAGATTTTTCTGATTCTAGATGAAGTTTGCTATTGTCTGTTAAAGTTAAATTTATTTTTTTTCCTGATGAGAGTTTTCTAACAATATCATACATAGTAGACGATGTAGTGGTTGTTTTTCCTTCCTCTATGACTTCGACGTTATTTATTTGATTAATAAATATTAAGTCTAAATCTGTCGCTGTTATAGTGAGTTTTGAATTTTGTGCATCGAGCAATATGTTTGACAATATTGGAAGTGTACTTCGTTTTTCTATGACTCCTTGACAATAATTTAATGCTTGCTGTAGGTCTTGTTGGTTTACATTAAATTTCATTTTCTTTATTGCTATATAATATTTGATTTTTTAGTTTATCTATATTTGCAATCATATCTGGATCTTTTTCTTTTAATTTTTCAATAGTTTTAACTGAGTGAATTATAGTTGTGTGATCTCTATTTGAAAACTCTCTTCCAATTTCAGGCAGAGATTTTGAAGTCAAAATTTTTGTTAAATAAATTGCTGTTTGCCGTGGTCTCACTAAGTACCTAGATCTTCTTGATGAAAGCATTTCATTTTTACTAATCTTAAAAAATTTACACACAATAGTTTGAATGAGATCAATAGTTACTTTATTTTCATTTAAATTAAGTAAATCTTTTAATATAACTTTTGTCTCAGCTAAGCTTGGTATTTTGTTATAAATTCTTGAAAAGGATATAATTCTATTTATTGCACCCACCAATTCTCTTACACTCGTTGTGATTTTAATGCTTATAAAATCCTTAATTTCCTCAGGTATATTAAACTTTTCAGGATACAAATTATTTAAGTCACTTATTTTACTTTCAAGGATTTTTTTTCTGAGTGCTAAATCAGTTTTTTGAATATCCACAACTAGACCTCCTGCAAATCTTGACTTTATCCTCTCCTGAATTCTTGACAGCTTATTAGGAGATCTATCAGCAGAAATTATAATTTGAGAACCTTTATCTAATAATGCATTAAAAGTATGAAAAAATTCTTCTTGCATTGCCTCTTTACCATTCATGAATTGTATATCGTCAATTAACAAAATATCTGTATTACGAAAATACTCTTTAAATTTGACCATATCATTTGATTTGATTGATTTTACAAATTGATACATAAAACGTTCTGCCGATATAAACATAACCTTATTATCTTTTTTCAGGTGATAACCAATTGCATTTAAAAGATGCGTCTTGCCCATTCCAACACCACCATAAAGATAAAGTGGATTATAATGTGAAATATTCTCTGAAACTTTTACAGAAGCTTCGTATGCTAATTTATTGCTGGAGCCAGTAATAAAGTTTTCAAAATTTTTGTTAGGATCTATTCGATTATATTGTAAGTAAGAGTCTTTTATAAAAGAAACATTTTCTTTATTTTCTATGACATTAATATTATTTTCATCCTGAATTGAAATAGATTTATTTTCAGTTATTTTGAATTCAATTCGAACAATTTCTTTTTTATAATTTTTTATAATTTTCAAGATTTGATCTAAGTATCTAGATGTAATCCAATCTCGAATGAATCTAGTAGGTACAGATAATAAGATATAATTATTGATTTCCTCGACAAAAGTTATTTTTTTAAGCCAACTTTCGTAAATATCTAGTCCTAATTTATTTTTCATTTCAGCTTGAACTAAATTCCAATCAAGAATATCGGATTTAGAGTCTTTTAAACTATTATTATTTATAGAATTGTTCATAAATGTGGAGAGTGTTCAATTAGAACCATAATAAAATTATTGCAACAAATAATTTTCAAAAATAAAAAAAAAATAAAATCTAGGATTGTGTAAATTTTTTTTTTTAAAAAAAAGTATTTGACAAAAAAAAATAAAGAAAAATAAAAAAAAAATATAAATAAAATTTATAATTGAATTAAATAAGTTTGTTTATTTACTAAATCTAAATATTGTGTGGAGAATTTTTAAGATCACAGATTTTGTAGATTTAAAAGTTGTATTAAGATTAACAACCTGAAGTGTTATTAAACTAGATTGATGCTATTTTTTTGGTAAACCTTGAAATGTTTCTGGAAGCGTTTTGTTTCTTTACGATACCTGTTTTAGCTATTTTCATCAACTCAGAATTCAACTTAGGTAAGAACTTTAAAGCCTCAGACTTCTTTTTAGCTTCAATTAAAGAATTCATTTTCTTCAAAGCATTTTTATATCTACTTTTTCGAGCCTTATTAACAGCTGTTTGTTTTGAAATTCTTCTAATTCTTTTGATTGCTGATTTTGTGTTAGCCATATGCGCAGGGGTATAACTTGAGAATGAATTTTGGTCAATTAAATAATTATTATATTTGGCAGATATTACAAAAAAAAGAAGATCTATTGGAAATCATTTTTTTTTTAATAATTCCGTTGCATCCAGACCTTTTACAATTAAGTCCTTTTCTCTCATAAACATTAAAATTCTTTTGGAAATTTCCTGATTTACCTGATGTGTTTTTAAAATCTCTAATACTTGATCCTCCCTTTTTGATAGCATTAATCAAAACCTTTTTAGAATTAAATATTATTTTTTTACAATCTTCTTTATTTAATAAAGATACTTTTTTATCAGGTTTAATTTTACATAAAAATAAAATTTCACTTGCATAAATATTTCCTATCCCCGATACAAAATTTTGATCTAATAAAAAGTTTTTTATATTTTTTGTTTTTCCTTTTAAAAAAGAATAGATATAACTTAAGTTAAATTCTGATTGAAAAGGTTCTGGTCCAAGTTTAGAGAATCTTCTATTCAAAAAATGTTCATTAACCACTATTTCAAAAAAACCAAATCTTCTTGGATCGTTGTATACAACTCTAAGATCATCAAAAACTATTTCTACGTGATTATGTTTTTTAGGCAATGTAGGTGAGCTATAAAAACTGGTATTAGTTACCAAGCTTTTTTTTTGATTATAAATTAGATGAATAGTTCCTGACATACCCAGATGTAAAAGACAATAACTTTGATTTGACAGGCAAATAATCAGATATTTTGAAAATCTTTTTACTTTGATTATTTTTTTGCCTTCAAGGAATCTTGGAAAATTAAGTGGGATTTTAGTTCTTAAATTTCTATTTCTAACTATTACTTTTTTGACCTTTTTTTGTTTAATCTTTTTGTCTAAAGATTGACGTACAATTTCTACTTCTGGTAATTCTGGCATTTAATACTATATTGATTATATATTTTTGAATTATGCAACAATATCTACAAAATAAAAAAGGATTAGTCCAAAATGTGTTTAATCAAGTGTACGATCGTTATGATCTAATGAATGATTTTATGTCATTGGGGATTCATCGATTGTGGAAAAAAAGTCTATTAAATATGATGAATCCATCCAGTAATCAAAATTTAATTGATGTTGCTTGTGGTACTGGAGACATAGCTAAACTATTTGTTAAACATGTAAATGAATTATCTCGTATTGCATGTGTCGATCCAAATAAAGGGATGATAAGTAAAGGGAAAGAAAAGTTATCTAAGTTTAAAAATATAAATTGGATTATATCTCCAGCCGAAAAAATTCCTTTATCTGATAATTTATTCGACTTTTATACTATAAGCTTTGGTTTAAGAAACACTGCCAATATAGATAAGGCTCTTTCTGAGGCTTATAGAGTTTTAAAACCAGGGGGTCGTTTTTTATGCTTAGAGTTTTCAAAAATTCAGAACACAAATTTAGAAACCCTTTATAAAAATTACTCTAAACTAATACCTTCTATTGGTAAGTTTGTTGTTGGTGAAAAACAGCCGTATGAATATCTAATTAAAAGTATTGAAGATTTTTTAAACCAAGAGGAATTAATTGACGCAATGGTTAAAAACAATTTTGAAAAGTGTACCTATAGAAATTTATCAGGCGGAATAGTTTCGATTCATAGTGGATGGAAATTTTGATGGTAAAAAAATTAATTATTCTCTTTAAACTTGGAAGAAAAGTAGCTTGTTCTGATATTTTAAATATTGTATCAAAATTTAAGGAACCACCTTTATCTATAAAGATTTTATTTAAGATACTATCATTCTCCTTTTCACCAAAAAAACAAATAGATGTAAATAAAGACGAGGGAGAGAGACTATCTGACTCTTTGGAGTCAATGGGAACAACTTTTATTAAACTTGGTCAATTTTTAGCAACCAGACCTGATATAATTGGTGAAGAACTTTCCAAAAAACTTGAAAACCTTCAAGATAAATTGCCACCATTTTCTCTGTTACAAGCTAAAGAAATAATTAAAAATGATCTAGGTAACGAAAGTTATGACTCTATATTAAATTTAAGTGAACCAGTTGCTGCTGCTTCAATTGCTCAAGTCCACAAAGCTCAAATTAATGACAATGGAGTTCTTAAGGACGTTGCAATTAAAATTCTAAGACCAAACATAAAAAAAATATTTAATGAGGAGATTGATGCAATAATGCTTTTTGCTTTCTTAATAGAATCATTTATTAAAAAGACAAAAAGACTCAAGCTGGTAGAAGTAGTATTTTTATTAAAAGAAATCACAAATCTAGAGATGGATTTAAGATTTGAAGCAGCTGCTGCAAATGAATATGCTGAAAACACAAAGAATGATGTTGGATTTAGAGTTCCTAAAATTTATTGGAATTATACAAGCGAAAATGTAATGACACTAGATTGGGTGGATGGAATATCTATTAGAGAAACGGAAGAACTAAAAAATAAAGAATTTAATACTGAAAAAATTGCAGAAGATATTATTCAAAATTTTTTAAGACATGCTGTAAGAGATGGTTTTTTTCATGCAGATATGCACCAAGGCAATATTTTCATAGATAATGATGGTCAAATTGTTCCTATTGATTTTGGAATTATGGGTAGATTAGATAAAATGAGTAAAAGATTTTTAGCTGAAATTTTATTTGGTTTTATACAAAGAGATTATCGTAAAGTTGCTGAAGTACATTTGATTGCAGGTCTTGTGCCAAAAGAAGTTCCAATAGATGATTTAGCTCAAGCCCTAAGATCCATAGGTGAACCAATTTTTGGTCAAGCAGTTAAAGATATTTCTGGGGGAAAATTATTAAAGCAACTATTTGATGTCACAGAAAAATTTAACATGCAAACTCAACCTCAGCTTCTAATGTTACAGAAAACAATGGTTGTTGTTGAAGGTGTAGCTAGAAAATTAAATCCAAACACAAATATTTGGACCACTTCAAAACCAGTTCTTGAAAGTTGGCTAAAAGAAACAAAAGATCCAATGACAAAACTAAATGAGACACTTCAAAATACATCTGAAGTAATAAAAAGATTACCGGAATTTCCTGAAATTATGGATAAAGCTAATCAAGCTCTTACTTATCTTGCTAGTGGACAAATCCCACAAAACTCAAATTCTTATACGGCCTTAAACACTCAAAAATCAGAAATGACTGCTTTTAGAAACCAATCTATTATTGGTTTATTAATCCTTGTAATTTTTGGTCTTTTAATATTTTAATTCAGTCGATGAAAGATTTATCAAACAAAAAAATTCTTTTTATAATATGTGGTGGAATTTCTGCTTACAAAAGTCTTGAAACGATAAGAATGTTTAGAAAGAATAATGCTGAAATAAAAACAATACTAACTAAAAGTGCAAAGGAGTTTGTAACCCCATTATCTGTAGCCTCATTATCTCAAGGTAAAGTTTATGATGATTTATTTAGCCTAGAGAATGAGACAGAAATGGACCATATTTCTTTATCAAGATGGGCCGATGTAATCATCGTCGCTCCAACAACTGCCAACACCATTTCTAAATTAAGCCAGGGTAACTCAGACGAGTTAGCATCCACAGTTATATTAGCCTCAAATAAACAAGTTTTTTTAGCTCCAGCAATGAATGTTAGGATGTGGGAACATCAGTCTACACAAAATAATCTAAAAACATTGAAAGATTTTGGCTACAAAATTATTGGACCTGAAATAGGTGATATGGCTTGTGGTGAATATGGTGAAGGTAAAATGTCTGAACCTTTAGTTATTTATGAAGAAATTCAAAATTTTTTATTAAGTAAAATTAAAAATAATAAACTCAAAGCCCTAGTAACCGCGGGTCCTACTAATGAATATATAGACCCTGTAAGATTTATTACAAATAAATCTAGCGGTAAACAGGGTTACGAGATAGCAAAATCGCTCTATAAAAGAGGTTTTGATACCACTTTAATATCTGGACCTACAAACCTAAAAATAGATGAAAATATTAAATTAATCAAAGTTGAGACTGCTGAAGAAATGTTTAAGGCCACTCAAAAAAATCTTCCGACTGATATAGCTGTATTTGCTGCTGCTGTTGCTGATTTCAAAGCTAGTTATGAACATAAAGAAAAGATTAAAAAAATTGACAATTTAACATTAAACCTGGAAAGGAATATCGATATTTTGAACTATGTTTCTAATCATAACTCTATGAGACCAAAAATGGTTATAGGTTTTGCTGCTGAAACAACAAGTTTAGAGAAAAATGCTGTGCAAAAATTAAAAGATAAAAATTGCGACTGGATAATAGCTAACGATGTCTCAAAAGATGAAAGTGGTTTTGATAATGAAAATAATCAGGTTACAATTTTCTATAAAAATGAAAAAATGAAAAAGGAGAAACTTTCATTAAAAAAGAAGTCAGAGATTTCAGAGGAAATTGTAGATAGAATAGTTGCTCAAATAAATTAATGGTTAAAGTTCTAATCAAAAAACTTGACCCAGCTGTACAATTACCCGAATATAAAACCAGTGGTGCATCAGGTGTAGACTTAATCGCATTTATAAAAGAACCCATTAATCTAGATCCTAAAACATCTGTTTTAATTCCCACAGGATTATCTGTTGCTTTCCCAGAAGATTACGAGATTCAAATAAGACCAAGATCAGGTTTAGCAGCCAAAAATAATATTAGTGTGTTAAACACTCCAGGAACAATTGATAGTGATTATAGAGGAGAAATAAAGGTTATCATCTATAATCATGGTAATGAAAATTTTTCAATTAATAATGGTGATAGAATTGCTCAAATGATCCTAGCGCCTGTGGTCAAGATGGAATTAGAAGAAAAAAATGATTTACCTAAGTCTGTCAGAGGTAAAGGTGGATTTGGTTCAACAGGTAAATGAATATAAATTTAGATAAAAATCAAATAGAGAGATTTTCAAGACAAATAGTTTTAAAAAATATTGGAAGCTTAGGTCAAAAAAAAATTATTGGAGCTAAAGTTTTAATCATTGGAATGGGGGGTTTAGGTTGTCCTGCAGCTGAGTTTTTAGCAAGAGCAGGCGTAGGTGTTTTGGGCATTGTTGACCCTGATATTGTTAATTTATCAAATATTCACAGACAAAGTCTTTACAGCATCGAAGACTTAAAAAAATCCAAAATAAAATCTGCTCAAAAAAAATTAAAAAAGATAAACTCAAAAATAAAAGTAAACGCGTATAAAATAAGATTAAATATAAATAATTATCAAAAAATTATAAAAAATTATGACTACATAATTGATGGATCAGATAATTTTGAAACAAAGTTTTTAATTAATGATGTTTCAAGAAAGTATAAAAAATTTCTTGTGACTGGAGCAATAAGTAAATTTGATGGTCATATTTTTAGTTTTGATTTTAAAAATAAAAAAACACCTTGTATAAGATCTTTTTATCAAGAATATGAGATTTCAGACGATATATTAAATTGTGAATATGAAGGCATCTTGGGGACAGTGGCTGGTATAATAGGAATTATGCAAGCGAATGAAATTTTAAAAAAAATTTTATCTATCGGTAAAAATTTGAATGGTCAAGTTTTGGTTATAGATCTATTAAATCTGAATTTTAGAAAAATTAAATTTAAAAAGTTAAAAGATGTTAAAAAAAAAATTTAAACTTTTTCTTATAACTTTATTTTTATTATCTTTTACCTCATTAAGTTATACTCAAGAAACTTTCTTGTCTTTAAAGAAAAGTAAAGTGAATGTAAGGTATGGACCGAGTTTTGAATCTCCTATAAAGTTTATTTATAAAAAAGTGAATTTGCCTCTAAAGCAAATTGATAAAAAAGAGAACTGGCGAAGAGTAATTGATTTTAAAAACAACAGCGGATGGATACATTGGTCTCAATTAAAAAAAATAAATTCAATAATTCCCACAAAAGACAAAATTTTGTTTGAAAATCCGACAAATTTTTCTAAACCATTGGCTAAAATTAAAAGTGGAAGAGTTCTAATAGTTCAAAAATGCAATGGAATTTGGTGCAGAATAAATACAGACGATTTTGAAGGTTGGATAAAGACAGACAATATTTGGGGTGTATTAGATTAAGAGTTTTTTGATTTACTCGCCCACCACTTATCTAAAATAAAATACCATATAGAATTAGCTATTGGTTCAACTATTGCGTCTGTTAGTGCTATCATAAAGCTGACATCAGCAACAAACATTAAAACAGTTATAGCTATAGCAAAATGACCGATTGTATAAATAATGGTTCTTAAAATTGAACCTCTATTATTCGTGTAAATTTGTCCAGCAGCTTTGAATATGCCGGTTGTTAATTCCATTATTTTTTAAACGGACTATCAAGCACACAAGCAACTAGGTGTACTCTAGCCTGTTCTCCACCATTAAAAAAATTATGATATTTTGTATTATTTGTTATCCATACCTTACCATCTGCTGGAAGATGTTTTGCTACATTTTCAATTACCATTGAACAGCCCTTATTAGTTATGATGGGCACATGCAGTCTACATTCAGGATCTTTATGCCAGCTTAATGTCGATCTTGGCTCTTTTAATAATAATCTTACTCTACCTAGTTTAAACCTTTTACTTAAAGTGTCGTAAACTTCTTTAAAATAAGTATTTTCAAATTCAGGAACCAATTGAGTATATTTTGACTCATCTATGTCAACATCTCGAGAAACTTCTTTTCCAGTTTCATCGGCAATTGTCCAATATTTTCCTCTAATATTATTTCCCTCGATAGAACTTCTATCATTTGGGATTTGATTTAATGGTATTGCTCCGAAGTGAGTAACCCCTGGAGAGTTAAACTTTTTAGCTTTTAAAACTTTATCCAAATCATTTCTCAACTTTGATATATCAAAATTAAGATTAGGAACTTCGTAGAAGTCCTCAAAATTTGCTGTTCCCATATTTTTTTGTCCTGTTTTATAGAATTAGTTTAATTTCAAATCAAATCGATCAGAATTCATAACTTTTACCCATGCTGCGATAAAATCTTTAACAAATTTATCACCCGAATCTTCACATGCATAAACTTCCGCTAAAGCTCTTAGTTGAGAATTTGAACCAAAAATTAAATCAACTCTTGTCGCCTTCCATTTAGTTTTTTGAGTTTTTCTATCTTTACCAATAAATGTTTGTTCAGATTTATCTTCCTCTTTCCAAGTTGTATTCATGTCTAAAAGATTTATGAAATAATCGTTAGTAAGAGAACCAGGTCTGTTAGTAAAAACACCATGTTTCGAGCCATCAAAGTTTGTATTTAATACTCTCATTCCACCTACAAGTGCAGTCATTTCTGGAGCTGTTAAACCCATCAATTGAGCCTTATCAACCAGTTTTTCCTCTGCAGAAACATTTGAAGCTCCACCATTTAGGTAGTTTCTAAAACCATCTGCTTGTGGTTCTAAAAGACCAAATGAGTTAACATCAGTCTGATCTTGTCTTGCATCTCCTCTTCCTGCTGAAAATGG
The DNA here is from genome assembly GCA_902611635.1 of uncultured Pelagibacteraceae bacterium. GTDB lineage: Bacteria > Pseudomonadota > Alphaproteobacteria > Pelagibacterales > Pelagibacteraceae > Pelagibacter. Next base: position 130,605 of record CACMAB010000001.1, on the reverse strand, counting down.
AACTTGAACTTTATAGCCAGCTTTTTTTGCAGCCATTTCGATACCAACACCACCAGCTAGTACAATTAAATCTGCCATTGTAACACTTTTCTTTTTACTATCGAATTTGCTTTTAATTTTTTCTAAAGCTTTAATTACATTTGATAATTTTTTTGGATTGTTCACTTTCCAATTTTTTTGTGGTTCCAACATTATTCTCGCACCATTAGCACCACCTCTTTTATCAGAGCCTCTGAACGTAGATGCTGAAGCCCATGCAGTAGAAACTAAATCTGAAATTGATATTTTTGATTTAGAGATTTTACTTTTTAAATCTTTAACATCCTTTGATTTAAGTTTGTATTTAGGCCTATCAATTGGATCCTGCCAAATTAGTTGTTCTTTTGGAACCTCGCTACCAAGATAACAAACTCTTGGCCCCATATCTCTGTGAGTTAATTTAAACCATGCTCTCGCGAAAGCATCGTGAAACTCTTTTGGATTTTGATGAAAATGTTTAGTGATAGGTCCATAACTAGGGTCAACTTTCATCGATATGTCGGTTGTTTGCATCATTGGTGGATGAAGCACACCTTTTTGATGTGCATCAGGAACCATTTTAATCTCTTGCCCATTTTTCTTCGGAGTCCATTGATGAGCACCAGCTGGGCTTTTTGTAAGCTCCCACTCATGTCCATATAAACAATCCAAGTAACCCATATCCCATTGAATTGGATTTTGAGTCCAAGCGCCCTCAATACCACTACTTATTGTATCAACACCTTTTCCAGATTTATATCCACTATTCCATCCTGTTGACTGGTCTTGAAGTCTTGAAGCTTCAGGATCCGGTCCTTTATACGACTCTGATGCTGCACCATGAGATTTTCCAAACGTATGTCCTCCAGCGACTAATGCTGCTGTCTCATAGTCATTCATAGCCATTCTACCAAATGTCTCTCTAATATCATGCGCTGCTAGTTTTGGATCTGGATTAGCATCAGGACCTTGCGGATTTACATAAATTAAACCCATATGTGAAGCTCCTAATGGCTGTTCTAAATCTCTTTTTCCGCTATATCGTTCCACACCTAACATTTCTTTTTCTGAACCCCAATAAATATCATCCTCTGGTTCCCAAATATCAGTTCTGCCAGCTCCAAAACCAAAAGTTTTAAAACCCATTGAGTCTAAGGCCACATTTCCAACAAGGATGAATAAATCTGCCCATGAAATTTTTCTTCCATATTTCTTTTTAATAGGCCATAAAAGTAATCTGGCTTTATCTAAGTTTACGTTATCTGGCCAAGAATTAAGTGGCGCAAATCTTTGATTACCTGTTCCTGCTCCACCTCTACCATCACCAGTTCTGTAAGTTCCTGCAGCATGCCAAGCTAGTCTAATAAATAACGGACCATAATGACCATAATCTGCTGGCCACCAATCTTGTGAATCTGTCATCAATTTTTTTAGATCTTTTTTTAGTGCTTTATAATTTAATTTTTTAAATTCTTTTGCATAACTGAATTTTTTATCCATAGGGTTTGATAAATTTGAATGCTGACTAAGAATTTTAAGATTTAAACTATTTGGCCAAAAGTCCCTTACTGTTTGACCTCTACCTGCAGAAAACTTTGCTGGTGTTCCCGCTCCGGTAAAAGGACACTTGCTCATTTGATTAGCTTTAAAAGACTTGTTTTTGAAATTTTCAGTACTCATAATTTTAATATTTCCCCCATGGTTATAGAATAGTGAATTTATAATAGTTCTAAACTAAATGTCAACAATTTAGAATGATTATAATATAAATTTAGACAGATTGATTTTTTTAATTCTGATTTTGAGTATCACTCGCAACTCTTACTAAAACTTCAACAGAACTAATTTTTTTTCCTGTAATATTATTTTTGATATTAACTTTTCCAATTTCGTTATCATTACAATCTATAAGTAAATTTGTATCCTCATCATAAAAATGATGATGTTTAGTAATATTGGTATCAAAATAACTTTTATCACTACTGATCGTAATTTCTTTTAAATAACCTTTATCTTTAAAAGCATGAACTGTATTGTAAATTGTAGCTAGTGATATTTTTTCATTAAACTTTTGTGAAATAATTTTTGCTAAATCATTAATGGTAAAGTGAAACGTTTTGTCTCTATTAAATAAGACTTCACAAATTTTAAGTCGTTGTTTAGTTGGTCTTAGACAAGAATTTCTTAATTTGTTAACAAATTCGCTATTTTTTAACATTGTAAATTATAATTATTCTAAACTTTATGTATATTATAATGGGTTAAAATCAAGTATTAAGGTGATCTATTTTATGAAAAAAAACTCCTATTCTTATGAAGAACTTATAAGTTGCGGAAACGGAGGTCTTTTTGGTCCAGGGAATGCAAAATTACCACTTCCACCAATGTTGATGTTTGATAGAATTACAGAAATTAATGACAAGGATGGTGCTTTTAAAAAAGGCTCTTTAAAAGCTGAATTAGATATAAAGAAAGACCTTTGGTTTTTTGATTGTCATTTTAAAGAAGATCCTGTGATGCCAGGATGTCTTGGACTTGATGCTATGTGGCAACTCGTAGGATTTTATTTAGGCTGGATTGGAAATCCTGGAAAAGGCAGAGCCTTAGGCGTTGGAACAGTAAAATTTACAGGAGAAGTTTTACAAAATGTTAAATTAGTCAAATATGAAATCGATATGAAAAAAATTATGTCTCCTGGTGGTACAACTGTTGGTTTGGCTAATGGGATATTATTAGCAGACGAAAAAAAAATTTATTCAGCGGACAATTTAAAAGTGGGGTTATTTAAATAATGAGAAGAGTTGTAATAACTGGTTTGGGTGTAGTTTCTTGTTTGGGTAATAATCAAGAAGAAGTTCATCAATCTTTATTAAATTCAAAATCAGGAATCTCATTTGCTGAAGAGTATAAAGAGCATAATTTAAAAAGTCATGTTCATGGTAAACCAAAAATCAAACTTGAAGATCATATAGATAGAAAAACAATTCGATTTATGGGTTCAGGATCAGCTTATAACTATATTGCGATGAAAGAGGCGATCAAAGATTCTGGTCTTGAGGAAAAAGAAGTAAGTAATTTTAGTACCGGTATAGTCATGGGATCTGGAGGGCCTTCAATTGAAAACGTAATTTTAGCGGCTGACAAAACAAGAGCAAAAACCCCAAAATTAATGGGTCCTTTTATAGTTCCAAGAACCATGGCAAGTACCGCATCTGCTACTTTAGCAGTTCCATTCAAAATCAAAGGAACTAATTATACAATGAGTTCCGCATGTGCAACTAGTGGTCACTGCATTGGAAATTCAATGGAATTAATTCAAATGGGAAAACAGGATATTGTTTTTGCTGGTGGAAGTGAAGAAATACATTGGGCAATGACAGCTATGTTTGATGCCATGACTGCTCTATCGTCCAAATATAATGATACACCTCAATCAGCATCAAGAGCATATGACAAAACTAGAGATGGGTTTGTAATCGCTGGTGGAGCGGGTGTATTAGTTTTAGAAGAATATGAGCACGCAAAAGCTAGGGGTGCCAAAATTTATGCAGAATTGACAGGTTATGGTGCCACCTCAGATGGATATGACATGGTAGCTCCATCTGGAGAAGGAGCTGTAAGGTGTATGAAAATGGCAATGGCAACCACTAAAAACAAAATTGATTATATTAATACTCATGGAACTTCTACACCAGTAGGTGACATAACTGAACTAAAGGCTATCAAGGAAACCTTTGGGGTAGAAATTCCAAAAATAAGCTCAACAAAGTCTTTATCTGGCCACCCTTTAGGTGCTGCATCAGTTCATGAGGCCATATATTGCTTAATTATGATGAAAAATAATTTTATTGCTGGATCAGCAAATATTTCTGAAATGGATGAGGATGCTAAAAAATTTCCAATAGTTTCAAAAACTGAAACTAATTCCACTTTAAACACAGTAATGTCTAATAGTTTTGGTTTTGGTGGAACTAACGCTGCTTTAATTTTTGAAAAATTATAATTATGAGTTTAATGAAAGGTAAAAAAGGATTGATAATGGGTGTTGCAAATGAGAGATCTATCGCTTGGGGTATTTCTCAAAAACTATCTGAAGCAGGAGCTGATCTAGCATTTACGTATTTAGGAGATGCTTTAAAAAAAAGAGTAGTTCCCTTGGCGGAAAAATTAAACTCAAATATAACTTTTAGTTGTGATGTTGAAAAAAAAGAAGACGTAATAAAATTATTTGAGGATATAAAATCAAAATGGAATGAAATAGATTTTGTAGTTCACGCAGTTGCTTTTTCAGATAAATCAGAACTATCAGGCGAGTATTTAAATACCACTAGAGAAAATTTTTTAAGAAGTATGTTAATATCGTGTTTCTCTTTTACTGAAGTTGCAAAAGAAGCATCTAAAGTAATGAAGAAAGGAGGTAGTATGCTAACTTTAACTTACGAGTCAACCAAAGCTATTCCAAATTACAATGTAATGGGTGTTTGTAAATCAGCTTTAGAGGCTAGTGTAAAATACCTCGCTAGAGATCTAGGTAGTAAAGGTATGAGAGTAAATGCTATAAGTGCTGGGCCTATTAAAACTTTGGCGGCTTCAGCTATAGGAGATGCAAAATTCTTATATAAATGGAATGAAGATCATTCTTTCCTTAAAAGAAATGTAGATATCCATGATGTTGGAAATTCAGCATTATATCTATTAAGTGATCTTGCAAACGGTGTCACTGGTGAAATTCACTACGTAGATGCTGGATATAACAAAGTTGGAATGCCTGATCCTAGGAATATTACTTAATTTTTTTTATATCTTAAAGAAACAAAAAATCAAAATTATTTAGAAGTTAAATAAATTAGCTTTCTATTATATCCTTCAATTAAAGTATTTTTCCGTGAAATTTTTAATTCATTATTAAAAAAGATATTTAACTCCTCTGGATTAAAAGTAGTATTTGAATCGAACCTATCATAAGAAATTAATGAAATTTCTTTTGTTTTAAATTTACGTATAAATTTGACATAATTCTCGACTATGTTCTTCGGCATTTCGACAAAACTCGCAGCATTATGAAAATGATCTATGTTAGCGTCTACTTTTTCAATTAACCATGGAGGAATACATAAAATCTCTAATTCATTATTTTTAGAGAAAGAGATTGTATCTAAATTTTTAAGATCTGAATAATCTTTTATATTATCCTTATAGAATCTTCTTAAATATTCTGTCCCCACATAAATATTAGGAACAACATCTAAATATAAAATTTTTTTTATATTTGGGAAATTTGTAATTAGAAAATGAATATTTGCTCCAAAACCTCCACCTATTTCAAAAAGACTAGATATATCATTAAAATTGAATTGTTTTGATAATTTACTAATTCTATCTGCCATCTCTAAATAGTGGCAAGAATACTTTTTATTCAAATACTTAAATGAGGAAATACATCCAAATTCAGTTGTATTCTCAAATTTATATTTTTTTAACAAATCATGAACATTTCTATCATTCTCGTAAACAAGTGATTTATTTAGTAAATACGAATGAATATACCTTTTTGTAAGTTTTAATTGAGAATTAAAAATAATATTTAAAAGCGGTAAAGAGAATATTTTTCCAACAATCCTCCCTTTGATATTATACTCGTTTCTAACATCTAAAACTTCATTGTCAGAAAAAGATGTCCCAATACCTGCTGTCAATCCTCTAAAATCTTGTATGCCCTTTTTTTGAATTTCTAATATAGCTCTTGAATTTTTATAGTCCCAGTATGGTCCAGATGAATAAAGAGATTTATTATTTTTTTTTTCGTCTCTTATTAATTCGTCAATTAACATAAAGCTTAAATCTCAATCTATGCCCCAATATATCGTAAATAATTTACTCTGAAGCTTGTTTCATCGAAAGTTTTACTTTTCCTCTATCGAAACCAATAACTTTAACTTTTACCTCGTCACCTTCTTTCACTACATCAGTAACTTTAGCTACTCTTTTATCTGCAAGTTCTGAAATATGAACAAGTCCATCTTGTTTTCCTAAAAAATTTACAAATGCACCAAATTCCATAATCTTCATAACTTTACCTGAATAAATTTTATTGAGTTCAGCTTTGGCGGTGATGTCTTTAATCATTTGCATAGCAATGTTTCTAGACTCCTCATCCGGAGCTGCAACTGTTACGACTCCCTCGTCATTTACATCGACTTTAGCGCCTGATTTTTCAACAATCTCCCTGATTGTTGCACCACCTTTTCCAATAACAGCAGCAATCTCTTTCTTATCAACATTAATTTTTTCCATTTTTGGAGTATGTTTTCCAACATCAGATCTTGATGCTGATAATGCTTTATTCATTTCACCTAAAATATGAACTCTTCCATCTTTAGCTTGGCTTAATGCTTGCTCCATAATTTCAAAAGTAATACCAGTAATTTTAATATCCATTTGTAGTGAAGTAATTCCATCTTTTGTTCCAGCAACTTTGAAATCCATATCACCTAAATGATCCTCATCACCTAAAATATCTGATAACACGCTAAAATCATTACCCTCTTTAATTAGACCCATTGCTATACCTGCAACAGGTTCTTTTATTGGCACTCCCGCATCCATTAGTGCAAGTGATGTTCCACAAACTGTAGCCATTGATGATGAACCATTGGACTCTGTGATTTCTGATACTACTCTAAAAGTATAAGGAAATGCTTCTTTCGACGGTAATGAAGAGTGAATAGCTCTCCATGCTAATTTACCATGTCCTATTTCTCTTCTACCAGTTCCTATTCTTCCTGTTTCTCCAACTGAAAAAGGAGGAAAATTGTAATGAAGCATAAACCTTTCTCTTTGTAATCCATCTAAGCTCTCAATTCTCTGTTCATCGTCAGATGTGCCTAAAGTGGCAGTTACGATTGCTTGCGTTTCGCCTCTGGTAAACAAAGCAGAGCCATGAGTTCTTGGCAAAACACCAACCTCACATGAGATTGGCCTTACATCAGACAAACCTCTACCATCAATTCTATTTTTATTTTTTAAAATATCTGATCTGACAATTGTTTTTTCAAGATTTTTTAGTTCAGAGTTTACATCAAGATCTGTGTAGTTTTCATCTTCCTCATAAAGTTTTTTTGCCTTATCAGTAATTTCTGAAATTTGATTTGATCTGTCTTGTTTGTCTCTTGTCGCAAATGCTTTTTTAAGATCTGCAGTAAAAGTTTCTTCTAGTTTTTTCTTTACATCAGATAAATCCTTCTTTTCAACAGTCCACTCTGGTTTTCTACATTCTTTAGCCAGTTCCTCTATCATTTTAATCACTGGAACAAATCCTTCGTGACCAAATTTTACTGCATTTAACATTTCCTCCTCTGTTAACCCGCTCGCTTCAGACTCAACCATAAGCACAGCATCTTTAGTACCAGCGACAACTAAATCCAATTTTGATTTTTCAAGTTCAGTTTTTGACGGATTCAAAATATATTTGCCGTCGATGTATCCAACTCTAGAAGCTCCAACAGGACCCAAGAATGGCATTCCTGATATAGCTAAAGCTGCAGAGGATGCAATAATTGACAAAATATCTGCTTCATTTTCTTTATCATAAGAAATTACAGTTGGTAACAACTGAACTTCATTTTTAAATTCATCAGGAAACAATGGTCTGATCGGTCTATCAATTAATCTTGAGATTAATGTCTCACTCTCAGTTGGTCTTGCTTCTCTTTTAAAATATCCACCAGGAATTTTTCCTGCTGCATAATATTTTTCCTGATAATTTACAGATAATGGAAAGTAATCCATATCTGGATTAACTTTTTTTGCTCCAACGACTGTTGCTAAAACGACTGTCTCCCCACATGTTGCGATGATTGCTCCGTCTGCCTGTCTTGCTACTTTACCTGTTTCTAAACTAATCTTCTTACCTGCTACTTCAACTTCCTTCTTGTATACTTTAAACATTTCATTTCCATTTCATTTCGTTCGTTTCGTTCCATCTCGTTCTATCTATCTTGACTCTTATTTTCTCAAATTCAATTTCGACAGGACATTCTTGTAAGAATCTACCTTATTTCTTTTAAGATAATCTAACAATTTTTTTCTTCTATTGACCGCCCTCAGTAATCCAACAGATGAATGTTTATCTTTTTTGAATTGTTTTATATGTTTTGAGAGCGTTTCAATTTTTTCTGTTAACAAAGCAATTTGGATTTCTGACGATCCAGTGTCTTTTTCATGCATTGCTAACTCTTGAGCTTTTTTGTTCATACTTCCTTTTTCCTATTTATTTGTTTGTTTAATTAAATTCTCTATTTTTTCAGCATACTCAAAAGATTCATCTTTTCTAAAAAGTAATTTTGGTAAAAATTTCATCACTACTTTTTGAGATAAAATTTTTCTAATTAAAAATGAGTATTCTTTCAAAGTATTAACAGTTTCCTCTGCATTTTTTCCTCCGAGAGGAAGTACATATGCTTTGGCTATTTTCAAATCTTGACTCATTCTCACTTCAGTAACTGTTATAGTATTTGTCTCTAAATTTGGAACTTTAGCCTCATTTCTTATAAAAATCATGCTTAAAGATTGTTTAATCATTTCACCCACCCTTAATTGTCTCTGTGAAATTGGTTTACCTATTCTATCTGCCATTAAATTGTCCTCTCTTTAGATGTAACACTAAAAGCCTCTATTGTATCATTTTTTTTAAAATCCATATAATCTTTGAGTGCAATTCCACATTCTTGACCATTGTTAACCTGTTTTACTTGGTTTTTTTCTCTAAACAAACTTCCGACTTTTCCTGTAAAAACTATTGAACCATCTCTAATTACTCTTACATCTGAATTGCTGTTAATTTCTCCATCAGTTACTTTAGAACCAGCAACTTTACCAGCCCCTGAAACTTTGAAAATTTCTAAAATTTGTGCAGTCCCAATTACTTTCTCCTCTATATCAGGAGTTAATAATCCAGACATTCTTTTTTTTACAAAATCCAAAACTTCATAAATTATATTGTATGATGAAATATTTATCTTTTCATTTTCAGCAAGTTTTTTAGCTTCTTTGCTTGGCTTTACATTAAATGCTATCAAAACTGCATTTGAAGCTTTTGCCAAAGTCACATCGGTCTCCGTAACCATTCCAATGTCTGCCAAAATTATTTTTAGTTTTACCTCATCGTGCTTAATTTGACTCACAGCATTTTTTATTGCCTCTGAGGATCCGTGAACATCAGACTTAATTATAAGATTCAATTCTTCAGTAGACTTATTAGTAAAGGCAGACTCTTGAGTGGCAAATGTCAGAGGATTTTTACCATCTTTGCTCTCTTGAGCTCTATTTTCGCTCAAAGTTTTAGCCTCTTTCTCATTTTCTAAAACTATAAAATCATCCCCAGCTCTTGCAGCACCATTTATTCCAAGTATTTCTATTGGAGAAGATGGCAGAGCTTCATTAATATTTTTACCTTTATCGTTAATAATGGCTCGGATTTTTCCCCATTTAAGACCACTTACAAAAAAATCTCCTTTTTTTAAAGTTCCAGTTGTTATAATTATTGTTGCAACTGGTCCTCTTCCAGTGTCAATTTTCGACTCTAAAACAACCCCCGTAGCTTTTGACTCAAAATCAGTTTTAAGATCTAGAATTTCAGCCTGAAGAATAATCGCATCAATAAGTTTATCTAAGTTTAATTTAGTTTTTGCTGATATCTCTACCATCAAAGTGTCTCCTGATAAATCTTCAGCTATTAATTCATGCTCAAGTAATTGATTTTTAATTTTTTGAGGATCAGCCTCGGGTAAATCACATTTATTAATTGCTACAACTATTGGTACGTTTGCAGCCTTTGCATGTTTTATTGACTCAATAGTTTGAGGTTTAACACCATCATCAGCCGCAACAACTAAAACAACAATATCTGTTAGCTTTGATCCTCTTGCTCTCATTTCAGTAAAAGCTGCATGGCCTGGTGTATCGATAAAGGTTAATTTATTTGACTGATGGTCTATTTGATAAGCGCCAATGTGTTGGGTAATTCCACCAAACTCCCCTGATACTACATTTGCACTTCTCAAGACGTCTAGAACTGAAGTTTTACCATGATCCACATGGCCCATAACTGTGATTATTGGTGGTCTATTCTTTAAATTTTCAGTCCTTGAGGCTTTTATTTTCTGGATAATCTCCTCTGCTTTTTCTTCTCGAATTGGGTTATGACCAAATTCTTTAACTAAATATTCTGCAGTATCAGCTGCTAGATTTTGGTTTATTGTTACTGTCACTCCCATCCCAAACATATGCTTAATTATATTACTTGATTGTTCTGCCATTCTATTTGCAAGTTCTCTAACAGTGATTACCTCTGGGATGTTTACATCTCTCTTAATAGGCTTTAAATTTTCTTGAACTTCCTCTTTGGTCAGACTTCTATTTTCTTTTTGTCTTGCCCTTTTAACAGAAGCTAAACTTCGTTCTCTAGCTTCAATTTGATCACTCAAAGCTCTAGAGACTGTTAATTTTAACTCTCTTTTTTTTGAATTAGATTTTATTGATTTTTTATTCTTATTATCATTTTCCTCTTTAAGTCTTTTAGTAGCTCTTTGCTCAGCTAATTTACGTCTTTCAAAATCACTCGTTAAAGGCGGTGATTTAGGGATGTAATTCGGTTTACCAAAGGTTCCTTTATTGCTTGTAAAATTATTTTTGGTCTTAGATAGGTTTGACTTAAATGAACCACCTCTACTAGTAAATTTACCAGTTTGTTTTTCTATTATTACAGAATTTTTTCCAAGATTTTTTGCTTTATCTATATTTTTGATAGACTTTTTGGCTATGCCACCTGATATTGTTAATTTTGTTTTTTTTTCCATAGCTCATCTCTCAATCTTCATAAATAATTTTTCTTGCAGACATAATGAGTTCATCTGCTTCTTCTTTTGATAACGCAAAATCTTCCAAGTAACCCTGAATCTTTACTCTTTCACCTTTCACCACATCATATCCACCAGTTAACTCATCTGATGCTAAATCAGCAAAATCTTGTAGTGTAAGGATTTTTTGATCACCTAATGTGACCAACATTCCAGGAGTTAACCCTTTTAAATTAATTAGTCCATCATCTAAACCTAATTCTTTAATCCTTTCAGAAATATCTTCTTGATCTTTTTGGTGAAATTCTTTTGCTCTTTCTATAAGAGCTTTTGCAGTTTCATCCTCTATACCTTCAATTTTTAATAAATTTTCTGCCGAACTATCTTTTATATCATCAATGGTGGAATAACCCTCGGCCACAAGAAGTTGTCCAAGTGTTTCATCTAGCTCTAAATTCTTAACAAAATTTTCTGTTTTCTCCTTAAACTCTAATTGTCTTCTTTCCGAATCCTCTGCATCTGTCATAATATTTATCTCAAAATTCAATAATTTTGTAGCAAGCCTAACATTTTGTCCTCTTCTCCCGATAGCTTTACTTAAATTTTCCTCAGTAAGAATCACATCTAATTTTTTTCTTTCTAAATCTACATTTACTCTTTGAACTTCGGCTGGGGATAAAGCATTAGATACTAATATTGCTGGATCCTCTGACCAATTTACAATATCAATTTTTTCACCTTGTAATTCATTTACAACTGCTTGAACTCTAGATCCTCTCATTCCTACACATGCTCCAACTGGATCGAGTGATGTATCAACTGCTTTAACACAAATTTTTGCTCTACTTCCTGGATCTCTAGAAGATGATTTAATTTCAATTAGACCATCATAAATTTCAGGAACTTCTTGAACGAAAAGTTTTTCCATAAACTTTGGGTGAGCTCTTGATAAAAAAATTTGTTGACCACGAGGCTCTCTTCTTACATCGAAACAATAAGCTTTAATTCTATCTCCGGCTTTAATATTTTCTCTTGGTATAATTTCATTTTTTTGAATTATTGCTTCTGTTCTTCCAAGATCTACGATCACATTTCCAAACTCTAATCTTTTCACTATTCCGCTTAATATTGAGTCTTTTTTATCAATAAAATCATTAAATTGTCTTTCTCGCTCTGCTTCTCTGACATTAAAATTAATTACTTGTTTAGCCGTTTGAGCAGCTATTCTTCCAAAATCAAATGAGGGTAATGGTTGCAAAACTTCGTCTCCAATCACTTTGTCTTTATTAGTCTCATTCAATATAATTGCATCCTCTAATTTGATCTCAGTGTTTGTATTTTCTGGATTTTCTGTAACTATCAATTTTCTAAAAATTTCAATATCGCCGTTATCTCTATTAATAACGACCTTAATCTCATTATCCTGGCCAAATTTAGATTTTGCTGCTTTAGCAATCCCAGTTTCCATCGAACTAATTATAAGATCTTTATCAATCGATTTTTCTAAAGCTACTGCTTCTGCAATTCTTAATAGTTCAAGTTTATCTGCTCTTTTATTTAGCATAATTTTGTTTTCTCCAAAAAAAAATGGGCCAAAGCCCATTTTGATAATTCAACAATGTAAATGAATATATAAAAGTTTTTTTTTATTTTTCAATAAAAACTATTTTAAGAAAATGTCAGATTTGTTGGTATTTTCCCAAGAAAAAGCACCTTCTTTATCTGGTTCTCTTCCAAAATGCCCATATGCAGATGTTTTTTCATATATAGGTTTATTAAGCCCCAACATCTCTCTTATTCCTCTTGGGCTAAGATCAAAACTTTCTTTAATCTTATCTTCAACAAATTTATTTTTATCTAAATCATTATCAAAAAGATTTACATAAATAGATAATGGTTTTGAAACCCCAATTGCATAAGCCAATTGTATCAAACATTTATCAGCAATTTTCGATGCAACAACATTTTTGGCAATATATCTTGCTGCATAAGCTGCAGACCTATCTACTTTGGTTGGATCTTTTCCCGAGAAAGCACCTCCACCATGTGGCGCGGCACCACCATAAGTATCTACAATAATCTTTCTGCCCGTTAAACCACAATCTCCATCAGGACCACCTATTACAAAATTTCCAGTTGGGTTAACATAAAATTCATTCTCATTAAAATCCTCTAGAAAATTTTTTGGTATAGAATTAATCAAATATGGTCTCAATAATTCCCTTACCTGTTCTTGATTAACATTTGCGGTATGCTGAGAAGATATTACAACTGATTTAACTTTTGATGGTTTACCATTTTCATATTCAAAAGTTACCTGACTTTTAGAGTCTGGTTCTATATTTTTTAATTTACCTGATTTTCTATCTTCAGCCATTAACCTTAAAATTTTATGAGAAAAATGAATTGGTGCTGGCATTAAAACATCAGTTTCATTACAGGCATAACCAAACATAATACCTTGATCTCCTGCGCCCTCATCTTTATTTCCCGAGGAGTCTACACCCATGGCAATGTCACTTGACTGTGAATGAAGATGACTTTCTATTTTTGTAGCTTCTTTCCAGGTAAAACCATCTTGATCATATCCAATATCTTTAATGCATTCTCTTACCTTATTGATTAAATCATCTTTTTTAATTTCTGGTCCCCTAACCTCACCAGCTAATACAACTTTATTGGTAGTTGTGAGAGTTTCACATGCAACTCTTGAATATGGATCGTTAGATAAGTAAGTGTCTACCACCATGTCAGATATCCTATCCGACACTTTATCTGGGTGTCCCTCAGAAACAGACTCACTTGTAAAAAGAAAATTTTTTAAATTACTCATTTTTGATCCTATTAAATGAAAAAGTTAAAACAATATACAATAAAATTAATGTGAAAAATATGTTATTTCCATATTTAGAAAACAATGTTGGTTTAAAATCTCTTATGCTTTCTAAATCAATGTAACCTGAAACTCCATAATCTATTTTATTCTCAATATAACCTAATGGATTTATAATTGCTGCCATCCCGTTATTAGATGATCTAATTATGTACTTTCCATTTTCAACTGCTCTAAATTTACTGTGGATAAAATGTTGTTTGGGTCCAATAGATTTACCAAACCATCCATCTTCTGAAATATTCAATATAAAATCGAAATCGAAATCTTTAGTTAAATTTCCACTATATATAATTTCATAACAAATTAATGGCAAAAAATTTATTTTTTTAAGATCATCTTGGATTTTAATAATTTTTCTATTAACACCTTTTTCAAATGATCCAATATTATTTGTGATTGTTTTTAAACCGAATTTGTTAAGAATATTTTCAATAGGAACAAATTCACCGAAAGGTACAAGTTTAATTTTGTTATAATTGTCAATTAAATTTACTTTACTATCAAATATTGAAAATGAATTGTAATAATTGTAATCATTGTTCATAGTCTTTCTGCTTGTTATTCCTAAACCGATTAAATGATTTTCACTAAAATATTTTTCAAATATGTCATTGTATAAATCTAATTGATCTTCATAAGTGTTGGGTATTATTCCCTCTGGCCATACAAAAAATATCTTTTTTTCTTCAATGGGTGAACTAATTGAAATTAGCTCATTAATCACACTCTCCGCATTAACGTTTTTATAGTACCTATCTAAACTTATATTTGCTCCAATTACCCTAACCGCAAAAGGAAGTTCTTTCTCTTTACTATTATAAAAATTTTTTTTTAAAAATTCTCCGTATGTATAAAAAGAGATAGGTAATAGCAGTAAAAAGATACACACAACCACTTCTTTTTTAGATTTTCTAAATATGAAAAGGGCGGGAGCTGTAAAAAAACTTACTACTATAAGATTTAATGAATAAGTTCCTAATATTGACAAAATGCTTAGGAAACTATTAATTTCAGAAAAACTGTAAATTACCAAGTTCCAAGGGAACCCAGTTAAAATTGTTCCTCTAATAAACTCTATTAAACCAAACAAAAGAGAAAATAGGAAAAAAGCACTTAATATATTTTTCGGTTTGTATAGATAAAAAAAAGCAATGCATAATGCATAAAATAAGCCTAAAAATGCTGGGATGACAATTAAAGATATAGGTATTAAAAAATTAAAACTTTGATCAAAACTTAAGGATATAGTTAACCAATACAGACTGGATAAAAAATAACTAAAACCAAACAACCATCCGTAATAAAAGGATTTTTTTATTCCTTGTTTTAGTCTCTTAAATAAAAAAATAAAGAAAACACTAAATGTGAAAAAATTTAAAAAAAAAAAATTATAAGGAGGCAAACTTAAGGAAGTTAAGCTTCCTAAAAAAATTATCAATAAAGTCTCAAATATAAAATTTTTTTTCAATTTAAAATGGAAGTTTTTTCTATAGATCTAAAAATTTTTTTTTCTTCATTTAACATCTTTTTATACTCTTTACTTTTTTGATGATCATGACCCAATAAATGTAGAAAACCATGTATAAAAATTTTTATTGTTTTTATTTTAAATTCATAATTGTCTAAATTTTTCGGCTTATTCATATAATTAAAACTTATAATTATATCACCAAGATAATTTTCTTTTAATTTTTTTTGTTTTTTATTAAATGGAAAAGAAAGTACATCGGTATGTTTATCCCTATTTCTAAATTTTTTGTTTAAAGTTTTAATTGTTTTATTATTTGATAGTAGCAGCGTTAAATAGATTTTTTTGTTGATAAATCTATATTTTTTTGGGAACTTGTTACATACTGTATTAAAAAATAATTCTTTTTTTTTTATCTTTTTTGACCAAGAATTTTCTTCTGAAAGCACATTAACTTTGATCATTATTGTTGTACGCTTTCACAATTTTTGAAACTAAAGGATGCCTCACAACATCTGAATGATCAAAGTCTATAACTGCAATCTCATTCAAATGTGATAATATCTTTTTTGATCTTTCTAAACCTGACATTTTTTTGTTAGGTAAATCTATTTGGGTAGGATCACCATTGACAACTATTTTTGAATTTTCACCTATCCTAGTAAGAAACATTTTTATTTGTGTATCAGTGGCATTTTGAGCTTCATCTAAAATTGCAAAAGAATTTTTTAAAGTTCTTCCTCTCATAAAAGCTAAAGGAGCAATTTCAATGTCGCCAATTTCAATCATTCTCTGAATTTTTTCAAAATGAAACAGATCATACAAAGAGTCATACAAAGGACGTAGATATGGATCAACTTTCTCTTTCATATCTCCTGGCAGGAATCCTAATCTCTCACCTGCCTCAACCGCAGGTCTAGAAAGTATAATCCTCTCTATTTTTTTTTCTAACAACATTGTTAAACCAACAGCAACAGCAAGAAAGGTTTTTCCTGTACCAGCAGGTCCAGCGGATATTATTATTTCATTTTGTCTCAACGCTCTAACATACTCTTTTTGTTTTTCTGATCTTGGAATTATAGATTTTTTTGGAGTTTTGATTATATCAGTAACGTTTGTATTTTTTACCTTTTCATTTATCATAAATTGATCAACTGAGGATAAAATATCTTTTTGTTCTATACTACCATTATTTTTAAATTGATTTGCAAGAAATTGAATTGCATTCTTCAAAATTTCATTTTTTTCTGAAGTTGATTTGATTAAGATTGAATTTCCC
This sequence comes from uncultured Pelagibacteraceae bacterium, assembly GCA_902611635.1. Taxonomy (GTDB): domain Bacteria; phylum Pseudomonadota; class Alphaproteobacteria; order Pelagibacterales; family Pelagibacteraceae; genus Pelagibacter. The sequence goes on along the minus strand of CACMAB010000001.1, from coordinate 114,088 downwards.
CTGGAATAAATACTTGAATTAGTTATTTTTTCTAACTCTTTCAAGTTTTGGTTAAATTCACCAACTACTCCTATCAGGAGATCATTTTCATGAAAAATTACACTAATTGAATTATTTTCTGAATAAACAAATTTTAGAGATGAATTAATATCTTTTTTAATAGTATTACTCAAATTTAAGCCACTCTTTGTTCTGAATTATTTAAGCTTTTACCAAACAATGTATTTTGATTACTGCTATTTATTTTTACTTTTATAACATTTCCCATATCTAAATCATTACCATCAAAAATAACTGAAGTCATATATTCTGATCGACCAAAAAACTTTGTGCCACCATCTATTTTATTTTCAACCAAAACATCTATTTCTTTACCCTCAAGCGATTTATTCATATTAATTTGATTCGTAAATAATTGTTTTTGAACTTTTTCCAATCTTGAAAGTGAAATTTCTTTATCAATTAACTCAAAATTTGCTGCAGTTGTTCCTGGTCTTGGACTAAATATGAAAGAAAAAGAATTTATAAATTCAATTTTTTTAATTAAATCACATGTTTCATTAAAGTCCTTCTCATCCTCACCCGGATAGGCAATTATAAAATCACTCGAAAACTTTATTTTTGGGTTAATTTTTTGAAGTTTTTCGTAAGTATTAAAATAATCACTTATTTGATGTTTTCTATTCATTGACTTTAGGATCTTATCAGATCCACTTTGAACAGGCAGGTGAACTAAAGGCATTAATTTCTTTGAAACACCATATACATTGATAAGATCTTCTGTCATATCCCTTGGGTGAGAAGTTGTATATCTAATTCTTTTAATTCCATCCAACTTTTCTATTTTTAAAATTAAATCTGACAATCTGTAATTTTCATAATTATAAGCATTAACATTTTGACCTAGTAGTGTTATTTCACGAACTCCATTTTCTGACAAATTCTCTGCTTCTTCTAATATTTTTTTGAATGGTCTTGAATATTCCGGACCTCTTGTAAATGGTACTACACAGAAATGGCAAAATTTATCACAGCCCTCTTGAATAGTTAAAAATGATGAGATTTTTTTTGATGAATTCTTAATATTACCTAAATAATCAAATTTTGTCATGGCATCAAATTCGGTTTCATCTATTTTTTTTTGTTTGAATAAAAATTCCTCAATTTTGTCATTTATTTTATGATAGGCTTGCGGTCCAATCACGATATCAATATATGGTTCTCTTTTGATCATTTCCTCATTTTCAGCCTGAGCAACACATCCAGCAACTATAACGATTGGTTTTTTTCGTGATCTAAAATTTTTTTTTAACCGTCCAATCTCATGATAAACTTTTTCTTTAGCTTTATCCCGAATATGGCACGTGTTAAGTAGATAACAATTACACTCATCTAGATTTTCAGTTTTTACAAAACCTATTTCTCTCACAGTATCAAATATTCTGTTAGTGTCATATTCGTTCATTTGACAACCGAAAGTTTTGATAAATATCTTTTTATTCATCTTTTGAGTTTACTTTGACACCATATAACTCGAGTTTATGGTCTACTAACTTATAACCATATTTTTTTGCAACTTTTTTTTGCAACTCTTCAATTTCTTCATCCACAAATTCAATTATTTCACCAGATTTTATATCAATCAAATGATCATGATGACTCTCTATCATTGCTTCATATCTAGCCTTCCCACCTTTAAAATCATGTTTAGTTAAAATTCCTGCTTCTTCGAAAAGCTTCACTGTCCTATAAACTGTGGCTATGCTTATTTTTGGATCAACTTTTGATACACGACTATATAACTCATCAACATCTGGATGATCAGACTCACCATAGGCGGCTTTTGACTCTGAAATAACCTTTGCAATAATTCGCCTCTGTTCAGTTAATTTTACCCCTTTAGATAAACATTGTTGTTCAATTGTATCTGACATAATTGATTTTAACTCAAATAAATAGGATTTATCAAATTTTTTTCAACTTTCAATTTATCGCAAAGTTTTGGGATATTTTCGTATTTAACCTCATTTTTTTCACTAAAATCCTCTAAACTATAACAATAATAATCAATTTTATTAACTAAATGAAAAGCTTTAACAATTGATAAAGAATTTCTTATCCCCGCAAAACTTCCTGGACCTCGATTTACATAAATTTGTGAAACTTTATCTAAATCTAAATTTTTCTTATTTAAAAAATCATTAATCAGAATTGATAATTTTTCATAATTTATTTTGGAATTTTCATGTGTAATGCTGTAATTAATATTGTTATTAATGATCATTAAAAAAATTTTATCTTTAGCGGCATCTATAATTAGCTTATTCATTTTACAATTTATTTTTCTAGTTAATTCTATTGCACAAGAGAATAATATCAAATCTTATTCTAGAGATAGTGGTGTTTTATCATTGATGTATCATCGATTTAATGAAAATAAATATCCATCAACAAATATTAGAATGGATATGTTTGATGAGCAAATGAAAATCATTAAAAATCAAGGGTATGAATTTTATGATCCTAACAATTTTTTAAATGAATTTGATAAAGTAAAAAAGAATAAGAAATTTTTAATTACAATTGATGATGGGTTTAAGTCATTTTATAATGAAGCCTGGCCATATCTTAAAAAAAATAAAATTCCATTCATCTTATTTGTATCTACTGAACCTGTAGGTAAAAAAGGGTATATGACTTGGGATGAAATTAAAGAAATTGATGACTCCGATATAGGCTATATAGGACACCATTCACATACACATGAATATTTAATTGATATGACAGAAAAAGAATTCATAAACGATATAGAAACAGCAACTGAAATTTTTAAAGATAAACTAGGGTATGTACCACCAATATTTTCATATCCTTTTGGTGAATATTCTCTTTTTATGAAAAATTATATATCAAAAAATTTTGAAATTGCTTTTGGACAACACTCTGGAATAATTGATAATAATAAAGATAAATTTGAATTACCAAGATTTCCAATAAATGAAAAGTATGGAGATTTAAAACGATTTAACTCACTAATCAATTATAATCCTCTAGAGTACAAATCTCTTAAACCAGTAGAAAAAAAATTAGAAAATTATGATAATCCACCTAAATTGATTGTAGAATTTTTTGATAATCAAAAAAATATTAAAAATATCAATTGTTATTCAAATGATGGTGGTTCATGGGGTCAACCAAATTTAGTATTCGAAAAAAATATTCTTTATATCAATTTCGAGTCTAAATTTTTACCAAGACGCGGAAGAATAAATTGTTCCTTAAATGATGATGGCAAGTGGCGTTGGTTTGGAACCCAATTTGTTATAATGGAAAATTAAATTAAACTTTCAAGCTCTTTGCTTGAAGGAAGTAACTTAGCATCATCAAAATCTTTTAAATTGTTTTGATTAATAATTTTTTGCAAAACTTCCACATATTGATTTCCTGTTTCAGCATAATTTTTTAAAAATTGAGAAAGAATTAAACTGTCTAAAGGTTGATTATTATCTCTTAAATGTGCTCTTGCTAATCTAAAGTTTTTATATGATCGATGGGTATTTAAATTTCTTTGATAAGCTCTAACTGAGGCCTGTAATACATTGAATTTCATAACTTTATGCCCCTTATTCTCATCAGCCTCTTTAGGCTTTAAGCCCTCACCAGACCAAGTCCATTGCCCGAAAAGTGCATTACCCTCTTGTGCAAATCTTGATGTTCCCCATCCTGTTTCTTTCGCAGCTTGAGCAAGTGCTAAAGAAACTGGTATTTCATCCATCCTGATTTTGAGTGTTGTTAAATCTTTTGATGTTACTCCATACTGTTTGTATTTTTTTTCAAGCCATTTTTTTTCTAATTTAGTATTATTGCTTTTATTTATAATTTTAAACAAAGTCTTTCGATCTAATCTAATATTATTATTTTCTTTTAAGACTAAAGGTAAAACAATTTGAATAAAAAACTCTTTTCTTTTCTTAGTACTTTCGATCATTTTTATTTCACCAGGAAGTAAAGTTAATGCAACAGGCTTAACTAACTTTGTTTCCCTTACATCATCTAGTTTATAATCGGTGTCTTGAAATAATTGTTTAATTGTAGATGCATTTAATCTTACTGTGTCTGTTTCAAGATCATTCAAACTAAAAATATCGATTAACAAATCTTTTTCATTTAATTCTCCTTCATCAGACTCGACACCCTCTTTTTTATTGAGTGTATATGCTAGAATGGCTTTTGAATTATTTTGAAATTCTTTATCTTCTAAAAGTTGCTTATTAGCAAAATTAATTATTGATGGAATGTGATAGAATGAAAAAACAACAAAAATACTTGTTAAAAATATTCTTGGAATTGCACCAATTCGTCTGTCATCAAAAAACTTAAACATTTTTAAGTTCTTCCTTCTCATTCTAACAAGATAAAATTTTGACTTAAAAAAAATCAATTGGTTTAAAAATTTTAGATTTTTTAATTTAAAATTAAACATTTAAAGAGCCTCAACTTTCTTAACTTCTGGTAGATAGTGACAAAGCAGATTTTGTACACCTTGTTTTAATGTCATAGTTGAACTTGGACAACCTGAACAGCTCCCTTGGAGCTGCACTTTAACAATACCATCTTTAAACTCTTTAAACTTAATATCTCCACCATCTTTCGCAACTGCAGGTCTAATTTTTTCATCTAATATTTTAACTATTTTTTTTTCTATATCTTTTAAATTTTCGTTATTTTCAATTAAGGTATTTTCAACAACACACTCTTTTCCGCTAGAGTAAAAATCATTGATTAAAGAAATTACTATGTGTTTTATTTCATCCCATGATGTGTCATCATATTTATTTATTGAGATAAAATCTTTACCTAGAAAAATACCTTCGACACCATTTATGGATAGCAAGTTTTTAACTAACTCATTATTAGTTCGATCATTTTGTGTAATTTCAAATGAACCTTTATTTGAAACAATCTTACCAGGTAAGAATTTTAAAGAATTTGGGTTCGGTGTTATTTCGGTCTGAACAAACATGATTTATATATAATCAATAATTATAAAAATGAAACTTGTTAATAAAAAAATCCTAAAAACCAACAAGTTCTTGGATTTTCTTTACCTTTTCCGAAGCTATTTTATCTGCTTTTTGAGTTCCCTCTAATAGTATTTTATCTAAATATTTTTTTTCACTTAACAACTTTTTAATTTCCAAAGATATTGGGTAAATTTTATCAACCATAACTTGTGATAAATTTTCTTTAAATTCTGAGAAATTTTTTCCAGAAAATTTATTTATTGTAACCTCTAAACTTACATCCATTAAACTAGAATATATACCCATCAAATTCTTTGCTTCGGGTCTTTTTTCTAAATCTGCACTAGTGGATGGTAATGGTAAAGTATCAGTTTTTGCTTTTTTGATTTTATTTATTATTTGGTCTTTATCATCTGTTAAATTTATCCTGCTCAGATCTGATAATTCAGATTTACTCATTTTTTTTGTACCATCTCTCAAGCTCATAATTCTTGAAAACTCTTTTTGAATTAATGGCTCAGGAATTTTAAAAAAATTGTCAGCACTAAAATCATTATTAAACTTTTGGGCTATATCTCGGCAAAGTTCTAAATGTTGCTTTTGATCATCACCAACAGGTACGTGAGTTGTGTCATATAGCAAAATATCTGCAGCCATTAAAACAGGATAAGAATAAAGACCAATGCTTGCTTTTTCTTTATCTTTTCCAGCTTTCTCCTTAAATTGGGTCATTCTATTAAGCCATCCCATTCTAGCAACACAACTTAATATCCAGGCCGTTTCTGAATGAGCACTCACTCTTGATTGATTAAAGATAATACTTTTTGCAGGATCAATGCCACTAGCAATAAAAGTTGCTACAGTTTCATAAATATTATCTTTTAATTTTTTTGGATCTTGAGCAACTGTAATAGCATGAAGATCAACAACACAGAACACACACTCATTTTGATCTTCATTGTTAAGTTTTACAAAATTTTTGATTGCTCCCAAATAATTTCCAAGATGAAGGTTTCCAGTAGGTTGAACACCTGAAAAAATTTTTTTTCCCATAGTTAATACTTTAGTTTAATATCACCATATTTGAAAGCTTTGATAAATAATGAAAAACTCAAATAAAATATAAGACTTAAAAAAGCTGAAAGTATCAAATAAAAAGATTTAAAATTATATTCATAAAGCAATTTATTTTCAAAAAACAAAATTAAGTAATTAAAAAATATTCCCATTATTATAGATGCCATAAATATTTTTATTAATTTGGCAAAAAATAATTCATTAAAATTAAATAAATCTTTATTTTTTAAGTAAACAAATAATATTATTGCATTGAACCATGATGAAATTGTCGTAGCTATAGGAATGATTATAAAACCAATTTCTCTAAAAAAATAAATACTTATTAATATATTTAGAATTACTGAAAATAATGAAATATAAAATGGTGTTTTGGTATCGTGGTTTGCGAAAAAAAAAGTCGAAAATACTTTAATTAAGGCAAAAGCAGGTAATCCTAATCCAAAATAGTAAAGTGCATTTGCCGAGTTAGACACTGACAGCTCATCAAAAGAACCATAGCCAAATAATGCTGAAATAATTTGCTCTGATCCTACAATTAAAGCTACTGCAGCTGGTAGACTTAAAAACATACTAAGCTCAAGCGCTTTATTTTGTAGTAAAAGAATTTTATTTTTCTTTTTTAAGAAAACATGTTTTGAAAGTTGTGGCAGAACAACCACGCCTATCGCAATTCCTGCGATTGCAAGATTTATTTGATAAATCCTATCAGCATAATATAGATAAGATACGGCACTAGCTTGAAAAGATGCAATTATAGTACCTACAAGAATATTAATTTGTGTTACACCAGATGAAAAAATACTGGGTAAAAGTTTTTTAAAAAAAAATTTGACCTTATTATTAATTTTGAAATTAAATTTAAGATTTATAGAATAAAATTTTTTCGCAAATTGATATAAAAAGATAAGTTGTAATAATCCTGCAATAGAAACTCCATATGATAAATAATTAACTAGTTCGTCGTTAAGAAATTTTCCAAAAAATAAAATTCCAATCAATACTATATTAAGGATTATTGGAGCTGCAGAGGCCGCAGCAAACTTATTGTGAGAATTTAGAATTGCAGCAAAAAAAGAAGATAGACTCACAAAAATTAAAAATGGCATAGTTATCCTTGTAAGATTGACAGCTAGCTGAATTTTTTCTGAATTATCAACAAAACCTGGTGCTATTAACCTTACAAAAACTGGCATGAAAATTTCTATAATCAAAACTAAAAACAATAGTCCTAAAAATAATAAATTGAAAATTTCGTTAGCAAATTTTTGTGATCCAGTTTTTTTTTTTACTAATTCTGAAGTGTAACTTGGTATAAAAGCAGCATTGAAAGTTCCTTCTGCAAATAATCTTCTAAAAGTATTGGGTATTCTGAATGCTACAAAAAATACATCTGCTAAAAAACTTGTTCCAAGAAAGATCGCTATCAAAACATCTCTTAAATAACCAAGTAATCTACTGATAATAGTATAAAAACCAAAAGTCCCTGTTGACTTAACTAAATTCATAAATCATATTAGTCTTAATTTTACCCCATTTGTACACCTAATTAGCATAAATGAAAAAAACAAAAATTGATCATTACACAGATAAAGAAGCTTTAGATTTTCACAAAGGTAAAAAGCCAGGCAAGATTGAAATATCTTCCTCAAAAAATATGACGACAAAAAGAGATCTGGCTTTAGCATACTCGCCTGGTGTAGCTGCGCCTGTAAGAGCAATCAGTGATAATCCTGAGGCTGCGTTTGATTATACAAGTAAAGGAAACCTTGTTGCAGTAATTAGTAATGGCTCAGCAATTTTAGGTATGGGAAATTTAGGTGCGTTAGCATCTAAACCGGTGATGGAAGGAAAGGCTGTTTTATTTAAAAGATTTGCTGATATTGACTCTATTGATTTAGAGATAGACTCCGAAAATCCAGATGAAATCATAAATAGTATAAAAAATTTTGCTCCAAGTTTTGGAGGTATTAATCTTGAGGACATTGCTGCTCCTGATTGTTTTATTATTGAAGAAAAGCTAAAAGAAACACTTGATATACCTGTATTTCATGATGATCAGCATGGAACTGCGATTATCACAACTGCAGCACTTATTAATGCTTTGGACATTAGTAAAAAAAAAATTGATAAAGTTAAAATAGTTGTAAATGGTGCCGGAGCTTCGGCTATGGCTTGCGCTAATTTATTTAAAAAGACTGGTGTACCCCAAAAAAATATTACAATGGTAGACAGAACAGGAGTCATTTACAGAGGTCGAGATAATTTGAACCAATGGAAATCAAGTCATGCAATTGAAACAAAAGATAGAACTCTAGATGATGCTATTACTAATGCAGATGTTTTTTTAGGCTTATCTGCGAAAGGAGCGTTAACTAAAAACATGGTTAAAAAAATGGCAAAAAATCCAATTATATTTGCATGTGCTAACCCTGACCCAGAAATTACACCTGAAGAAATTGAAGAGGTTAGAGATGATGCAATTATAGCGACTGGAAGGTCAGATTATCCTAATCAAGTAAACAATTTAATAGGGTTTCCATATATTTTTAGAGGTGCATTAGATGTGCGATCAAAAACAATTAATGAAGAGATGAAAATTGCAGCTGCACATGCGATAGCAAAATTAGCTAAAGAAGATGTGCCGGATGAAGTCATTGCAGCAATGGGAGGTGAGAGGCCTCACTATGGAAAAGATTACATAATTCCCTCAACATTCGATCCAAGATTAATTAGTGTTATACCGGCTGCAGTTGCAAAAGCTGCTATTGATACTGGAGTTGCAAGAAAAAAAATTGATAATTTTGAAATCTACAAGGACCAACTTAAACAAAGATTAGATCCAACTGTAACAATTATGCAAGGTGTAAATAGCTATATAAAGAAAAAACAAAAAAAAGTTGTTTTTGCTGATGGTGAGGATGAAAATACACTTAAAGCTGCTATAGCTTTTAAAAACTCTGAATTAGGAATACCCATCTTAGTTGGAAAAGAGGAGCTAATTAAAAATCAAATAAAAAAAATTGGTTATAATGAAAATTTTGATATTGAAATTGTAAACTCAAAAGACACAGCCAAAAGAGAAAAATATGTAAAATATTTATTTAAAAAACTTCAAAGAGAAAAGGGAATGTTAGAATGGGATTGTGATAGACTTGTAAGAAACGATAGAGTTATTTGGGCTTCATGCATGGTTGCGTGTGAGGATGCAGATGCGATGATAACTGGGAACACAAGGAGATACTCATCTTCACTAGAAAAAATTATTAAAGTTGTTGATCCAAGACCTGGGGAAATTATGTTCGGGTTAAACCTGGTTGTAAATAGAGGTAAAACAATCTTTATCTGCGATACATCGGTCATAGAGTATCCAGACGCAAAACAATTAGCTGAAATGGCAAAATCAGCAGCGAGGGTTGCAAAATTATTTGGTTTTGATCCAAAAGTTGCTTTTTTATCTCACTCTACTTTTGGAGAGCCAGCTACAGATAGAACAAAAAGACTAAGTGATGCTGTTGAAATTTTAAAAAATGATAAAGTTGATTTTAAATTTGATGGTGAGATGCAACCAGATGTTGCTTTAGAAGAAATGTACAAAGAACTTTATCCATTTTCAGAAATAGTTGGTAACTCAAATGTTTTAATTATGCCCAGCCAACATAGTGCAGCTATTTCGTATAAAATGATTAAGTCAATGAGTAGAGCAAAGGTAATTGGACCTTTATTAATTGGTTTAGGTTTACCTATTGAAATAGCACCTTTGAGATCTTCAACTTCAGATATTTTAAATCTAGCCTCTATTGCAGCTTACTCAGCTGATGTAATTGATTATAAAAAAAATTAGTTAGTTTTAATTCTTAAATTATCTACTAGTAAAATACTAGCAATCACATCTTCGACATCTAAAATTTCTTTTGCCTCTGTAATAACGAGATCCTTTTCATCTTTAGTTTGTGAAATTCCATAAATATAGATTTTCTTTTTATAAGTATCTATTTGGTAATTTGTTGCCTTAATTTCTTTGTTCAAAATTAATGCAGTCCTTAATTGCGATGTGATTAATAGATCCTTGGCAGATTGTTTAAAGTTAAAGACCTCTTTTATTTTAATATCGTTTCTAACAGATCTTACACCATTTGTCTCCCAGGCAATTTTTGTTAATTTCAATTTTTCCTCTGGCTCGTCGACTTTTCCAGTTAAAAAAATTCTACCATCTAAAACTTTTGATTTTACTGATAAAAGATAATTTTTATTTAGGAGTAAAATTCTAGCAGTTAAGTTTTTTTGCATCAAAGAGTCATCTATTTGAGTTCCTAAAGATCTTGGATCGATTGCAACACTTACTCCAGTTCCAAAAATTCCAGAGGATGATACACCTGCGCATCCACTTAAAATAAAACCAAAAAAAAGTAAAATGAGTATTTTATTTTTCATCTTTAATTTTCAAACAATAATCATAGATAATTTTTTTTGAAATATCATTTTTACGAATTATTAAATCTGTTATTTCTTTTATGCTTAGTTTATTTATCATCGCTTTAATCAATCTTTTATCTGATTCATCTAAAGTTTGTGAAGCTTTTTTGTCATGAATTTTTTCTGAAATAACAATAGTCAGTTCACCTTTTAAATTACTCTTTAATGGTTCTAAATCCTCAACTTTAGATCTCTTATACTCCTCATAAAACTTTGTCATTTCTCTACAAATTAGGATTTTTCTTCCTATAAAATTTTTTTTAATTAGAGGAATATTCTTATTAATTTTCTTTGGCGAAATAAAAAAAACGATTGAACTATTTAATTTTGATAAATTTTCCAAATCCTCTTTTAAAATTTTATCCTTTTCAGGAAAAAATCCATAAAAGAAAAACTTCTCTGAAAATCCTGATATTGATAATGCTGATATGACCGCTGAAGCACCGGGTATAGGAATAATATTGATATTATTCTTTATACACTCATTAACTAATATAGAACCTGGATCAGAAATACCTGGGGTGCCAGCATCTGAAATTAAAGAAATAAGTGATCCTTGATTAATTAACTTTATAATTTTAAAAACATTTCTTTTCTCATTGAATTTATGATTGGCAATTAAATTTGATTTGATTTGGTATTTTTCTAATAAATTTTTAGAGATTCTAGTATCTTCACACAAAATATAATCTGACCTTTTAAGAGTTTCTATGGCTCTAAGACTTATGTCGTTTAAATTTCCAATTGGAGTTGAGACTAAATATAGACTTTTTTTGAACATTCTATTAGCAGATTTTAAATTTTCAATCATATTTATAATTAAAATATTATAGTATCATTAAAATGAAAAAAATTTTTAGAATTATTTTTACATTAATAATTATCTATTTAACAAATCACTCCATTGTATTTTCACAAAATGAAAAAATTAAAATTGGGCTCCTTGCACCTTTATCTGGTGAATATAAAGAATTAGGACAATCAATAATTAAATCAACCCGAATGGCTTTGAGTGATATTGGAACAGACAATATTGAAATTTATCCAATGGACACAGGTATAGATCCTAATCAAACTCTAAAATCAGCTACTAAGTTAAAAAATGAAGGAATAAAAATTTTTATCGGTCCAATTTTTTTTAAAAGCTTAATGTATTTGGATGAAGTACAAGATGTTATTTTTCTATCTTTAACAAATAAAACAAATGATTTACCGAAAAATGTGATAAGCAGCGGAGTAAATTCTTTATCCCAGTTAAATGTAATTAAAGATTTTTTGGAATTAAGCGAAGTAAAAAAAACAATTTTTTTAACACCTGACCTTGATTATAAAAATGAAATTAAAAAGGCAATTAAACAATCGAAAATCAAAATTTTTAAACAATACACTTATGAAACCGAACCAACTAAACTTACAAAGCAAATCGAAAAAATAACAAATTATGACGTGAGAAAACAAAATCTTGCTGATGAAATTTTAAGAGTTGAGAACTCAGATTTAGTTGATAAGGAGGAACAAATTAAGAAATTGGAAAAACGATATACAATTGGAAATGTAAATTTTGACTCAGTTATTATTTCTGATTTTGATGAAAATCTTAAAAGTGTAATTACTTCACTTATTTACACTGATGTATCACCAAGAAATAAATTATTTATAACTCTTAATCAATGGTTTGATGAGAGTTTACTTTTAGAGGAAAATATCCAGCCTTTATATTATCCATCAATCAATAAACAAAATCTAGAGACATTTAATAAAAAATTCGTAGATAAATACAATTCAAAACCAAATCATTTAAGCTTATTAAGTTATGATCTCTTAGGATTGATTTATTATTTATCTTTAAAATCTGATTTTTCAGATATAAACAATATTTTTAAAAAAGAAAATTCATTCAAAGGGAAGATTGGTATTTTTGATGTTAAAAATAACAAAATAAATCATAGATTAAACTTTTACAAAATTGATGGGGGAGAGATTAAAGAAATTTTCTAAGCTTTTTGAAAGCATCAGATCTGTGATCTAATTTATATTTTTGAAATGGTTTCATCTCGCCAAAAGTTTTTATTTTATTTTTAGGAATAAATATTGGATCGTATCCAAACCCATTTTTACCCTTAGGTTTTTTGGAAATATACCCTTCAACTTTTCCAACAACACAAGCTATTTTTTTATTTAAATCACTTATGGACAAGGCACAAACAAACCTGGCGTTAATTTTTTTATTTCTCCAATTTTCATCTTTTTTATCTAATGCCTTATAAACTTTTTGAATTGCCTTATTAAAATTTAATTTTTTTCCAGCCCATCGTGCTGAAAAAATTCCTGGTTTTTTATTTAAAATGTCAATTTCTAAACCAGAATCATCAGCTAAACAGATTAGATTTGTTTTTTTTGAAAAGTATTGAGATTTAATCAGAGAATTTTCTTTAAAAGTCTTTCCTGTTTCTCTTGGGCTCTTTAAATTAAACTTTGAGGTAGGAAATGTTTTAATATTAGCTGGTAATAAATCTCTAATTTCCTTTAATTTTCCTTTGTTATTTGTACCTATAAGGAGTTGTTTAATTTTTTTTTTTAGCATCTAGAAATTTAATTTTTTCTTACCATATATGTCCATATGAAAAAAGATCAAAACCAAGATAATAGAGACAAAGCATCAGAGAAAAATCAAAAAGGTTTAAATCAAGATCCTAAAAATGAAAATTTAGAAACAAATAATAAAGAACAAGACCAAAAACAGGATCAAGAGCAAGAAAAAACACCAGAAGAGAAAATTTTAGAGTTAGAAGATAAGCTTGCAAGGTCATTTGCTGAAATGGAAAACCAAAGAAGAAGGTTTGAAAAAGAAAAAGAAGATGCTTTTGAATATGGAGGGTTTTCTTTTGCAAGAGAAGCTTTAAATTTAATAGATAATCTTGAAAGATCAAAACAAATTTTATCAAACGATGAAACTTTAAAGGATACTGAAGCATTAAAAAAAACACTCGAACATTTTGATATTATCAATAAAGATTTGATTTCAATTTTTTCAAAAAATAAAATCAAACCTATTGAATGCCTCAATAAAAAATTAGATCCAAACTTTCACCAAGCAATGATTGAAATAGAAGATTATCAAAAAGAACCCGGAACAATTGTTCAAGAAATACAAAAAGGATTCACAATTAAAGATAGATTGTTGAGACCGGCTCTAGTGGGCGTAGCAAAAAAAAGTGAAAAAAAAGAGGAAAAAAATGAGGAAAATAAAGAAAATTCAGGAGATAAATAATATTTAAATGAACTTGTAGAATTCAATTTCAACCCTATATGAGGAGTACAAATAACTGATATGAGCAAAATAATTGGAATAGATTTAGGAACAACAAACTCTTGTGTGGCTATTATGGAAGGGAGCCAGGCAAAAGTTTTGGAAAATGCAGAGGGTGCAAGAACTACACCTTCAGTAGTTGCTTTTACTGAAGAAAAAGAAAAATTAATAGGACAACCTGCTAAAAGACAAGCAGTAACAAATCCAGAGAATACAATTTTTGCAGTCAAAAGATTAATTGGTAGAAATTTTGAAGACCCAACTGTTAAAAAAGATATCGAGGCTGCACCTTTTAAGATTGTAAATTCTGAAAAAGGTGACGCATGGATTGAAGCGAAAGGAGAGAAATATTCGCCTTCACAAATTTCTGCTTTTATTCTCCAAAAAATGAAAGAGACTGCTGAAAAATATTTAGGTCAAGCTGTTACAAAAGCTGTAATAACTGTTCCTGCATATTTTAATGATGCACAAAGACAAGCTACCAAGGATGCTGGAAAAATAGCTGGGTTAGAAGTTTTAAGAATTATCAATGAACCAACTGCAGCTTCACTAGCTTATGGTTTGGATAAAAAGCAAAATAAAAAAATTGCAGTTTACGATTTAGGTGGTGGAACTTTTGATGTATCTATTCTTGAATTAGGTGATGGAGTTTTTGAAGTAAAATCTACCAATGGTGATACTTTTTTAGGTGGAGAAGATTTTGACAACGCTGTTGTGGAATATTTAATTTCTGAGTTCAAAAAAGATAGCGGTATTGATTTAAAAACTGATAAGTTGGCATTACAAAGATTGAAAGAGGCAGCTGAAAAAGCAAAAATTGAACTTTCAGCAGCTGAGCAAACAGATATTAATTTACCATTTATAACTGCTGACAAAACTGGTCCTAAACATATTAATTTAAAAATGACTAGAGCCAAGTTAGAAGCTTTAGTTGAGGACTTAATAGCTAAAACTATTCCACCATGTAAAACTGCTTTGAAAGATGCTGGAATTTCAGCTAGCGATGTTGATGAAGTGGTAATGGTCGGAGGTATGACTAGAATGCCAAAAGTCATTTCTGAAGTAAAAAATTTCTTTGGTAAAGAGCCAAACAAAAGTGTTAATCCAGATGAAGTGGTTGCAATGGGTGCAGCAATACAAGCTGGTGTTTTACAAGGTGATGTAAAAGATGTTCTTTTATTAGATGTAACACCACTATCTTTAGGAATTGAGACTCTAGGGGGTGTTTCTACCAAACTTATTGAAAAAAATACAACGATACCTACAAAAAAAAGCCAAGTATTTTCTACTGCTGAAGATAATCAGCCAGCCGTCTCGATACGTGTTCTTCAGGGTGAAAGAGAGATGGCAACAGATAATAAATTACTTGGTAATTTTGAACTAGTTGGTATTGCTCCAGCACCAAGAGGAGTTCCTCAAATTGAGGTAACTTTTGATATAGATGCTAATGGAATAGTTAATGTATCAGCTAAAGACAAAGGTACGGGTAAAGAACAAAAGATTCAAATTCAAGCTTCTGGTGGATTAAGTGATGAGGAGATTGAAAAAATGGTTAAAGATGCTGAAGCCAACAAAGAAGCAGACAAGAAAAAAAGAGAGTCTGTGGATGTTAGAAACCAAGCAGATACTTTAATTCATTCAACCGAAAAAAATCTAAAAGAACATGGATCTAAGGTTTCAGATGCTGAGAAAAAAGCTATTGAAGATGGATCTAATGCATTAAAGGAAGCTCTTAAAGGTGAAGATATTGAAGACATTAAGAAAAAAACAGAGGCATTAGTACAAGCTTCAATGAAACTAGGTGAAGCTATTTACAAGTCACAACAAAGTACAAAACCAGACTCTGGTAAAGATGATGGCAAAGATGAAAAGGGAAAGAAAGACGATAATGTTGTTGATGCGGACTTTGAGGAAGTAAAAGAAGAGAATAAAGAAAAAAGCGCTTAACTGACATCTATTTGTCCAGGTTATATACATGGCTAAAAGAGATTATTATGATGTCTTAGGAGTGAGTAAAAGCGCAAGCCCTGACGATCTAAAATCAGCCTACAGAAAATTAGCCGTTAAATATCACCCTGACAAAAATCCTGGGGATAAATCTGCGGAAGATAAATTTAAAGAGGCCAGTGAGGCTTATGGTGTGCTCTCTGATAAGTCAAAAAAAGAAAATTACGATAACTTTGGACACGCTGCATTTGAAAATAGTGGCGGTGGTAGAGGAGGTTTTGGAGGTTTTGGAGGTTTTAGTGGGGCAGATTTCTCTGACATTTTTGAAGATTTTTTTGGAGACTTTGGTGGTGGCAGAAGAAGTTCAAGAAGAAGCTCAAATAATAGAGGTTCAGATCTAAGATATGATTTATCAATTACACTAGAGGAGGCATATACTGGTAAAAAACAAAATATCCAATTTTCTACATCTGAAAAATGTAATACCTGTAAAGGAAATGGTTCCAAACCAGGCTCTAGCCCAGATAGATGTACCTATTGTGGAGGAAACGGAAGAGTTAGATCTAATCAAGGCTTTTTTACAGTTCAACAAACTTGTCCACAATGTGCTGGGAGTGGTGAAGAAATAACCAATCCATGTGGAGATTGTAACGGACAAGGTAATAAACAAACAAACAAAAAAGTATCTGTAACAATTCCCAAAGGTGTTGATGATGGCACAAGAATAAGACTTGCTGGCAAAGGTGAGGCTGGGACAAGAGGAGGTACTAGTGGAGATTTATATTTATTTATAAATGTTAAATCTCATGAGTTATTTAAAAGATCTGATGTAAATTTATTTTTTGAATTTCCAATTTCAATAGCCGATGCTGCATTAGGTACAACAATAGAAATCCCTACAATTGATGGAAAAAAGGCAAAAATAAAAATTCCAGACGGAACTCAAGATGGTAAGCAATTTAGATTAAAAGGTAAAGGTATGCCATTCATGCGAAGAGGTGATTTTGGGGACTTATATGTTCAAGTTAAAACTGAAGTACCAGTATTTTTAAATAGAGAGCAAAAAGAATTATTAGAGCGATTTAGAAAAATAGAAAATGAAAAATCAAACCCAAGTATAAAAAAATTTTTTCAAAAAGCTAAAAGTTTTTGGAATAGTTAGAGAATGGGATTGGAAGAAATCATTCCGGCAATTTTTTTAATAGCAGTTCTAATTCTAGTACTACCTGAATTTTTAAGATCTAACTCAAAATCAAAAAGATTTATCAAAAATCTATTCATTTGGTCTATAATTGTCATTTTCATTGTGATAATTTCTATTTTTATATTCTAAAAAAAAATATTAAATTATTAAATGAATATTCTAATTGAGGGCTGGCGAAATATAAACCACTCATATGCTCTTGTTAATCAGTGGCAAATCAATGAACTAGTTAAATCATCAAATATTTTTTTTCGGGATATCCCTTTTCCTAATAAAAATTGGAATGCAAAAAAAAATGATAGTGGTTTAAAAGATGAAATCAAAGATACAATAAGAAAAATTCAAGCTCCATCAATAAATGTTGATTACGATATAACTTATAGAATTTCAGCACCATTTAATTTTGACCAAAAGTTTAACTCCAAAGCACTTTTTGTGTTTGCTACCACCGAGTACAGAAATCTGACTGAAGAGTTTTATATAAATTGTGATCCAGATAAACTTGGAAAAAAAGAAAATTTCTTTATACACACTCCATCTAACTGGTCTAAGAAAGGTTTCTTATCTGCTGGTTTTAAAGAAGATCAAGTCGTCGTTGTGCCTCACGGCGTAGATGTAAACACTTTATATTTGATTTCTGAAGAAGAAAAAAAAAAAATTAGAAATGAATATAAAGTTAAGTCTGATGATTTTGTTTTAACAAATATTAGTGCAATGACAGTTAATAAGGGTGTAGAAGTTTTAATTGCAGCATATGGAATGCTAAAAAAAAAATATGATAATCTCAAACTTATTTTAAAAGATCAAAGTAATTTGTATGAATGGAAGGCAGACTTTCCAATGAAGAAAGTATTTGAGTCAGAATTTAACAGAAAAAACAAAATTTTTAATGATAAAATGTATAAAGATATAATTATTATTTCAGAAAATTTAAATTTTGATCAATTACGAAATATTTATTCAATAACTGATTGTTATGTGTCTCCATACAAAGCTGAAGGATTTAATTTAACTCCACTCGAAGCAGCTGCATGCGGCACACAAATAGTAGTTACCAATGGAGGTTCAACCGATGATTATTTTAATGATTGCATGGGTTTTAAAATTGAAAGTAAAGAAAAAATTCTTAATAATAATATTTTGCTCAGTCCAAAAATAGATTCATTAATTGAAATTCTAAATTCAATTATAAATAAATCTGATAATAAAAAAGAGACAAGAAGTAAACTAGTCCACGAAAACTTTTCGTGGGAAAATGTAGTAAAAAAATTAAAAAAAGAGTTTGAAAAGAAATTAAGTAAGTGAAATAAGAAATTATGAGAAAAATTAATTTGGGAATTACAGGCTGTATGGGGAGGATGGGTCAGCAAATCATAAAATCATCTAGAAAAGATATTAATTTTAAATTAGTTACTCTTACCGAAAATAGATTAGTAAATAATAGATTTTATGGAATTAAACCTGTATTAAACTCTGATAAAGCCTTTAAAAAAACTGAGGTGATTATAGATTTCACTATACCCAGTTGTACGCTTGAAATACTAAAAATAGCGACCAAACTAAAAAAGAAAGTTGTGATTGGCACTACTGGCTTTAATAGACGACAAGAAAATCTTATTAAAAAGTACTCAAAAAAAATACCAATTCTAAAAGCAGGTAACATGAGCTTAGGCATTAATCTTTTGGTATATTTGACTGAAGTTACATCAAATGCATTAGGTAAAAACTTTTTAAGTAAAGTTTTTGAAACTCATCACAAGTATAAAAAAGATTATCCTTCAGGTACTGCACTGATGCTAGGTAAAGGAATAGCGGCTGGAAAAAAAAAGAATTTTTACTCATTATTTGGAAAAAAATATTTAAACAAGAAAACTTTTCCTTATAGTAAAAAAATAAATTTTAATTCTATAAGAAAAGGTCAAATTATTGGAGAACACGAAGTAAGATTTTCTAGTGGTAAAGAAATAATCACTTTAAATCATGAGGCTTTTGACAGAGCTCTTTACTCTGAAGGTGCGTTGACAGCAGCAAAATGGCTTATAAATAAAAAACCTGGTCTATACTCAATGAGAGATTTAATGAATTTCAAATAATGAATGAAATTCAAAGAGCTAAGATAGTTTTTAAAATTTTAAATAAAACTTATCCTTCAATATATGTTCCATTGAAGAGTAGAAATGTTTTTACCCTTTTAATTTCTGTTCTACTTTCAGCACAATGCACAGACGTAAATGTAAATAATGTAACTAAAAATATATATCCAAAATTTTATAAACCCCAACACTTTGTTAAACTTGGAAAAAAAAAAATTGAGAAATTAATTAAAAAAATTGGTATTTTCAGAATTAAAGCAAAGAGTATTTACAACCTGTCGAAAATAATAATAGAAAAACATGATGGTAAAGTCCCTAAAACCTTTGAAGAATTAGAGAACCTTCCTGGTGTTGGTCATAAAACAGCTGGTGTTGTGATGTCTCAAGGTTTTGGGTATCCCGCTTTTCCAATCGATACTCATATTCATAGATTGGCTCAAAGGTGGGGTTTAACAAATGGAAAGAGCGTTGTTCAAACTGAGGAGGATTTGAAAAGATTATTTCCTAAAAAAAGTTGGAATAAACTTCATCTTCAAATCATATATTATGGGCGAGAGTATTGTAAAGCAAGAGAGTGTTATGGTCTAACTTGTAAAATTTGCACCACTTGTTATCCTAAAAGAAAAAAACCAATTAAAACAAAAAAACCTTAATATGAAAGTCCTTGGTATTGGAAACGCAATAGTTGATGTAATTTGTAAAGTTGAGGAAAATTTTATTAAAGAAAACAATCTCACAAAAGGTACAATGAAGTTATTTTTTGATGAAATAGAATTCAAAAGTCTCTTAGGATCTTTAAAAATTGAAAAAACTATTTCAGGAGGTTCAGTTGCTAACTCAATAGTTGGCTTATCTCAACTCAAAAACAATGTTGGATTTATAGGAAAAATATCTGACGATATTTTTGGGGCTAAGTATGAGGAAGGACTTAAAAAGGAAAATGTTGAGTATTTTTACTCAAAAAGTAAAGAAAATCTTCCAACAGGCACTTGTTTGATTTTAGTTACACCAGACTCTGAAAGGACAATGTGCACTTTTTTAGGTATAGCAGGAAAAATTAATGAGCGTGATGTGGATGATAAAATTATAAAAAAAAGTGAATTAATTTTTTTAGAAGGTTATTTGTGGGATGAAGGGGAACCAAAAAAAACATTTGAAAAAGCAATTAACAATGCCAAAAAGGTTGCGATGTCGTTATCAGATCTTTTTTGTGTAGAAAGACACAAACAAAATTTTTTATACTTAGTAAAAAAAAAATTAGATTTAACTTTTGCGAATGAAAGTGAAATAATGGCATTAATCAATACTAAAAATTTCGATGAAGTCATTACTTTTGCTAAAGAAACAAAAAAACACATTGTAATTACTCGTGGAGAAAAAGGTGCAATTTCAATTATTGGAGACGAAATTACTGAAATAAAAGCAAATAAAAATCTTGAAATTAAAGATTTAACAGGCGCTGGAGATCTTTTTGCAGCTGGTTATCTACATGGTTTTATAAATAATCTACCAACTAAAGGGTGTTTAGAACAAGCAACTAAATTATCATCTAAAGTGATTCAACAAATTGGTGCAAGACTTTAATTCTTTATCCTTTTAAAACTTCCTTTACCTTTTTTAGGTTTAATTACTCTAGGTTTATATTTCTTAGAAAAAAGATCTTTAGCAAATCTATTTTTCTTCTTTAATTTTATAACCATTTTTCTTACTAATTATAAAGTTTCCATCACCAAAAGTTTTTAAAATTTTTTTTCTTAAGCGATAAATATGTGTTTCAACTGTATGAGTTTCTAATTGAGATTGATATCCCCAAACTTTATCTTGTAATTCTTGTATCTTGACTTCTTTCCCAATTTTAGAAAGATATACTATTGAATTAATCTCTTTTTCTGTAAGTTTAAGTTTATTTTCTTCAAAAGACATTAAACGTGAATTTAAATTAAAACTATAATTGCCAATCGTGATATCAGATTGATCGTGAAATTTTTTTTTTATAAACTGAATATTAATTTTTTCTAGTAGTTTAAAAATTGATATAGGAAAGTCTTTAAAAACTATTTGATTAACTAACCCAGGTATTTCCTTTTTAGTAAATATTAAATAATTAGATTTAGAATTAAGATCAGGCAGTTGTTGTTTATTTGCTTTTTCAAAGTTAAGATTTATATCTTTTTTAATTTCAATTAAAATCTTATATAGTTCTTCAAATTCATAAATTACGAGATTATAATTATTCATCTAAATATAGAATATGATAATTTGCTTAAAAAATAAACATACACTTAAGGTGGATGATTTTAAATTTAGATGTTCTATTGGTAAAAATGGTAAAAGTAAAAAAAAAAGAGAAGGAGACAAAAAAACTCCTATCGGTCAATTCGCGATTGAAAATTTATATTACAGATCAGATAGAATTCAAAAACCATTTACTAATTTAAAGTGTATTAAAATTGAAAAAAATATGGGGTGGTGTGATGACCCATTAGATATAAAAAATTATAATAGATTAATCAAACTTAATAAAAAAATTAAATGCGAAAAACTTTACAGAAAAGATCATATATATGATTTAATGATACCAATTAAGTATAATTTTTTAAAACCTATTAAATATATGGGAAGCTGTATTTTTATTCATCTAACAAATAATTATAAACCTACCCTTGGCTGTGTAGCCATGAAAAAAAAAGATTTTTTAATAATGTTAAAATTAATAAACAAAAAAGCAAAAATTAAAATTGTTTAGTTCCTCTGACCAAATATATTAGTGCCAATCCTCACATATGTTGCAGAATTTTTTATTGCATCTAAATAATCTGAAGACATACCCATACTCAACTCTTTGAAATTTAACTTTTTATTCAACTCATTCATTTGTTTAAAAAAAATTTCTGATGGTTCATTTAGTGGTGGAATACACATTAACCCAACCACTTCAAGATTGAGGGTTTTACAATAAGAGTACATTTCAGACACTGATAATTTATCTACTCCATATTTTTGTTCCTCATTTCCAATATTTACTTGAATAAAAATCTTTACTTTTTTGTTTTGTTTTTGTTGTTCATCAGATATCTTTTTAGCAAGTCTTTCACTATCCACTGAGTGAATATAGTCAAATAATTTTACAGCTAATTTAACCTTGTTGGTTTGAAGTCCACCTATAAGGTGCAACTTTATATTATTATTAACTAATTTAATCTCACTCCATTTTTTGATTGCTTCTTGGACTTTATTTTCACCAAAATCCAAGTGTCCATATTCAATTAACGGTAATATTTTATCCATACTAAAAGTCTTTGAAACAGCTATGATTTTTGGTATTTTATGATTTTTTTGATTAGATAAATTAAAGTTTATTTCTTCTTTTATATTTACTAGATTTTGAACTATTTTATGCATATTAAATTACTTACCAAATATTACTTTATTAATACTCTTGATACAAATAATTTACAAAAACAAGATAGAGAAACAATAATTATTTATAGAAATTATTCTTCGTCAAATATCAATTTAAACAAAATTATAAAACTTAAAAATTTTTTGAAGAAAAAAGGTAATAAGTTTTTTTTAGCTAATAATTTTAAATTAGCATTAAAACTAAAATTAGATGGGGTTTATATACCCTCTTTTAATAAAGATTTTAATCATCTGGCATATTCCACATCTCTAAATTTTGCTGTTATAGGATCTGCTCACAACCTTAAGGAAATAAGAATTAAAGAACTACAAAAAGTCCAAAACATTTTTATATCCTCACTATTTAAAAAAAATAAAAATTATTTAGGATTTAATAAGTTTAAAATTTTGGCTAAATATACAAACAAGAAAGTTGTTGCTCTAGGTGGTATATCCAAAAAAAATATAAAAAAAATTAATTTAACAAATATATCCTGTATTGCCGGAATTTCATACTTTAAATAAAAAAAAAGGCCCCTAAAAAGGGGCCTCTTTTAAATTTATTTTCTAACTTAATTAGAATGCGAATGCTAAGTTGAACTCGTAACCTTCATAGTCACCAGTTGCAACACCATCCATTGAATCTACATCGTTCATAGCACCAGCAAGTGTCATTCCACCCATTGTGTATGAGAAAGAGATACCAGTTGATTCTTGATCAGTGTTATCTGATGCAGCAGCATCAAATTCTGTCTCATGGTAGCTGTAACCGACTGAGAAATCATCGTTTACTGCATATGTAATACCATAAGCTGTAGAATCTAAGCTTGAAGAAGCTGTGTCATGATCTGACTCAGATACTTGATAACCTACAGTGAAACCACCTATTGCATATTTAACATACATAGTAGAGTTATCTTTTGCTAAGTCTGTACCAGCTACTGGAACTGATCCTGCACCATAACCTAATGTTAAGCCTTCAACCATTTCTGGTGAAAACTTAATAGCAAAGTCAGAGTATGAATCTGCTACAGCAGCAGCGCCACCATCGTTTTGGTAAGCAGCTGTAATAGTTGCACCACTAAAACTTGGAGACGTGTAGATGAACATATTTGTTCCTCCACCACCGCCGATGATCGTTGGAGCTCCAACTGTTAGAGTTCCATCATAGTCAACGATATCCCATGCTTCTTCGTAAGCATTTGGAGTTACGTCATCAATTGCACCTAACGCAGATGAAGTACCTGAACCATTAAATTTTAATGATCCCCAGTCACCTGATAGTGTCATGTCGTAATCGTCTAGTGCACCATTATCGATTTCATACATTACAGCAACACCAATACCACCGTCAGTCTCACCGCTTGCGTTAAAAGTAAGGCTATCACCCATAGAGAAATCATTCCCTGTAGCAGCACCTTCTCCATATTTATCTAGAACTGGTCTGTCCATAGTAATTGACGCGCTACCTGATACTGAAAATTCAGCAGCGTGTGCAGAGACAGCCACGAGAGAACCAGCTAATGCTGATAATCCGATTTTTTTAAAGTTGTTCATATTAATCACTCCTTTGTAATTGTTTGATTATTAATAATAAACATTGGCAAATTAACATTTTTATCAAATTAAACCCCTAATTTACCTTTTTTTTTGAATAAATTTATTCGCTGTTGCAATTATGCAACACTATTTATGTGAATTTTTTCAATTATTTTACAATAAGATGTATATTTGTTTTAATTTTATTTTAAAAACTCAAAATGTCTAAATCACCTAAAAACAAAAATTTTATCGTACTTTTTCTAATATTTTTTACACTTAGTTCGTGTGCCAAAGAAGGTTTTTTTAAAACTGGGGATGCAAGAAAAAATCCACCTGATCCTAAATTGAGAGTTAAGAAAAATTTAGAGGAAGGAAAAGGTTTTAGATTAAGTAATGCTATGGGAGGTAATAGAGGAGGTACAAATTTTGAATTTGCAAGTTCAAATGAACTATGGCGGGCATCTCTTGATGTTTTAAATTTTATGCCCCTAACCTCAGCAAATTATAGTGGAGGCATTATAATCACCGACTGGTATTCGGAACAAGGTAATGCAGAAGAGTCGATAAAAATAACAATAAGGTTTTTAAGTAATGAAGTAAGAGCCGACGCTATAGACGTAGATATTTTTTACAAAAGATGTTTGGCCGTAAATAATTGTAAAATTAATAAACAAGAGGGTCAGCTAAAAAAAGAAATAACAAAACAGATTCTTACAAAAGCGGCTATATATAAAAAAATATCGAAGGATAAAAATTACAAACCTTATCGTATGTCAAATCCAGATTAATGAATGAAAGTAGTTTCTAAGGATTAAACATTAATTGTAATGAGTAGATATAATTTTAAATCGATAGAAGAGAAGTGGCAAAATTACTGGGAAAAAAACAAAAGTTTCAAAGTTAAAACAGATCTCTCAAAAAAAAAATTTTATTGTCTTGAAATGTTTCCCTATCCATCAGGAAAAATTCATATGGGCCATGTTAGAAATTATACTATAGGTGATGTTCTTGCTCGTTATAAATCTCTTCAGGGATATAATGTCTTACACCCTATGGGATGGGACTCATTTGGTATGCCTGCTGAAAATGCCGCCAAACAAAATAATTTAGATCCAAAAAAATGGACACAAAAAAATATAACAAATATGAAAACCCAATTAAAAAAACTGGGTTTATCAATTGATTGGGATAGAGAAATTTCTACTTGCAACAAAGACTATTATAAACATCAACAAGCCTTTTTTTTAGAATTATTTGATAAAAAACTTGTTTACAGAAAAGAAAATTATGTAAATTGGGATCCTGTAGATGAAACTGTTTTGGCTAATGAACAAGTTATTGATGGTAAGGGTTGGAGATCTGGTGCAATTGTTGAGAGAAAAAAATTGAACCAATGGTTTTTTAATATTTCAAAATTTTCCCAAGAGTTGTTAGATGGTCTGGAAAAATTAGATGCTTGGCCAAACAAAGTAAAAACAATGCAAAAGAATTGGATTGGGAAATCTTTTGGCTGTGAGATAAATTTTAAAATTGAAGGTGAATTACCAGTTCAAAATATCAAATGTTTTACCACAAGACCAGATACGTTGTTTGGATTTTCTTTTTTAGCTTTATCAATAGATCACGAAATTTCAAAATATTTTATCAATGATAAAAGTTTTTTAGATTTTAAAAATGAATGTTCAAAAACTGGCACTACTGAAGAAGCAATAGCAGTTGGAGAAAAAATTGGTTTTAAAACCGATCTTAACGCAGTAAATCCCCTCAACCCAGAACAAAAAGTGCCTGTGTATTTTGCTAACTTTGTATTAATGGATTATGGCTTTGGTGCTGTTTTCGGTTGTCCAGCTCATGACCAAAGAGATTTTGATTTTGCAAAAAAATATAATTTAGAAATAAAAACTGTAGTTCGACCACATGATAAAGATGAAGATTATATTGTAGAGAAAGAAGCATATCCAGGATCAGGTGTATTAATTAATTCTGATTTTCTAAATGGCCTTGAAGCACCAGACAATTCAATTCTTGAAACAATCAAAATTTTAGAGGAGAGAAAATTAGGTAAAAAACAGATTAATTTCAGATTAAAAGACTGGGGTATTTCAAGACAAAGATACTGGGGATGTCCAATCCCAATAGCATATGATGAAAACGGAAAAGTTCATCCAATTCCCAAATCAATGTTGCCAGTTGAACTGCCAGAAAATATAGAATTAAACGTAAAAGGTAATCCGCTTGATAGTCAGAATAATTGGAAAGAAATTAATATCGATGGAAAAAAAATGTTTAGAGAGACTGACACTTTAGATACTTTTGTTTGCTCGTCTTGGTATTATCTGAGGTTTTGCTCACCAACAGAAAGTGAATATGGATTTAGAAAAGAAGATATTGATTACTGGATGCCTGTCGATCAGTATATTGGTGGTGTAGAACATGCAATTTTACACTTGCTTTACTCAAGATTTTTTATGCAAGCATTATCACATAATAATAATAGTTTTAATATTTTAGAGCCATTTAGTGGTTTATTTACACAAGGGATGGTGTGTCATGAAACTTATAAGGACCCTGATAACAATTGGGTCAGTCCTGATGAAATTGAAAATATAAATGGTAAAAAATATCTCAAAAATGACAAATCTAAATTAATTTCTGTTGGGCCATCAGAATCGATGTCCAAGTCAAAAAAAAATACCATAGACCCAGAAGATATCATTGCTAATTATGGTGCTGACTCGGCAAGACTTTTTATATTATCTGATAGTCCTCCAGAAAAAGATGTTCAGTGGTCTGAAGAAGGTATTGTTTCATCTTTTAAATTTATTCAAAAACTTTGGAAATTAAATGAGAAAATAGTTGATGAAATTAATAAAAACAATGATTCAGACTATGATGATGAGATTATAAAATATACTAATAAATATTTAAAAAAAGTTCACGATAATCTTGAAAGTTTTAGTTATAATAAAATAATAGCTAACTTGTATGAAATGTATTCATTTTTAATTAAACAAATTGATAAACCATATACAAAAAATACACTTTTTGAAAACTATGAAAAAATTTTAATTGTAATGACACCAATTCTTCCTCATTTTGCAAATGAATGTTTAAGCGTTATTAAAGCTAAAAATTTTACATGGCCCAAATATGATGTCTCAATGCTTAAAGAGGATACTATTAATGTAGTTATACAAATTAATGGGAAAAAAAGAGGTCTTATTCATACTAAACCAAATATTACTGAGGAAAAACTCTTTCAAATAATTAAGAATGATGAGAAAATAATTAAGTATTTTGATCAAAAAAATATAAAGAAAAAAATTTATATTAAAGACAAACTTTTGAATATAATAATTTAATGCTAAAAAAGATATTTTTTATAATTCTATCATTAAATTTGTTAAACCATTGTGATTATACGCCTGTTTACTCGAAACAAAATAAAGTAAATTACAAAATTGTAATAACAAGTTTTACTGGTGATAAAGATATAAATAATTTAATAGCTACAAACCTAAAAAGAACCAGCAAAGAAGAATCTGACAAAACCATAAACATTGTTTTTGACACACAATATAAAAAAAATATTCTAGCAAAAAATAGTGCAGGGTCTATAACTGATTATCAGACTAATGTGATAACGACATTTATGATTGAAAAAGATGATGACTCTGAAAGCTTTTCAGTAAATGAAAAATTTAATTTTAAAAAAATGACTGACAAATATGAAGAAAAAAATTACGAGCAAAATATCAAAAAAAATCTTGCAAATTCAATATCAGAAAAATTAATTCTTAGATTGGCCATGATTAAGTGATTTACAAAACATTCCAGTTAAAAAAAATCCCAGATCAAGCAATTTTTTTTCTATTATATGGAAAAAATGAGGGTTTAAAAACTGATTGTATTAATCAAATTTTAGAGAAGAATGATGGAAATGTTTTCAATTATGATGAAAAACAAATTAAGGATGAAACTGAATCATTTTATGAAAATATATTATCTGGTTCATTATTTGAAAGTAACAAAGTAATAATAATAAACAGAGCATCTGATAAAATTTTTGAAATTATTCAAGATTTAATTATTAGAAATACAACAAATATCACTATCATCATAAATGCAGGTCATTTAGAAACTCGATCGAAACTAAGATCTTTATTTGAAAAAAATGATGATTTAGTTTGTATACCTACATATCCAGATAATAATGATACACTATCTAAGTTAGCCACAATTTTTTTTAAAAAAGAAAATATACCTATATCCCAACAAAACATAAATATCATTGTGGATAAATGTAATGGGGATAGACATAATTTGAATAATGAACTTAATAAAATAACAAATTATACATTTAGTAAGAAAAAAATTTCATCTCAAGAAATTTTAAGATTAATTAATTTAAGTGAAAACTTTGAAATATCAGAGCTAATTGATAATTGTTTAGCACAAAACAAAAATAAGATAATAAATATTCTAAATGAAAATAATTATAGTACTGAGGATTGCATAATAATTCTTAGAACCTTTTTATCTAAAACAAAAAAAATTTTAAGACTTGCGATAGAACTTGAGAGAAACAAAGATATGAATAAAACAATAAACTCAGCCAAACCACCTATTTTTTGGAAAGATAAAGAGATTGTAAAGGTTCAACTAAATAAATGGAAAACCGAGAAGATTAAAGAACTAATTAAAAATATTAACGATGTTGAGCTAAAGATTAAGAAAAATTATAATAATTCAATTCTTATAGTTACAAATTTTATTTTAGAGAAAAGTCGTTCAGAAATTAATAATTAGATTTAATAATATCAATTATTTTGTTTAGTTGCTCAATATCATGATAAACAAAAGTAATCGTTCCTTTATTTTTTTTATTATTCTTAATTGAAACATTTAAACCAATCTTATCAGAAATCGATCTTTCAAGATTTTGAATATTTGGATCATTAAATTTTACATTAAAGCCTTTTTTCTTTTTAAAAATTTTGACAAAGGTTTCTGATTGACGGACTGAAAGTTTTTTTTCAATAATTTTTTTTGCAACAAAACTAGCATTTTCAAGCCCAACCAATATTTTTGCATGGCCAGCTGAAATTTTTTTTGTTTCTATTAAGTCTAATACATCACTTGGTAAAGTTAATATCCTTAAACAATTTGTTATGTAACTTCTACTTTTTCCGATAAATTTTGATACTTTTTCTTGATCATAGGAAAAATCATTTATTAATCTTTGATAACCTTGAGCTTCCTCTAAAGGATTAAGATCATTCCTTTGAACATTTTCAACAATTGCAAACTCTAGAGATTTTAAATCATCTGCTTCAGTAACTACAACTGGTACCTCATGAAGACCAGCTTTTTGAGCTGCAAGCCATCTTCTCTCTCCTGCAATAATTTCAAACTTTGAATTTTCATCAGATTTTCTTACAATTATTGGCTGAATAATACCCCTCTCCTTTATTGATTTTTCTAGATCATTCAAACTATCTTCTTCGAAAATTTTTCTTGGTTGAAATTTATTTGGATACAACGCACTGATTGATAATTTGTTAGTTGTTTGCTCTACCTTAGTTTCACCTATTAAAGATGATAATCCTCTACCCAATCCTTTTTTTATCTTATTCACTAAGCTGCACTCCCTATTTGATTTTCTTGGTTTATAAATTCATCTGTAAAACTATAATATGATTTACTCCCGGGGCAATTTTTATCATAAATTAAAACTGGTACTCCATGTGAAGGTGCTTCGGATAATCTTACATTACGTGGGATCACTGTTTGATATACCTTTTCCTTAAAATAATTTCTTGCTTCTTGCTCAACCTGAGAAGATAATTTATTTCTCCTATCATACATCGTCAAAAGTATTCCTTGAATTTCTAAACCTGGATTTAAATTGATTTTAATTCGATCAATTGTTTTCATCAGTTGAGTTAAACCCTCTAACGCAAAAAATTCTGTCTGAAGGGGGACTAAAAGAGAGTTTGAGCATACCAGTGCCATCACTGTCAATAAACTTAGAGATGGTGGACAATCTATAAGTATATAATCGTATATTGCTCCAGAATCATTTAAATAAGCGGCTAATTTTACCTTTAGAATAAATGCCCGATCACTATCCCCAGCTGTTTCAACCTCCAGACCAGACAAATCGACATTTGAAGTTATCAAATCAAGATTATCAAATTTTGTTTTTTTAATTACCTCTGAGATAGACTTAGTTCCATTTAAAATACCATAAATAGTTTCGTCTGATTTTTCTGAATTAGATAAACCAAGACCAGTTGTTGCATTCCCTTGTGGATCTAAGTCAATAACTAAAATTTTTTTTCCTTGTTGTGTCAGTGCAGAGGCAAGGTTAATTACGGTGGTTGTTTTTCCAACCCCACCCTTCTGATTTATAATTGCAATAATTTTCATTAAATTTTTTTTTCCATATTTTTTATATTTAACAAAAATGAGTCTTTGTTTGTTAAACTTTTTTTTTCCTCATAGTCTAAATCCCAAATTTTTAGAGTTTCATTTAAAATTTTTCTCCCACTTTTGCCCATGAATAAAATAATATTTTTGTATTTCCGAAAATTTTTTTGAACTAAATCAAGAATTATTGGCATTGGTTTAAAAGCTCTGGACATAATCGTTCCAGTTTCAATATCTCTAAGTTCAAAGATATCTTTTTGTATTATTTCTGTGTTTAATTCCAATTTTTCAGAAACGTCTTTTAAAAAAACACATTTATGATGACTTTTTTCATAAAGTTTTATTTTCATTCTTTTTTTTAATTTTTTCATTAAGATTGCTATGATTAGTCCAGGGATACCACCCCCTGAACCTAAATCAGAGGTTGTATTAGTTTTTAAGTCAACAAAATCAATTATTTGCGCTGAATCAACAATATGTCTTTGCCTTATAACTCCTTGACCAGAGTTTTTTCTACTAATTATGTTGATTTCCTCATTTTTTTTTTGAATCATGCTTATAAAGCTTTCAAGTTCATTACAAGTTTCACGTGAAACTTTAGATTTTGTAATTTTAGAGTAATTTTTAGAAATTATCGAATCCATTAAGCTATATGCTTAATAGACTTTCTTTTTACGTGTGACAACAAAATATATACGGCTGCTGGAGTAATTCCGTCTATTCGTAAAGCTTGGCCCATAGTTTTTGGTCTTATTTCCTTAAATTTGGACTTTACTTCGTTCGATAAACCAGAAAATTGATCATAATCAATATTATCAGGAATAATTAGATTTTCATCTCTTTTGAAAGCTAGGATATCTGCATTTTGCTTCTTTAAATAACCCCTATAGTGAGAATTAATTTCTATCTGTTCATCTATTTCAGAGCCAAAATTCTTGATTTCAGGCCAAATTCTACGTATTTTAGTCATATTAGCATCATTTTGGGCTAAAATTTCTTCTGCTGACCTTAAAATACCATCTTTTGCAATTTTTATGCCATGTTTTTGGGCTTTTGTTGGGGATATCCTCAAACTAGACATTTGAAGTGAAATTTCTCTCATTTTCACAAATTTATCCTCAAATTTAAATTTTCTTTCATCAGATATTAAACCAATTTTAATGCCTTTATTCGTAAGTCTCAAATCCGCATTATCTGCTCTTAAACTAAGCCTATACTCAGCTCTTGAAGTAAACATCCTGTAAGGCTCGGCCACACCTTTTGTGACTAAATCATCTATCATTACTCCTATATAAGCGTCTGACCTATCAAGAATAAAAGGTTCTTTGCCCATAAATGACAATGCTGCGTTTGTACCCGCTATAAGCCCCTGGGCTGCAGCTTCCTCATATCCTGTAGTTCCATTAATTTGACCAGCTAAATATAAGTTTTTAATTTTTTTTGTCTCAAGAGTTAAAAAAAGCTCCCTAGGGTCTATATAGTCATATTCTATAGCATATCCTGGCCTAATTATTTTTACATTTTCTAAACCACTGATATTATTAAGTATTTCAGCTTGAATTACCTCAGGTAGAGAATTTGATATGCCATTCGGGTAAATAGTGTAATCGTCAAGCCCCTCGGGCTCTAAAAATATTTGATGTCTCATCTTACCAGCAAACTTAACTATTTTATCCTCTATTGATGGACAATATCTAGGGCCTACTCCTTGAATGCTACCAGAATACATCGCACTCTTAGTTAAATTCTTTTCAATAATCTTATGCACCTTTTCGTTTGTGTAGGTCATAGAACACAAAACTTGCTCATTAGAAGTTGATTTTGTTAGGAAGGAAAAGAAGTAAGGATTTTTATCAGCTGCTTGTTTTTCTAAATTTTTGAAATTTATTGTTCTTGCGTCAAGTCTTGGTGGAGTACCTGTTTTTAATCTTCCTATTTTGAATTTATACTTTTCTAGCTGTTCGCTTAAACCAGTACTAGGCTTTTCATTGTATCTACCTGCTGGAGTGCGCTTGTCACCAATATGAATCAATCCATTTAAAAAAGTGCCTGTTGTTAAGATAATTTTATTACACTTAACAATGTTACCTTTGAATGTTAAAAAGCCATTTATTGCATTTTTTGAAAAAATAAACTTTACTACTGGATCTGAAAAAATACTTAAATTACAATAGTTTACAAGTTTTTCTTGCATAAATTTCTTATATAATGATCGGTCGGATTGAGTTCTAGGACCTCTAACAGCCGGTCCTCTGCTTCGATTTAACAGCCTAAATTGTATTCCTGATTTATCTGCAATTTCTCCCATAACACCATCTAATGCATCTATTTCTCTGACTAAATGACCTTTTCCCAAACCACCAATTGCGGGATTACATGACATCTCACCGATAGTATTTTTGTCGTGAGTAAACAGAGCAGTATTAGCACCAAGACGAGCAGAGGCAGCAGCTGCCTCACAACCAGCATGACCACCTCCAATTACAACAACATCAAATGAAAATTCATTTTTCATGATGTGAATTTATATTTGAAAAAAAAATTTACAAGGTTCTTATTTTCCAATACAAAAATCGTTGAAAATACTGCCTAATACTTCCTCTACATCAACCTTTCCAACAATCATACCTAAATGCCTAGTAGCTAACCTTAAATCCTCTGCGGCTTTATCAAAATCTTTTTTATCATTTTTTTCTAGGAAATTTGTCAAATTATCTGAACATTGAACTAAATGTTGTCTATGTCTTTCTCTAGTAATTAATATATCTTCATTTTTAATAAATTTAGTTTTTAGCCTATCTTTGATTTTTGAAATTAATTTATTTAAATTAAGGTTTTTCTTTAAAGAAATTAAAACATGATCTAACTTAGCCACCTCTTGGTTTAGTGCACCCTCAATAAGATCTGACTTATTTACAACTAAAATTGCATTATCTTTTAATAAATCATTCAAAAATCCGCTTAGATCAATGCTTTTTGCATCTACTACTACTAATTTCAAATCAGCATTTTCTGCTTTTTCTAAAGATAATTTTATACCCTTTTTTTCTATTTCGTCTTTAGAATTTCTAATACCTGCTGTATCTGAAATAATAACTGGATAACCATCAATATTTAAATGTGTTTCAATTACATCTCTTGTTGTTCCTGCTATCTCAGAAACAATAGCTACATCTCTATTAGATAAATTGTTCAATAATGAAGATTTACCAGCATTTGTTGGGCCAACAATAGCGATTTTAAAACCTTCACGAATTATTTCACCTACTTTTTGATCATCTAAAATTTTTTTAATTTGATTTAAAACTTCATTCGAATCTTTTTTAATTTGTTGAATATTTTCTTCAGGCAAATCCTCTTCAGGAAAATCTATTTTTGCTTCAATAAAAGATAAAATCTTTATTAATTTTTCTCTTAAATAATCAAATTTCTTATCTAATTTACCTTTTATAATTTTTGTTGCCTGTAATCTTTGTATTTCAGTCTCAGCAGATATCAAATCAGCTATGCCTTCGGCCTTTAACAAATTAATTTTTCCATTTTGAAAAGCTATCTTTGTAAATTCTCCTGGTTCAGCTAATCTAAAATTTTCTATTTTGGATAATTCATTTTGTAATGCTAAAACGATCGCTTTCCCTCCATGAACATGAATTTCGGCCATATCCTCACCTGTATAGCTCTCAGGGCCCGGAAACCATATAATTATACCTTCGTCAATTAGTTCGGAAGTATTAATATTGTTTATTTTTCGAAGAGAAGCGACTCTAGGTTGGGGAGGAGATTTTCCAGTGAGTAAAGTTATAGCTTTTGATGCGTCTAACCCAGAAATTCTAATAATTGCAACTCCTGAAATTCCTGGTCCCGATGAGAGAGCATAGATTGTCATATATAAATTATAATGACTTAACTAAATATTTAAATTAAATTTTTTTACTAGCTATTCGCTCTAATGCTTCAAAAAAATTCTTTGCATAACCTTGACTATCAAATAGTGGGCTTTTTAATGCATCAAGAAAGATGGATTTTCTTAAATTGACATATTTTTCTTTATCGTTTGATAAATTAACAGCTTTTTGGACATAGTCATATTCATCTTTGGCAATCAATTGCTCCATTTTTAGATTTCTATTTATAGATTCTCCACATCTAGAGTTAAAATTATACCCAGCCATAGTTAAAACAGGCACACCCATCCATGTGGCCTCAAATGAGGTAGTTACACCATTATAGGGAAATGTATCTAAAGCAATATCAATGAGATTATAATTATTAAGATGATCTTGGAATTTTTCTGTTCTGTCTATAAATTTTACTGATTCTAGTACACCATTTTTTTCAAATAGATCTTTAAGTCTTTTTGTTGCAAGTCTTTTTGATGATGTTTTTAAAACTAACTTAGAATTATTAATTTTTTTTAAAATTTCTGACCAGGTAGAAACAACATAAGAATTAATTTTATCAAAATTATTAAATGATCCAAAAGTAAAATATTTGTTTTTAAAAAATGGTGGAGAATTTTCTCTTCTTTCAAATTCAAACCCACAGTGAGCATTCCAAATTTCGGGTAAATATATAACTTTTTCACTATAATGATTCTCTTCAATCGAGTAGATTAAATTTGGATCAGCGATAATATAATCCATGTTTTTTAACCCAGTGGTATTACAATATCCCATCCATATTACTTGTTTTTTTGCAATCCTGTTTTTAAATAGCTCTAATCTTTGTCTTGAAGTATAGCCCATCAAGTCAATCATAATATCTAATTTTAACTCCCTTGATCGATTTATACTATCAATATTGTTTAATTTTGAAATATTTATTGTTTCACCAACTAAATTCTTAAAGTTTTTTGTAGATTGATCTTCTTTTGGATTATTTAATATTAGCACAATCTCAAATTTATTTTTATCATAATTTGAGAGAATAGTTTTTAAAAAATAAGTAATTGAATGACCTTCAATAATATCTGATGACAAAAATCCTATCCTCATTTTTGAACCAGATTTTTGTGAAATTTCTACTAATTGATTTTGGGAAATCGTTGTTAAATTTTCATCTAAAAACTTACCATAATCTAAAAAATCAGGTTGCTTCCACTCTTTATCAAAGTTCTGCCAATAGCCATAATTACATAAATCATTAGAATTAAATTTTTTGGACTCTAGTACTTTTTTAAAATGAAAAATCAATTTTTTGGCATCATTTAACCTTCGATAAACCATGGCCATTGCCAAGTTAATTGGTCTATGATTTTGACAGAATTTTTCAGACAATTCATAAAAATTAAAAATTTCACTAAAATCAAACTCATAATTTTTTTCTAAATCAATTAAAAGCACATTTGATGTAATGAAATTAGCAAGACAATCTATAGCATGGATTGTATTTTTTTCTTTTAAATATCCAAGCTTAAAATCTTTAATAGCTAAAGTTAGAGCATCTTTGTTTTTTTCATTGTTTGTAATCCTGCTTAGGCCCAATAAATTACATAAAAAAACTGATCTTTCATCTTCGGTTGTTTGTGACGTGATTTCAAATACAACAGTAGAATATTTTTTTTGTTTGAATAGTTTTGTTGTTTCTATTTCTAGTTTTTTTAAGAAGACCATAAAGAAATTTAGGCAAACTTATTCATAAAATTAATTTTATATAATAGATTAAATATTTAAATATAAGGTTAATTATTTAATTATTTCTTTAAGTAAATAAAAGAAATTTTCTGCAAATTTTTTTTTATTAAAAAGAGGACTTTTTATAGCATTTTTAAATATAAATTTTCTTAAATTAATATATTTTTCTTTATCTTTTGATAAATCAACAGCCTTAGAAACATATTCAATTTCATCTTTAGCGATTAATTGCTCCACACCCAAATTTTTATTTATTGACTCACCACATCTAGAATTAAAATTATAACCAGCCATAGTTAAAACAGGCACACCCATCCATATGGCCTCGAATGATGTGGTTACTCCATTGTAAGGAAATGTGTCTAGTGCAATATCTACTTTTTTGTATAAATTAAGATGGTCTTTTTTATCATCAAAACTTGTATGAAAAATCACTGAATCGAAAATACCTTTTTCTTTTAAAGACTTTTTTACTCTAATTAATTGTTGTTTATCGCTCGGGCATTTTATTATTAATTTAGAATTTTCAATATTTTTTAGAATTTTTGCCCAGCACATAATTACATTTTCATTGATCTTAGATGGGTTATTAAATGATCCAAAAGTAATAAAATTATTCTTAATCATTGGTGGTGGATTTTCTTCTCTTTCAAAATCAAATCCACAATGAGTATTCCAAATTTCCGGTAAATATAAAACTTGTTCAGCGTATAAATCTTTTTCATTTTCATAAATTAAGTTTCGATCAGAGATAATATAATCCATGTTTTTTAATCCAGTAGTATTACAATATCCCATCCATATTACTTGTTTTTTTGCAATTCTATTTTTAAACAATCCTATTCTATTCCTGGAGGTGTAGCCCATTACATCTATCATTATGTCTAAATTCAATTTTCTAATTTTATTTAAAGCATCTAAATCACTTAATTGACTAATATCGATTGTTTTAAAAACCAAATTAGTAATTTCAGCTGACACTGAAGTAATATCTTTTTGATTTGATATCAAATAAATCTCAATTTCATTTTTATTATGATTTAATAGAATAGTTTTCAAAAAAAAAGTTATAGAATGTCCAGTCTTTAGATCGGCCGACAAAACACCTAAATTAATTTTTTTATTCTTTTTGTTTGATAATTGTACTATTTGATCAGAGGAAAATTCAGTTAAATTTTTTTCTACAAATTGTCCATATTTAAAGAAATCTTTCTGAGACCATCTTAGATCATAGCATCTCCAAAAACCATAATTGCACAAATCATTCGATATAAAATCTCCAGATTTAATCACTTTCTCCAAATGATATACCATGCCTTTAAAATCATTTAACCTTGAATAAATTGTTGTCATCGCAATATTAATTGGTCTTTTATTTTGAAAAGTCTCTGGAGATGATTTGTAAAAATTTATTATCTCATCAAAATCTACATTTGTATTTTCAAAATCACTTAAAATTACACTTGCAAGCACCAAATTTACAAGTGCATTGAGACTATTTTCACTTGTTAGTTCTTTAAGATATCCTTTTTTAAAGTCACTAACAGCTAGATCTACCTGATCTTTATTCTTCTTGTTAAGAGAAATTCTACTAATTCCTAACAAAACGAATAAACCTGTCGTTCTTTCATTTTCTTGGGTTTTTGTGGTTATTTCAAAAATTATCTCAGAAAATTTTTTTTCTTTAAATAAACTTTGTAATTCAAATTCTAGATTTTGAACTGATACCATTACATAAAGCTATGCTGGCTTGTTCATAGAATTAAAAAACTCAGCATTATTTTTAGTATCTTTTAATTTAGAATTTATAAATTCAATTGCATCCATTGTGCCCATTGGAGCAATAATTCTTCTTAATACATTCATTTTTTGAAGGTCATTTTTATCAAACAGCAATTCTTCTCTTCTGGTACCTGATTTTGTAATATCAATAGCTGGATAAATTCTTTTATCAGCAATTTTTCTATCTAAAACAGTTTCACTATTACCAGTCCCTTTAAATTCCTCAAAAATCACTTCATCCATTCTGCTCCCTGTATCTATTAACGCAGTAGAAATTATTGTAAGTGATCCACCCTCTTCAATGTTTCTAGCAGCACCAAAAAACCTCTTTGGTCTTTGAAGTGCATTAGCATCTACACCACCTGTTAAAACTTTACCTGAACTCGGTATTACAGCGTTATAAGCTCTTCCTAATCTTGTTATCGAATCTAACAGTATAACAACATCTTTTTTATGCTCAGTTAATCTTTTAGCTTTTTCAATAACCATCTCAGCAACAGCAACATGGCGCTGTGCAGGTTCATCAAATGTGGAGCTAATTACTTCACCCTTTACAGTTCTTTGCATGTCTGTAACTTCCTCTGGTCTCTCGTCAATCAACAAAACAATTAAGTAACATTCAGGATAATTTTTAGCTATTGAGTTAGCTATACTCTGCAAAATCATCGTTTTACCAGCCTTTGGTGGTGAGATAATAATTGATCTTTGACCTTTACCAATAGGACTCACTAAATCGATAAGTCGTGGAGTTAAATCTTGTTTTTTGTCTGGTTTTACTTGTTCAACTTCCATAACAAGCTGCTTATCAGGATATAAAGGTGTCAGGTTATCAAAAGCTATTTTATGTCTAGATTTATCAGGTTCTTCAAAATTTATTTTACTCACTTGCAATAATGCAAAATATCTCTCACCTTCTTTGGGGGCTCTAACAGGTCCCTCAACAGTATCACCAGTCCTTAAACCAAATTTTCTTATTTGACTTGGGCTTACATAGATATCATCTGGACCTGGTAAATAATTTGACTCCATGGCTCTTAAAAAACCGAAGCCATCTTGAAGTAATTGAAGTACACCCGCTCCAGTTATTTCCTCCTTTTCTGCAACTTTTTTCAGAATCGCAAAAAGTATCTCCTGCTTTCTTAAAGTGCTTGCATTTTCTATCCCAAGCTCTTCAGCTTGAGTAATAAGCTGTTCTGATGATTTTAGTTTTAATTCTTGTATGTTCATGAGTAAATTATTAAGGACTTAATAATGAGTTTAATATATATGCTAATTTAAATTATTCAACCCTAGATAGGCTTAAATATTACAACAAATATAATCAAAATTAGCAATAATGTGGGAATTTCATTAATATATCGATAATATTTATGGGAATGTTTATTTGTGTCTAATTTAAATTGTCCTAAAATTCTTCCTAGATAAAAATGGTACAGAGTTAAAATAATCACAAAAACTAATTTTAATATCATCCACTTTTGTCCTAATTGCTCAAAACCTATTTCATGTATTAATACTAACCCGAACGTCCAGGATAGTATCATTGCAGGTGTCATAATGTAAAAAAAAAGTTTTTTTTCCATAACTTTAAATACTTCTGAAACAAGTGGTTTGTCATTACTTTGTGAATGGTAAACAAAAATTCTCGGAAGATACAAAAGACCAGCCATCCAAGAGATTACTGCTATTAAATGAAGAGATTTAAAAAGCAAATAAGTATTCATCGATTATATGTTTTGTTGAATTAATGATTTTAATAAATTTATATGATCATTATTATCATTTAAACATGGTACCATATCGAAATTTTCACCACCAGATTCTAAAAAACCTTCTTTACCTTGAATAAGAATTTCTTCCAATGTCTCAACACAGTCTGAGGAAAAACCAGGACATATTGCAAGAACATTCTTCTTTCCCTCTTTGGGCAATTTCTCTAGTGTTTTATCTGTATAAGGCTCAAGCCATTTTTGAGGACCAAATCTAGATTGAAATGTTGTTTTAATTTCTATCGAATTAAATTTCTCTGAAATCAATCTTGTCGTTTTTTGACAATAGCAGTGATAAGGGTCTCCTTTATCAAAATATTTTTGGGGTATACCATGATAAGATGCCAATATTAAATCTGGCTTCCAATTTATTTCTTTTATTTTCTTATTTAGTGAATTTACCAAAGCATCTATATACAAAGGATGTGACTCATAATGAGGTATTATTTTGATTGATGGTTGCCATCTCATTTTCATTAACGTTCTATAAACTTCATCACAAACAGTTGCTGTTGTCGCCGCAGCATATTGAGGATATAGAGGGAGTATAATCAAGTTCTCACAACCTTTTTCATGTAGTTTTTTAATTTTACTTTTTATACTTGGATTTCCATACCTCATGGCATAATCAATGATCAAATTTTGTTCTGAAAAGGAATTTGATAATTTCTTGGCTTGTTCTTGTGTATAAAAGAGAAGGGGAGAAATATTTTTATCTTTCATCCAAATTTCTTTATAGGCTTTAGCGGTTTTAGATGGTCTAAAATTTAATATAAAAACATTTAATATAATTTGCCAAACAAAAGGATTAACTTCTATTACCCTTTTATCAGACAAAAATTCTTTCAAGTATTTTCTAATATCAAACCAGCTTGTGGAGTCCGGTGTCCCCAAATTTATTATCAGAACTCCTGTTTTGCCAAAATTAATAGGTGGGTGATTTAGTTCTTTTTCCATCAATAATCTTTTATAGTTTTAACTAAGTAATCCATCATGCTTGGATCTGTCTCAGGTAATATTCCATGACCTAAATTAAATATATATGGATGATCTTTAAAAATATCCAGATACTTGATTGCTTCTTTTTTAAGGTTGTCTTTATCAGTAAGTAAAACTTTTGGATCCATGCCACCTTGCACAGGAATTTTTATCTCTTTTTTAATTTTTATTGGATCAACTTCATAATCTATACAAATTGCATCTGGTTTTACAATTTCACAATATTTTTTATAATTTTTTATACCTCGTGGGAAGCAAATCACTGGAACATTTAAAGATTTGGTAAATTCAACTAAAGAACAAGTTGGATTATAGATGTAAGAATCATAATCCTTAACCTCTAATAGTCCTGCCCAACTATCAAAAATTTGTATAATATCTGCACCACTATCAATTTGATTTTTAATATGAATTTTTAAAAATTTATCTATTATTTTTAAAGTTTTTTTAATAATAGAAAAATCTTTATAAAAGTTTTCTTTGAGCTTTATTTTTGGAGATTGTTTATTTAGAATATAAACAAGTAATGTCCAAGGAGCTCCAACAAAACCTATAATAGACTTATTTACTGTTAAATTGTTATTTCTTACCAAATTTATAGCTTTATAAACAGGATCAACTTTTTTAATAAAATCACTTTCAGTAACCTCAAATGCTTCATCAAAGTTTAAATCACCAAGGATGGGTCCAATATTTTTTTTAAATTCTACTTTTTGATTTAAACCATAAGGTAAGATTAATATATCGGAAAAGATTATGGCTGCATCTAAGTCAAATCTTTTCAGAGGTTGTAAAGTTATTTCAGCTGATAAACTAGAATTTAAACATAGTTTAATAAAATCAGTATTTTTTTTTCTAATTTTTCTAAACT
Organism: uncultured Pelagibacteraceae bacterium; assembly: GCA_902611635.1. Lineage (GTDB taxonomy): Bacteria > Pseudomonadota > Alphaproteobacteria > Pelagibacterales > Pelagibacteraceae > Pelagibacter. Next base: position 72,527 of record CACMAB010000001.1, on the reverse strand, counting down.
CCGGTAGATATCTTCCAGCTTGCCTCATAATCCATATGGGATTTAAATCTGTTTTTCTTTCTTTAATAACTTTCTTGATGTTAGACATATTAATAATTAAGTTTATTTAATAGTATTTGTAGTATGAGCTGTGAAATACGTGGATTAAATTTTATATACATTTTATAGACCAGTTATTAACATTTAAATGTAATTTTTTGATATATATATAAGTAATATTGAAGCTTATTACCAATATTTCAATTTAATGAAAAACTTTATACAGATGTTTAATAATGTTAATAAAAGCTATGTTTTTACAGCATAAATTTTAAATTTATAAATTAACTAACTTTGTCTAAATAAAACAAAAAATATTAACACTTTATACATGAGTAATATTTATCAGATTTATCTAATATCAGACTCTACAGGTGAAACGTTAGACAGAATTTTTACTGCAATTAAAGCTCAATTCAAAAATATAGATTACAAAATACATACTTATTCCTTTACAAGAACCGAAAACCAGATTTTAAAAATTCTATCTAATGCTAAAGAAAATCAAAACTCTATCATTTTATATTCAATCGTAGATAGTAGCCTTGCAAAATATCTTGCAAGAAACAGCGAAGAAAAAAAAATTCCTTGTTTTGGTGTTCTTGGAGATTTGATCTTAAGCTTTTCAAAGTTGCTTAACCAAAAAGCATCTCACCAACCCAGCGGTCAATACACCCTCAATGATGAGTATTATAAAAGGATTGAAGCAATTCAATTTACAATGAACCATGATGATGGAAATTTAATAAAAGATATTAAAAAATCAGACATAATTTTATTGGGAGTTAGTAGGACCAGTAAAACACCAACCTCAATTTATTTAGCAAACAAAGGATTTAAAATATCCAATATTCCTTTGGTAAATGAAAATTCAATTCCTGAGACTTTAAAAGAAGACCCAAACCTTACTTGTATTATTGGATTAAGCACAGAAGCAGAAAGGTTAGCTGATATTAGGAAAAATCGAATGAATTCATTAAAAGAGTCTCAGAATAAATCTTATACAGATCTATCTAAAATTAAAAAAGAAGTTGAGGACGCTAAAAATACTTTTAAAAAATATAAGTGGCCAATTATAGATGTTACTAGAAAATCGGTAGAAGAAACTGCTGCCTCAATTATAAAGATATACGAAATATATAAAAATAATGGTTAAAATTATACTTGCCTCAAAAAGCAAAGTAAGAAAGCAAATTTTGGATGAAAATAATATATCCACAGAGGTACAAAACTCTAATTTAGATGAGGATATTGTCAAAGAAAGTTTAATTAAAGAAAAAGCATCTCCGGAACTAATATCAAAAAATTTAGCTGAGTTAAAAGCAAACAAGGTTAGTCAAAAAAACCAAGGATTTTTAGTTTTAGGTGCTGATAGTGTAATAGATTTAGAGGGTGAATTAATATCTAAACCGATGAATAGAGATCAAGCTTTAGAAATTTTAAAAAAGCTCAATGGAAAAAAACACAATCTTATTAGTTCAGTTTGTATCTCCCAAAATGGTGCCATGATTTGGAATTATACTGATAAAGCAACTTTAACAATGAAGCAATTTAGTTTAGATGAGCTTAAAAGTTATTTGTTAAAAATTACAGATGAAGCCCTATATGCTTACAACGTTTATCAAATTGAGGGAGAAGGTAGGAAATTATTCTCAAATATAGAGGGTGACGAAGATACTATTATGGGTTTACCAATTAAAAAAATAAAACAATACTTAAGCAATTACGCATGAAAAAATATTTAGTAATAGGAAATCCAATTGACCATTCTTTGTCTCCTAAACTTCAAAACTGGTGGTTAAAAGAGAATAATATTGATGCTACGTATGACAAAATTAAACTCGAGTTTCATGAAATCGAAAATTTCATTCAAGAGATAAAGGAACAAAAAATAGCTGGTTGCAATGTAACTGTCCCTTTCAAAAAAACAGTTATTCCTTTTTTAGATAAATTAAGCCCAGAGGCAGAACAGACACAATCAGTAAACACAATTACTTATGATAATGGTGATTTAGTTGGGCATAATACAGACATAGTTGGTTTTGATACTGCAGTTAAAAAGTTAGATTTTAGTATAAAGGGCAAGAAAGTTTTAATCTTGGGGGCTGGCGGTGTAGTCCCTTCAATAATTTTTGCTTTAAAAAATATGCATGTTCAAGAGATAACAATAAGCAATAGAACCAGAGAGAAAGCAGAAAATTTGAGAGTTTTATTTAAAGATCTCAAAATTTTAGAGTGGGGAAATTTAACCGATTTTCATATGGTGATAAATGCAACAAGTCTTGGTTTAAATAATGAAACAATAAACTTAGATTTTTCAAGTTTAGGACATGATAAATTATTTTATGACGTAATTTATAATCCTCGTGAAACTCGTTTTTTAAAAATGGGAAAAAGATTGGGACACAAAATAGAAAATGGAAAAACCATGTTTGTTTACCAGGCTTTAGAAGCATTCAAATTATGGCATAAGATAGAACCAAAAGTTAATACTGATACATTTAAGCTTTTAGAAAATGATTAGGATTGGAATTTTAGGAGATATAGGATCTGGGAAAAGCTTTATAGCTAAATCATTTGGTTACCCAGTTTTTAATGCTGATAAAGAAGTTGGAAAACTATACAAAAAAAACAGAAAAATTTTTATCAAACTAAATAAGGCTCTACCTAAATACATCGCACATTTTCCTATAAAAAAACAAGAAATATTAAGATCGATATTGGTTAACAAAAATAATTTAAGAAAGATTATTAAAATAATTCATCCCGAAATAAGAAAGAAAATGAATATTTTTATAAAAAAAAATAGAAAAAAAAAAGTTGTTATTTTAGATATTCCTTTATTGCTAGAGAACAAAATAAATAGAAAAAATGATATTTTGGTATTCATTGAGTCTAAAAAAATGCAAATTTTAAAGAGGCTGAAGAAAAGAAAAAATTTTGATTATAAAATCATTAATAAGTTTAGAAAAATACAACTACCACTTGACTACAAAAGAAAAAAATCAAACTTTATTATCAAAAATAATTTTACAAATAGATTTATCAAAAAACAGATTAAATATATTCTAAACCAAATAAATTAAATGAAAGAAATAATTTTAGATACGGAAACAACGGGATTGTCTGTTAAAGAGGGTCATCGAATAGTTGAGATAGGATGTATTGAACTTGAAAATTTGGTTCCTACAAACAACAACTTTCATTGCTACTTGAATCCTGAGAGAAAAGTTTCTGAAAAAGCTTTAGAAACTCATGGATACACAGATGAATTCTTGTCTGATAAAAAAAAATTTAAAGAAATAGCCGATGATTTTTTATTTTATATTAAAGGAAAAAAAATAATTATTCATAATGCCGAATTTGATTTATCTCATTTAAATAACGAATTGAAGATAGCAGGTAAAGATTTAATTAATAATGAAATTGTTGATACAGTTGTCTTGGCTAGAGATAAATTTCCAGGATCTTCTAACAGTCTAGATGCCCTATGTAAAAGGTATAGAATTGACAATTCCAAGAGAGAAAAACATACGGCCCTAATCGATTGTGATTTATTATCAAAAGTTTATATTAATTTAATAGATCAAAAAGAACCTAAATTAAATTTTAGTAATGATATTGGTGATAATAATCAAGCTTTAAAAACAAACATTTCTTATTTTAAAAAAGTTATTAAACCTAGTGAGGAAGAAAAAAGAAATCACGAACAATATTTAAAAATTAATTTGAAGAAAAATTTTTTTAATTAAATTGGTTGTTATAAAGTTCGTCAAAATCAACTTTTTTTTCAAATTTAATATTTGGATACCCTGATGTATGTAAAAGATTGAGTAGAGCCTTTTCTAATTCTGGATAAATTTCCTTCTGCACGTCACATAGTATAATTCTTTGAAGAATTTTTTTATCTTTAATTTCTTTATTGAGTTTAATTACAGATGTATAAGTCATTTCAAAATGAGATTTTTTTTTACTTTCTGAAGTATCATGAAATTTTAACAAAGTATTCACCTCGATAATTTGTGTTTTCAAAGGCTTTGAGTTTATTTCGATATTTAATTGATATTTTGGTATAAAATCTTTTACGTATAAATATGTCTCAACGTCAGGGGTTTCACCCGAGATATCCTTTATAAACTTACTTACAATTTTATAATTTTCGTTCATCGTCTTCTTCAATGTCTTCAAACTCACCTTCTATATATGGTTTTTTAATTTTTGTCTCATTCTTAAATTTATTAACAATTTTTCCAAAAAACAATTTTCTTGTTATAGGAAAAATCAAAAGAAATCCAAATAAGTCAGTAGCAAAACCCGGAACTATTAATAGTAAGGCTGCAAATGCTATAGCAGCACCAGAGATTATTTCATAGACTGGAGCTTCATTTTTTATTAACTGTGAAAAACCAGATCTAAGGGTGTTTAATCCCTCGTATCTTGCATAAATCACCCCTATTATTGCTGTTATAAATATAAGTGATATCGTGTTAAAGGCACCTATTTGACCACCAATTTTAATAAATAGATAAATCTCCAAAATAGGGACTAAGATTAAGGCAATTAATACTGAGTTCATTTGTCTTTAATCTAATTGCTAGTTGAAATTATTCAACAGAGTAATTAGATTATAAATATGAATTATAGTTTTGAGTACATTGATATCATACTATTAGCTATGATAGCTGGATTTATTTTTTTGAGGCTAAGAGGTATTCTTGGAAAAAGAACTGGCTTTGAGGGAAAAAATCCGCAACAATTTCAAGAAATTTTAAAAGAAGTTCATCAAGAAAGTAATTTAAAACAAAAAGAAAATTTTGATAAAAAAGCTCAAAGTGAATTTTTAAAAGGAGCAAAAATTGCTTATGAAACTATTATAACTGATTTTAGTGATAATGATAATAAGTTAATAGCTAGCAAACCTTTATTAAGTAAAGAAATTTATGATGAGTTTAATAAAGCTCTTAAAGATAGAGGCGATAGAGGCCATTATGCCGAAATAACATTTATTGGAATAAAATCAGCAGACATAAAAGAACACAAAAAAATCGATAAAGCTCTTCAGGTGACAGTAGATTTTGTAAGTGAGATCATTACGTGTATAAGAGATAAAGAGAAAAAAATTGTTTCAGGAAGTCCTGATAAAATCAAGACTATATACGACACTTGGACATTTTCTAGAGATATGAGATCGAGCAACCCAAACTGGTTGTTGGTAAATACTCTAAACTAAGTGAATAGCAAAATCTCAGAAAAAGATAAAAAAACTTGGGAAGAATTTTTATCTAACGATCAAAAATTACCTGACAAAGATACCATTCAAAATAAAACAATTATAAAACGAACCAGATCATTAGATCTGCATGGTAAAACTCTTGGTGAAGCCAATAGTATTATTGAGAACTTTATAAAAAAATCTTATGAAGAAAAAGTTCAAAAACTTATAATTGTTACTGGCAAAGGTCTTCATTCAGATAATGAGAAAGACCCATATGTTTCGAAGGATTTAGGTATTTTGAAATATTCAATACCAGAATTTGTAAGAAATAACGAAGATTTAATGAAAATTATATCAAATATTAGTGAAGCAAGTGTGAAAGATGGCGGTTCAGGAGCTTTTTATATTTTTTTAAAAAAAAGATAAATTGTTATTTTAAGATAACCCAATAATATAATATAGAAATAATGATAATTTGGTTAGCATCGTACCCAAATAGTGGAAATGATTTTTTAAGATCTCTATTATCATCATACATTTTTTCAAAAGATGGAAGTTTTAATGAAGATGTAACCCAAAATATTGATGAATTTCCTAATAACTCGCTATTTAAAAAATTAGGTGTTGATATTAATAATCTTGATGAAATGAATAAAAATTACATCAATTCTCAAAAAATTTTAAATAAAAAAGATAGTATAATGTTTTTAAAAACATTTAGTTGCTTTGTACACACCGATAAGTTTAAATTTACAGATAGACATAATACTCTTGGTGTAATTTATGTTGTAAGAGACCCTAGAAATATAGTTTTTCCGCTTTCACAAAGTTTTCAATTATCTGAAGAACAATCTTTACATAATTTGTTAACAAAAACATATCTAGGAAAAGAATCCCAATCTCACTGCACAACTTATTTAAGTTCATGGAAAGATCACTATAATTCATGGAAGGTTTTTACCAGATTTAATAAATATTTATTAGTCAAATATGAGGATTTGATTAAAGACACTGAAAAAACTTTTTTAAATATTTTAAAATTTATAGCACATTTGGGTCGAGTGAAATTTACTTTGGATGAAATAAAATTTAAAAATGCTCTAAAAACAGCAGAGTTAAAAAAATTAAATGAAAATGATTCAAAAAAATTTGATCAAATAGACCCAAAATTAAAGAATAAACTGGAAAAAGAACTAGAGAATGAAATGAGGGAGCTTAATTATTTAGAGAATAAATTTTGATAAATCAGTATCTTTAACGAGAGTATCTAAATTTTTATCTATATATTCCTTATTAATAATTATTTTTTCACCAGCTCTGTCAGTTGCTGTAAAACTTATTTCATCTAATATTTTTTCAATAATTGTATGCAATCTTCTTGCACCAATATTTTCTACAGTTGCATTTACCTCAGAGGCTATATTGGCGATAGCATCAATTCCTTCTTCTGCAAACTCTAATTCAACATTTTCTGTTTTTAACAATGCTACATATTGTTTAATTAAACTATAGTCTGGCTCTTTTAGAATTCTTTTAAAGTCTTCACTTGTTAGAGCCTCTAACTCCACTCTTATTGGTAATCTTCCTTGTAGTTCTGGTAATAGGTCTGATGGTTTTGCAAGCTGGAAGGCTCCCGATGCAATAAATAAAATATGATCTGTTTTAATTGGACCATATTTTGTGTTAACCGTTGTGCCTTCGATAAGAGGTAATAAGTCTCTTTGTACCCCTTCTCTTGAGACATCTCCTCCAACTCTATCAGTTCTGCCAGAAATTTTATCGATTTCATCTAAAAAAACTATTCCATTATTTTCTGTGGAAATCTTTGCAGCTTTAATAATTTTATCCTGCTCAATTAATTTGTCAGACTCATCATTAATTAAAATTTCGTGAGATTCTTTAACAGTCATCTTCTTTTTCTTTTCTTTTGAACCCATAGATTTGCCTAGCATTTCTCCAATATTAATCATTCCAACATTAGCACCTGGCATTCCTGGGATTTCAAATGAAGTACCACTACCCCCTGTGTCACTCACAGCGATTTCAATTTCATTGTTGTCCAAATCACCATCTCTTAATCTTTTTCTAAAACTTTCTCTAGTTGCTGCACTCGCTTTTTTTCCAACTAAAGCGTCTAAAACTTTTTCTTCTGCCATTTTCTGAGCTTTTGCATAAACCTCTTTCCTTTTTTTTACTTTTTCCATTGAAATAGCAATTTCTATTAAATCTCTTACAATTTGTTCAACATCTCTTCCCACATATCCAACTTCAGTAAATCTTGTTGCCTCAACCTTCACAAAAGGCGCTTCAGCAAGTTTTGATAACCTTCTAGATATTTCAGTTTTACCAACTCCAGTTGGTCCAATCATAAGGATATTTTTTGGTAGAACTTCATTTTTCATTTCACCTTTTAAAGCTTGTCTTCGCCATCTATTTCTAAGAGCAACCGCTACAGCTTTTTTAGCTTTATTTTGACCGACAACAAACCTATCTAATTCTGAAACTATTTCTCTTGGTGATAATGAACTAACTAAAGTTTCGTCATTTTTGGAATTTTTATCCTTTGGAACAAGAGGTGTGACGTTAGATTTTTCCATTATATTTTTTCAACCTTAATATTATTATTGGTAAAAACACAAATTTCTGAAGCAACTTCAATAGCTTTTTTTGCTACTTCTTCGGCACTCATATCTGTACCCATTAAAACTTTTCCAGCAGCTAAAGCATAATTTCCGCCTGATCCAATTCCAATGACATCGCCCTCTGGCTCTAGCACATCTCCAGTTCCTGAGATAATGTAGCTATTATCTTTGTCACCAATAGCCATAAGTGCCTCAAGTCTTCTTAAATATTTATCTGTTCGCCAGTCTTTTGCTAATTCAACAGCTGCTCTAGACAAGTTTCCTGCATGCTTTTCTATTTTTGCCTCTAATCTCTCGAATAAAGTTAAAGCATCTGCAGTGGAACCTGCAAATCCAGCGACAACATCTCTTTTTTCTATTTTTCTTACTTTTGACGCAGTGCTTTTTACGACAGTATTTCCCATGCTAACCTGACCATCGCCAGCAACTACCACTTCATTATTTTTTCTTACTAAAACGATCGTTGTCATAGCTTATAAATGGATACTAAATTTGATAGTTCAAGCCCAGGTTTAGTATTATTGCCATATTTGGATAATATATGTATACCTCTTTTTAATTATGAAGCGTAAAGGTAAAATTAGTCGAAAAACAAAAGAGACCAGTATAAGTGTTGATCTCAACATTGATGGTAAAGGCAAGTATAAGATCGATACTGGAATTGGATTTCTTAATCATATGCTTGAGCAGCTATCCAAGCATTCATCAATTGATATGAGTTTAAAAGCTAAAGGGGATACGCACATTGATCTTCACCACACAACTGAAGATACAGGTATAGCTATCGGTGAGGCTTTAAAAAAGGCATTAAAAAAATCTGTCGGTATTAGAAGATATGCGCATGCGATGATACCAATGGATGAAACTTTATCACGAGTAGCAATAGATATTTCGAACAGACCTTATTTAATTTGGAAAGTGAAATTAAAAGTCGAAAAGCTTGGCGAGATGGACACAGAACTTTTTAAAGAGTGGTTTCAGGCCTTTTCTCAAGCAGCAGGGATTACTTTGCACGTAGAAAACATTTATGGTGATAATAGTCACCACATTATCGAGTCTTGTTTTAAAGGATTGGCAAGATCATTAAGAGCTGCATTAGAGATAGACCCCAGGAATAGTAAATCAATTCCATCTACTAAAGGCTCATTATAAAATTAATGAAAGTTACGATTGTTGATTACAACTCGGGCAATATAAGCTCGGTGATAAACTCTTTTAAAGAGGTTGCTCAAGACAAAGTTAATATCGAAGTTACTGCTGATATAAATAAAATAAAGTCTAGTGACAAAGTAGTTTTACCAGGGCAGGGGTCATTTAAAAGCTGTGTAGATGCTTTGAATAGAATCAATGGTCTTACAGAAGTTTTGAGTGAATTTACAATAAATAATAAAAAACCACTTCTTGGAATTTGTGTTGGCCTACAAATGTTTGCTGATATTAGTTATGAGGAAATTGAAACTAAAGGTTTAGGTTGGATACCCGGGAAAGTTTCAAAAATAGATAATCAAAATGGAAAATATAAACTTCCTCACATAGGGTGGAATCAAATTAATATTGTCAAGGAAAGTAAGATTTTTGAAAATATAGAAAATAATTCACACATGTATTTTGTGCATAGTTATGAATTTATTCCAGAAGATAAAAATGTGATTTCAGCTACAACAGATTATTCATCAAATATTGTTTGCTCTGTCGAAAAAGAAAATATATTTGGAACACAATTTCATCCAGAAAAAAGTGACAAAATGGGACTTAAAGTAATTGAAAATTTTATTAATATCTGAATTTATGAATAAAATTTTTCTGATAATTCTTTGTTATTTTTTTATTACATCATGTCAAAATGCTTCAAATTTTGAAAATATAAATAAAAAAAGCCTTGATAAAGAATTTACAATTTCGAGTGATGTAAAATTGAAAAATAATAAATGAAAATATTTCCAGCGATTGATATTAAAGATAAAAAATGTGTGAGATTAGTAAAAGGAGACTTTGATAATAAAACTGAATATGATATGTCTCCAGCCGAACAAGCTGGCAAATATAAAGATCATGGTTTTAAAAATTTGCACATAGTTGATTTGGATGGAGCTTTAACCGGTGAAACCACTAATTTAGATATTATTCAAGATATAGTAAGTAAATTTGACCTCAAAATTGAGGTTGGTGGAGGTGTGAGAAACTTTGAAAGTATTCAAAAGTATACTGATGCTGGAGTTGAAAAAGTAATCTTAGGCAGTGCCGCAATTAAAGATAAAAATTTTTTAAAAGAAGCATGTCTTAAATTTCCAAACAAAATTGCCTTAGGTTTAGATGCTAAAGATGGATATTTATCAGTATCTGGATGGAAGAAAAATTCTAATCAGTTAATTCTAGATTATTTAAAAGAAGTAAATGGTTATGGTTTTAGCAGACTCATTTATACAGATATCAACCGAGATGGTATGAAACAAAGCCCAAATTTTGAAGAGACATCAAAAATTGCGGAGAAATCAAATTGTCCAGTGATTATCTCTGGTGGTGTTTCATCAATTAATGACATTAAAAAAGCTAAAACTTTAAAAAATATTGAAGGTATTATAGTTGGCAAAGCTATTTATGATGGAGATATAAAGTTAGAGGAACTGGTAAAAGAAGATGCTTAAAAATAGAATAATACCTTGTTTAGATGTAAAGAATGGACGTGTAGTTAAAGGTATTAACTTTGTTGATTTAAAAGACGCAGGTGATCCAGTTGAACAAGCCAAAATTTATTCTGATGGTGGTGCAGATGAAATTTGTTTTTTAGATATTACAGCTTCTAATGAAAATAGAGATACAATTTATGATGTAGTTAAGAAAACATCAAAAAAATGTTTTGTACCTTTAACTGTCGGTGGAGGAGTTAGAAGTATAGATGATATAAATAAGTTACTTAATTGTGGCGCAGATAAAGTATCCATTAATACTGCTGCAGTTGAAAATCCAAAAGTTATTTCAGATAGTACAAAAAAGTTTGGTTCACAATGTATTGTTGTTGCAATTGATGCAAAAAAAAATGGAGACAAGTGGGAAATATTTACCCATGGAGGGAGAAACAATAGTGGTCTTGATGCTTTAGAGTATGCAAAAAAAATGGAAGATAATGGGGCAGGAGAATTATTAGTTACCTCTATGGATAGAGATGGAACACAAATAGGTTATGACGTCGATTTGATGAGCAAAATTGCATCAAAAGTAAATATACCTTTAATTGCATCAGGAGGCGTTGGTAACTTAGACCATTTGGTTGATGGAATTAAGTTAGGAAATGCAAGTGCAGTTTTAGCAGCTTCAATATTTCACTATGGAAAACATTCAGTGCAAGAGGCCAAGGAATATTTGGACTCAAAAGGAATTCCTGTTAGAATTTAGCATGTTAAGTACACTTGAAAATTTATTTAAGCTTGCGCGTGAAAGAAAAGAAAAACCGATTGATGGATCCTATACCAACAAATTATTATCAGACAAGTCACTAAGCAAATCAAAAGTTCTAGAGGAAATAAATGAACTTATTGAGGCTGTAGATAAAGATACTAATAAGATACATGAGGCTGCTGATGTATTTTATCATTTGATAATTTATCTTGAGGCGCATAATATTAAGGTTGAAGATATCGAGGAAGAGCTAGAAAAAAGAAAAAAGTCAAATGAGTAAAATAAAATATGTTGTAATTTTATTGATTTGTTATGGATTTTATAAGGGTTATGTTGCTTTCACAAACTTTGAAATAGGTGTTTCTTCTAGAGTTACTCAATTAGAGGAAGGGTCTGATTTTGAAAAGAAAGGCAAGGTTATTGCATTGATGATGTATTTGGGTGACCCTCCTGACTTAAATGAGCATTTATTGGTAAAAAGTAAATCAAAGTGTTTAGATATGAAAAGAATAGCTGAGGAAACATCTTTTGCTTATTACGAATGTGCTGTTGTAGATGCTAATATTAGAGGTGGTAAAATCATTAGCATAAATGAGGAGTTAAAAGTTTTAGAATGACATATGATGACAATAACATTTTTGCAAAAATCTTAAGAGGTGAGATCCCTTGTAAAAAAATTTATGAAGATGAGTTTGTATTATCTTTTCATGATATAAATCCCCAAAAAAAAATTCACGCACTCGTAATTCCAAAAGGAAAATATATAGATTTAGATGATTTTAGTAATAATGCTTCACCAGATGAGGTGGTAGGATTATTAAAAGGTATCAACACAGTAGCAAAGAAACTTGGTATTTCAGTCGATACAGGTAAAGGATATAGAGCTTTAGCAAATATAAATGAACATGGTGGTCAAGAAGTGCCCCATCTTCATTTCCATTTATTCGGTGGCGAACCAGTTGGTAAGATGGTGCAGTGAATAAGAAGGTTGAAAGAAATTATTTAGAAATATCTTATTTGGAAGATTTAAAAGACTCTTCAAATTTATCAGACCACTACTCAATAAATTTAGTCGATCCGGTTGATTTTCAGTTAAATAAATTTTTTTATAAAAATATTGGTAAAAGTCATCATTGGGTAGACCGATTGGTGTGGAGTGAAAAACAATGGCTGGACTATGTTTCTGACAAAAAAGTTAAGACATATATATTAAAAGAAGCGGATGATTTAGCAGGTTATTTTGAATTAATTTTACACACAGATAAAAATGAAGTTGAGATTGCTTATCTGGGTTTATTGGAAGAATATCAAAATAAAAAATTAGGTTCATATCTATTATCAGCAGCTATTAAAAATTCTTTTAGAGAAAAACCCAAAAGAGTCTGGGTCCATACATGTTCATTAGATCATAAAAATGCGTTAAATAATTATATTGCACGAGGTATGAAAGTTTTTAAAACTGAAACAGTCGTAATTTAAGCTAGTTTTGTTGTGGAAGTTTAAATATTTCTTTTTTTAATTTTTGATTTCTTTTAATGGAAGAAAGATAGGTAATACTTACATTTTGATAAATATCTACTGTTTGCCATCCAATTAAGTTATAAGTTTTCTTATCAAAAAATAGATTTATCTCATTTTCATTTTCTGTAAAATTAAAGTTTATAAAATCATCACTTACTTCCCTTTGATCTAAACTTTTTATTTTTTTTAATAAATATTCTTTATTGAGAATTGTATCTAGAGGAGTTTTTTCGAGTGGATAAAAGTAATAACTACTTAATGTCTTGATAACTAATGATTTTCCATTTGCAACCAAAACTTTCTGATTACTTAAATTATATTTACAATAAATTTTTTTTGGATACTCAATTATACAGTTACCATTTTCAATCTTACCATTAATATTTTGTTCAAAATCAAATGATACATTTTTAATATCTGTAAATTTTTTAATTATATTTTCTTTTATCGATGCTGAGACATTGGAAATTATTGAAAAAAAAATTAGTATAATGAATAGTTTTTTCATTTAAGAACATCTCTTTTTCCAACATGATTTGCTTTACTTACTATTCCCTCAGACTCCATCATATCAATTATTCTTGCAGCTCGATTATATCCAATTTGAAGTTTTCTTTGTAAAAATGAAGTTGAAGCTTTTCCTTCTGTTTTAATTATTTCAATAGCAGTTTGATATAATTCGTCTTTTTCACCTTGATTTTTTGATTCATTCAATTCTTTTTCATCAGCAAAATTAAGTATTTCATCAACATAGTCAGGCTCTGCTTGAGATCTTAAAAAATTGTTAATTTTTTCTATTTCTGTGTCCGAGACAAATGGAGCATGAATTCTTACAATTCTATTTGCGGATGACATATACAACATATCACCTTTTCCAAGCAATTGCTCAGCTCCCTGTTCGCCTAAAATTGTTCTACTATCTATTTTAGAGGTGACTTGAAAAGAAATTCTGGTTGGAAAATTTGCTTTGATTGTACCTGTAATCACGTCTACGCTGGGCCTTTGAGTAGCCATAATAATATGAATACCAGCAGCTCTAGCCATTTGTGATAATTTTTGAATATAATTTTCAATTTCTTTTCCTGCTACCAACATCAAATCAGACATCTCGTCAACTACCACTACTATGTAAGGCATCGGTAATTTGTGTTTTGAATTATAACCATCAATATTTCTCACTCCTTCTTTAGTCATTAGCCTATATCTGCTCTCCATTTCTTTCACCACCCAACCGAGAACTGATGCAGCCTTTTTGGCCTCAGTGATGACCGGGCAAAGTAGATGAGGAATACCTTCGTAAGTAGAAAGTTCCAACATTTTAGGATCAATTAAAATAAATTTACATCTTTCTGGAGCATGCTTGTAAAGAAGAGACAAAATAATTGTATTGATACAAACAGATTTTCCTGAGCCCGTGGTACCAGCAATAAGCAAATGAGGCATTGCAGATAGGTCTCCGATTATTGGAGTACCAGAAATATTTTTTCCCAGAGCAATAGGTAATTTAATTTCTTTTTTTTTAAAGTTTGAATTATCTAGAATTTCACTTAGATATACATTCTCTCTATTTAAATTTGGAAGTTCTATACCTATGGTATTACTTCCTGGAATGGTTGCTATACGGGCTGACTCTGAGCTTGTATTTCTCGCAATATCGTCAGATAGATTGATTATTTTAGAAACTTTAATACCCGCTGCGGGTTCGAATTCATTTAGTGTAACAACTGGGCCATGACTGACCTTTTTTATCTTTCCATTAACACCAAAATCTAAGAGAATTTTTTCTAAAAATTCTGGATTATTATTTTCATTTTTATTAAGACCTTCTCTTTCTTTTTTTGTTGGAGTTTTGAGAAGATCAATTGATGGTAGAGAAAATTTTGTTTTTGAAGACCTATTACTTTCAGCTTTTATAAACGGTAAATCTTCTTGTAAAATATCTTTTATTTCATCTTGAGGAATAAATTCGTCTATAAGTTCATCTTTGCTTGTATAGTTTTTAGAACTTTTTCTAAATATAAAATCTGATATTTTTTTAATATTTAAAATAAAATTTTTTAAATTAAAATTTATACTTAAAATGAAAAAGAGAAGAGTGAATAGGAGAAGTAAGTAGTATGAAAAATCTTCATATCGATTTAATGAATTTACGAAAAAGTTTTCTGATAAATAATTACCAACAAACCCACCGCTACCATTAATATAAAGTGAAAAATTTTCTGAGTAAAATTTTGAGAAAAATAAAGATCCAAATAATGCATAAATCGTTATAAAAAAAGTATTTTCAATAATTACTAAAATCTCTTTTTTTCTAAAAATGTTTAAACCTGTAAAGATGTAACTGACGGGTAATAAGTAACCTATTAAGCCTATAGATTGGAAAATAAAGTCTGAAGTAACACTTCCCTGATAACCTAAAATATTTTTTATAATAGTATTTTCTGGGAAAATAAAATTTGGGTCTTCCGGAGAGTATGAAATTAAGGCAATTAAAATTAAAAACCCCATTAAAAGAACACAAATACCGAAAATTTCAATTAATCTATTTGTAATGAATGTTAGAGCTGTAGTTGATAGTTTTTTTATATCCATATCAGATGAATCAAATTTACCACTTTGTATCATCTAATTTTTATTGTTAAAATTAAAAATTAATATGAAACTTTGTATTTTAGGTGGTGGATTAACTGGATTAAGTTTAGCAAAATCTTTAGTTAAAAAAGGATTATCTATTGATATTTTTTTAAATAAAAAAAAATCAGATTTTAATAGGAGTCGAACCATTGGTATATCTAATGATAATCTGACGTATTTTAATAAAGAAATATTAGATATCAAAAAATTATTTTGGGATATAAAAAAAATTGAAATTTATTCAGAAAATTTGAGAAATAAAAAAATTTTAAATTTTGAAAATAATAATAAAACTGTTTTTGCTATAATTAGAAATTATCAATTACAAAGTAAATTACTTAAAAGTTTGAAAAAGGATAAGTTATGTAAATTTAAACAAAATTTTGATTATAATCTCTCAAATTTGAAAAAATATAAGTTAATAATAAATTGTGAAAATGACAATTATTTTTCAAAGAAGTTTTTTGCAAGAAGTTTAAAAAAAAAATACGATAGTCTTGCGTACACTACAATTTTAAAACACAAAAAAATTCAGAACAATACAGCGTCTCAAATATTTACGAAAAATGGACCCTTGGCATTTTTACCATTATCAGAAATAGAAACTTCTATTGTTTATTCAATTAAAGGTAAAAAAAATATTAATTTAAAAGAATTAATTAAAAGATATAATACCAAGTATTCAATTACAAATTTTGGTATTTGCAACTTTTTTGAGTTGAAAGCTTCGAATTTAAGAACTTATTATCATAAAAATATTCTGGCTTTTGGTGATGTATTACATCGTCTTCATCCTTTGGCTGGTCAAGGTTTCAATATGACTTTAAGAGATATTCGAGATTTGGTGAATTTAATTGAACTTAAGTTAAAGAATGGATTAGATATAGATAATTCAATTTGTGAAGAATTTCAAAATATGACTAAACATAAAAACTATCTTTTCTCTAGTGGAATTGACTTTGTGTACGAATTCTTTAATTTTGAAAGCAAGATGAATAATAATATTCTTAGTAAATTAGTGGGATTTATAGGAAGCAATAAATTCTTAAATAGATCTTTTAAAAATATAGCTAACAAAGGTTTTGAAATTTAGTTTTACTGAACAGTTGTATTATTATAATTGTCAAAAGAATATGTAGTTAAAATTTCAGAAATTTTAGTTTTTCTAATCTCTAAATTTTTGGCTTCTAATAAGATTTGTTTTTCTTCTAGTGTAAAAGGAGATGCCATAGCTAGAGCGTTTATTGTTTCATCTAAACTTTGTTTTTCTAATCCCTTCCAATTAATAATAAAACCTCTTTTTTCAAAAAGATTTTTTAAGTCTTTAAATATCAATTTTAAATCAGAAAATTGTAGATTTTCACTTTGATAACTTAGATCATTATAAAAATTATTAAAATTTACATTGCATTCTCTGTACTTTTTATTTGATTTTACTTCATCTATTTTTTGAAATCTGATTATTCCTTTAAGTTCTATCAAAAATTGACCATTATCGTTTTCCCTAAAGCTTGTAATTTTGCCCATACAGCCAATGTCATATAATTCAGGGTTAACCTCACTAACTTTTGAATTTTTAGGTTGTATCATCCCAATAAGCTTGTTTGATTTCATACTATCATTAATCATCTCAATGTATCTTGGCTCAAATATATTCAATGGAACAGTAGTTCTTGGAAAAATAATAAAATTACTTAATGGAAAAACCGGTATTGTTTTTGGTAAATCTTCTTTTTTCATAAAAAAATCATACCATAATTAATATTACATCAATTAAAAAAAATGACACACTATATTAAATTTTTATAATTTTTTTTTAAAATTAAACCATGCTGTTTGATAATTTGAAAAATACAAGGTAGCATCATTTGCAAAAGCAAATTCGTTTACTAAGTAACCTTTACCTCCTATAAAAGGTTTTGGGGCAGGATGTTCAGTTATTAAAGACATTTTTTTATCCTCAATTTTCATTGGAGCAAGTATAGGCGCGTCGTCAACAACAATTAATGTTTCTTCTGATATATAATTAATTATTGCTGTTATCTCTTTTAAATGATGACCTGCCGATCTATCAGATGACTGCCAATCAACATCAAATGAGTCTAGATAAAACAAAGAAATTTTCTGTTCTTCCTTTTTTAATTTTGGTAAAAGTTCAATTAAATATTTGACACTATCTCCAGTATGTATTTCAACATTATCACTTACTACAGACCTACAAACTTCCGTGGCTTTAGGGTTTATATCTACAGTATAAACTTTTGACTTTTCTCCTCTAAATTGTGTATATTTATCAAAAAGCAAAGTGCTTTGCCCGTCACCCTTAAAATTATCTTTAATCCTTAAACAACCTGTTTCAACAATATTTATTGGTCCCTTAATATTGTCCAAATATTGAAAAATTTTAGTAAAGGATGTTTTTCTTATTCCTAATTTATCTTTAATACTCTCGAAAAATTCACTAAATTTTTTGTTTTTCATATAAGTTTTAAATTTATAATTTAAATTAATTTATGACACACTCTAAGCCTAGTTTAAAATAGATTTTGTCATTTTGGCTATTGCTTAATTTTTAAAAAACTACTAATTTAACAATAGTTACATTGCGGGCGTAGCTCAGTGGTAGAGCGTCTCGTTGCCAACGAGAAGGTCGAGGGTTCGATCCCCTTTGCCCGCTCCATTTTAAGTAATATAGTAAAAAATTAAATTAGATGAGGATGTAGATTTAATGAGTGAACTATTTGAGAAAAAGTGTATTCCTTGTGAAGGTGGTGTGCCTGCACTTGATATTAGTGAAATACATAAATATCAAAAAAAAATTAATGGATGGGATGTTATTAAAAATGAGAAAAATATACATTTTTTAGAAAAAAAATTTACATTTAAAAACTTTATTGAGAGTCAAAAATTTGCAAATGAAGTAGGTAGAATATCTGAGGAGCAAGGTCATCACCCTGAAATTTTATTTGGTTGGGGTTATGCGAAAATAAACATTTCGACTCACGCGATTGAAGGATTATCTGAAAACGATTTCATCTTAGCTTCAAAGATTGATAAAATTTAATGTCTAAAATGTCTTGTTTTAGAAAAAATCAAAATTGTATTAGTTCTATCTGCAAACTTTATTATCTCTTTATCTCTGATTGATCCTCTGGGTTGGATTACAGCAGAAACACCGGATTGTATTAATTTTTCAATACCATCAACAAATGGAAAAAAAGCATCAGAGGCAGCAACAATTTCTTTTTCATTTTTTTTAAACTTCCTCATTTTATTTATTGCAATTTGACAACTATCAAGCCTACTAGGCTGTCCAGATCCGATACCAATTGTTGTTTTATCACTAACGAGCACAATAGCATTGGATTTAACATGGCGGGAAATGTTGAATGCAAATAATAAATTTTCAAATTGCATTTTGTTTGGTTTTTTCTTCGAGACAACCTTAAAATCCTTTTTTTTAAAAATAAGATCATCTTGAGATTGAACCAATATTGAGCCTGATACAGAGTTAATTTGAAGAATATCATCAAAGTTAAAGTTTGTTGAATCTATAATTCTAACGTTCTTTTTGGATTTTAATAATTCAAGAGCATTTGTTTCAAAACCATTTGCAATAATTACTTCTAAGAAAGTTTTGTTTAACTCATGAGCTAATCTTTTATTAATTTTAAAATTACAAGAGACAATACCCCCAAATGCACTCACAGGATCACATTCAAATGCAGATTTATAACTGCTTACTTTATCCTTTAAAATAGAAACTCCACAGGGGTTAGCATGTTTAACAATTACAGTGCCTATATTTTTTGGTAGACTTTTGGATATCGTTAAAGCAGCAAAAATATCATTGTAATTGTTATAGCTTAATTGTTTTCCATGAATTTTTCTTAATTTGAAATCTTTATTTTTAGAGTAAATAGCAGATATTTGGTGTGGATTTTCTCCATATCTTAATCTCTCAATTAAGTTTCCGTAAATAATTTTTTTCTCTGTAAAATTTTCACTTGTGACTGAATTGAAGTAATCTGAAATTACGGAGTCATAATATGCTGTTTCATTAAAGGCTGATTGAGATAATCTTTTTCTAAATTCTAATTTTGTTGCACCCTTAAATCTTTTTAACTGATCAATCAATGCTGAATATTGATTGATGGATGTTATTACTGCAACGTCGTTGTAATTTTTTGCAGCACTTCTAACTAAGGCAGGACCACCAATATCAATTTTTTCAATTATTCTATTATGATTTTTTGTTGTATTTAAAGTTTTTTCAAATGGATAAAAATTGACTACAACTAAATCAATATTTTGAAAATTATTTTTTTTTATTTCTCTTTTATGAGAATTATTGTTTCTTTTATTTAAGATTCCCGCATGAATTTTAGGATGTAGTGTTTTAACACGTCCATCAAGAATTTCATTAAAACCAGTATAATCAGAAACTTCAAGGCATCGATAGCCTAATTTTCTAATTGCCTTAAATGTACCCCCTGAACTAATCAGTTTAACATTATACCTGTTTAAAGTTTGTAATAATGGTTTTAAGTTTGATTTATCTGAAACAGATATTACAGCTGATTTTATTCTTCTTACTATATTTTTTTTATTTGCCATTTAATATCTTCGGTCTGGTTATTTGAAATTCCAGAAATAAATATATTTTGATTATCAATATATGAATTTTTATTACCGAAATATAAACCATTATCAATATTTATATCATAATTATCACAAGTAAATTTCCAACCCTCATCCTCCAATTCAATTAATATTGATTTACCATCCTGGGTTTTCATTAATTTTACGTCTGGTTCTACATGAAATCGAATATCAAATTTATAATTTTTATTAATTTTTTTTAGAATTTTATCACTACCAACAAAAGTTTCTTCTCCAGGATAAAATTCTATATTTCTTTCATGAATAGTATTATATTTTTTTTGGTATCCATCATGAGAAGCATTTATTCTCCAATAGTTTTTTTCAAAAATAGTCTCTCTTTTAGTAATTTTTAAACCTCTGGTAACAAAAAAAGATTTATTATTGTTCGTAAATTTGCAGGAAGAATTATCATCGATTACTAAGGTATTCTGAGCGGCAGTTGATCTTGATAAATGATTTAGTTTTATATTTGTTTCACTATGATAGCCACAATTGCTAATTAATTTTTTTCCATTAGAAATTATTTCAAATGATAAAGCTCCAGATTGATAATCTTTAGAAAAAAATGAATTTGGTGAAGGACCAGCATCCATAGTGAGACACATCTTTTTATTTCTCAAAATTATATATCCACCATAATCTTGATTGTCATTTTTGAATTTATAACCTAGTCTTTGAAGATAATTATCAAAATTATTATTATCTGAGATGTTATTTCCGTTATAAAGAATATCACTTTTTAGATTTTGCCAAACAAAAGCGTAACCTTGTCCAAGATAGTAGATTGTTTCATTGATATGTTCTGGAATATTAATTTGAGATTCTTTAAACCACTCTCTGATTAAAATATAATATTTCAAATAAAATATTAATTGTTTAATACTCCTTGATTTAGGAAAACCAGAATTATCAAGAGTAATTTTAGATATTTTTTCTAGTAAATTTAAACCATATGGCAAATACTTTTTTTCATCCTGATAACAAAGTCCAACTAATATAATAGATGCACAACCTATCAATTTATCTTCAACAAATTTTGATTTATTAATTTCATTTATGAGGTGATTAGTTTGTTTTTGTATCATAGTGTTGAAATCAATTTTATATTGTCCGTTACCATCTTCATAAGTGAGATTATGACTTGATAACCAAGCAATAATTCTTTTTGCAGTTAAATCGAAATTCCAACTTTTTGCATTGTATTTATGATTTAAAGTCATCCAGTTTTTTATAACTGATTGGGTATTTTTTTTTGAAGACTTAAGATCTAAACTAAAAAGCCAATAAAAATTATTAAGTTTTCTTAAGTTTTTTTTGGTTATTTCTTTATTATCCCAAATTTCATTTAATGCAAAATCTTCAATTCTAAATTTTTTTTTTTGATATTTAATTAAGGATGAAAGTAAATGAGGACTAGGCTTATAAATCAAATTTTGATAATAAGTTTTTGAAATTTTTTTATCGTACAGACTAGAATTTAAATATAACTCTCTTATTTTATCGAAAATATTAAAAAAAAACCGATTTATGTAAACCATAAAATTATTTTGATTTTAATAATTCAATATTCTTTTTTATATCTCCATTATTACTTTTAAAAATTGTTGTTCCAGAAACAAGTATATTTGCTCCTGCTTCTATTGCCTCTTTTGAATTGTCAAAATTGATACCGCCATCAATTTCAATATCAAAATTGAGATTTTGAGTTTTCTGTATTTCTTTTAGCTCTTTAATTTTTACTAAAACTTCTGGTATAAATTTTTGACCACCAAAACCGGGGTTAACACTCATTATTAAAACTAAGTCAATTTCGCTCAAGTGTTCTCTAATTACATCAACTTTCGTCTCAGGATTTAAAGATACCCCAACCTTTTTATTTAATTGTTTAATCTTTGAAATAGATAAACTTAGATCGTCCGTTGCTTCTGGATGAATAGTAATAATATCCGCACCTGCATCAGAATATGCATCGATATATTTGTGTACTGGAGAAATCATTAAATGGACATCAAATATCATTGATGATTGTTTTTTTAATGCTTTTATAACTGGAGGTCCGATAGTTAAATTTGGAACAAAATGTCCATCCATTACATCTACATGGATCATATCTGCACCTGCATCTTCCAAACGTTTTATTTCGTTTCCTAATTGACTAAAATCAGCAGATAAGATTGACGGTGATATTTGTATTTTTTTCATTGATAACTAAATTACTAGTACCAATTTTTAAAATTTAATTGAATTAAAAAATTGATAAATTTGTCTAGAAATTTCACTTTCCAAAGGAAAAGATAACATTCCCATGACAGAATATCCCAAAATCCATGGCATTAAATAAAATCTTATCATAAAGAAAAACCAAGCAACATATAGCGGAATTATCGGTTGAATAATAAATTCAGGTGTAATTGGTTTAAAAATTCGTAATAATGGATTGGTAAATTTAACGAATACTTTCATGAAAAAAAATTGAGAGTCTTCTTTTTGGAAAATATTCATTGCAACTCTGCCAATTAATGTCCACATTATTACCCCAAGTATGTAATCAATTATGTACACCATTGGGTGAAAATTAGCCGACATTTAAGAATTTATATTGGAAAAAGACTTGAATTAAAAGGGGCGAAATTAATCGCCCCTTAAAATAATTATTTAGTGTTGTTTGCCAAGGATCGATTTACCTGATGGTACACGAACCTCATCAACCATTTTCTGCGTTGCAGCGTTTGGCGCTGAAGTCATTAGACTTACAACAACCATAGCTACTAAGCTGACAGCTGAACCAAAGATACCAAATGTTAACTGTGTAATACCTAAGAATCCACTTCCACCGTTTCTTACCCAAATTAGGTAACCAGCACCAGAAATTAATCCTAAAGCCATACCAGCTATTGCACCTTCTCTGTTAGCTCTCTTCCACCATACACCAAGTACAAGTGGGAAGAATAATCCAGACATCGCAAAGTCAAAAGCCCAGATGACTGAACCTAAGATACCTTGGATCTCCATTGCTGCAATAGTTGCTCCAGCAAAACCAATTACTACAAGTAGTACCCTTGCAACAACTAGTCTCTTAGCAGTCTCAGCTTTTGGATCGATGATTTTATAATAAACATCGTGTGAGATTGCGTTTGCAATTGCTAGAATCAAACCATCAGCTGTTGACATGGCAGCAGCCATACCTCCAGCAGCAACTAGACCTGAGATTACGTATGGTAATCCAGCTATTTCCGGAGTTGCTAACACAACGGCTTTACCACCCATGAAAAACTCATTTAATTCAAGAGTTCCATTTCCGTTAAAGTCGCTTACAAACATTAAGTTTGCTTGGTTCCAGTTTTGATACCAATCTATCGCTTGGACTTCTGAAATTGATTTACCAATAATACCTGTTGGTAATGTTGGATCAATCAATGACAACTTAGATAGCGTCGCTAACATTGGAGCAGAAGAATAAAGTAGGAAGATAAAGAATAAAGACCAACCTACTGATTTTCTAGCTGCTTTTACACTCGGAGTAGTGAAATATCTCATCATCACGTGAGGCAATGAAGCTGTTCCCATCATCATCGCTAGTGCTAATGAAATAAACGCCCAAGGCGTTGCATTCACCGCTGAGTGAGCTTTAGTTATACCAGCCAAACCTTTTGGCACCTCTTTTAGATTTTCAGCAGAGTTTTTCACAAAACCAAACTGAGCTTCTAATTCAGCAATTCTTGATACTTCATCAGCTAACATGAAGTGTGGGAAGAAACCCGCACCCATTTTGTTACTGATCCAGAATACTGGTAATAAGTAAGCTATGATTAGTACAATATATTGCGCAACCTGTGTCCAAGTTACTCCTCTCATACCACCTAACATTGAACATAGTAAGATACTTACTAATCCAACATAAACTGCGTATTGGAATGGAATATCAAGTGCAACAGATGCAATAGTACCTGTAGCGTTAATTTGTGCAGTCACATAAGTAAATGATGCAACAGTTAAGACTACTACTGCAAGAAATCTACTTAAATTACCACCATATCTTGTACCAATAAAATCTGGAACTGTGTAACAGCCAAATTTTCTTAAGTATGGTGCTAATAAAGATGCGACTAATACATATCCACCAGTCCAACCTACAAGAAGTGCCATATATCCGTAACCTTTGAAGTAAATACCTCCTGCCATTGCAACGAATGATGCACCAGACATCCAGTCTGCTGCAGTTGCCATTCCGTTGAATACAGTTGGCACTTGTCTTCCAGCTACGTAATAAGCATCAGCTTGAGCTGTACGTGATAGATAACCAATTATAGCATAAATGGCTACTGTGAAAGCAACGAAACAAATTCCGATTGTTTTCGCAGTCATACCCATCTGCTCGGCAATTGACATAATGATTATGAAAGCTAAAAAACCACCTGTATAGATTCCATAAACCTTAGGTAAATTGTCTATAAAATTACCTTTCATCATTTAGTCATCCCCTCTTTCTGAGAAGCCGAACTCTTCATCAATTTTCTCCTGCCTGTTCGCAAACCAGAAAATTAGGATTACGAAAGCACCAAGAGAACCTTGACAAGTGAACCAATAAGTTAACGGATAACCAAATGGTCCCGTAACTTCATTCATTTCAGCTCCGAATAAGAAGATGCCAATTGAGAATACAAACCAGATTGCTAGTGTCATGAATAGCAAACCTCTGGATTTTTCCCAGTGTTGTTCTTGTTTTGACATTTATACCTCTCTCTTTTTAGTTATAACTGGCAAAAACCATAACCATTATCGAAGAGATTTAAAGTGTTAAAATTGCTCAAATTAGTCCGATTTATGGGTTATAACTATCAAAAATAGCTTATTTTATGGGAAAATATAAACTTACCTGGAAAGATCTTACCTTGAGGGACTTCAAGATCTATCTATTTGCCCTTTTTAAAGCATTTATCCCTAAAAAAAAAATAAAGTCATTAGATGAATTAGAGGATTTTATTCAAACAAAATCAGCTTGGGTGTCACAAGTTACTTTGTATGGTTATTTAAAGACCAGGATGGGCACTAGGTATGTTCTTCATTTTGAAAATGATGAATTTATGAAGTCAGTTAATTTAGCTAAGTGGAATATCTATGCTGTGGCTTTGCAAGATCTTACGTTTTTTACCTTCTCTTACTTAAAAGCAACTACAAACTATGAAGATACCAATAGGGCTAAAGAAATCTTTTTTAAAATTCTAGATGATGAAATTTCAAACAAAATGCCTTTAGATATTATCGAAAACACCAAAAAAAATTTTGATGAAAGATTTGAGAAAATTAATTGGGATACTTATCATAGTGATCTCCCTTTTAATCCTAGTGCATTATCTTTATATAAGTGGGCTCCAATTGCTGAGGAGCTAAAAACTTTAGATCGTAAAATAGTTTTGAATTCAGTCATTCTCAAATGGGACGTCGTTAAGAAAGAATTTCAAGAAAGATTAGGTTTCTAAGTATTTTTTCTATTGTCAACTAAACTATCAACAACACTTGGATCAGCTAAAGTAGTAGTATCACCTAATTGACCATGTTCATTTGCTGCAATCTTTCTAAGAATTCTTCTCATTATTTTTCCAGATCTTGTTTTTGGAAGCCCTGGAGTAAAGTGAATCAAGTCAGGAGTTGCTAATGGACCTATTTGTTTTCTAACCCATAATTTTAGTTCTCTTTCAAGATCTCCTGTCTCAGTCTCA
The DNA here is from genome assembly GCA_902611635.1 of uncultured Pelagibacteraceae bacterium. Classification (GTDB taxonomy): domain Bacteria; phylum Pseudomonadota; class Alphaproteobacteria; order Pelagibacterales; family Pelagibacteraceae; genus Pelagibacter. The sequence continues at coordinate 46,695 of CACMAB010000001.1, read as the reverse complement.
CCTGCATTAAGAGTTACGTAACAATATAGTCCATTTCCTTTAATGTCATGTGGATAACCAACCACAGCAGCCTCAGCAACTTTAGGATGAGCAACAAAAGCACTTTCAATTTCAGCAGTACCCAAGTTGTGTCCTGATACAATAATTACGTCATCTACTCGTCCAGTGATCCAGTAATATCCATCCTTGTCTCGTCTACACCCATCACCAGTAAAATATTTTCCATCAAATTGAGAAAAGTAAGTATCAATAAATCTCTGATGATCGCCATAAACAGTTCGCATTTGGCCTGGCCAAGACTGAGCTATACAAAGTCTCCCTTCTCCTGCACCTTTAATTTCTTTTCCATCTTTATCGACAAGAACAGGTTTAATTCCATAAAAAGGTTTTGTTGCTGATCCAGGTTTTAAAGGTATAGCTCCTGTTTGAGGCGCAATTAAAATTCCGCCTGTCTCTGTTTGCCACCAGGTATCTACGATTGGACACTTTGAGTTTCCAACTGTTTTGTAATACCACATCCAAGCCTCTGGATTTATAGGCTCTCCGACTGTACCCAATAATTTTAGAGATTTTCGAGATGTTTTATTTACTGGATCATCACCCTCTCGCATAAGGGCTCTGATAGCTGTTGGAGCAGTATAAAAAGTATTAACTTTATATTTATCAACAATCTGCCACCATCTTGAGCTGTCCGGATAATTTGGTACTCCCTCAAACATTATTGTAGTAGCTCCGTTAGATAAGGGTCCATAAATAATATAACTATGACCTGTCACCCAACCTATGTCTGCAGTACACCAATAAATATCTTTAGGCTTGTAGTTAAATATATATTGATGAGTCATGGAAGCATAAACCATGTACCCGCCCGTTGTGTGTAGTACACCTTTCGGTTTACCTGTAGATCCAGACGTATAAAGAATAAATAAAGGATCTTCAGCATTCATTTCCTCAGGTTCACAATGACTTGGTACATCTTTAATTAGATCATGATACCAAACATCTCTGTCGTCATCCCAATAAACATAGTTTCCTGTTCTTTTGACAACAATACATTTTTTAACATCAGGACAATTACTTAATGCTTCATCGGTTGTTGCTTTTAATGGAATTGTTTTTCCACCTCTAACACCCTCATCAGCTGTTATAATGTATTCTGATTTACAATCATTTACTCTTCCAGAAATAGACTCTGCTGAAAACCCTCCAAATATTATAGAATGTATGGCTCCTATTCTTGCACAAGCTAACATCAAAACAGCCAGCTCGGGTATCATCGTTAAATATATTGTTACTCTGTCTCCTTTTTGTATCCCTAATTTTTTTAGACCATTAGCTGCTTTTGAAACTTTTTGATGAAGTTGTTTATAAGAAATTTTTTGAGTATCCTTAGGATCATCACCTACCCAAATTATAGCTGTTTTATCTTTTTTATCTTTTAAATGTCGATCAATACAATTAGCAGAGGCATTTAAAGTTCCATCTTCAAACCATTTTATTTTAACTTCATCTTTACTATACTTCACATCTTTAATTTTTTTATATGGTTTTATCCATGTAATTCTTTTTCCTTCTTTTTTCCAAAAAGCATTATTGTTCTTAATAGAGTCAGTATATTTATTCTGATATTGAGATTTATTAATTAAACCACTTTTCACCCACTCTGGTTTTGGTTTAAAAATTAGTTCTTGAGTTGAGCCTTCGTTATTAATTTTAACTTTTTTAATCTTACTTTTAATCTTTTTTTTTCTTTTAAGAATTTTTTTTCTTTTTTTAACCTTCTTTCTTTTTGAGGTTCTTTTTCCTGATTTAGATTTCTTCTTCTTTTTAGGCATAAATATTATTTTTAAATCTTACCCATGTTATTTAAAATTTTCCAGCTTTTAGAATCTATTGGCATTACTGATAGTCTGCTTTGTTTAATAAGTGATAAATGGCTTAATTGCTTGTTTTTCTTAATATCCTCAAGACTTACTGGCTTATTTAATTTTTTTAGAAACTTTACTGTAACAGCAACAAATCGACCAGATTTATCTGTCTTGTCTAAATATGCTTCCTTTATAACTTCAACAATACCAACAATTTCCTTTCCAATGTTCGAATGATAGAAAAAACATTGATCTCCTTCTCTCATTGATTTTAAATTTTTGGCAGCTTGATAATTTCTTACTCCATCCCAAGGAGCACCTTTAGTACCAGCTTTTTTTTGTTGATCAATTGACCAAACGTCAGGTTCTGACTTAAGTAACCAATATTGCATTAAAGTTTAACCCCAGCACCTTTTAAAAATAATGCATTTTCATCTAAGGGCCATCTTGGTTTTGCTGGATGATCTAGTTTATTAAAAAGTTTTAATTTATACTTTTCCAAACCTACCATTGCTATCATTGCAGCATTGTCCCCACATATTTCAATTGGTGGAAAAACACTTTGATAATTATTTTCTTTACACAAGTTTATCAACATAGATCTTATTTTTTTATTTGCTGCTACACCACCCGCAACAACAAAAATTTTATCTTGTATATCATTTTGTTTTTCAAATTCATTAAAAGCAATTTTGGTTTTTTTTTTCAATATTTCTTCAATTGTATTTTGAAAAGAAGCTGCCAAATTAAATTTTTCTTGCTCTGTTTCAATGGTTTTACTTATCTTCAGGATTGCAGTTTTAAGACCAGCAAATGACAAATTACAACCACCCTTATTAATGATAGGTTTTGGTAGATCATAAGAATTTGGATCACCTTTTTCTGCCCAAAGCTCGATTTGGGGTCCTCCAGGAAATTCTATTCCTAAAAGTTTTGCAGTTTTGTCGAAAGCTTCACCTAGTGCATCGTCAATAGTTGTTCCTAGTCTTTTATATTTTCCAAGACCTTGAACATTTAAATATTGTGAATGACCACCCGAAATTAATAGCAGGAGGTAAGGATAATTTAAGTTTGAAACTAATTTTGGACTCAACGCATGTCCTTCTAAATGATTTACAGCTATAAAAGGCTTGTTTATTGAAGAGGCAAAAGCTTTCCCAAAGCTTAAGCCTACTGACAAACAAACGATTAGACCAGGACCTGCGGTCGAAGCTACTGCATCGATATCTTTAATTTTTATTCCACTTTCATCCAAAGCTTTCTTCACGATTAAATCTATTTTTTCGATATGTGATCTGGCCGCTAACTCTGGAACTACACCTCCAAATTCTTTGTGGACATCAGTTTGGCTTGAGACAATGTTTGATAAAATTATAGGTTTCCCTTGGTCATTTTCAGTTATAACTGAGGCAGCTGTTTCATCACAACTAGTTTCAATTCCAAGAATTAAGGGTTTTTTACTCATACAAATAGTTTTTAATAATTGTACATTTCCAATACAAGAAAGAAATAAATTTATTTATGACTAAAAAAATTATCATAGGTTCAAGAGGTAGTAAATTAGCATTGTTGTATGCTCAAAAAGCTAAAGAACAAATTATTAAAAAAACTACTTTAGATACAAATGATATTGAAATTAAATCTATTTCAACAAAAGGTGATCAAGTTAAAGATACTAGGTTATCTGATATAGGTGGCAAAGGATTGTTTTCAACTGAAATTGAAAAAGAGTTAGAGAATAAAAGTATCGACATTGCAGTACATGCATTAAAAGATATGCCAGCAACAGAAACTAGCGGACTTAAAACAGACTGTTTTTTAGAGAGAAATGATCCAAGAGAAATTTTGATAACGAATGATAAGAAAAAATTAAATGATCTTAAGCTGAAATCAATTATAGGAACATCCTCATTTAGAAGGGAATTTCAAATTAAAAAATTAAGATCTGATCTAACATGCAAAATAATTAGAGGTAATGTAGATACTAGAATTAAAAAACTAAAAGATGGAAATTATGATGCAATAATTTTGTCTTATGCAGGGATTAAAAATTTGAATCTTGAAAATGAAATAGCTGAAATTTTCTCAGCACAAGAAATCATACCAAGTGCTGGACAAGGAATAATTGCACTCCAATGTCGTGATGCAGATAAAAAAATTATTTCAATTTTAAAAAAAGTAAATCATGAAGAAACCTATAAAAGAGCTCATGCTGAGAGAAATGTACTTAAAGTTTTAGAGGGAGATTGTGAAACAGCAATAGGAGTTTATTCAAAAATAGAAAGTGATACAATTGTAATTGAGGCAGAACTTTTTTCAATAGATGGCTCTCAAAGGTTTTATGAAAAGAAATCTGGCCAGATTGATAAATTTAAAGAGATAGGTAAACAAATTGGGCAGAATTTAAAAATGCAATCAAATAATTCTTACAAAAAATAATATGCATATTTTATTAACAAGACCACTGGAAGATTGTTCAGAAATGATTTTAAAGTTTAAATCATTAGGTCATCAAGTTTCGCACATCCCACTGATTAATATTGAAAAGGTTAATTATGAGGAAATTAAATTTTCTGAATATGGAGGAATTATTTTTACCAGTGCTAATGCAGTGAAATATTTAGATCAAAATAATATAGACAAAAATATCAAATGTTTTTGTGTTGGTAATTTAACTGAAAAAAAAGCTAGATCATCAGGATTTCAAAACACAGTAGCTGCAGAGGGTAATGTTTCTAATTTAAAAGAGTTAATTTTACAAACTTACGAGACAAAAAGTAAAAAGTTACTTTATGTCAGCGGTGAAATTATATCTGTTGATTTAGATCAACAACTCATGAAAGAGGGCTATGGCATTAAAAGAGTGATTAATTATAGAGTAAAACATAATCAAAAATTCAATGAAAGTTTTGTAAAAGATTTAAAATTAAACATGCCTGATATGGTTTATATTTATTCACAGAATAGTGCTCAAAGTTTTTTGAGTTTTGTCAAAAATCATCAATTTGAAAGCTTATGGATGAATACTAATTTATCGTGTATTGGCGAGAAAACTTCATCTATATTGAATGAAATAAAATGGAAAAAAATATTTCTTTTTAATCCTGGAGAAGAAGAGTTTTTGTTATATAAAATTTAATTATGGAATTGTTTAATAATTTTTCTGAAATATTTCTATCGGTATGGAACAAAGGTATTTTAGGTGTTGATATCTTACAAATATTAATTGGTTTAGGAATTTTTTTAATTTTTTTAATTTTCAGAGGTCTTATTAGTAAACTTGTAATCAAAAAGTTAGAAATTATCTCAAAAAGAACAACAAATAAATTAGATGATACTTTCGTAAAATCTTTAATTGGTCCTGCAAGATTTTTACCAATTGTTTTAGGTTTTTTTATAGCAAGTTATTACATGACATTTTCTATGGAAGGTAGAGAAATTGTTGATACTATAAATAGAACTCTAATAACCATATTAATATTTTGGGTTATTCATCAAATTATAGAACCAGTCTCATATATCTTAAGCGGTCTTGATAAATTATTAACTAGAGAACTCATTGGATGGATTATTAAATCTTTAAAGATATTAATATTCATTTTAGGACTCGCAGCAGTCTTAGAATTATGGGGAATAAAGATTGGACCTATTATTGCTGGTTTAGGTTTGTTTGGAGTAGCAGTTGCATTGGGTGCTCAAGATTTGTTTAAAAATTTAATTTCTGGGATTTTGGTATTAGTTGAAAAAAGATTTAAAATCGGTGATTGGATTTCTGTTGATGGAATAATTGAGGGTATTGTTGAAAAAATCGGTTTTCGATCAACAACAATCAGAAAATTCGATAAATCATTAGCAATAATTCCAAATTTTCAATTTGCAGAAAATGCTGTAGTAAATGTAAGTGAAACCTCAAACTGGTTAATTAGCTGGATTATTACTCTCCAATATGACACTTCGGTTGATCAATTAAAAAATATAAGAGATCAAATTGAAGATCACATAAAAAAAAGTGATGATTTTGACACTAACATAGGAATTGCAGTTAGGGTCGATAAGTTTTCAGATAGTTCTATAGACATGTATGTGCGTTGTTTCACAAAATCGGATAGTTGGAACGAATGGCTTTCAGTAAAAGAAAAACTTGCAATTGCAATAAAACAAATTGTTGAAAATAATAAGGCCTCTTTCGCATTTCCAAGTTCTTCGATTTATATTGAAAAAAAATGATTGCTATCTTTTATTTAGTTTTACAATTATTAAAACTTTATTCGTATGTAGTGATTGCCAATGTTATCATCAGCTGGTTAATCGCTTTTAATGTATTGAATACTCAAAATAGATTTGTTTATGCAGTTTTAGATTTTACTTACAGGTTGACAGAACCATTTTTAAGAAGAATAAGACGATTTTTACCAAATTTGGGAGCGTTAGATATTTCTCCAATTATTTTACTGCTATTGATTTGGTTTATAGAAATGTGTATGAAGCTCTACATCGCACCAATGATATTCTAGAATATATGATTTTAATTGATGGAAAAAAAGAAGCAGCACTATTAAGGGAACAGCTTAAAAAAGAAGTATCTGATCTTAAAATTAAGTATAATAAAGTTCCAGGGTTAACAGTAATTTTGATTGGAGATTTAACTCCTAGTCAGATTTACGTTAGAAACAAAGAAAAATCTGCTAACGAAGTTGGACTTAAATCCGATGTGATTAAATATCCAGATAGTGTTGAAGAAAAAGTCATTTTAGAGAAGATAGATGAATTAAATAAAGATAATTCTGTATCAGGTATTTTAGTTCAATTACCATTACCAAAACATATTGATAAACAAAAAATTATTGAAGCGATTGATCCATCAAAAGATGTAGATGGATTTCATCCAATGAATGTTGGAAATCTTTCATCAGGTTATGAGAGTTCCGTTCCATGCACACCATTAGGATGTTATTTGTTAATTAAAAAGATAGAACCTAACTTAAATGGTAAAAAAGCAGTTGTTGTTGGTCGGTCTAACTTAAATGGTAAACCAATGACTCAACTTTTACTGAAAGAAAATTGCACCGTTACTATAACACACTCTAAAACAAAAGATTTAAAAGCAGAGTGTTTAGAAGCTGATATTATTATTGCAGCTGTTGGTATTCCTGAGTTAGTTAAAGGTGATTGGGTTAAAAAAGATACTATCGTGATCGATGTTGGAATTAATAAAACTGAGAAAGGTATCGTTGGTGATGTTGCATTTGATGAAGTTTCAAAAAATGCTAAAGCACTCACGCCTGTTCCTGGTGGAGTTGGTCCAATGACAATCGCTTGCTTGCTAAAAAATACGATTGACTGTTTCAAAAGATCGCAAGCATAATATTGAATTCCATAAATTTTTTTTGATAAGATAGGTTATGAAAAAACCTAGATACCCCTATAGAATTGCACTTCTTATGCTCATACTGACAGTTCCACCAATTGGCGCGACACAATTAGGCTGGTATTTATATGATAAACAAACTGGATTTGATTATGGTATGATAGTTGGAACATTTTCAGTAATTTATGCTGCATGGTTAATGTATGAAAAAAATTGGAGAGAAGATGATGAGGATTAAATTGTGGAAAAAATAATTTTTTTCGGATTAGCGATACCAATTTTAGCATTTGTCCTTTACTTGGGCGGAACAGCTATCATGAAAGGCTTTGAGGCCAAAAGAGAAAATAAATCCAATGAGAGCTTAGAAGATCAGGACCATGGAGATAACTTATCTGATAATAATGATAAGTTAACAGATGAATTGGATAAATTAAATCAACTCCTTAAGGATGGTGTTTTAACTGAAGAAGAATTTAAAAAAGCTAAAAAGAAGATTTTAGATAATTAATTATAATCAAGTAATTTTTTTAAAGATCCAAATTCACCTATTTTATAAATAATTGCATCTTCTTTTTTAAATCCATATTTTTCCGCTCCAGCCTTAAATCTTACAGGTGGCTCCATGATTGGTTCTAAGGATAAAACAAACGTGCCCCAATGCATTCCAATCACTTTTTTACTCTTTAAATTTTTTGCAACCTCTAAAGCTTCTTCGGGATTTGTGTGATAAACCGACTTATCTTTATAAGGCATTATTGGATAAAAATTATAGGCACCAATATTTATAAATGTAAGATCAATTGGACCATACTTATTACCTATATCTTTATAAATATTTCCTACTCCAGTATCACAACCAAATAATAACTTTATATCTTTATATTCGATCAAAAAATTTCCCCATAAAGTTTTATTAGTATCTGTGAGACTTCTTTTTGACCAATGCACAGCAGGTAAAAAAGTAATTTTTAAATTTTTATTTATTTCAATTTTATCATACCAGTCCATTTCATTCACACTGCTATAACCATTTCTGGTGAAATACTTACCAAGTTTTAATGGAAGTAAAACTTTAGAATTTTTGAAAGGAAATCGCCGGATCGTCATCATATCTTGATGATCATAATGATTATGGGTGAGTAAAAAAATATCTGTTTGCGGAATTTCGTTTAATTTTAGTGCTGGTTCAGTAAATCTCTTAGGTCCAAAAATTAGCGGCCCAGCATTTTTTGAAAATACTGGATCTGTAATAATTGTTGTTTCACCAAGCTTAATTAAAAATGTTGCATGGCCAATCCATCCTACATAATCGTCTTCTTCTAATTTTTTTAAGTCTTTTAAAACTTTCTCTTTTTCAATAACATGTTCTTTGGGAACTGTCATATCAAGCTTTTTTTTCTCTCTATTAAAAATTTTGAAGGACCATTTAACATTAGGATCTGGTTTTGGTGAACCCTCAGGATTTCTAAAAGTACCGTCTGGTAAATGGTGATAAGGTTTTTTTTCCACTAAAACTAATTTTTTTTATTGTAAGTTTTTATAATTGTCTCCTCTAAAGTTCTACTTATTATTATGGTACCCTTTTCATTTGGATGTATACCATCACTTAGATTAAACTCGGGCTTCATGGCCACTCCCTCAAGTAAAAAAGGAATAAACACTATTTTAAATTTTTTGGCTAGATCAGGAAAAATTTTGTCAAATTTTTTTTTATAAGAAAAACCATGCGAGGTTGGAGCAATCATCCCAGCTAGGATAATTTCAATATTTTTATCTTGAGCAATTTTTATAATTTTTTCTAAATTGCTTTTTGTTTCTTTTGGCTGGATGCCTCTTAACATGTCATTAGCCCCTAAGCATAAAATTATTAGATCTATATCTGGCTCACTTAAAGTCCAATCAGCTCTATTTAATCCACCTGATGACGTACTACCAGAAACACTGCCATCAATAATCTCAATATTATAACCCTTTGCTTCTAAATTCTCTTCTAAAACAACTGGTAAACTATTGTCATCAGACAAACCATAACCAGCCATCAAACTATCACCAAATAATACAATCTTTTCGATTGCATATGCATTAATGGTTAGTAGACAGATAATAATTATTTTAATAATAAAACTTTTACTCATGAGTACTCTTCTTAAATTAAAAAAGATAAATCTTAAATACCAAACTGGTAAAGACAATATTAGTGTTTTAAAAGATATAAATTTGACCACAAAAAAAAAAGAAACTATTTCAATAGTAGGTGAAAGTGGTTCAGGAAAAACAAGTTTAATCATGTTAATTGGTGGTTTAGAGCGTCCAACTTCAGGCAAGATATACTTTCAAGACCACGAAATTACAAAATTAAGTGAGGATGAAGTATCAAAAATCAGAAAAAAAAATATAGGTATAATTTTTCAGTCTTTTTATCTAATCCCAAATTATACAGCCCTAGAGAATGTAACCTTAATTCTTGAATTGAATAAATTTAAAAATCCTGAAAAAGAAGCAAAATCTCTTTTAGATAGATTTGGCTTAAAACATCGACTAAATAATTTACCCAGTCAGTTATCTGGAGGAGAACAACAGCGTGTCGCTATCGCAAGAGCTATTGCTATGAAGCCAGAGCTAATTCTAGCTGATGAACCTACAGGAAATTTAGATACAGAAAATTCCGATATGATTTCTAAAATTTTATTTAGGTATGTTAAAGAGGAGGGTTCCTCATTAATTATGGTAACACACGACCCAAAACTTGCTAACCGCGCAAACAGAAAAATTAAAATTAAAGATGGAAAAATTAAATAATTTTTATCAATACAAGTTTATCTTAATATATGCTCTGAGAGATTTAAAAAGGAACTATAAAAAAATCTCAAGTATAATCATCACTCTGTTCATCAGTCTATTTATATTAAGTGCAATATTTACTATTGAGGATAGTTTAAAAAAGGAACTCAAAGAAAATGCTAAAGAGCTTTTAGGTGGAGACTTAGAGATTGATTATAACAGAAATCAAGGAAATATAGATTTATTAAATAAAGTTGAAGAGTTTACAACTATATCAGAGATGGTTGAATTCAGCACAATGCTTTCGACAACAACTCGAGAGAAAAATAAATCTTTATTTACTAGAATAAAAACAGTTGATCAAAAGTATCCTTTATATGGTGAAGTAACTTATGAACCTGCTGATGCTTATGAAAGAATGCAAACTGAACCTTATACAATTTTAATTAATGAGAGTTTATCAAAAACCTTAAATATAAAAACAAATGAAATTGTAAAAATTCAAGATCAAGAATTTCTTGTTATTGGTAAGGTAAGATCTGTTCCAGATGTAAGTGGATTTGTGACTTTTGGAGATTGGGTTTTAACAGGTAAACAAACTTTAGATATCTTAAAACTCAACGGAATAGGAAATTTTTTAAATTATGAATATAAAGTAAAATTTAATAACAATGATAATCCAGAAATAATCATAAAAAAAATCGAAAGTATTTTTAAAGATGATCAAAAAGTAAAAATTAGATATCCAGAAAATGCAGCAAGTGGACTAAAAAGAGTAATTGGTAACTTTTCACAATTTTTATCCCTTGTCTCAATAAGTGCGATGCTTATTGCTGGTATTGGTATTGCTAATACTCTTTTGTCTTTTATAAATCAAAATAACTTGTCTATAGCAGTAAGAAAGGCCTTAGGTTTCTATTCGGGTAATATTAAAAAACTTTATTATCTTCAATTGGTAATATTATTATTTATAATTACTATTTCAGCATATTTAAGTAGTTTATTAATTGTGCCATTAGCAGACAAATATTTGTCAAGTAGCTTTGGACTGAAGATAAATTTATTTTTTTCTTTTTTTAATTTTTTAAAAATATCTTTAATAGGTTTACTAGTTTTGATAATTTTTTCGATCCCTACAATTAGTTCTATCGATCAAGTCAAAGCTTCAAGTCTATTTAGAAATGTATTCCAAAACTTACAATTTTATTATTCAAAAAAATTAATTAGCATGAGTATTATAATGTTATCGATTTTGATTTTAATATTCACTTATAGATCAGAAAATTTTGTTTATAGTCTTGGGTATTTTGGAGCATTTTTTATTTGTTTGATTATCTTTTTTCTACTTTCAAAGTTAATTATATTTTCTCTAAAAAAGTTTAAATTTAATTCAAGCACTCCTTTAAAAGTATCTATTAAAAATATTACACAATCAAAAAGTATTACACCAATTACAATTATGTCTTTAGGTCTTGGTGTTACATTACTTTTGACTTTGGCATTAGTTGGAACTAATTTTAAAAGAGAGATAGCAAAATCAATACCTGACATCGCTCCTGATTATTTTTTTGTGGGCATTCAAAATGGAGAGCGTGAAAAGTTTGAACAAAGAATTTTATCAATGGATCCTGGTGCAAATATTGAAATTGTTCCAATGGTTTCTTCAGGAATAGTGAAAATTAATGGTATAAATCCAAACACATATATTACACCTGAAAATGATAGTTATTGGGTTATTGGCAGTGAACGGAGATCATCTTGGACAAAAGAAGTTCCAGAGGATAATCTAATTATTGATGGTAAGTGGTGGGATTTGTCTAAACCAAATCAACTTCAGATATCATTAGACGCTAAGGTTGCAAAAGATTTTAATATTAAATTAGGGGATATATTTACTTTAAATATCTATGGTAGAGAAATTGATGGTGAAATAGTCAACTTTAGACAAGTTGATTATAGAGATCTAAATATAAATTTTACAATGCTTTTTAACCCTGACTTTGCAAAAAATATTCCTCATGAATATTTAGCAACCACAAAGTTCTATAATTTAAATAAATTTGATGAAACAAAAATGCTTGAAATTTTCCCTAGTTTATCAATGATTAAAATTGCTGATTATTTGAATAAAGTAACCAATGTTTTAAATAAAGTTTTCATAGCAGTAATTGTAATTTCAACAGTCACTATCGTCATTGGTTTAATTGTAATTTCAAGTGCAATAATGGTCCAAGGAAAGGTAAGAGAATATCAAAATTTGGTTTTTAAAATTTTAGGTTTTTCAAGAAAAGAGATTGTTTTTTCTTCGCTGATTGAATTTATGATTATTTTTATATCTGTAATAATGATTGCAGTTTTGTTTGCTGTAGTTGGTTCAAAATTTATTATTGAAAATATATTTGAGTTATTCTGGAAGTTTGATCTTAAAGTTTTGATTTATCTTGGTTTATCCATTGGTTTGGTTACGTTGGTGTTAATATTATTAACTAATATTAAATATTTAAATCCAAAGGTTTATCCTCTTATAAGAAATCAATAATCACTAAGATCTATTTAGCCTTCTCCATCAGCCAAAGGTTATCACTCGCCAAAAAGTAAATTTTTCCATTTTTTGGATGAACCTGTATATCTCTAATTCGTCCAATCTCATCTTTAAAAATTACATCTTCTTTTATGTTGGACAAATCATTGAAGATTAGTTTTCTTAAGGATTGATCTTTTAATGATGTAATTAAAGCATGACCATTCCATTCATTAAATTCGTTTCCTTCATAAATTGTAATTGCACTTGTTGCAATTGAAGGCACCCAATACTGGATTGCTTTTGTAAAGCCAGGTTTCCATTTTGGACCAATAGGAAAGCCAGAATAATTTTTTCCTCCCCAGCCTAATATTTTCCAACCATAATTTTCACCTTTTTTTACTTCACCAAACCAATCACCACCTTTAGCGCCATGGTTACTCATATAAATTTTACCATCGTATGATGATAAAGTTAGACCTTGAGGATTTCTGATACCAATTTGATAAATTTCAGGGAGCCAATCTGGCTTATCTACAAATTTAGGATTGTCATTTGGAATACTTCCATCAAGTTTAATTCTTATAATACTCCCAGGATGTTTTGAGGGGTCTTGGGCAATCATGCCTTTACCTCTTTCACCGGCAGAGGCAAATAAGTGATTATCTTTGATCGCTAACCTTGAACCAAAATGATAACCAGAATCAATAGGAGGTTCAGCTTGAAAAATATTTTTAAAATTTAATTTTTTTTTATCAAAAATAGCTTTAGCAATAGAGGTACTTGTTTTCCCATTACCTCTGTTTTCAGAATATGAAACATAAATAAAATTATCTTTATATAAGATATCTAAAAGACCACCCTGTCCGTGTTCTAGAAAATTTAGGTTATGATCAACTTCAACAGCTTTTTTTTGGAGTATATCTATGATCTTAATTTTTCCACTTTTTTCAGTAATAATTAGTTCTTTATTATTTAAAAAAGACGAACCCCATGGGTCGTTAAGAACAACTAATTTTTCAAATTTTAAATTTTGAGCAAATAAATTAGTTGAAAAAAATATAAAAAATATAATTACAAAAAAAAGTTTTTTCACCTTATGAAAGTTTAGATCTTCCACCATCTACTGCAATAATCTGACCTGTTATCCAAGAGCTATCTTCAGTGATTAAAAATCTAGCCAAAGAGGCAGAGTCTTTTCCCTCTCCCAATCTTTTTAAAGGATGGGCCTTTGCAATACCATCTGCTAGGGCTTTATTCTTTAACATGGGCTCAGCAATTTTTGAATTGGTTAAGCTTGGCGCAATACAATTCACTCTTATGTTTGGAGCAAATTCAGCTGCAAGTGAAACTGTTAAACCCTCAACAGCTGCTTTTGTTGATGCAATAATTGCGTGATTGGTAAATCCTCTTTGAGCAGCAACAGTTGAAAATAAAACTATTGAGCCCTTATTTTTTTTTAAACTCTCTTGATAACCCTTAATAACTTCAACCGCAGAATAAAGATTTAATTTCATACATTTTACAAAATCTTGCTCTGTTACCATTCTCACAGGTTTTAAGTCAATTGAACCAACACAATAAGCAACACCTTTTACATCTGAAATATCATTTTTAACTTTTTCTATAAATCTCTCTTCCAAAACATCTGCAATAGTAAAAGGACACCCTAATCTCTCTGAAATATTTTTGACCTCGTTTTCATCTCTACCTACTAAATGTACACTATTTCCAGAATTTACTAATTGTTCAGCCAAGCTCGATCCGATTGAACCTGTCGCACCAAAAATAAGATATTTTTCTGACATAAAAAATTTAATTAGTTATATTTAATTATGAAGTTATTTTTTATACTGGGCAATCAATTATTTCCATCAAAATACCTAGACCGCTTCAAAAAAGACCACCTTTTTTTCATGGCTGAAGATTACGAGTTATGTACTTATGAAAAACATCATAAACAAAAAATTCTTCTATTTTTGTCATCAATGCGATCCCACGCAGATGTACTTAAAAAAGATAAATTTAAAATTGAATACTCTAAAATAGAGGATAAAGAATTCAAAGATAGTTATTTCAAAAAGCTTAAAAAAATAATTGGCTCAAAAAAAATTAAGGAAATATCCAGTTTTGAAGTTGAGGATAAGTTTTTTGAAAAAAAAATTAATCAATTTGTTAATAAAGAAAAAATAAAATGGAATATTATTCAGACGCCAATGTTTTTAAATTCAAGAGAAGATTTTAAAAAATATTTATCTAAATCCAAAAAACCATTTATGGCAACTTTCTACAAAGATGTTAGAAAAAAATCTGGAATATTAATAGGTTCTGATGGGAATCCTACAGGAGGTAAGTGGAGTTTTGATGAGGATAATAGAAATAAATTACCAAAAAATATTTCAATCCCAAAATTTCCAAAAATAAATGAAACTTCTCATACTAAAAAGCTAAAACCTATTGTTGAAAAGCTATTTAAGGATCATCCTGGCAGTACCAAAAATTTCTGGTTTGCTACAGAACACAATGATGTTTTGAAGATTTTAAATTTTTTCATTAAAGAAAAATCAAACTTATTTGGTGATTACGAGGATGCAGTTGATCAAAAAGATAATATTTTGTTTCATAGTGCACTTAGTCCATATGTAAATTTAGGTCTTATAACTCCAGAATTTATAATTAAAAAAATTTTAGAATTCCATAAAAGTAAAAAAATAAGACTAAATTCTTTAGAGGGATACGTTCGTCAAATAATTGGTTGGAGAGAATTTATGAGAGGAATTTATCAAAGTTATTCTAGTGAAATGGAGACAGGAAATTTTTTCAAACAAAATCGTAAGATGAAAAAATCCTGGTATGACGGCACTACTGGATTACCACCATTGGATTATGCAATAAAGAACGCATTAAATCATGGATGGTCTCATCATATTGAGAGACTTATGATTTTATCGAACATAATGAACCTTTGTGAGATCAAACCCACTATTGTTTACAAGTGGTTTATGGAAATGTTTGTGGACTCCTCAGATTGGGTGATGGTTCCAAATGTTTATGGAATGGGATTGTTTAGTGATGGTGGAATATTTGCAACTAAACCATACATTTGTGGATCAAGTTATTTTATGAAGATGATGGATTTTAAGAAGGGTGATTGGTGCAATATAATGGATGGGCTTTATTGGAGATTTATAGATCGAAATAGAAAGTTTTTTTTAAAAAATCCAAGGCTTTCAATGATGGTGAGAATTTTCGATAAGATGAAAACTGATAGAAAAAAATTGATTTTGTCAGCTGCAGATAAATTCATTAAAGAAAATACAATTTAGTGAAAAAAGAAAATTTACCAATTAAAGTTTGTCCAATATGTCAAAGGCCATTTAAATGGAGAAAAAAATGGAGACTTAATTGGGAAAAAGTTAAGTATTGTTCAAAAAAATGTTCATCAAAAAAATAAAAAATTTTTATAAATATTCAATTTTATTTTTATTAATAATTCTTACAAACAACGCTCGTGCAGAATTTTTTGAGGATCTATCAAAAATTATTGAGAATAATGAAAAAAGACTGAGCTATGGTATTTCAGTGACAGATTTTAATATGGATGGAAATAATGAGTTTTTAGTCACAGGTTTTGGTTTTCCGAATTTAGCGTTATCTTTTCAAGATGGAAAATTGAAGAATATAAACCAACAAAAAATTTTTTCAGATATTTCAAAGAAAACCATTGGAGTTGCTGCATGTGATATTGATAAAGATGGCTTTGAAGAAATCTACTTTTTAAATACCGACACATATAGTGGAGTTAAAAAATATTCAGACAGATTATTGGATATAAAAGATAATAATTATTTTGATTTATTTGAATTAGAAAAAAATAAAGAAAATCTAAATTTAACAGCAGGAAGATCTGTTGTTTGTGTAGATAGAAAGGGAGATGGTGAATATGGAATTTATGTTGCAAACTACGGAGGACCAACAAGGTTTTATGAGATTGAAAATGAACTTATCAAAGATAAAGCTGAGATTTTAAATCTGGATAATATTACTGGTGGAAGAGCAGTTGTATCTGGGCATATCTTGACAGAAAGAGCCGATATCTTTGCGGCTAATGAGAGAGGAGCAAATTTTCTTTTTAAAAATAATAATGGAAATTTTGATGATGTTGCATTTGATTATAGAGTAGATGATGCAATCCAAAATGGACGGGGTACAGCTTTATCAGACATATATTATCGTGGTAGATTGGATATTTTAAGTGGTAATTGGCTTGGATATCACAGAGCTTGGGTCCTGGAGAATAATGAATTTAAAGACATTGGAAATAAAGATTTTGATGAACCCTCTAGAATAAGAACAATTATTTCTGCAGATTTTGATAATGATGGTTTTGATGAAGTTTTCATGAACAATATAGCAGAACCAAATAAGTTATTTCGTATTAAAGATAATGGAAAATTTGAGCAGATAAATTTTCAGGTAGGACTCGAAGCTAATGGATATGGAACTGGTGCTGCAGTCGCGGATATAGATAATGATGGAATTTTAGAATTATTAGTTTCTCGTGGTGAAAGTAAAGCACAAACATTAACTTTGTATAAAGCAAAAGTTGATAAAGGAAGTAAATACTTAAGGATTAAACCATTAAATAAGTATGGTGCGCCAGCAAGAGGAGCCACTGTTACTTTAATAACTAATCAAAGAAAACATTCAAAAACAATTGATGCAGGATCTGGTTACTTATGCCAAATGGAACCTGTGGCACATTATGGAATTAGAAAAAAAGAAAAAAATTTTAAAGTAGAAATTAGATGGACAAATGGAAGTAAAGAAATGATTGATATAAAGAAACTTAACCAAACAATTATTGTAAGACAGAAATGAAAAAAATATTCAATATATTTTTAATTGTATTTTTAATATCATTTCAACTCAAGTCGTTTGCTGGAGAAAAAAATTATCACAAAGAGCTTATTACTGATTGGTCTAGAATATTCCCTGATAAAAATAGAAATGCCGCAGGACCAAAATTTTTTAAATATATCATAGATAAAAAAATTACTTACAAAGACTTTGTTGAATTTAACAAATTATATTGTGCAGTTTCTGGGTCTTTAATTGACCCAAATAGTGACTCAGAATTCTTATTTATTAATGAAAGTAAAACGAATAAAAAAATTTGTGGAAACTATTATAGGTGTTGTGTTCCATGTTCTTGTGATCTTATGAAGTATTCTGAAGCTCAAAAGATGAAACATAAATTTGAGGATGGTTTTAAAGAATTCTATGTTTTAACAATAAAAAATCCTTGTTCTAAAAAAGATTTTCCCAATAGAGTAAATAAAGATTATTTTTGTAATGGTGATAAAATCAACAAATCAGAAGTGTATAGTCTTAACGATCGAATAGTAATAGGTTTATTGCACAATGGAAAAAATTGTGCGAAAGATGAGGTAGACTTTGTTAAAAGTCATCAAGTGACGGGTAGATATTGCGAGTTGAGAAATAATACACCTTTAGAAAATTTAGATGCTGGAATGGGTGATATTTTTATAAAACTCGCGAGATAAATAAATATGAATAATAAAATTTTTGAGTGGACAGGTGTTATCACTGCAATATTGTACTCATTATTTGTAGCTATGAATATTGGTATAGAGTTTTTTGGTTTTTGTTTACTACTAATATCTGCAATTCTAATTGGAATTTGGGCTTATCGAGGCGGTCATAGAGGAATATTATTTTTACAATTCTTTTATGCTACAGCCGGGATTATTGGAATGTTTAGATGGTTTTAGTTAAGTGTTGAAATAATTTTTGGAATATAATTTTTAAAGTTAAAGAAACCTTTATTACAATATTGCCAAGAGTTTTGATCAAGTTCTCTATAAAGGAAATTGATTTTAAAAGTATTTGAATTCAAATAATCTAAATTTTCTCCAATAGTTGGATACAACCCCACTGCTTTTTCTATCTTTTTAATTTCGCTAATATCTATAACTTCACAATCAATAGATTGATTTTTAAATCTTTGTTCCTGGTCTTGAATAAGTGATGACTTAAATTTAAGAACTTTTTCACTTAGTTTGATACATCTATTTTCATTTTTATTCGAAATTATATAAAATTTTTTAAATTTATTATTTTGAAAATCACTTTTTTCAAAACAGAGGTTATTCTCGAATATTATCAAATTATTTTGATCAATATTTTCAGGATTAGTAAAATCCTGTTTTAAAATTGAGTATTTTTTTTCAGAAATCTTGGGTGGAGCGTTTTCATTTAATTTAATATTGCTAAATCTATTATTTGTAAATTTTTTGATATTCCACTCACTTGCTAAATAATGTTTTCCCTGTGTTTGAACACCTGCAACCCATCTCCACCCAAGAGTGTTTGATGCAGCGTCTCCATCATAAAGATGTTGCATAAAAAATTCCGCACCCAATTGCCATGGCAAATTTAGTGTAAAAATCCAAATACTGGCAAACCACATTCTAGTATGATTATGCAAATAATTATTTTCTTTGAGTTCGTTGACCCAATAGTTAAAGCACTCAACATTTGTTTTTCCATCAATCGCGTTTTTATAATTTTGATTGTTTTGAAAATCCCCTTTAATCTTTTTTAATTCAACTAAAAAATCTGTCCAAACACTGGGTCTTAATTCTAACCAACCTTTCCAATATGTACGCCACAATACTTCTTGAATAAATTTTTCATTTTTTGCAAATGAAAATTTATCAAGAGATTTTTTGATAACTTCTTTTTCATTAATAATACCGTGAGTAATATATGGAGATAAACAAGAAATATTAGACCTGTTATCAGGTCCATAATCAAAGTTTCTAAGTTTTGAATATTCTGAGAGATTGTTTTCCACAAAATTATTTAGTTTATCTAAGGCCTTAGCCCTTGAAGCTTCAAAATTCATTTTTAATTATTTCGATTTTTTTTTCTTTAGACCTAATTTATCGCTATGTCTTAATCTCAAGATTACAATAGCACCTGCAATTAAAACTATTGCTACCGCTTCATATACTAATGCACTTGGATCCATTTCTTTTCCTTGTAAAATAATAAATCGTGCTAATGCTGTAATAGCTATAAGTAGTGGTAATGTAATACTTATGGATTGCTGGTTCCAAAAAACTCTTACCATCGCTAGCACTTCTAAGTAAAGAAACATTAGCAGCAAATCAGCTAAGGTAACCGATCGATTTTCAAACATTTTATAAATCTCTATTCCAACTGCAATTACAGTGCTTACCAGAATGATACACATTAGAAGAAGTTGTAGGTTTTTAGCTATCTTTTCCATTATTTATCTTTACTAAATGGTAACCATTTTTCAAATACTGATTTTGAGGAACCATCATACGGAATTGAATAAGAATATGGATTTGGACTTGTCAACACTTCGATTCCTTTTGAAAACACGAATATAAAAACAATTACAAAAACGAGCACCATTATCTTAAAGGGGTCAAAATTTTTTGTTTTAAAAACGCTGGCAGAATTTTCCTCAGCTCTATGAAAATGTTTAAATGTCAAATATACCGCAAATATTAATCCAATGTGGGCTAAAAAAAGTCCAGTCCACCCAAATACAAAAGTTGTATATGAGAATACGTACAAACTAAAAACAGTAGTCCAGATAAAACTTAACACCAATAAAATTTGCAATCTTACTGTTTTAGGTAATGATCTAAGATCATTTTTGCTATCATCAAACAAAATGTTTGCTGTATCTTTCATCCAATTTTTAAACGATTCCATAAATTTAAATTAAGTTTTTTTCAAAAATAAACAATCCCCAATTTGTCACCAAATAATTAGCTAGTTTCTTAACTTTTTTTTGTGAAAATTTATAAATTTCTCAACATTAGATTTAATAAATGATTTATTTTCCTCAAACGAAACTTTTTTCATTGAGTAAGCATTGCTTTTTGTCATTCTTGATTGAATTGTAACATTGCCTTTATAAAGTTTAAGTTTAACAGATCCATTAATTTTTTTTTTTTTTAAATCAACAATTTTTTGAAGTTTAAACCTTTCTTTTGAAAACCAATATCCATTATAGATCAATTCTGCGTACCTTGACATTATTGCATCTTTTTTGTGCATTGTTTCTTTATCAAGTGTAACTGACTCAATCGCTCTATGTGCATGGATTAACAATGTACCACCTGGAGTTTCGTAAACTCCTCTAGACTTGATGCCTAAAAATCTATTTTCAACAAGATCAACTCTTCCTATTCCATTTTTTCCTGCCAATTGATTTAGTTTAAATAATAATTTTGCTGGTCCAAATTTTTTTCCATTAAGACCAATGGGGTCACCATTTTTAAAATTAATTGTTACATGAGTAGCTTTGTTAGGAGCTTTTTCTGGAGAAACAGTTCTTTGAAAAATAAATTCTGGTGCAGAATTTTTTGGATTTTCTAGTAACTTACCTTCAGTTGATGTATGAAATAAATTATCATCCACTGAAAAAGGAGATGCACCTTTTTTGTCTTTTGGGATAGGAATATTGCGTTTCTTCGCGTAACTAATTAAATCTGATCTAGATTTTAAATTCCATATTCTCCATGGTGCAATAATTTTTATTTTGGGACCAAAATAATGATAACCAAGCTCAAATCTTATTTGGTCGTTTCCTTTTCCAGTAGCCCCATGAGATACTGCATATGCTTTGAATTTTTTTGCAACCTTTATTTGATCCTTTGCTATCAGAGGTCTGGCGATTGAGGTTCCTAATAGATAAACACCCTCATAAATTGCATGACCACGGATCATTGGAAATACATAGTCCTTTACAAAAATATCTTTTAAATCATTTATAATTATTTTTGTAACACCAAATTTTCTCGCATTGTAAATAATCTTTTTTCTATTTATTTCTTGTCCGATATCTGCGGTGTAACAAATTACTTCTGCATCATAATTTTCTTGAAGCCATTTAAGAATAATGGATGTGTCCAAACCACCTGAGTAAGCTAATACAATTCTTTTTTTTGATTTCATTAACTAGCTACAAGCTTTTTTTGCAGTGTTATATGCTTTAGTGAATCCCAATAATGAATAATGGTCGATTGTTTGAGAGCCTTTTTCATTGTATCCAGTTACCATTATTCTTGAACCTTTTTTCATAATCTTGACCATAATCTTTTCTTTTTTATTACTAGTCATCCATGCAAAACCTTGTTGCTTAATATCAAATTTAAATTTGTTATTTCCTGAGGTTGCTAATACAGTATTATTTTTATTAAATTCATAACCAGCAGTAGTACTGATTTCATTTGAAATTTTTTCGCCAGGTCTAAATGTTACAAATAACCTAGCATCTCTTTTATTTGTTTTAGGAGATTGTAGAATTGGTGAAGACTGAGCAAAACATACTTTACCAGATGCTTCCGCTAAAACCATTGTTTCCCAATCTTTATATTTACCAATTTTTTTTAGATCTTCTCCAAAAGATTTCGATGTGAATAAAAAAGTAAAAAGAATAAATATGAATAAAATTTTTTTAATCATGGACATGGGTTTGGGAACATTTTTTGAATTTTATTAATCTCATTTAAAATTTCGCTTGTTAAACTTACATTTACACTTTCTATGTTTGTTTTCAACTGTTCGATTGTCGTTGCACCTATTATCACACTTGTCATAAATGGCTGAATTTCACAAAACTTCAATGACATTTGAGTAAAATCAATATTGAATTTTTGCGATAACTTATAATACTCTTCGATAGCTTTTTGACCATTTTCATTTTTATATCTTGTGAAATCTTTAAATAGTTTCATTCTAGATTTTTCTGGTAAATTATTATTTCTATATTTTCCTGTTAAGTATCCGAATGCTAAAGGCGAGTAGGCTAACAAACCACTTTTCTCCCTAACAGAAATTTCCGCAAGTCCAACTTCATAAGTTCTATTAAGTAAATTGTATGGATTTTGCACCGACATCATTTTTGGTAAATCTTTTAATTTTGATATTTCAAGAAATTTTGACAAACCCCATGCAGTTTCATTAGATAGACCAATGTATCTAATTTTACCTTGTTCAATAAATTTTTTTAAACTTTCAAGAATTTCTTCAAACGGTGTCCAATCATTATCGTTTTCGTCATGTTCATAACCATGTTTTCCAAAAAAATTTGTATTTCTCTCTGGCCAATGAAGTTGATAGAGATCGATATAGTCTGTTTTCAATCTTTTGAGACTTTCCTCTAAAGCTTCAGAAATTTTTTTTTTCCCAAAATTATAACCACCACCCCTGATATATTTGTTTGAAGTATTACCACAAACTTTTGTTGCTATAACAACCTTGTCTCTTTTTTTAGTTTTTTGAAACCAGTTACCGATTATTCTCTCTGTTTCCCCATATGTTTCTTCTCTCATCGGTATGGAATAGATTTCTGCAGTGTCCCAAAAGTTTACACCATGATCTAAAGCATAATCCATTTGCTGAAATCCCTCTTCTTGAGTATTTTGTTCGCCCCAGGTCATAGTACCGAGACAAATTGTACTCACATCAAGATCCGTATTGCCTAATTTTTTATAATTCATAGTGATTTTTAAAGTATAATTTTTTATTAATCTTTTAAGGTATCTTGAATATTTAGTAAAAGACTATATATCTATAGAAATTATGGCAACAGACAAAAAAGGTATTCTAGCAAGAGCAAGAGCAGCAGCACGTGAAACCACTGCGGTTACTGATGAGGGCTTAAGAGCCTACATGTTAAAAGTTTATAACTACATGGCGACTGGAATATTACTTACAGGAATTATAGCGTTGATAACATTTAAGATGTCAGTTGTTACTGATGCAAGTGGTTCTATTGTGGCTTTAACTGAAGTTGGAAATGCCGTTTATTTATCAGGACTTAAGTGGATAGTTATGTTAGCTCCTTTGGGTGTCGTATTTTATATGAGTTTTGGGATCAACAAAATGAGTGCATCAAAAGCTCAGACAACTTTTTGGATTTTTGCTGCTTTAATGGGTTTATCACTATCTTCAATTTTATTAGTTTACACAGGTTTAAGTGTAACAAGAGTATTTTTTATTTGTTCAGCTACTTTTGGTGCTATGAGCATTTATGGTTATACAACAAAGAGAGATTTAACTAAGTTCGGATCATTTTTGATGATGGGACTAATAGGAATTATTATTGCATCATTAGTTAATATTTTTCTAAAATCTTCAATGATGTATTTCGTGATTTCAATTTTAGGAGTTTTAATTTTTGTAGGCCTTACTGCTTATGATACTCAAAAAATAAAAAACATGTACTCTGCTAGTGATACTGGCGAGTTAATGGGTAAAAAAGCGGTAATGGGTGCTCTGACTCTTTATTTAGATTTCATTAACCTATTTATTATGCTCTTAAGACTTTTCGGTCAAAGAAGATAATTTTATTTTAAAGTTTTTTCCAATTAGTATTTTTTAACAACAAATTAAGGTCTGAGGAATTCCTTAGTATTTTACCATTGGTATCCGTAATTAAATATTTTAAATTTTTATTTTTTGGCTTAAAGTTTTTGCAAATTTTATAAATAGCATTTTCAGCTGCATTTTTAAAAACACTAAATCCTACCTGTTTGCTTGAAATATTAAGACCGTAATCTTTCCAAGAACCCTCTGAAACCATTTTTGCATATAAATCTAATATTATTTTAAGCTCATTTTTTTCAAAAAAATGATTTTCATTAAATTTTTTTTTATCAAGATTATTAACAACCAGTCTTAAATTATTCTTCATGAGTTTTATATTTATTTATTAAACCGATTTGAAAGGCTGTAAAAATGAAAGTTATTGGAAGTAAACCCCAAACTTTAAAGTTGACCCAAAATTCCTCAGATTGTGTTCTCCAAACTAATTCATTTAAAATAGCAAGTCCAAAGAAAAAGTATATCCATCTTTTACTTAACAATTCCCAACCTTCGTTTGTAAGTGGTATTGATTTTCCCATTAATTTTTTTAACACAGGTTCATTTGTAAAATACCTTCCAAATATTAAAGCCAGACCAAATAAAATATTAATGATTGTTGGTTTGATGTAAATAAAAACTGGGTTATCAAAATAAATTGTAAGGCCACCAAAAAAAGTAATTAATATTCCACTCAACAAAGGAACTTTGGGTATTTTTTTTTCTAAAAACCAAACAATCGCTAATGCTATAATTGTCGCAATTATAAATGGTGGAATGGCTACTCTTAAATCTTTTCCACTATCGTAATAGTAGTAAAAAAAAATTACTAAAGGTCCAAAATCAGTAAGAAACTTTAAAAAAGATTTATTCACTGGAAGAATATTAACATAAATAATATTTTCACAAAAACTATAAATTTTTCTTATTGATTTTTATTTTTAAATACCCATACTAATCTTAATGGCAATTCAAAAAGCTAAATTTTCAATAGGCGATATTGTAAAACACAAACACTTTGAGTTTAGAGGTGTGATTTATGATGTAGATTTTGAGTTTAATAATTCTGAGGAATGGTATCAATCTATACCTAAGAATGTTAGACCAAGAAAAGATCAACCATTTTATCATCTGTTAGCTGAAAATGATGAAATAACTTATGAAGCCTACGTGTCAGAGCAAAATTTATTGACCGATGACTCTGATGAGCCAATCAAACATCCATTAATTGAGGAAATTTTCTCTGGTAAAAAAGGTTCAAGCTATTTTAAGCCGTCAAATTAAGTAAATTCACTTTTTAAACACATTTAGCTCAAATCTTTGTCACAGGGCATTGTTAAGTCTAATTAATTCTGATCAAGAGTGTTAAATCTTACCCTTCGTTATTATCTCCCTCTACATTCTTGATCAGATAATTATTTCGTACTAAATAACCCTAATATTTATTTTAAAAATAAAATTTTATGTTTCAATTACTAGAACCTAATAGAATTTTTTCTATAACTTCTAAAGCACCAAAATACGTTTTATTATTATTTATTTTGGTAGTCTCTATAGGTTTAACTGAGGCTCTAATTCTCTCACCAGAAGATTACAAACAAAGTCACTCTGTAAGAATAATGTATGTTCATGTTCCCGCGGCATGGATCTCACTAGGTATCTTTTCTACTATTACTATTCTTTCTATCGTTGGCTATATATTTAAAATTAAAAATTTCTTTTTAATTTCAAAGAGTTTGGCTCCGTCAGGATTTGTTTTTAATGTAATTGCTCTTGTAACAGGTTCTATTTGGGGAAAGCCCACGTGGGGAACATGGTGGGCGTGGGATGCCAGGATTACATCTATGTTAATATTGGCATTATTTTATTTGATGTATTTAATTGCTTGGAGAATTTATGAAGATAAAGAACAAGTTTTTAAGGTAACCTCAATTATTACAATTTTAGGAATAATAAATGTTCCTATAATTAAATATTCTGTAGACTGGTGGAACACACTTCATCAGCCAGCATCAATTAATATATTATCAAAATCTACTATTCATTCTTCGATGCTCGTTCCTTTACTAATTATGACTGCGGCATTTGCCCTATTCTCATTGCTAATTTTTTTAATGAAATATAATACAGAACTGATAAAAATTAAAAATAAGGGTTTAGACAGATTATGATAAGTGAAATTTTTTACATGGACGGATACGGAATTTATGTTTGGGGTTCATTTGCTTTTACTTTTTTAAGTTTTATGTCATTGTATCTGGTAATTAAAAATCAATATGAAAGAGAAAAAAATAAGTTTATTGTTAAATTTGGAAACTTAAACTCTGAAAGAGCTGCCTCTGCTAGACTACAAAGAATTAATAGAGAGATTCTATCCAACACTTCAACTATTTAACTTTTAAACCATGTATGGTCGTAAAGTTAAACTAAGATTTTTTTTTATATTCTTAATCGCTGTTACATTAAGTTTAACGATATTCCTTATTCTAAAATCATTAGAGGAAAATGTTGTATATTTTAAATCTCCATCCGAAATAAAAACTTTATCTGAAATGCAGCAGAAAAAGATTAGAATTGGGGGAATGGTAAAAACTGACTCAATTTCTATTGTAAATAAAGAATTAAGTTTTGTTATTACAGACTTTAAAAGTGAAATTAATGTTGTTTACTCAGGATTAATACCCAATCTTTTTGAAGAAGGTAAAGGTGTTGTTGCAGAGGGATTTTTAAAAGATGAGAATTTTTTTTCAGCAACGAAAATCTTAGCTAAACATGATGAAAATTATATGCCACCTGAAGTAAAGGCTGCTTTAGAGGAGAAATAAATTGTCGAGTTTAATTGGATATTATTCTTTAATCTTTGGTGTTGGTGTTTCAATTTTAGTTATATTTTTTTCAATTAAAAATTTTAATGATACTCAGAAGTTAGATACTAAAGTAATATCCTTAGTATTCTTACAACTTTTATTTGTAATAATTAGCTTTTCAGGCTTAATTTTATCTTTTGTTAACTCAGATTTTAGTAATGAGACAGTTTTTAATCATTCCCACACAACTAAGCCGCTGTTTTATAAAATCTCTGGGACCTGGGGCAATCACGAGGGTAGTCTATTATTATGGTTGTTAGTTTTAACATTATTTATATTTGTCTTTTTACTGAGGTCAAAAAATCAACCAAAACAATATAAAATTTTAACTTTATTATTCCAGCAGATAATAATAGTTGGTTTTTTTATTTTTCTAATACAAACCTCCAATCCTTTTAATCATGTTTTTCCAGTTCCAAAAGAGGGATTAGGTTTAAATCCTATATTGCAAGATCCTGCATTAGCAATTCACCCGCCGATTTTATATTTAGGCTATGTTGGAACTTCCATAATTTTTTCCTCAGCACTAGCAGCAGTTTGCTCCAATAATATTACAAAAATATGGGCATCACATATCAAAAAATGGGTTTTAGTTTCTTGGATTTTTTTAACTTTAGGAATTTTACTTGGATCCATTTGGGCTTACTACGAGTTAGGATGGGGAGGTTTTTGGTTTTGGGATCCAGTTGAAAATGTCTCTTTAATGCCGTGGTTTGCACTAACAACCTTATTACATTGTGTACTAGTTTTAGAAAAGAAGCTAATTCTTACCTCGTGGGTTGTTGTGTTATCAATTGCAACTTTTACCTTAAGTATGTGTGGTACTTTTTTGGTTCGATCAGGTATTTTAAATTCTGTCCATACATTTGCTAATGATCCAGAGAGAGGTTTGTATATTCTAATATTTTTATTTATTTTGATATTCTTATCTTTTTTTATATTTTTAATTTTTCATAAAAGTGAAAACAACAATTCCAAAACTTTCTACTTATTAAGTAAGGAAACATCAATTCTAGTTAATAATTGGTTTATGATGTATTTTTTATCTGTGGTTTTAATTGGAACAATTTATCCAATATTTTTAGAGGTTATTTCATCTCAAAAAATATCTGTAGGTCCACCATTTTTTAACAAATTGATCCTACCATTTTTAATCCCATTTATGTTAGCAATGGCAATAGGACCTAAATTAAAGTGGATTAAATCAGATATTGAAGACAAAATTTATTTAATTTCATTTTTTGTAATTTCTTTAATTTTATCAGTATTGATAATTAGAAATTTAGATATTAATTTTCTTTACAATACTATTCTAATTACAGCAGCTTTTTATTTATTTTTTATAACTCTTAGAGATTTTTTTCACAGAAAATATAGAAATCTGTCGCAAATTACTGCTCATTTTAGTTTTAGCATTTTGATACTTAGTATTTTATTTAATAATATTTTTTCATCTGAAGTTATTATAAATTTAAAAATTAATGAAACTTACCAAGCTCAAAATTTGAAGATTAATTTTGAGAGCATTGAGCAAGAAAATAAACAAAATTTTAAAGCAATTAAAGGTAAGTTTATTGTAGAGGATCAAAGTGGATTAATTGAGGTTATGCAACCTGAACTAAGAATATATAATCAACCAAATATTGTTACAAGTGAAGCAGACATCAAAACTAATATATTCACTGATAAATTTATGACAATGAATTACGTCCAAAATCAAGATTATTTTAATATTCGTTATCAAGTAAAGCCATTTATGATTTGGATTTGGATTTCCACAATTCTATTGAGCCTTAGTGGCTGTTTATCTTTAGTTAGAAAAAAATATGAAAACTAAAATTTTTCCTTTATTTTTAATTTTTACATTCTCAATAATTTTCTTTGTTTTTTACAAAGGTTTACAAAATACAAATATTTATACACCTACAATAAAATCAGAAATTAAAATTCCAAATTTTGAAACAAAAGAGTTTTTTTCAAAAAACAAAATAAATTCAGATCAGATTTTTATAGGAAGTGATTATTATTTATTAAACATTTGGGCTTCGTGGTGTGTTCCTTGCAAAGAGGAACATAAGTATCTAATGGATTTAAGTAAAAAAGAGAATATCAAAATTATTGGACAAAACTATAAAGATAATTTTGATAATGCAAAAAATTTTTTGATAAATTTAGATAATCCATACGATTTAATTTTTTTTGATAACGATGGTACAATAGCAATTGAATGGGGTGCATATGGAGTACCTGAAACCTTTCTTATTAAAAATAATCTAATTATTAAAAAAATTATTGGTCCATTGAATGAAAAATTACTTTCTGAGATAAAAGAATTGACACAATGAATATTTTAAAATTTTTAGTTTCTGTGACTTTTTTGATTTATTGTTTTTCTTCTGATTTAAAAGCTAAAAACTTAGAAATTGAAATAACAAAAAATTTAAGATGTTTAATTTGTCAAGGACAATCAGTGTACGATTCAGACTCTGAATTTGCTAATAGTGTAAAAATTTTAGTAGAAAAAAAATTAAATGAAGGCTTAGATGAAAAACAAATATATGCTTATCTTAAAAATAAATATGGAGACTGGATCCTTTATGATCCAGGATTCAGTAAAAATACCTATTTTCTTTGGTTATTACCTATATTGATGTTTGTATTTGGTGGTGCAATAATACTCAAGAAAGTTATATTAAAAAAAAAAAAATTATGAATTATCTAAGAATTTGTTACTTGGTAATATTGTCTTTTTTAATTTCTTCTTCAATTATTGCAGAAGACACTAAAGTAAGTAATGATAATACAAAGTTTAACGTTTATTCAGGGATGTTTGACTTTAGTGATAATGGAAAGAGATCTGCTTTAATTGGGTTTCAACATCAAAATACAGATTTAAATAGAGATACTTTTTTCGGTAATCTTTCTCCCATAACAGGATTTATGTTTACTGCTGATAGTGCAGCTTATCTGTATACTGGTGTGCAGGCTCAATATTCCTTAGGAGCCTTAAATATTATACCAAGTTTTGCCCCAGGACTTTATAGTCAGGGAGATGGCAAAGATCTTGGACATTTATTAGAATTTAAAAGCGAAGTTCAGATTTCTTTAGATTTATTCCAAAATAGCCAATTTGGCTTATCATATAATCATTTATCCAATGCAAGTTTGGGAGATAAAAATCCTGGGGCAAATAGTTATATGTTTAATTTTCTTAAAACCTTTTAAACAAACATTCTATGATAATGAGATTGAAAGATTGTCACAATTTTGGTGATTTTAGAAAACTTGCTAAGCTAAAGCTTCCATCGCCTATTTTTCATTATATTGATGGTGCAGCTGACGATGAAATTACATATGCTAGAAATACAAGTGCCTTTGACGATGTAGATTTAGTTCCAAATGTTTTAAGAGGTGTTGAGAATGTAGATTTGTCTACAACAATTTTTGGTAAAAAGTTAGATTTACCATTTTATCTTTCACCAACAGCATTACAAAGACTTTTTCATTATGATGGTGAAAGAGCAGTTGGAAAAGCAGCTAAAAAATTTAATACAATGTTTGGTGTTTCTGCATTAGCAACAGTTAGCGTAGAGGAAATATCCTCTTTAATTGATACACCCAAAATGTTTCAGTTTTATTTTCACAAAGATAGAGGATTAAATGACTCTTGTTTAGAGCGAGCTAAGGCTGCTAAATTTGATGTAATGGCTCTAACAGTCGATACCATTACAGGAGGAAATCGTGAAAGAGATTTAAGAACTGGTTTTACCTCTCCGCCGAAATTGACTCTATCAAGCTTATTTAGTTTTGCGACTAAACCAATGTGGGGAATAAATTATTTAACAAAAGGTAAATTTGAATTACCTCACCTCCAAGACTTTGTAAAAGAAGGTACAAGTACAAATTCTTCCATAGGAAATTATTTTTCAACAATGTTAGATCAATCTATGAATTGGAAAGATGCTGAAAAACTTTGTTCTCAATGGGGAGGTCATTTTGCACTAAAAGGAATAATGAGTGTAGAAGATGCTAAAAAAGCAGTTGATATTGGATGCACTGGTATAATGGTTTCAAATCATGGTGGCAGACAACTTGATGGATCGAGATCACCATTTGATCAGCTCGCAGAAATTGTTGATGCAGTTGGAGATAAACTTGATGTTATATGTGAAGGAGGAATTCATAGAGGAACACATATGCTTAAAGCATTATCTCTTGGTGCAAAAGCATGTTCTGGTGGAAGACTTTATCTTTATGCGCTTGCAGCAGCAGGCCAACCAGGCGTCGAAAGAGCTCTTGAGTTGTATAAATCTGAGTTAGTTAGAGATATGAAGCTCATGGGATGTACAAAAATTTCAGATCTTAATAGAAATAATCTTAGATTTAGAAAATAGTGAGTTTACAAAATTGTTATAATTTTGACGATTTTAGAAAACTTGCAAAAAAAAAATTACCTTCACCAATATTTCACTATATTGATGGTGGTGCAGATGATGAAATAACACTCAAAAGAAATACAAAATCTTTTGATGAATGCGATTTAGTTCCTAATATTTTAGCAAGTGTCGGAAAACCAGATCTCTCAACAACTATTTTCGGAAAAAAAATTGATATGCCACTCTTTCTATCACCATGTGCCATGCAAAGACTTTATCATCATGACGGTGACAAAGCATCTGCTAGAGCAGCTGATAAGTTTGGAACATTTTATAGTATGTCTACGATGGCAAATAACACTATAGAAGAAATTTCAAATATTTCAGGTGGACCAAAGTTATTTCAACTTTATGTTCACAAAGATCAATCAATTACTGATGATTTAATTGATCGTTGTAGAAGATCAGGATTTGATGGAATGTGTTTAACTGTAGATACTTTAGTAGCAGGTAACAGAGAAAGAGATCATAGAACAGGTTTTACAACTCCACCAAAGTTAACTTTACAAAGTTTAATGAGTTTTGCTCTTCATCCTAGTTGGGTATTTAATTATCTTACACATGGGAAATTTAAATTAGCAAATGTGGCTACAAAAACAGATAAGGGCACCAATATTGCAAAATCAGTTATAGAGTACATTAATGAACAATACGATCCAGCAATGAACTGGAAGGATGCAGAATATTGTGTGAAGAAATGGAATGGACCCTTTGCACTTAAAGGTGTTATGTCCGTTGAAGATGCGAAAAGAGCAATAGATATTGGTTGTACGGCAATCATGATTTCAAATCATGGTGGAAGACAACTTGATGGATCGAGATCGCCATTTGATCAAGTCAAAGCAATCTCGGATGCAGTTGGAGATAAATTGGAAATCATATTAGACGGGGGAGTGAGAAGAGGAACTCATGTATTAAAAGCAATCGCTGCAGGCGCAAAAGCCTGTAGTTTTGGTAAAATGTTTTTGTTCTCTTTAGCCGCAGGGGGACAACAAGGTGTTGAGCATTTACTTAAAAATATGCACGACGAAATCAATAGAAATATGGTTTTAATGGGATGTAAGAACCTAAAAGAGTTGAATAGTTCAAAATTAATTTATAGAACTTCTAATAAAATATAAAAGTTATGGAACTAGCAAAAAGTTTAGATAGATTAGGAACAGAGTCTGCTTTTTCGGTATTAGCAGAGGCAAAGAAATTAGAGGCCCAAGGTAAGCCGATGATCCATTTAGGTCTAGGACAACCAGATTTTAAAACACCTAAACATGTTGTTGAAGCGGCAAAAAAAGCTTTGGATGATGGTCATCATGGATACGTGATGTCAAATGGAATACCTGAGTGTCGACAAGCTGTAACAAGATGGATTAAGAAACGTTATAAAGCTGAGATAGATCCTGAAAGAATTTTAATCATGCCAGGCGGTAAACCTACAATGAGTTACGCGATACAATGTTACGGAGAACCGGGAGTAGAAATAATCCATCCTACACCTGCATTTCCAATATATGAGTCTATGATTAATTATACAGGTTCAACGCCTGTCCCATATGATTTAACTGAGGATAAAGATCTTAAATTTGATCCGGATAAAATTTTATCTCTTATAACTAAAAAAACTAGGTTACTGATTTTAATAAATCCAAATAATCCAACAGGAAGTTTTGTTGAGAAACCTGCAATTGATTATTTTGCAAAGGAGTTAGAAAAACATCCTCATGTTACTATTTTAAGTGATGAAATTTATAGTAGACAAATATTTGACTACAAAGAAATGCCTTCTTTTTTCCATTATCCAAATTTAAAAGATAGGTTAATTGTATTAGAGGGTTGGAGCAAAGCTTATTCGATGACTGGATGGAGATTAGGTTGGAGTTATTGGCCTAAAGAACTTATTGAGCACGTAAACAAATTATTAATTAATAGCGTATCATGTGTTAATGCTGCTGCACAATATGCTGGTATTGCTGCATTAGATGGCCCCGATGACTCCATCAAAGATATGTTAGATAAGTTTACTCTGAGGAGAAATTTAATTCATCAGGGGTTAAATGATCTACCAGGAGTGGAGTGTAGTTTACCTGGAGGAGCTTTTTATGCATTCCCAAAAGTAATTGGTACAGGAATGAATGGATCTGAATTCTGTAAAAAAGCAATGCATGAGGCTGGAGTAGCAATAGTACCAGGAACTGCTTTTGGTAAAACTTGTAATGATTACGTAAGATTTAGTTTTGCAGCATCAAGAGATAACATTTTACAGGCCTTAGAAAACATAAAGAAAATGCTGACTAAATAAGCTGTATTTTTGATAAAATTTTTACTAATATTCTTTTAATGAACGAGCAAGTCCAAGCAGAGTTTAAAAAAATTTTTAATGGAAGATTTTCCACCTCTGAGTCAACAAGAGCAAATTATGCTAGAGGTGAGGATACTTATGATCCCGTTTTGTCTAAAGCTGTAGTTTTTCCTGAAACAAATGAAGAAGTCTCTAAAGTGCTTCGTTTATGTAATGAGCACAAAATTCCTGTTGTACCTTTTGGAACAGGAACATCTTTAGAAGGTAATGTTGTCGGTAATGAAAAAGGCATAACCATATGTCTTGAAAAAATGAATAAAATTTTAAGTGTGAATGTTGAGGACTTTGATTGTCGAGTTCAGGCATGTGTAACTAAAGAACAATTAAATGATTATTTGAGAGAAGATGGAGTTTTTTTCCCGATTGATCCTGGCGCTAATGCAGCAATTGGAGGAATGGCTTCAACATCAGCTTCAGGGACAATGGCTGTAAAATATGGAACAATGAAAACTGTAATCAGTGGACTCACAGTTGTTTTGCCTAATGGAGATATTGTAAATACTGGTAGCAGAACTAAAAAAACATCAGCAGGTTATAATTTAACCAATTTATTTATAGGTTCAGAAGGAACGTTAGGCATAATTACAGAAGTTCAATTGAGATTATCACCAATACCAGAAAGCATTATGTCTGCAGTTTGTCATTTCCCAACTTTAGAAAATGCAGTTCAAACTGCCCAACAGGTTATTCAATATGGAGTTCCGATCGCTAGAATTGAAATGCTAAACAAAGATCAAATGGGTATTAGTATTAATTACTCTAAATTGAAAGATATTGAAGCAGTGCCAACTTTATTTTTTGAGTTTCATGGATCCGAGGCATCTAATAATGAAAATATTAAAATTGTTGAGGAAATATCGAATGATAATAATGGAAGTTCTTTTAAATGGGCAAAAGATATAGAAGAGAGAAATAAGCTTTGGAAAGCACGATGGGATGTTTATTATTCGGTTAAAGCATTGATAAATAATGGAAGAGTTTATTCAACTGACGTGTGTTTACCAATTTCAAATATAACTGAATGTGTAAATTATGCAGAAGAGCAAGCAAAAAAATTTGGATTAAGAGCTCCGATGGTAGGTCATTTGGGCGATGGAAATTTTCATGTGCTTTTGCCTTTTGACCCTGAAAACAAAGAGACATATAAAAAAATAAGAGAATTTAACGACTTATTAATTAACAAAGCGCTTGAATTGAAAGGTACAATCACCGGAGAACATGGAGTTGGATTACATAAAAAAGAATATCTTTTAAAAGAACATGCTGACAACATTCCATTAATGAAATTGATAAAGAGGAGCATTGATCAAAATAATATAATGAATCCTGGGAAAATATTTGATCTAAATTAGTTAATTCAATATTTTAATGAAAAAAATTCTTATCACTAGAAAATTAATTAAGGAGAGTGAGGACAAAGCCACTAAAACTTTTGATCCAATGTTCAATAATAATGATGAGCTATACTCTCAGTCAAAAGTAATAGAAATGAGTAAAGGATGTGATGGAATTTTATCTTCTCTCACAGATAAAATGGATAAAGAAACAATCAACAAATTGCCAGACACGATAAAAATTATTTCAAATTTTGCAGTTGGATTTGGAAATATTGATTTAGATGCCGCAAAAAAAAGAGGCATTGCAGTAACCAATACTCCTGAGGTTTTATCTGATGCGACAGCTGAAATTGGGATACTTTTAATTCTAGGCGCATGTAGAAGAGCCTCTGAGGGAATAGTATCTGCTCAAGAAGGTGGATGGAAGTGGTCAGCAGACTATTTAATAGGTAAGCAATTGACAGGCTCCAGACTTGGTATTTTAGGCATGGGAAGAATAGGACAAAAAATTGCAAAGATTGCAAAGTCGTTAGGCATGATAATTCATTATCACAATAGATCAAAGTTAAGTGATGAAAAAGAACAGGGAGCGATTTATCACGATAATATTAAAAGTCTTTTTTCAGTTTCTGATGTACTATCAATTTGTTGTCCTGCTACTAAAGAAACAGAAAACATGATTAACAAAGAAACTGTTGAATATTTTCCTAAAGGAGCAGTAATCACTAACGTTGCTCGAGGAGATATAGTTGATGATGAAGCCTTAATTGATGCATTGAATCGAAGAAAAATATATGCAGCTGGATTAGATGTTTATAAAAATGAGCCAAACTTAAATCCTGGTTATAATAAAATTAAGTCAGCATTTATTCTTCCACACCTAGGAAGTGCAACAAAGGATACAAGAATTGCAATGGCTAACTTAGCAATTGATAATATTGATGAGTTTTTCAAAACAGGAAATTGTAAAAACAAAGTAAATTAATTCTACTCTGGATTGAATTTAATTCAACTATTGCGACATCTACGCCTTTTTTTAGAAAGACTCTAATCTGATTCTATGTTTTAATTAATTAAGTTAATTAACTTTAATAGGAGTAATAATGACTAAAGAAAATAAATCATTGAAGGTGAAAACATCTTCAAGACGTAAGTTCTTTAAAACTGCTGCTAAGACTGGTGCTATAGCTGCAGCCGCTGTTGCAATGCCATATGTGAAGGCAAATGCAGCAACAACTTTAAAGATGCAAGCTGCATGGCCAAGTGGAGCTAACATCTTTTTCGAAATGGCTGGAGACTATTGTAACATGGTTAAAGAAATGTCTGGAGGATCTCTTCAGATTGATCTTCAACCGGTTGGAGCAGTTGTAAAGACTTCAGAAATCGGACAAGCGGTTAGTTCCGGTGTAGTAGATATGGGTCACTGGGTGACTGCATATTGGTATGGTAAAAACCCTGCTGCATCATTATTTGGAACTGGTCCTTCATACGGAATGTCATCTCAAGAAGTTATGGGATGGATGGAGTATGGTGGAGGAAGAAAATTATATGACGAAACACTTGCAAAAGTTGGTTTCGATTATGTTGGTTTTTTCCATATGCCTATGCCAGCTCAGCCTTTTGGTTGGTTCAAAAAGAACGTAACTAAAGTGTCTGACGTTAAAGGTATGAAGTACAGAACTGTTGGTTTAGCGACTAACGTTTTAACTGCAATGGGAATGGTAGTTAGACAATTACCAGGTGGTGAAATTCAGCCAGCGATGAAAACTGGTTTGATTGAAGCTGCTGAGTTTAACAACCCTACTTCAGACTCTCAGTTTGGTATGCAAGATGTTTCTAAGCACTATCACTTAGGAAGCTTCCACCAATCTCAAGAGATGTTTGAAATACCAGTTAACAAAAAAACATATAATAGTTTATCACCTGCACACCAAGCAATATTGAAAAATGCTGCTTATGCTGCAAATAGTGATAACTACTTTAAAGCTTTAGTAAGATACTCAGCTGACTTAGCTAAGTTAATGAATGAGCATAAAGTAAATGTTTACCAAACTTCTGATGAAATCTTAGCTCAACAATTAAAAGGTTGGGATAAGGTAATCGGTGATTTCAATAAGAAAGATCCTTTCTTTAAGAAAATCGTAGATTCTCAGAAAGCGTATGCGAAGAGAGTAATGAAATACTTGCTGATGAATCAGCCGAATTACAAACTTGCGTATGAAAATGAGTTTGGTCCAATAGCAAAAGTTAAGTTATAATTAACTTTTCATAAATTTTAATGAGGGGGCCTCGGCCCCCTTTTTATTTGATTAATTCAAAACAATTCAATAAGAGTCTATATCTATGATGAGATCTTATATAAAATTTGCCGACCGATTAAGCGTCTCAATGGGTAAAGCATTTTCCTGGTGTATTGTAATTTTAATGGGTGGAACGTGCTATGAAGTTTTTATGGCATATGCTTTAAATGCACCAACTTTATGGAATTTCGATTTTAGCCTCCAAATGTATGGTGCAATTTTTATGATGGCTGGTGCATATACTTTGTGTACCGAGGCACATGTAAGAGGAGACGTCATTTACAGATTATTTTCTCAAAGAGTACAAGCTTGGATAGATATAGTTTTATATTTTATTTTCTTTTTCCCTGGTGTAATTGCATTAGCCTTTTATGGTTACGAGTATGCTGCGCTAGCTTGGAAAATAAAAGAAACAAGTTGGAATAGTCCAGCTCAAATTCAAATTTATATGGCGAAATCTTTAATACCTTTATCTGGAAGTCTGTTAACTCTTCAGGGAATAGGTGAAGTGTTCAGATGTATAATATGTATTAAAACTGGTAGTTGGCCAGAAAGAGGAACAGAGCGTGATGCCGAAGAAACTGAAAAAGTATTAATGAGAACTTCACAAGAAGGAAATAAAGAAGATGTTATTTAGTCTAACAAATCCTGAAGTGGCAATTATGATGATGGGTATATTTTTATTTGCCGTACTATTAGGTTTTCCGATTGCCTTTACTTTAATGGCGATGGGACTAGGTTTTGGATATTATGCTTACTTTGATCCAACTAAGATGGAACATCTTTTTGATAATAGGATATTCCAACTTTTTGTTCAAAACACCTACACTGTTATGGATAATAATGTCCTTACTGCTGTCCCGCTCTTTTTATTCATGGGATATTTAGTTGAAAGAGCAGGTATTGTAGCAAAACTATTTTTTGCAATTAGATTAGCATCTCATAAGCTTCCTGCATCAATGGCAGTTGCAGCACTGATTACTTGTGCCCTATTTTCAACAGCAACAGGTATTATAGGTGCAGTTGTTACTTTAATGGGACTACTAGCATGGCCTGCTATGATTAAAGCTGGTTATGATAAAAAATTTGCATCTGGAATAATTTGTTCAGGTGGATGTTTAGGAATTTTAATTCCACCTAGTATTATGTTGATCGTTTACTCTGTAATTGCTCAACTATCACCACTAAGGTTATTTGCAGCTGCTATTTTTCCAGGATTGATGTTAGCAGGACTTTACATTGCATACGCAGTGTTCAGAGCTTGGTTAAATCCTTCGATAGCGCCAAAACCTGCAGCTGAGGAAATACCTCCTACAGCAGTAATTCTTAAAGAGGTTCTTGTCTCCTTCTTACCTTTATTTTCATTGATAATTTTAGTTCTAGGTACAATTTTAGCTGGAATAGCAACACCTGCTGAAGCTGCAGCCGTTGGTGCATTTGGATCGTTGGTGCTTTCATATTTTTATAAAACCCTTAAGTGGAAAAATTTTAAAGAGTCTGTCTTTTTGACAGCTAAAACAACTGCAATGATCATGTGGCTTTTCATAGGATCGTGGACATTTGCTTCTGTATTTTCTTATCTTGGAGGCCACGAGGTTTTCGAACATTTCTTTAAATCTCTAAATTTACAGCCTTGGCAATTTTTAGTAATTACACAATTGATTATATTTTTATTAGGTTGGCCATTGGAGTGGACGGAGATATTAATTATTTTTGTTCCAATATTTTTACCATTAGTTGAATTTTTTGGAGTAAATCCATATTTCTTTGCAATGTTGATTGCTCTAAATTTACAAACTTCATTTTTGACACCCCCCATGGCAATGTCTGCTTACTATCTAAAGGGAGTTCAATCAAAGAATGTTGAATTGATGCAGATCTTCGGAGGAATAATGCCATTTTTAGGTATTGTGATTTTAGCTATGGTTCTAATGTATTTATTTCCAGGTATAGCACTTTGGTTACCAGAGACATTATTTGCAAACTAATTTTAAATGACAGATATATTTTCTTTAAGTCTTGAAGAACTTGCTACAAAGATTAAAGATGCCCAACTCACCTCTGTTGATGTTTGTGAAAAGTATATCGAAAGAATTAATAAATTTGACAAAGATATAAAGGCTTGGGCCCATTTTGACAAAAAAGTTTTATTAGAAAAAGCTGCAGAGGCCGACGATCATAGAAGATCTGGTAAACCAATTGGTCCACTTCATGGAGTGCCTATTGCGGTTAAAGACATTATTGGGACAGTTGATATGCCAACCGAATGTGGAACAGTTATTAGAAAAGGTAAATCATATTCACAAAATGCTGAAATAATTGATCTGCTTCATTCGTCCGGAGCGATTGTAATGGGTAAAACAGCAACCTCAGAACTTGCTTATTTAGGACCTCCTGCAACCACAAATCCACATGATAAAACAAGAACACCAGGTGGTTCTTCAAGCGGATCTGCTGCTTCTGTAGCTTCTTATATGGCACCTGCATCAATTGGATCACAAACTGGAGGATCCATTATTAGACCAGCATCCTATTGTGGCGTTGTGGGTTATAAACCTAGTTATGGTTTGATATCTAGAAATGGTGTTTTAAGAACTTCTTACAGTCTAGATCATATAGGAATTTTTGGCCGAAAAGTTGAGGATGTGGCTATGATGGCAAAAGTATTGATAAAAAAAGATAAATTTGATCCAGCAACCATACATTACTCAACAGAAAATATTTTATCTGAAACAAAAAAAGGACCTTTATTTGATCCTAAATTTATTTTTTATAAAACTGAACATTGGAAATTAATAGATAAAAAGTCTAGAGAATCATTTGAATATTTTATTAATTCATTCAAAAAAAATATCGAGATTTTTGATACACCTTCTTATTTTAAGGATATTCACAAGTATCACCAAATCATTCATGAGACTGATTTAGCCAATAATTTTTCAGTGTATTTTAAAAAATTTAAAAAGAAATTGTCTAAGTATATGCAAGATGCAATTATCAAAGGCAATAAACATTCCGCGAAAGAATACGCAGAAGCAATTGATTTTATGAAAAGAGGCTATGAGTCTTACGAGGAAGTTTTTGAGGATTATCACGGAGTTTTGTCACCAGCTAGCCCAGGTGTTGCACCAAAGGGTTTAAAAAGTACAGGAACAGCAGAATTTAATAAAGTTTGGTCTTATCTTGGCACACCATGTATTTCGTTACCTTTACTTGAAGGAGAAAATAATTTACCATTAGGTGTTCAATTAATTGGCAATAAATATGATGATCATAGATTTCTAGGAGTTGCTAATTGGTTAGAAAAAGAATGTCAGGATTAAAATGAATAAAATTACTACAATTATAGGATTATCTTTTGCAGTTTTCTTTTTAATTGGTTTAGCTACAACTTTGACAAGATCAATGATGATAGGCTTCTTGGATGTTATTCCAGTTTATCTTTTAATGGGTGCAGCTATCATCATGATGATATACGAAGCCTTTTTTGATAAAGATTAATATCAATTAAATTGAAAAATATTAAGACAGATATATTTCCATTATCATTACTATTTATACAACCAATCTTTATGGCTAGTAACTTAGTTGTTGCTAGAGGTGGTGTTGAATTTGTTCCACCTATTTCACTTGCATTTTGGCGTTGGACAGTAGTTTTTTTGATTTTATTACCATTCACTTATGTAACTTTAAAAAATAATTTTCATATAATTAAAAGGGAATATAAAAAATTATTTTTTTTAGGGTCAATGGGGTGTGGTGTATGTGGCGCTTTCCCTTTTTTAGCTGGTGAGACAACAACTGTAACTAATATGGGGATAATTTACACATCCTCTCCAGTTTTTATTATTTTGATTTCATATTTCTTTTTTCAAGAAAAAATAAATTTGACAAAGGTAATTGGTTTAATTGCTTGTTTGATTGGTGTTTTTGTCATTATTATTAAAGGCGATATTGATTTATTAATTAATCTTAGATTTACAATTGGTGATTTATGGATGTTAGCTGCTGCAGTTGGTTGGGCTTTATATTCTATTTATTTATTTTATTGGAAATCAAAATTAAAAATTTTCGATAGATTTGCCATGATTTCCTTTTTTGGTGCTTTAAGTTTGTTACCCTTTTATGTTGGCGAGGAATTATTTTATAAAGAGACTATTTTTGTAACAGAATTTTATTTATGGGTGATTTTTGCTGCTATATCGCCAGGGATAATTGCTTTTACACTTTATACTATAGCTCAAAAAAAATTAGGTGCATCTTTAACTGGCTTTACGCTTTATGTTTTTACAGTTTACGGTGCAATTTATGGATACTTTTTATTTGACGAAAAATTTGAAAATTACCATATTATTGGGACTATTCTGGTATTTTTTGGCGTATATTTAGCAAAGAAAAATAATGTTAAAAAGGTTTAGGAATAGTTTGTTATTATTTTTAAAACTAACAATTTTAGTTTACCTATTTCTCTTAGTATTTCTTTATTTTTATCAAAGGAACTTAATGTATCATCCTGATGAAAATAATTATTTTGATGACAAACTCTCAGTTTATATTGAAAAAGTAAAAGTCCCAACCCAAGATGGATTAGATTTATTGGGTTGGTATCATGAAAAAGATATAAAGAAAAATAAAACAATTCTATTTTTCCATGGAAATGCTGGATCTTTAGAAAATAGAATTCATAAATTAAATCATTTTAGAGACATGAGTGTTAATTTTTTAATAATTGCTTGGAGAGGTTTTAGTGGTAACGAGGGCAAACCATCAGAGTCTGGATTATATGAGGACGGTGAAAGTGCAATTAAATGGTTGGTCAAAAAAGGTGTAGATGAAAAAAATATAGTAATTTATGGAGAATCATTAGGAACAGGAGTTGCAACACATTTATCCCAGAACAAAGAGTTTGCAGGTGTTATTTTAGAAACTCCATTCACATCAATGATTGATGCGGCTAAAAAATTTTATCCATATATACCCGTTGGTCTTTTACTCAAAGATAAATTTGAAAATAAAAACAAAATTAAAAATATTAAATCTCCAAT
Organism: uncultured Pelagibacteraceae bacterium; assembly: GCA_902611635.1. GTDB lineage: Bacteria > Pseudomonadota > Alphaproteobacteria > Pelagibacterales > Pelagibacteraceae > Pelagibacter. The sequence goes on along the minus strand of CACMAB010000001.1, from coordinate 4,383 downwards.
TTTGATAATGCATGGTGAAAAAGATCAAATTGTTCCTTTTCAGATGGGTAAAAAGATGTTTGAGATAGCTAATGAACCTAAATATTCGTATTTTACCAAATATGACAATCATATGATGGAGTATGACGAGAGTCTTGTAAAAGCACTAAACTCTTTTTTGATTAATTTAAATTAAGCCATATTCTAAACAAATATTTTTCAAGATTTAAGATTAAATTTAAAAAGTGAAGAATGTTTTTATTATTATAATTTTATTCATAACTTTAAAAAGCTTTGCTTTTTCGAAAGATAATTCATTTTATCCTGACGATTTATTTCACATAGATCATATGGACTCACACAATAAAAAATTTGCGTTATATTTTAAGGGGAGAGAGAAATCGATTTTAGCTAGAGGTGAAGAAAGTAATTATATAAATGATTATCCAAAAGATCTTTATATCTATAATTATTCAACAAAGTCTTCTTCACCATTGATTTCTTATGATTGGTTTCCCTCTCAAGCCAAGTTTCATTTAGAGGAATATGACTTTCCTGTATTTCCAGACGACTTTGCTTATTATCTTTTAAAAGATGATAAAACACTGGTGATGATTAGTGCAGTTAAAAGCTTAAATGCAAACTTTAAATATGATATTTTTAATAAGAAACTTGAACTTTACCCCACTACAGGAAAATTTGATTTTATTATTTCGTCTTTTTCTAAAGATTGTGGGCATTATAAATTTAAAGATAATTATAAGTGTAGTATTTATAAACCTTTAATCTCGAGTAATTTAATCAATTAACCTGCGTGAAAGCCTCAGCAAATTTTTCTGCATTAAATAATTGTAAGTCGTCTTCTTTTTCGCCCAAGCCTAAAGCAATAATAGGTAATTGATATTTTTTTGCTATCGCCAGCAGAATACCGCCTTTGGCGGTTCCATCTAATTTGGTCATGATTAAACCAGTTAGTGGAATAATTTTGTTAAATTCTTCCACTTGATTAATTACATTCTGTCCCGATGTTGCGTCTAAAACTAAAATAATGTTGTGAGGGGCATCCTGGTCAATTTTTTTTGTGACATTGGCTATCTTTTTATATTCCTCCATTAAATTTTTTTTATTTTGTAGTCTTCCAGCAGTATCGATTAATACTTGGTGAAAATTATTTTTGATTGCTTCTTCAACTGCTTTATATGCGACTGATGCTGGATCAGAACCTTGAGATGATTTAGTTATTTTAACGTCAATTTTATTTGCCCAATTTTCTAATTGTTCAATAGCTGCTGCTCGAAAAGTATCAGAAGCGGCAAACATAACTTTGTTTCCATTAGTTTTTAAAATTTTACCTATTTTACCAATAGTTGTTGTTTTGCCAACACCATTCACACCTGAGATTAATGTTGCATTGAGTTTATCTTTTTTTTCAAAAAAAGAATTATTCTCTAAAGGTTTCATTAGATTAATAATATATTCTTTTAAAATAAGATTTATCTCGGTTGATAAATCTTTATTTGGATCGATTTTTTTACTTGAAATGATTTCCTTAATCTCAGACGCAGCCTCGACACCTACATCTGACTCAATTAAAAATTCTTCAATTTTATTTAAATTTTTATCGTCAATCTCTTTTTTTATTATTATTTCTTTTAGTCCAGATGTCAGTGCAGATGCACTTTTTTTAAAGCCTATCTTAAATTTATCAAAAATTCCCATTACAGTTTGAACTCAATTTCTTTTATTTCTGAAACGGGTCCTTTCATATGGATTGAATTTTTATCATCTATAAGAATTGATAATTTACCTGTTTGAAATTCTATGTCTGTTTTATTTTCAGTAAGATCATTTAATTTACCAGCAAATGCTGTTGCACATGCAGCTGTTCCACATGCTTTGGTCAGCCCCGCTCCTCTCTCCCATACCTTCACTCTAATTAAATTTTTATTAATTATTGTAGCAATTGTAACATTACATTTTTCTGGAAAAATTTTATGATTTTCAATTTTGGGTCCAATTTTTTCAATATCAAAATTTTCAATTTCGTTTACAAAAAAAACAATATGTGGATTTCCAACATTAACTGCCGTCCCACCTGAATGTTCTTTGTTATTTGAATCAATAATCTTAATATTTAAATTTTTCGTATCTAGTTTTTCTGATAAAGGAATTTCGTTCCATTGTAATTTAGCTTTACCAATTTCAGTCGTAACAATGTTTTTATCTAATATTTTTGACTCTAAATTTCCATTTGAAGTTGACAAAATGATGTTTTCAGATTTTGTCTCCTCGGAGATTAATTTTGCAACACATCTAGTACCATTTCCACACGCACCAGACTCCCCTCCATCAGAATTAAAAAATTTTAAATTTGCATCACTTGATTTGCTAGATTCAATAAATATTAATTGATCACAGCCAATAAAATTTCTATCACAAATTTTTATGATTTGATCTTTAGTCAAATTGGTAATCTTTTGTCTATTATCAATTATTACAAAATCATTACCTAATCCATCCATTTTAAAAGCCCTGATATCCATATATAGTTATTTAACTTATTTATTGACTTTTTGAACCTCTATTATAGTTTGTGGCAGTTTCCGCAAAAACGTTAAATTTGCGGTGTCTTTGGAAACAAAGAGATCGACACTAGTCAGCGAGGGTTCGCCCACTAGTGCGATTACTGCTGTGTGAAATAAATATGTTTGAAAATTTAACAAATAAATTTGAGGAAGTTTTTTCCTCTTTGAAAAAAGCCCCTTCGCTTGATGAGAGCCAAGTTGATGAAGGCCTCAGAGCTATTAGACAAGCCTTACTAGAGGCTGATGTATCACTTGAGGTCGCAAAAGATTTTATTGAAAAAGTTAAACCTAAAGCTTTAGGTCAAGAAATTATCAGATCTACATCTCCTGGTGATATGGTTGTAAAAATCGTTTATGACGAATTAGTTAATTTATTAGGTGAAAAAAACATTGATGTAAATTTAAACGCCGTTCCGCCCGTGCCAATGATGTTAGTTGGTCTACAAGGTTCAGGTAAAACTACCACTACTGCTAAACTTGCAAGATATCTAGAAAATACAAAGAAAAAGAAGGTAATGATGGTCAGCTTAGATATTTATAGACCAGCTGCACAAGAACAGTTGAAATCTTTAGGTGAGCAAAATGATATCTTAACTTTACCGATTATAGAAGGTCAACAACCAGCAGATATTTGTCAGAGAGCAATAAGTGCTGCAAATTTAAATGGTGCCGACATTATCTTGTTTGATACAGCTGGCAGAACACAAATAGATCTTCAAATGATGAGTGAAATAAAGCAGATTGAAAATATAATCAATCCTGCCGAAACTTTTTTAGTTGCAGATTCTTTAACTGGTCAAGTAGCAGCATCAGTTGCAAAAGAATTTAAAAATACTGTAGGTTTATCAGGAATTATTTTAACAAGAGCTGATGGTGATGCCAGAGGTGGGGCCGCGGTAAGTATGAAATTTGTATCAGAGGTTCCAATTAAGTTTTTAGGGGTAGGAGAAAAAATTGAAAATTTTGAGGTGTTCCATCCCGATAGGATTGCAAACCGAATTCTTGGAATGGGAGATATTGTATCTCTAGTTGAAAAAGCAGCACAAGATTTAGGTGAAGAAAATATTAAAAAGACAGAAGAGAATTTAAAAAAGGGACAATTTTCAATGCAAGATTATTTAACTCAACTAAGACAGATGAAAAAAATGGGTGGAATAGAGGGAATCATGTCTTTTATGCCAGGTATTTCTAAAGTTAAATCACAAATGGATGCTGCGGGTATTGACGAGAGTGTTATCACTAAGAACGAGGCTATAATTTTATCGATGACAAAAAAAGAAAGAGAGAACCCAAAAATAATTGATGGTTCTAGAAAAAAAAGAATTGCTAATGGTTCTGGAACTGATCCAGCCACTATCAATAAATTGTTAAAACAATTTAAAATGATGTCTGAAATGATGAGAAAGATGTCTAAAGGAAATCTGAAAGGTATGTCTGACAAAGGAATACCACCAGAATTATTTAATCAATTAAAATAAAAAAGGAGAGTAAATGTTAAAACTTAGATTATCAAGAGGTGGAACAAAGAAAAGACCAGTTTACAAAGTTGTTGTAGCTGATAGTCGTTTTGCAAGAGATGGACGTTTCATAGAAAAAGTTGGTTTTTTTAATCCTCTATTACCTAAAGAAAAAAAAGAAAGAATAGGATTAGAGGCTGAAAGAATTAAATATTGGTTAGGCCAAGGTGCACAACCGACTACAAGAGTAGCAAGAATCTTGGGTGAAAATGAGTTAATGCCAATGCCTGCTAATGGTAACAATCCTCAAAAAGCTATTCCAAAAAAAGATAGAAAAAAAGAAGGGTCTGATGATGCTAAGA